>CBIHLQ010000007.1:0-177024 GCA_966210885.1 uncultured Pseudomonas sp.
CTCAACGTTTGGTTAAGGGGCGGGCTTTAGCCCGTCCCAGTGAGCGAAGCGAACGATTTGAACCAGTTGTTATAGGTGTGGACCTACGCGGACTACTCAAAGTAGGGTTCACCTGTTTCAAAATAGAGATCGTAGTCTTGGCTAATACGCTTAAGTATTGGCTCAACGTCCGCCGCAAATTGAAGTGCTTGCAGCATGTCTGCTCCGTAAAAACAGTGTCAAATCGCTTGGTGTCTAAACCCTCAAATTCAAGTTCACAGCCTGATGTTCCTGGCGAAAAATTGAATGAGACGTTGCCTTGCTGCAATAAATAAGGCTTAAACACTTTGACCGTGAGTCGGCATCTGGCTTCTTTTCCCTTTGCCGCATACTCAAGCTCACGTATTGCGATGACTTCCCTGCTCATGGCGAGTTCATACCTATAACGTTTGGTTAAGGGGCGGGCTTTAGCCCGTCCCGAGTGAGCGAAGCGAACGGCTTTGAACCTATTGTTATACGCTTACAACTGCTTGCACTGAGTTTCTGCGTTGCTTGATTAGATAGAGCAAGGTACTGCTTAAAATAACTGTAGTCAGTACGTAGCCACTGTAAATCATAATTCCTGCATGCCAGAAAGCAGTTTTAAAATCTACTTTTTCTGTTTCCATAACATGGCCAACAATGCCCCAAAAAGCGCCAGTGAAAGTCGCAATTATTAGGCATGTAAAATAAGTTGCAAGAACTACCGAGTGTGATTTTTTATGATCTAGCGGTGGGATGAGCGACGTGAAAATGTAAAGTAAAGATATAAGTGAGGCGCTAGAGAATGCTCCAACGTTTAAGGCCCAGTGAGAAAGTGGACGCTCCCCCAAGGTTGGATAGGCAATAGACGTAAGTAAAAGCGCAAATGCCCCAGTGGCAGAAATTAAAGAAATATTGAGCGTACGCATGAATTTCCTTATGGCGTATAACTATAAATAGACACCAATTGGTGCATAACCTGCCGAACGGGACTGGTGGATAACCTTCCTTGTCATATCTCTAAACCCTGTCTAGGCTGGTGCTTTCCGGGTCAGGATGACCCATTTGGGAGGTTATACACCATGGACGGCAAGCCTCGTCTGCTCGATCAGATGCGTGAGCGAATTCGGCTCAAACACTACTCCATCCGTACTGAACACGTCTATTGCGAGTGGGCAAAGCGTTTTATCCGCTTTCACCAGTATCGTCATCCCCAGGATATGGGGGCTGGCGAAGTTGAAGCCTTTCTTACAGAGTTGGCGGTGAAACGTAATGTTTCGGCATCTACGCAGAACTAGGCGTTGGCCGCTTTGTTGTTTCTTTATAAGGAGGTACTGGCGCTCGACTTGCCTTGGCTGGCCGATATTGTGCGGGCGAAGAAGCCGCAGCGGTTACCCGTGGTTTTGTCGATTGAGGAGGTACGTCGAATTCTCGCTGCACTCGATGGTGAACTCTGGCTGGTTTGCAGCCTGCTTTACGGTACTGGCATGCGCCTGATGGAGGTGCTGCGTTTGCGCGTCAAGGATGTGGATTTCGCGCGCCAAGAAATCCTCATACGCGATGGCAAGGGCATGAAGGATCGCGTCACCATGCTGCCGAAGCGTTTGGCAGAGCCCCTGCGTCGGCACCTGGCCGTGGTGCGGGCAATCCATAATGTCGAGTTGGAACAGGGGCGCGGTGATGTCTGGCTACCTTTTGCGCTGACGCGCAAGTATCCCAAAGCGCCTTTGGAGTGGGGTTGGCAGTATGTATTTCCCGCATCCGGTTTGTCGGTCGATCCCCGTTCTGGTGCGGTGCGGCGCCATCATTTGGATGAGAAGCGTGTTCAGCGGAATTTCAAACGTGCAAGCCGAGCTGCTGGCATAGACAAGCAGGTCTCGCCACATACCTTGCGACATTGCTTCGCCACCCACTTGCTGGAAAGTGGCCAGGATATCCGCACTGTCCAGGAGCTGCTGGGGCACTCGGATGTAAAAACCACCATGATCTACACCCATGTGCTCAATCGTGGTGGCCTGGCGGTGTTGAGTCCGTTGGATAGAGCCTGACTCGCTTCTGCACTACTTCGATAAGCCCACGCCCAAGCCTGGCACCTTGCTGATCTCGCGAACGGCTGCGGACTCCATTCCGCCGCAGGGCAGGTGACCCTCATGGATGGAGGAAATACCGGGAGACGGTATGTCTGCATTGACGAGAACGGGCGCTGATTTCCTGCGGGGTATCTGTTTGGGCCGCAAGCCGGGGGCCGGCTTTCGATCTTCCCCGGATTGCATCCGGGCTACAAAGGCTTGGCGGGTTGCACCCGCCCTTGAGTTCGCAGGAATTGCAGATAAACATAGGATCTACTGCCAGCGGCGGCTGTGGATTGCGCCGCCGCTGGCCGGGTTTTTAACCGCGGTAGTAGCGCTGCGGTACGAACGGGGTCTTGGCGACTTTCATGGCTACGCGTTTGCCGCGGACCATGGCCCATACCGGGGTGTCGACGGCAATGTGGCTGTTCTGTACGTAGCCCATGGCCACCGGGCCGCCGAGGGTCGGGCCGAAGCCGCCGCTGCACACGCTGCCGATCACATTGCCGTCAGCATCGACGATTTCCGCGCCTTCGCGCACCGGTACGCGTTCCTGCGGCAGCAGGCCAACGCGTTTACTGGCGACGCCTTCGCGCTGTTGGGCGAAGATCCGCTCGGCACCGGGGAAGCCGCCGGCACGCGCACCGTCGGCACGGCGGGCCTTGGAAATGGCCCAGAGCAGGCTGGCTTCGATTGGCGTGGTGGCGCTGCTCATGTCGTGGCCGTACAGGCACAGGCCGGCTTCCAGGCGCAGCGAGTCGCGGGCGCCGAGGCCGATGGCTTCGACTTCCGGCTCGGCCAGCAGGCTGCGCGCCAGGGTTTCCGCGTGCTGGGCCGGCACCGAGATTTCAAAGCCGTCTTCGCCGGTGTAGCCGGAACGGCTGACGTAGCAGTCGGCGCCGAGCAGGCGCACGGGGGCGAATTGCATAAAGGTCATCTTGCTGACTTCCGGCGCCAGGCGCGCCAGTACATCGACTGCCTTCGGGCCTTGCAGGGCGAGCAGGGCGCGGTCGAAGCAGGATTCGATCTGGCACTGGCTGGCGATGCGTTCCTGCAGGTGCATCAGGTCCTGGTACTTGCAGGCAGCATTGACCACCAGGAACAGGGTGTCGTCGCCGAGGTTGGCGACCATCAGGTCGTCGAGGATGCCGCCGTTCTCATCGGTGAACATGGCGTAGCGCTGCATGCCCACCGGCAGGTCGACGATATCCACCGGCACCAGGCTTTCCAGGGCTTTGGCGGCATTGGCGCCGCGCAGGACGATCTGGCCCATATGCGAAACATCGAACAGGCCGGCGGCTTCGCGGGTGTGCAGGTGTTCCTTCATCACGCCGAGCGGGTATTGCACCGGCATGTCGTAGCCGGCGAAGGGCACCATGCGCGCGCCGAGTTCCAGGTGCAGGGCGTGTAGCGGGGTTTTCGCCAGGGTTTCAGTGGTCATGCGTTTCTCCGTTGATATCGTGGGTGGGGCGGATATCGACCCCTCTCCCTAGCCCTCTCCCCAGAGGGGCGAGGGGATGGTTTCAGTGTTATGGCGTAGGGCGGCGGCAATCCGCGAGCCCGCAATCGGCGATCAACATTCGATGATATTGACCGCCAGGCCGCCGCGGGCGGTTTCCTTGTATTTGTTGTTCATGTCGGCGCCGGTCTGGCGCATGGTGCGGATCACTTTGTCGAGCGAGACGAAGTGCTGGCCGTCGCCGCGCAGGGCCATGCGTGCGGCGTTGATCGCCTTGACCGAGCCCATGGCGTTGCGTTCGATACAGGGCACCTGGACCAGCCCGCCGATTGGGTCGCAGGTCAGGCCGAGGTTATGTTCCATGCCGATTTCCGCGGCGTTCTCGACCTGGTTGACGCTGCCGCCGAGCACTTCGCAGAGGGCGCCGGCGGCCATCGAGCAGGCCACGCCGACCTCGCCCTGGCAGCCTACTTCGGCGCCGGAGATCGAGGCGTTTTCCTTGTACAGAATGCCGATGGCGGCGGCGGTGAGCAGGAAGCGCACCACGCCGTCTTCATTGGCGCCGGGGATAAAGCGCGTGTAGTAGTGCAGCACCGCCGGCACTATACCGGCCGCGCCATTGGTCGGTGCGGTGACCACGCGGCCGCCGCTGGCGTTTTCCTCGTTCACCGCCAGGGCATAAAGGTTGACCCAGTCGAGCACGCTGAGCGCATCGCGCAGCGAGGCTTCGGGGTGCTTGCACAGTTGACGGTGCAGCGCGGCAGCACGGCGTTTGACCTTGAGGCCGCCAGGCATGATGCCCTCGTTGCGGCAGCCGGCCTCGACGCAATCCTGCATCACCTGCCATATATTCAGCAGCGCGGCGCGGGTCTCGGCTTCCGGGCGCCAGGCGGCTTCGTTGGCCAGCATCACCTGGCTGATCGACAGGTTGTGTTCGGCGCAGTGGGCGAGCAGCTGCTTGGCGGTGGTGAAGGGGTATTGCAGTTCCGTGGTGTCCTCGACGATGCGGTCGGCGCCGGCGGCCTGTTCGTCCACCACGAAGCCGCCGCCGACCGAGTAGTACTCGCGTGCGCGCAGCTGCAAACCGGCGCCGTCGAAGGCGCGGAAGATCATGCCGTTGGGATGGAAGGCCAGCGGCTTGCGGATCATCGCCAGGTGCTGTTTCTCGACGAAACGGATGCGCTTTTCGCCGAGCAGGGCGAGTTCACCGGATTCGCGGATCGTCGCCATGCGCGCATCGACCGTACTGGTGTCGACCGTATCCGGTTGTTCGCCTTCCAAGCCGAGTAGCACCGCCTTGTCGCTGCCGTGGCCCTTGCCGGTGGCGCCGAGCGAGCCGTACAGCTCGACCTTGACCGACTCGGTGCCGGCCAGCAGATCGTCGCGGCGCAGGCCCTCGACGAAACGCACCGCGGCGCGCATGGGGCCGACGGTGTGCGAGCTGGATGGGCCGATGCCGATCTTGAATAAATCGAAAACGCTAAGTGACATGTTTTTCTCCGGCTTTCTGGTCTGAGAGTCTCTTTACGATCTGCTGCGCGTCGGCCCTGCTGCGTTAAAAACAGGCTCGGAATGCTCATTTACAGCTCGTAAACTCCGCTTCCTCGCCTGTTTTTGCCTTGCATGGCTCTAGCTCGCGAGATCGTAAAAAGACTCTTGGCCGACCTTGTGGGTCAGCATTGATGCAGCGCGGCCTTTAACCGCGCCTGCATTTCAGTAAAGGAGCCTGTCTGTCTAATCAGCGTAGACCGGGAAGGTTGCGCACAGGTCGCTGACCTGACCGCGTACCCGCTCGATCACCTCGGGATTGTCCAGCTCATCGAGAATGTCGCAGATCCAGCCGGCCAGCTCGCGGCATTCGCCCTGCTTGAGGCCGCGGCTGGTCACCGCTGGCGTGCCGATACGGATACCGGAGGTGACGAACGGCGACTGCGGGTCGTTGGGCACGGCGTTCTTGTTCACCGTGATATGCGCCGCGCCCAGGGCCGCATCGGCGGCTTTGCCGGTGAGGCCCTGCTTGATCAGGCTGACCAGCATCAGGTGGTTGTCGGTACCGCCGGAAACTACGTCATAACCACGGCTAACGAAAACTTCGGCCATCGTCCGGGCGTTGTCGATCACCTGTTGCTGGTAGGCCTTGAAGCCCGGCTCCAGCGCCTCCTTGAAACACACCGCTTTGGCCGCGATCACATGCATCAACGGGCCGCCCTGGGCGCCGGGGAATACCGCGGAGTTGAGTTTCTTCTCGATCTCCTCGTTCTTGCGCGCGAGGATCAGGCCGCCACGCGGGCCGCGCAGGGTCTTGTGGGTGGTGGTGGTCACCACATCGGCGAAGGGGATCGGGTTGGGATATAGGCCGGCCGCGACCAGGCCGGCGACATGGGCCATGTCGACGAACAACAGCGCGCCGACCTGATCGGCGATGGCGCGGAAGCGGGCGAAGTCCAGAGTGCGCGAATAGGCGGAAAAGCCGGCGACTATCATCTTCGGCTTATGCTCGATGGCCAGGCGCTCGACCTCGGCGTAATCGATCAGGCCGTTCTCGTCGATGCCGTACTGCACCGCGTTGTACAGCTTGCCGGACGACGACACTTTGGCGCCGTGGGTCAGGTGGCCGCCGTGGGCCAGGCTCATGCCGAGGATGGTATCGCCAGCATTGATCAGTGCCAGATAGACCGCGCTGTTGGCCGAAGAGCCGGAATGTGGTTGGACGTTGGCGTAGTCGGCGCCGAACAGCTGCTTGGCGCGTTCGATGGCCAGCTGCTCGACCACATCGACATGCTTGCAGCCACCGTAGTAACGCTTGCCCGGATAGCCTTCGGCGTACTTGTTGGTCAGGCCGCTGCCCTGGGCCTGCATCACCCGCTGGCTGCAGTAGTTTTCCGAGGCGATCAGCTCGATGTGATCTTCCTGGCGCCGCTCTTCGGCGTTGATCGCGGCGAGCAGGGCGTCGTCGTAGCCTTGCAGTTGGTCGTGCTTGCTGAACATGGTGAGGCCCTCTGATTTTTATATGAGGTGCAGCCAACCCGCCTCGGGTAGAGGTGAGTTGAAATTCTTGGGTAAACAGAGCCGTAGGATGGGTTAGCGGCGTATGGCACTGAACATGCCGACGACACCGCTCTTGAGCGCCGCGTAACCCATCATCAGCACCGCGTGATCCGTGATGGGTTACGCGGTGCGCGGAGTGCGTGTCAGCAATGCGAGAGGTGTCCTGCACCGCTAACCCATCCTACGTTCCAGCTTTGCCTTACGCGTCCTGATAGGCCTCGATCGACGGGCAGGCGCAGATCAGATTGCGGTCGCCGAAGACGTTGTCCACACGCCCAACCGGCGGCCAGTACTTGGCTTCGATCAGCGAGGCGGTCGGGTATACGGCCTGTTCGCGGCTGTAACCGTGGGTCCACTCGCCGACCAGTTCCAGGGCAGTGTGCGGCGCGTTCTTCAGCGGGTTGTCGTTGGCGTCCAGACGGCCGGCTTCCACCGCGCGAATCTCTTCGCGGATGGCGATCATGGCGTCGCAGAAGCGGTCCAGTTCTTCCTTGGATTCGCTTTCGGTCGGCTCGATCATCAGGGTGCCGGCGACCGGGAAGGACATGGTCGGGGCGTGGAAGCCGAAGTCGATCAGGCGCTTGGCCACGTCGTCGACGCTGATGCCGCTGCTGTCCTTGATCGGGCGGATATCCAGGATGCACTCGTGGGCGACCAGGCCGCCTTCGCCGCTGTACAGCACCGGGTAGTGCTCTTCCAGGCGACGGGCGATGTAGTTGGCGTTGAGGATCGCCATCTGCGAGGCGCGCTTGAGGCCTTCGCCGCCCATCATGCTGATGTACATCCAAGTGATCGGCAGGATGCTGGCGCTGCCGAACGGTGCGGCGCTGACCGCACCCTCCTTGCGCGCCATGTTGGCGTGGCCGGGCAGGAAGGGGATCAGGTGCGATTTGACGCCGATCGGGCCAACGCCCGGGCCGCCACCGCCGTGGGGGATGCAAAAGGTCTTGTGCAGGTTCAGGTGCGAAACGTCGCCGCCGAACTGGCCCGGCGCGCAGAGGCCGACCATGGCGTTCATGTTGGCGCCGTCGATATACACCTGGCCGCCGTTGTCATGCACGATCTGGCAGATTTCGCGGATGCCTTCCTCGAACACGCCGTGGGTGGACGGGTAGGTGATCATCAGCGCGGCGAGGCGCTCCTTGTGCTCTTCGGCCTTGGCCTTGAGGTCGGCGATATCCACGTTGCCGCGGGCGTCGCAGGCGGTCACCACCACGCGCATACCGGCCATGCTGGCGGTCGCCGGGTTGGTGCCGTGGGCCGATTGCGGGATCAGGCAGATATCGCGCTGATCGTCGCCGCGGCTCTGGTGGTAAGCGCGGATCGCCAACAAGCCGGCGTACTCGCCCTGGGAGCCGGCGTTCGGCTGCAGGGAAATGCCGTCATAGCCGGTGGCGGCGCAGAGCATGGCTTCCAGTTCGTCAGTCAGCTGCTGGTAGCCCTGGCTTTGCTCGGCCGGGGCGAAGGGGTGCAGGTTGCCGAACTCGCCCCAGGTCACCGGGATCATTTCGCTGGCAGCGTTGAGTTTCATGGTGCAGGAGCCGAGCGGGATCATGCTGCGATCCAGGGCCAGGTCCTTGTCGGCGAGCTTGCGCAGGTAGCGCATCAGCTCGGTTTCGCTGTGGTAACGGTTGAACACTTCGTGCTGCAGGATTGCCGACTGGCGCAGCAGGCCCTGGGGCAGGCGCGAGGCGACGCTGGCGGACAGCTCATTGAAGTCCGGCAGGCTGTTGCCCGGCTCGGCGAAGACTTCCCACAGGCGTTCGACGGCGGCCTGGTCGGTGGTTTCGTCGAGGGACAGGCCCAGACGCTCAGCGTCGATCTCGCGCAGGTTGATGCCCATCGCGCGCGCCTGCTTGTGCAGTTGCGCGGTGCGGGCGCCGCTGACGATGCTGATGGTGTCGAAGAACTGCGCCTGCTCGACCGCATAGCCGAGCTTGCTCACGCCCTGGGCGAAAATCGCGGTCAGCTGGTGGGTGCGCTGGGCGATCTGGGTCAGGCCTTTCGGACCGTGGTACACGGCGTACATGCTGGCGATGTTGGCCAGCAGCACCTGGGCGGTGCAGATGTTGCTGGTGGCCTTCTCGCGGCGGATGTGCTGCTCGCGGGTCTGCATCGCCAGGCGTAGGGCCGGCTTGCCGAAACGGTCGACCGACATGCCGACCAGGCGGCCCGGCATATCGCGCTTGAACGCGTCGCGGGTGGCGAAGTAGGCGGCGTGCGGACCGCCGAAACCCAGCGGCACGCCGAAACGCTGGGCGCTGCCCAGGGCCACGTCGGCGCCGAATTCGCCCGGCGGGGTGAGCAGGGTCAGCGCCAGCAGGTCGGCGGCTACCGCGACCAATGCGTTGGCGGCGTGGAAGCGCTCGACCAGCTCGCGGTAATCGAAGATATCGCCATTGCTCGCCGGGTATTGCAGCAGCGCGCCGAAGTAGGCGCTGGCATCGGTGATGGCGCTTTCGTCGCCAATCACCACTTCAATGCCCAGGGGCTCGGCACGGGTGCGCAGCACGTCGAGGGTTTGCGGGTGGCAATGCTGCGAGGCGAAGAAGGCGTTACTCGCCTTGTTCTTCGACAGGCGCTTGCAGAAGGTCATGGCTTCGGCGGCGGCGGTGGCTTCGTCGAGCAGCGAGGCGTTGGCGATCGACAGGCCGGTGAGGTCGATGACCAGGGTCTGGAAGTTCAGCAGGGATTCCAAACGGCCCTGCGAGATTTCCGGCTGGTAGGGCGTGTAGGCGGTGTACCAGGCCGGGTTTTCCAGGAGGTTGCGCAGGATTGGGCTCGGCGTGTGGGTGCCGTAGTAACCCTGGCCGATATAGGTTTTGAACTGCTGATTCTTGCCGGCGATGGTTTTGATCTTCGCCAGGGCGTCGGCTTCGGAGAGACCCGGGGTCTGGCCGAGGATGCTGGTGCCCTTGATGCTTTCCGGGATCACGCTGGCGGTCAGCGCGTCGAGGGAGTCGTAGCCGAGGGTGGCGAGCATCTCGGCGGTGTCGGCCTCACGCGGGCCGATATGCCGGGCGATGAATTCGTTCTGGGTGGTCAGGTCGGTCATGTCGATCCCTCAGGCGTCGGCGTTGGCGTTCAGCAGGCGCTCGTAAGCGGCCTGGTCGAGCAGGTCGGCGACGGCGCTGGCATTGACCGGGCGGAAGCGAAAGAACCAACCCTCGCCCAGCGGGTCCTGGTTGACCAGCTCCGGGCTGGCTTCCAGTGCGCTATTCACTTCGATCACTTCGCCGTCGAGCGGCATGGCGATAGTGCTGGCGGCCTTCACCGACTCCAGTACCGCGACTTCTGCACCCTCGGCGTAGCTCTGCAGCTCCGGCAGTTGCACGAACACCACGTCACCCAAGGCTTCCTGAGCGTAGGCGGTGATGCCCACGGTGACCAGGCCATCTGCGTCCTGACGCAGCCATTCGTGCTCGACGGTAAAACGCAACTCGCTCATGTGTACTCCTCAAGGGGGCGGACTCGCCCTTTTTGTGTGGGCGATGATCAAGGTGCTCGTGCCGAGGCACGGGCGCGGGTGGAGAATCCATAGCAAAGCTAGTGCCATTGTTATTTTATTCAATAAAATCAATAACTTATGTTTTGTATTGGCGGTTGATTGCTAATCGAGTGTATTGAAATCGATACGCGTGGCGCAAATAGGCTCATCGGTGTCGCTACGAGCCAGGCAAAACACCGTTCTCGGTGCTTTGTATTGAAATCGTTACGTTGTATTGAATGTAATACGTGTGATTGTGCGCAGTGTTGTAGCCCGGATAAGCCTTGGCGCAATCCGGGATCGGTGGTGCGGACGCAACCTTCCCCGGATTGCATCCGGGCCACGGATTCCGCGGCCCTACAATCGCGCGGCCCTGTATCTCGGTTCTGGGGTGGGGCGCCGCCTCAACGCATCAAGCCTTGCATAAAGTCCGCCAGCCGGGTGGCCAGGGCGCGGCGCCAGGGGGCGCTGCTTGGGTCGGCGAGTACCCGGTCTTCATGGACGAAGCTGCGGACGATGGCGTTATAGCCGAGCCAGCGGCAGGGTTCCGGCTCCCAGGCTTTGAGTGCTTTTATCGGGCGCTCGCGGAGTACCCAGGGTTGTTCGGTCAGCAGGCTGTCGCGACCGAGGATCAGGTCCGCCAGGGTGCGTCCGGCCAGGTTGCTGGCACCGACGCCTTCGCCGCCATAGCCGCCGGCAAGGGCGATGCGGTTCTTGGTATCGAGCAGCATATGGGGCTGGAAGCGTCGCGCCATGCCCAGGTTGCCGCCCCAGCCATGGCTGATGGCGACGTTGCGTAGCTGCGGGAACAGCTCGCCGAACAGGTAGCGGCGCAGTTCGACTTCCTCCGCGCTGAGGCGAAAATCCTCGCGCAGGCGGCCGCCGAAGCGATAGCCACCGCGCGCGCCGAACACCAGGCGGTCATCGGCGCTGCGTTGGCCGTAGGTGACTTGGCGGCTGAACTCGCTGAAAGCCTGGCCGCGGTTCAGGCCGATTTCATCCCATTGGCTGGCGGACAGTGGCTCGGTGGCGATCAGCAGGCTTTGCACCGGCAGTTGATAACGGCCGAGCGGCGGCAGGCTGGCGGCGTAACCTTCGACGGCGGGCACCACCCATTCGGCGTGCAATTCGCCTTGGTCGGTGCGCACCCGTCCGGTTTGCCAATCGCTGACCCGGCTCTGCTCGAACAGCTGCACGCCCAGGCGCTGCACCGCCCGGGCCAGGCCGCGCACCAGCTTGGCCGGCTGGATGGTCGCGCAGTGCGGGCTGTAGATCGCACCGAGCGGGCCCTTGATGCGCAACTGCTGGTTCAGCTCCTTGGGCGGCAGCCAGCGATAGTCGGCCTCGCTCAGACCCTCTTTATGCAGCGCCGTGAGCCAGGCGCGCAGGTGCTGCTCCTGCTCCGGGTAGCGCGCCGCGCAATAGAGCACGCCGGCTTTGCGGTAATCGCAGTCGATGCCCTCGCGTTGCAATACGTCCGCCACTTCGTCGGGGATGCCGTGCAGCAACTCGAACCCGGCGCGCCGCCGCTCCGCGGTTAAACCGCCAAGCGCGCGATCCTCGCCGAGCAGGTTGCCCATCAGCCAGCCGCCATTGCGCCCGCTGGCGCCGAAGCCGGCGTACTCGGCCTCGACGATCGCGATACGCAACTGCGGCGCCTGGCGCTTCAGGTAGTAGGCGGTCCACAGCCCGGTATAGCCGGCGCCGATGATGGCCACGTCGACCTGGTGACTGCCCTGCAGTGGGGCTAGCGGTTCGATGGGGTGGTCGAGGTTATCCATCCACAGGCTGATGGGCGGGTGGGGCGGCATGGGGGCGTCCTGAGGTTCGGTGTGCCGGCTAGCCTAGCCGGCGGGCGACGCTTTGTCGTGATCGGTGGGTGGTGAGATGCGGGGGTATTCACCGACGCTATGGCGCCCCATTGCGGCGACCCATGGGGCGGCGTCAAACGCCCACCGGGGACTGCGATTCACTCTTTCGGATGACGGCCGAATACCTCTTTCGGGCGCTTATCCATGCAGGTGGCGCTGGTTAGCTTGGCACTTCAACACGAAACCATGCTTTCCAGGAGAGCCGCATGACAACAAAAACAAGGCATGCCGTCTTCCAGCCCTGCGCACTGGCTGTTGCCGTCGCTTTAGGCTGTGTCGCGCCCGTTCAGGCGATCACGTTCAATATCGGCGAGGTCGAAGGGCAGTTCGATTCCGCGCTGTCGGTGGGGGCCAGCTGGTCGGTGCGTGGGGCGGATCCGGATCTGATCGGTACCATCAATGGCGGGACTGCAGCAGCATCGACTAGCGATGACAACCGTCTGAACTTCAAAAAGGGTGAGACCTTTTCGAAGATCTTTAAGGGTATCCACGACCTTGAATTGAAGTATGGCGATACCGGCATATTTGTTCGCGGCAAGTATTGGTATGACTTCGAAACCAAGGATGAAAGTCGACTATTCAAAGATATTGATGATCACAACCGCAAAGAGGCGGCGCAGTCTTCGGGCGCGCAGATTCTCGATGCGTTCATCTACCATAATTACAATATTGGCAATATGCCGGGCAGCGTGCGAGTTGGTAAGCAGGTGGTCAGCTGGGGCGAGAGCACCTTTATCCAGAATTCGATCAATTCGATCAACCCCGTTGACGCCGCAGCGTTTCGCCGGCCCGGTGCCGAGATCAAGGAAGGTCTGATTCCGGTCAACATGTTTTATGTCTCGCAGAGTCTGACCGACAATCTTTCTATGGAGGCCTTCTACCAGTTGGAGTGGGATCAGACCGTTGCCGACAACTGTGGCACTTTCTTTTCTACTTCAGATGTCGTCGCGGATGGCTGCGATAACAACCTGACCGTACCAGGTAGCACCACTGCAGCGGGTGTTGCGGGCATTCGAGCCCTGCAACCCTTTGCTGCTGCCACAGGTTCTGGTTTCGATATTGAAGATGAGGGTGTAGTAGTACCGCGTGGCGGTGATCGTGATGCCAGTGATAGTGGCCAATATGGTCTGGCTTTACGCTGGCTCGGCGATAACACCGAGTACGGCGCGTATTTTATGAATTACCACAGCCGTACTCCCTTCTTTAATACCCAAACAGCAGACGCCGCCACCTTTGGCCAGTTTGCAGGCGCGCCAGCAGCGGCTAACCCTGCCACTACGCTGGGCGCACTCTGCGCCGCTTTTGGTGGCTTCCCAGCTTGTTTTGGAAACCCCGCCTTCTCACCTACAGCTAGTTCCTTGGCATCAGTCACCGCCCTGGGTAATGGCGAATATTTCCTCAGCTATCCAGAAGATATTCGGTTGTACGGCCTGAGCTTCTCGACAGTGCTGCCCACCGGTACTTCCTGGTCGGGCGAGGCGAGCTATCGACCTAATGCCCCCATCCAAATTAACAGCACGGCGCTCAATACTGCGTTGGTGAATCCCCTCACTGGCGGTACTGCTGCACCCACTATCGAGACTACCCCAGGCGCCGAAAACAAGGGTTATCGCCGTAAGGAGATCACTCAGGTACAAACCACCTTCGTTCATTTTTTTGACCGTGTGTTGGGCGCTAGCCGTCTGACTCTGCTCGGCGAAATCGGTTTCGCTCATGTGGGCGGTCTTGAGCGTCGTGAAGATCTGCAATACGGCCGGGACTCCATCTATGGTGCCTATAGCGCTACCAATGATGATGGGTTCGTTACCACTACCTCCTGGGGCTATCGTGCCCGCGGCATTCTGGAGTACTCGAATGTGTTCGCCGGGGTGAATCTACGCCCAAGCGTATCTTGGTCGCATGATGTGGACGGCTATGGTCCCAATGGCCTGTTCAACGAGGGCTCCAAGGCTATCAGCCTTGGGTTGGATGCCGACTACCAGAACGCCTACACCGCCAGCCTCAGCTACACCGATTTCTTCGGCGGCGACTACAACACCGCCATCGACCGGGACTTCGTCGCCCTGAGTTTCGGTGTGAACTTCTGATCAACGCAGCGTAAAGGATCCATACATGATGAAAACTACAAGAATCCTGCAAACCGGGGCGTTGGCGCTGAGCTTGTTGGCCAGCAGCGTAATGGCGGCGGTTTCCGCGGACGAAGCCGCAAAACTGGGCACCAGCCTGACGCCGCTGGGCGCGGAAATGGCCGGCAACGCCGACGGTACCATTCCGGCTTGGACCGGCGGTCTTTCGACCACCGCCGCCGCGGTCGACGACAAGGGCTTCCTGGCCGATCCATTCGCCAGCGAGCAACCGCTGTTCACCATTACCGCGAGTAACGCCGAGCAGTACCAGGACAAGCTGTCTCCTGGGCAAATGGCGATGCTCAAGCGCTACCCGGACAGCTACAAGATCCCGGTTTATCCGACCCATCGCAGCGTTGCGGTGCCGGATGAAATCTATGCCGCGGCGAAGCAGAGCGCGCTCAATACCACCAGCATCGACGGCGGCAACGGTCTGCAGAACTTCAGCGACAGCCGTTACTACGCCTTCCCGATCCCCAAGAACGGGGTCGAGGTGGTGTGGAACCACATCACCCGCTACCGCGGTGGCAACGTGCGCCGTGAAATCACCCAGGCGACGCCGCAGACCAACGGTTCCTACAGCCTGGTCAAGTTCGAGGACGAGATCGCCTTCCCCTCGGACATGTCCGATGTCGACCCGGCTAAGGCCGCCAACGTGCTGCTCTATTTCAAGCAGCGGGTAACCGCACCGTCGCGCTTGGCGGGTAACGTGCTGCTGGTGCACGAGACCATCGACCAGGTCAAGGAACCGCGCCTGGCGTGGATCTACAACGCCGGTCAGCGCCGCGTGCGCCGCGCCCCGCAGGTTGCCTACGACGGCCCGGGTACCGCCGCCGACGGCATGCGCACCGCGGACAACTTCGACCTGTTCTCCGGTGCGCCGGACCGTTACGACTGGAAGCTGGTGGGCAAGAAGGAGATGTATATCCCCTACAACGCCTACAAGCTGGACTCGCCCGCGCTGAAATACGACGACGTGATCAAGGCTGGCCATATCAACCAGGACCTGACCCGCTACGAGTTGCACCGGGTCTGGGAAGTGGAGGCCACGCTGAAGTCCGGCGAGCGGCACATCTATGCCAAACGCCACATGTACTTCGACGAAGACAGCTGGCAGCTGGCCCTGGTCGACCACTACGACGGCCGCGGTCAGTTGTGGCGCGTCGCCGAGGGGCATGCACAGAGTTACTACCACCACAAAATGACGGGCTACACCCTGGAGGCGCTGTATGACCTGGTTGCCGGCCGCTACCTGGCCCTGGGTATGAAAAACGAAGAGAAGTCGGCTTACAGCTTCGGCTTCGAGGCCCGCGGCGCCGACTACACCCCAGCTGCACTGCGTAGTTCCGGGGTGCGTTAAGCGTCAAGCACTTGTTGCTCCTGTACTAGGGTCTGTTGCTGTTTCATCGCGACCGCGCCGGAGCCTGTTTTAGCGCGAGACAAGGCACGAGACGCGAAGTTTGGTTGTTCCAAATGAGCGTCGAGAAACGCAGTATCGCGCTAAAACAGGCCCGGCCCTTCGGGTTGCGCGGAAAATCTCGCCATGCGTTGTTGTAGGACTTGGCAAGGGAACAACCATTACCGGCGTCCTACGCCTAGCCTGGCGAGATTTTGCGCGGCAACGCGGCTTGCGCTGAAACGGCAACAGACCCTAGTTGGGCGGCCCTCGCGGGCCGCCTTTTTTATTGATCACTATCAGAGGGGGTAATACAGCTGTCGGTCTGGCCGATTGAGGGCTAGCCTGATGGACTGATAATTCGAATAAAGCAGTACGAAAAGTCATGAGCGTTTATTCCGTCTCCATGTCCGTAGCACCTTCGCCTTGTGCCAGAAGCGTGTCGCTGCGCCCGCCGCCCGGGCATATCCAGCGTGAACGGTTGCAGCGCAGGCTGCTCGAAGTGGACTGCCGGCTGCGCCTGCTGGTCGCTCCGGCTGGGTTCGGCAAGTCGGTATTACTCGCCGATTGCGCCCGCGAATGTCCCGCCGAATGTACGCCGCTATGGCTCAATTTCGGTGGGCGGACCTGGTCGGCGGCACAGCTTTGCCGGCAACTTGCCGAGCTGCTCGGTTACCCGCCGACGGTGCTCGAAGCCGAGCTGATCGTTGCTCTGCAACGTGAAGAGCGCGACCTGTGGATACTGCTCGACGACTATCCGCGCGAGCCGGATGCCGAACTCGATGCCTGCCTCGACCGTTTGCTCAGCGCTTCGGCGGATGGCTTGCGCTGGTGGCTGGGCAGCCGTCGCCGACCGGCGTGCAACTTGCCGCGCCTGTTGCTGGATGGAGAGCTGCTGGAACTGAACGGCAGCGATCTGACGTTCAGCGTCGATGAAGTGACGACCTGGCTGCAACAGGCGAATTATGCGCAAAGCCCCCGCGCGGACAGTCTCCATGCGCTGACCCGGGGCTGGCCGGCGGCGTTGCGCCTGCTGACCATCCAAGGCGGACGCGAGAGCGGCGGGACGGCGCAGTGCGAGGAGCACAGCCTGCTGCTGCGCGACTATATCGAGCATGAAGTGCTGCACGATTTGCCGGCCGAACTGCATGACGCGCTGTGCCAGTTGGCGCAGATTCCGCGTTTCAACGACGAACTCTGCGAGCATTTGCTGGGCGTGGGCGAAGGCGCCGCCTGGTTGCAGGCGCTGCGCGCCCGCGGTCTATTCATCGACGAACTCGAAGACCAGGCGGATTGGTTCGAGGTGTTCCCACCCTTGACCACCCTGTTGCAGCAGCGCGCCAAGGCCGCGCCCTGCGCCAGCCTGCATCTGCACGCCAGCCAATGGTTCGCAGCCCGCGGCGATGTGCGCACGGCGGTGGAGCACGCACTCAAAGGCGGCCAGCCCGAGGTGGCTACGAGCTTTCTCGAGCGCTTCACCGAAGAACAACTGCTCCAGGGCCAGGATCTCGCCTTGATTCTGCGCTGGCGCACGGAATTGCCGGACAGCCTGCTGGTCAGCACGCCGCGGCTGATTCTGCTTAACGCCTGGGCCCTGTTGCTGAGTGGGCGGATCGAGGAAGCCGAGGATTGTGTCGACGACCTGGTGCGTTTTCAGCCGCGTGCGGACGGTTCTCGTACCCGTGAGCTGTTCGCCCAATGGCAGGCCATCAAGGGTATTGCGGCGTACGGCCGCGGCTGTGCGCAGGATGCCCGCGACAACCTGTTGGACGCCTTGCCGGGGTTGCCGGAAGGCGCCTGGGCGCAGTCCTTGTTGTGCCGTTCGGCGCTGACCCTGGTGGCCATCGGCGAGGGCAATCTGGAACTCGCCCAGCAGCTCAGCTATCAGGCGCTGAAACAGGCGCGGCTGTGCGGCAGCATGGTGTTCGAAGCATTGTTGGAGCTGGATCATGGCTTGCTGCTGGAGGCCCGTGGCGAGTTCGTCCGCGCCGAGGCACTGTTGCAGCGGGTGCTCGAGCAGATGGATGGGCCGCAATTACGCCAGACCCCGGTGTTCGGGCGGATTCAGCTGCGGCTCGGGCGCCTGGCCCTGCGCCAGGGGCATCGCGACACGGCGACCGGGTTATTGCACAGCGGCCTGGAACAGGTCCTGGTCTGCGGCGATCCGGCGGTGTTCCACGGTTATCTCGGCTTGGCCGAGTTGGCCGCGTGCAACGGCGATACGGCCGAGGCCTTCGCCCGCCTGGCGCAGGCCGAGCGCACGATGCAGCGCCAGCGGGTCAGCGAGCCGATTTATCGCGGCGTGCTGCTGCTCGCCAGCAGCCGCCTGTGGATGTGGCAGGGCCATCTGGAGCGCGCGCGGGATGTGGCGACGCGGGTGCTCGACTACCGGTTGCGGGTCAAGGTCATGCTGCCGCCGCCGAATTTCCCGGAGTTGATTCCGCGTTTTCAGTTGCTCTTGCTGCAACTCGATCTACAGCAGGGCAAGGATGTTCGCGAGGCGCTCCAGAGCCTGCTCGATCAGGCTCTGGAGCAGGGGCGGCAAGCGCTCGCCAGCGACCTTTGGCTGGTTTACGCCGATGCCTGCGGGGCCGTCGGCGATACCGCGACGGCCGCCCGGGCGCGGCAAGCCGGGCAAGCGTTGCGCAGCCGTCTGAATTACCACTCGCTGTGGTTCGGCCTGAGCGAGGCCCCGCATGCCCAGGCCGGTCAAGCACTCGCGGGCTGTGCGGAAACCCAGCTGAGCAGCCGCGAAGTGGCGGTGCTGAGCCTGATCGCCCAGGGCCTGTCCAACCAGGAAGTGGCCGAGCGCTTGTTCATCTCCCTGCACACGGTGAAGACCCACGCCCGGCGCATCAACGGCAAACTCGGCGTGGCCCGACGCACCCAGGCGGTGGCCAGGGCCAAGGCGTTGGGGGTTCTATAAGGGTGTTTGTGGGAGTGGGGCGCCTAGTCTTTATTCGCGAAATGAAACGCCGACAATTTTTCGCGGCTAAAGCGGGATGCCGCCCAGCCCCTCGTTCAGGCTTGAATGGTTGAAAGGGTTACAGCTCGTAGCCTGGATAAGCGCAGCGCAATCCGGGGATCGGTCTTACGGCCACCAACGATGCCCCGGATTGCATCCGGGCTACAAAGCGCGCGCTGGCAGGGCGGACATGGCGTAGCCTTGTCCGCCGCTGGTATCTGGATGGTGGACAAGCCTTCGGCATTTCCACCCTACCAAGCCTGCATTCGCCGCGGCTCGCAGGCGATTCGCGACTGCTACGGCAGCCCGTAGCCTGGATAAGCGCAGCGCAATCCGGGGATCGGTCTTACGGCCACCAGCGATGCCCCGGATTGCATCCGGGCTACAAAGCGCGCGCTGGTAGGGCGGACATGGCGTAGCCTTGTCCGCCGCTGGTATCCGGATGGTGGACAAGCCTTCGGCATGTCCACCCTACGAAGCCTTTATTCGCCACGGGGCGCCTTCCGCCACCTATCAATGCAGCGCCGGCACTTGGCTCAGCTGGCGCAGGCGGGCGCTGAGCAGGATGTGTTGACCCGGGTCGTCGCACAGCAACAGCGCGTGCTGCACGTCGAAGCGCTCGGCCTGTGGGCACTCCAGGCGCTGATAGAGTTCGGCGCGCGCCAGGTGATCGGCGAGCGCCGGCGTTCCCAGTTGCATCACCCGGTCGGCGTCTTTCAGCGCCGCCAGATAGTCTTCGTTGAGCAGGTGCAACTGGCGCAGGTTGCGCGACAGGCGTTGCAGCATGCCGCGCGCGTCGCTGCTTTGCAGGTGCCCGGCGTTGAGCTCGGCGGCGGCGCCCTGATGGCGTATCAGCAGCTCGCGGCAATCGCGGGTATACAGGCGGCGCCCGCCGCAGGGGTCGAGCAGGTGGTCGGCGCCCGGTACGCGCAGTAGAAAATGGCCGGGGAAGTTCACCCCCTGCAGCGGAATCGCCAAGCGCCGCGCCAGCTCCAAGGCGAGCAACGCCAGCGATAACGGCTGCCCGCGGCGGCGCGCCAACACCCGATGCAGCAGCGCGACCTCGGGGCGCAGCGGCATTTCGTCTTCCTGGTGAAAATCCAGCTCGTTGAGCCGGCGCAGCAGCGGCTGCGCCAACTCGGTCGCGGGCAAGTCGGGGAGGCCGGCATTGACCTGCTGTTGCAACGAATTGAGCTCGCGCAGCGCCTCGGCCACCTGCAAGTGCGGGTCGTGTTCGGCGGCAATCCATAATGCCGCCTCGAACATTGCGGGCGGCTCACGGTCAAGACAGGCAAGGCAGGTTTGGCGCGGGCTCATGGTCACCTCCGGTCATGCTGTGTTTTTAGCCGGCTGCCGGCGTTGCGTCCAGCGTTGTGTGCAAACCGAGCACATCGGGCTTGTCGCGATCAGGCTATCCGCCTCCGGCGCTGTTATGCCGCCCGCCGCCGCAAGGTGCGGAGCTTATGCCTGCTTGAGCGGGCAGCGCTCGGCATGCCGCCTATACTGCGGTTAGTAAGCGCAGACATCGCCTTCACGACAGCACAGGAGCCGCCCTATGTTCAGCGCAATGGAGGCCGCCAGGCTCGAAGCATTGCACCTGACCCAGGACCCGGTCTCGGGCCTCAAGGCCGTGATCGCCATCCACAACACCCGACTCGGCCCCGCCCTCGGCGGTTGCCGTTATCTCGCCTACCCGGACGAACAAAGCGCGATCCACGACGCCATCCGCCTGGCCCGGGGCATGAGCTACAAAGCCGCGCTGGCCGGTATCGAGCAGGGCGGAGGCAAGGCGGTGATCATCCGCCCACCGCACCTGGATAGCCGCGGCGCCCTGTTCGAAGCCTTCGGCCGTTTTATCGAAACGCTCAATGGGCGCTACATCACTGCGATGGACAGCGGCACCTCGAGCGCCGACATGGATTGCATCGCCCAGCACACTCAGCATGTCACCAGCACCACCAGCGAAGGCGATCCCTCGCCGCACACCGCCATGGGCGTATTCGCCGGGATTCGCGCCACCGCCCTGGCGCGCCTCGGCAGCGACGACCTACAGGGCTTGCGCGTGGCGATCCAGGGCCTCGGGCATGTCGGCTATGCTCTCGCCGAACAGTTGCACGCGGCCGGCGCCGAACTGCTGGTCAGCGATCTGGACGACGGCCGGGTGCAATTGGCCGTCGAACAGTTGGGCGCCCAAGCGGTGGCCAGCGATGCCTTGCTCGCCAGCCCCTGCGACATACTCGCGCCTTGCGGCCTGGGCGGTGTGCTCAACGCTGAAAGCGTCATGCAACTGCGTTGCTCGGCGGTTGCCGGCGCCGCCAACAATCAACTGGCGAGTGCCGATGTCGCCGATACCTTGCAGGCGCGCGGCATCCTCTATGCGCCGGATTACATCATCAACTCCGGCGGGCTGATCTACGTTGCCCTGCGCCATCGCGGCGAAAGCCTCGCCGCGATCACCGCGCACCTGGCGAAAATCAGCCAGCGCCTGACCGAAGTCTATGCTCACGCCCAGGCCGACAAGCGTTCCCCCGCGCGGGTCGCCGACGCACTGGCCGAGCGCTTGTTGTACGACCGCTGAGCGCAGCTGCCGACCCGCAGTGCGCCGGAAAAACCCGGGCCACAAGTTCGGGCAGAAGCAGACATTCACAAGATGTCGAGGAGTCCCCTCATGCCGGATACCGTGAAACTACCCTTTACCCGTTATCTCGACCCCAATGGCCAACCGCTTGCTGCGCTACCCGCCTGGGTCGACGACCCCGCCTTGCTGGTGCGCCTGTACCGGCAAATGGTGCTGACCCGCCTGTTCGACCAGAAGGCCGTGGCACTGCAACGCACCGGACGCATCGGCACCTATGCACCGACCCTCGGCCAGGAGGCCATAGGCGTCGCGCTCGGCAGCCTGATGCGCAGCGAAGACGTGCTGGTGCCGTATTACCGCGACACCGCGGTGCAGCTGATGCGCGGGGTGAAGATGGAAGAAATCCTCCTGTATTGGGGCGGCGACGAGCGCGGCAGCGCCTATGTCGACCCGGCCTCGGCGCAGGATTTCGCCATGTGCGTGCCCATCGCCACCCAGGCCCTGCATGCCTGCGGGGTGGCCAGCGCGTTCAAGATCCGCGGCGAGCATCGGGTTGCGGTGACCACCTGTGGCGATGGCGCCACCAGCAAGGGCGATTTTCTCGAAGCGTTGAACGTCGCCGGCGCCTGGCAGCTGCCGGTGGTGTTCGTGGTCAACAACAACCAATGGGCGATCTCAGTGCCACGTCGCATCCAGTGCGGCGCGCCGACCCTGGCGCAAAAGGCCATAGGCGCGGGCTTCGCCGGCGAGCAGGTGGACGGCAACGACATGTTGGCGCTGTACGAACGCATGCAGATCGCCATGGACCGCGCTCGCCACGGCAAAGGCCCGGTGTTGCTGGAGTGCCTCAGCTACCGCCTGGGCGACCACACCACCGCCGACGACGCCACCCGTTACCGCAGCGCCGAGGAAGTCAAACAGGCCTGGCTGGAGGAACCGATCAAGCGCTTGCAGGGCTTTCTCGCCAATCAAGGCATCTGGGACGAGCGCCGCGAACAGGCGCTGATCGGTGAATGCCAGGCCGAAGTGCAGCGCGCGGTGGAGGCTTTCGACAGTGCCGGTATCCAGCCCGCCGAATCGGTGCTCGATTACGTTTATGCCAAGTGGCCGACGGCCCTCGCCGAGCAGCGCGAGATGCTCCTGGAGCGCGTCGCGCGCCAGACAAGTGCGCAGGAGACCAGCCATGAGTGAAGCCAAACTGAGCATGCTGGAAGCGATCAACCGGGCGCTGCACCGCGCCATGGCCGAGGACGAGAACGTGGTGGTGCTCGGCGAGGACGTCGGCGTCAACGGCGGGGTGTTCCGCGCTACCGCCGGCCTGCGCGAGACCTTCGGCTTCAAGCGGGTGATAGATACGCCGCTGGCCGAAACCATGATTTCCGGCCTGGCCGTGGGCATGGCCGCGCAAGGGCTGAAACCGGTGCTGGAGATCCAGTTCCTCGGCTTCGTCTACCCGGCCATGGATCATCTGGTGTCCCATGCCGCGCGTATGCGCAACCGCACCCGCGGCCGTCTCAGCTGTCCGCTGGTGTTGCGCAGCCCGATGGGCGCCGGCATCCGCGCGCCGGAGCACCACAGCGAAAGCATCGAGGCGATGTTCGCCCATATCCCCGGCTTGCGCGTGTTGATCCCTTCCTCGCCGGCGCGGGCCTACGGCTTGCTGCTGGCGGCGATCGACGATCCCGACCCGGTGATCTTCCTCGAACCCACCCGGCTGTACCGGATGAACCCGCAGGCGCTGGTCGACGAGGGTAAACGCCTGCCGTTGGACAGCTGTTTCACCCTGCGCGAGGGCAGCGATCTGACCCTGATCAGCTGGGGCGCGAGCATCCACGAAAGCCTGCAAGCCGCCGAGCAACTGGCCGAGCGCGGCGTCTCGGTCGAGGTGATCGACGTCGCCTGCATCAAACCGCTGGACCTCGACACCCTGGAGGCCTCGGTGCGCAAAACCGGGCGCTGCGTGATCGTCCACGAGGCGCCGAAAAGCTGCGGCGTCGGCGCGGAAATCGCCGCCAGCCTCTACGAACGCGCGCTGCTCGATCTGCAAGCACCGATCCAACGGGTCACCGCATCGGACATACCGCCGCCGCTGTACCGCCTGGAATCGCTGTATATCCCCAGCGTCGCCGACATAGTCGCGGCCTGCGATGCGGTATTGGATTACGCCTGACCGTGGCGGCAGGCGTAGCCCGGATGAAATCCGGGGAGCGGTTGTGCGGGCGCCAATGTCCCCGGATCGCATCCGGGCTACGGAAGCGGCAGGCACCCTGTTGGGCTTCGCAGGCTCAGTGCCAACCTACGGCTTGGCCGACGAACAAAACAATGGAACCGGGAGAGCCCATGAAATATTTCAAACTGCCCGACCTCGGCGAGGGGCTGCAAGAAGCGGAAATCGTCGAGTGGCACGTCAAGGCCGGCGATACGGTCAAGGCCGATCAACTGCTGGTGTCGGTGGAAACCGCCAAGGCCATCGTCGACATTCCCGCGCCCTACGACGGCAAGGTGGTGAAAACCTTCGGCGCCGAGGGCGACATTCTGCATGTCGGCGAGCCGCTGTTGGCCTACGAAGGTGAGGGCGACTCCGGCACTGTGGTCGGCCGCCTGGAAGGTGGCGGCGACAGCCAGACCGACAGCTTCTGCATCGGTGCCGCGCCTTCGACCCGCGAACACTTGGCGCCGCGCGCGACCCCGGCGGTACGCCAGTTGGCGCGGCAACTGGGCGTCGACCTGAGCAACCTGACTGGCTCCGGCAGCGATGGCCTGATCACCCGCGCCGATGTCGAGGCCGCGACCCAGAGTGCCCGGGATAAATTCGGCGGCGACAAGGTGCGCGGCGTGCGGCGCAGCATGGCGATCAATATGGCGCGCTCGCATGCCGAGGTGGTGCCGGTATTTATCGTCGGCGACGCCGACCTGCACCGCTGGCCGAAGGCGCGCGATCCGCTGGTACGGATCGCCCAGGCCATCGCCGCCGCCTGCCAGGTCGAGCCGCTGCTCAATAGCTGGTTCGACGGCAAGTCGTTGTCGCTCAAACAGCACCAACAGCTGGACCTGGGCATCGCCGTGGACACCCCGGACGGCTTGTTCGTGCCGGTGCTGCGCAACGTCGGCGCACGCAGTGCCGAGGACCTGAAAGCCGGAGTCGCGAGCCTGCGTGCGGACGTCAAGGCACGCTCGATCCCGCCCCAGGAAATGATGGGCGCGACCATTACCCTGTCGAACTTCGGCACCCTGTTTGGCCGCTACGCCAACCCCATCGTGATCCCGCCGCAGGTGGCGATCATCGGTGCCGGCGGCATCCGCGACGAGCCGGTCGCGGTCGACGGCAAGGTGGTGGTGCACCCGATCCTGCCGCTGTCGCTGACCTTCGACCACCGCGCGGTCACCGGCGGCGAGGCCGCGCGTTTTCTCAAGGCCCTGGTGCAGGCACTGGAGGCGCCGGAAGAG
Source organism: uncultured Pseudomonas sp. (assembly GCA_966210885.1). GTDB lineage: Bacteria > Pseudomonadota > Gammaproteobacteria > Pseudomonadales > Pseudomonadaceae > Aquipseudomonas. The sequence continues at coordinate 24,447 of CBIHLQ010000007.1, forward strand.
TGAGTCAGGACATCGCTACTTAGCGCAGCGCTATTCGAGAGCGGGTAGGGGGCGTGGGGCCGCCTAGGCGCGCGCACCACCGCGGACGACGAATCCCAGGTGCGCACGGCGCACCCTACGGCCCCTGAGCCAGCGCAGTGTTATTCGAGAGTCCCATCCGCCCAGCGCAGTCGCTTGCGCCCGGGCATTTCGACTTTGGGCAGGTTGTGTTGGTCGAGTACCGCGGTTTCGTCCAGCAGGTCGTTGAGGTGCAGGATATAGGCGGTAACGGCATACACCTGATCGTCGCTCAGGCTCTTCGGCGCATAGTGCGGCATGGCCCGGCGGATGTAGTCGAACACGCTGGTGGCGTACGGCCATTGCCCGCCGACCGAGAGCAGCAACAGCGGATGCTCGCTGATCCGCAGAATGCGCAAGGGGTCGTCGAGGCTGAAAAAGCCGTCGCTGCCGACCAAACGCGATGCCGGGCCTTGCTTGCCGTTGGCGCTGTGGCAAGCGGCGCACTGGTTGGCATACAGTTCGGCACCTTTGATCACGCTGCCCTGGCCAGGCGGCAGGTTGCGCCCATTGGGGTAGACGCTGATCGCGTAGCGTTCGATGGTCTGCTGCGATAGCGGTTGGCCGAAGTCGATCACCGGCTGCGCCGCCGCGCTGCTTGCCAACGCGAGTAGCAACCACAGGCTACGCATAAACATTTTCCACCTCGCCGCTACTGCTCACGCGCCAGGCTTGGATCGCGTTGTAATGGTTGAACGAGTGGGCGGCATAGCGGCTGCGCCATTCGCTGCGGGTCGGTTGGGTGTTGCCCGACTCGTCAGTGGCGCGGCTGAGCAGGGTGGTGGCCGCGCCCGTCCATTGCCAGGGGATGCTGAAGCGGGTCAACGACTTGTCCAGTACCGGAGCGTGCAACTGCGCTAGCGCCCAGGTGCGTCCGTTATCGGCGGAAACCTCGACCTTGGCGATGCGGTCCAAGCCGGACCAGGCCAGGCCGGATATCTCATAGAAACCCTTGAGTTCGGGCAGCTGCTGCAGCCCGCTGGGGTGGGTGATCACCGATTTGACCTCCATCGGGAAGCCGAACGCGAGGATATCGCCGTCGCTGAGAACGCGCGTGTACAGGCCCGATTCATCCTTGCTGAACACCGGGCTGTCGCTGACCTCCAGGCGGTGCAGCCATTTCACGCTGACATTGCCTTCCCAGCCGGGGACGAACAGGCGTAGCGGATAACCCTGGGAAGGTCGCAGGCGTTCGCCGTTCTGGTAGAAGGCGATGATGGCGTCGTCCATCAGCTTGGCCAGCGGCAGGCTGCGGCTGTGCGAACCGCCGTCGGCGCCTTCGCAGATCACCCAGCGCGCCTCGGCCTTTACCCCGGCTTCGCGCAGCAGGTAGGACAGCGGCACGCCGGTCCATTCCGAGCCCGACACCTGGCCGAACAATTCCTGGCAATCGGCGTTGCGCGCCGTGGGCGAGATGGCGTTGGCGGCGGTATTGCCCGCGCATTCGAGAAACTGAATGCGCGAGACCATCGGGTAACGCATCAGTCGCTCGAGATCGAACTTCAGCGGCCGTTCGACCAGGCCGTGGATCAGCAGATGATGGCGCTCGGGATCGATCGTCGGAATGCCGTTGTGATGCACCGCGTAATGCAAGCCGCTGGGGGTAATGATGCCGCGCTGATGCTGCAACGGCGAATGCCAGACGCTGAAACCAGCTGTCTGCGGAGTCGACGGTTGGAGCTGGCGCAACACATGACGCTCATGGGCCGAGGGGCCGCCGTACTCGGCGTCGGCGCCGCCCAGGCTGGTCATCCAGGCGGGCATCGGCGGTTCGCTTTCGGCCAGCGCCCGAGCGGCGGGCGACAAGCCCAGGGCGGTTGCAAGCGTCAGGCCGTACCCGCTTTTGAGGAAGGCGCGACGATCGAGCAGGCCGTTACCGGCGACGAAGCGTAAAGCTGACTTGTTCACGACAGGCTCCCGGACGGCCGCGGCCGTCGCTTTCGCAGAATGACGATATAACTAGATATCTAGTTATATCGTTGCATGGCTCTTGCCGCTTGTCTATCCTGCGCAGCATGGAAATCAATGAAGTCGCCTCTTGCCTCGAAGCGCTGGGAAATCCCGTGCGCTTGCAGGTCTTTCGTACTCTGGTCCGCAGCGGTCCGGATGGGCTCAACTTCGGCCAGTTGCAGGAGCGCATCGGCATTCCCCGCTCGACCCTGGCCCATCACCTCAACAATATGGTGCAGGCAGGTGTACTCACACAGCAGCGCGATGGCCGTGAGGTATTCAGCCGGGTCGACTTCGCCCGCTTGCAGCAGGCCCTGAGTTTCGTGATGGGCGAGTGTTGTCAGGACGGCGGGGCGACCCAGTAGGGTGCGCCGCGCGCACCGCCGCAGGCGCGGAATCACGGGTGTGCACCAGCCCCCGCGCGGATTTTCGGTGCGCGCGGCGCACCCTACCTTTGCAGCGTTGCACGCAACCTGGCGCTTATCCCGGCCTGTTAAGCGCGACTGGTCGGCTTTGCCGCGCGCTTGCCGGCGGCGCTGCCTTTGTTTGCGGATGCTTTGCGCGGCGCGGTCTTGCGTTTTTTCTTCCAGGGCGCCGCTGCCGCTGGGCTGGCCGGGCCGCTGATGGTCATGCTCAGGCCGGCGCAGCGTTGCACCTGCTTGCTCATCCACGCTGACTGTTTGGCGACGAACTCTTCCAGGCTCATTTCCCCGCTCTGCACCATATCCAGCGCCTGCTCCCAGATCGCCGTGGTGCCAGGGTCGGCGATGGCCCGCGGCACCGCATCGATTAGGCTGAACGCCGCTGGAGTGGCCGCCAAGGCCTTGCCTTGTTTGATCAGATAGCCGCGGTCGAGCAGGCCTTGGATGATTCCGGCGCGGGTCGCCTCGGTGCCGATGCCGGTGGTGTCCTTGAGTTTCTGTTTGAGGCGCGGGTCGTCGACCAGCTTGGCGACGTTCTTCATCGCCTTGATCAGGTCGCCCTCGGTAAAGGGCTTGGGTGGTTGGGTCCAGAGGTCCTTGAGGGTGACGCCGTCCACCGCGCAGTCCTGGCCCTCGCGCAGTGCCGGCAAGGGTTGCGGCGGCGCTTCGCGGCCTTTGCCGGGTGTCAGGGCTTCCGGTAGGGCCCGCCGCCAGCCGGGCTCGACTATGACTTTGCCCACCGCGCGCAGGGCTTGGCCGGCGCAGTCGAAGTCGGTCTGGGTGCGGTCGTACTCGTGGTTGGGCAGAAACTGCGCCAGATAGCGCGCGCGGATCAACGTGTAGACGGCGCGCTGCTTGCCGACCAGTCGATCCAGATTCAGCGCCGCGGCGGTGGGGATAATGCCGTGGTGGGCGCTGACCTTGGCGTCGTTCCACGCCCGCGAACGGCGCTGCGCATCGAGGTGCGGCAGCAGCTCGGCCAGGCCCGGGTCGGCGCGGCCCAAGGCTTCGAGAATAGCTGGCGCCTCGCCATGCTGACTTAACGGCAGGTAACCGCAATCGCTGCGCGGGTAGGTGATGACCTTGTGGGTTTCGTAAAGCGCCTGGGCGATATCCAGGGTTTCCTGGGCGCCGAGGCCGAGCTTCTTCGAGCAGACTTCCTGCAACGTGCCCAGGTCGAACGGCAACGGCGGTGCTTCGCGCATACGCTCGGTGCGCAGCTTCACCACCCGCGCGGTGGCGGCATTGCCGATGGCCGCGGCCGCCTGTTGCGCCAGCACCTGGTTCAGGCAGCGGCCTTGCTCGTCGCAGGTATCCTCAGGGGCGCGCCATTGCGCGGTGAAGCTGCTGCCGTCGGCCAATAGGGCGACCTCGATGGCCCAATATGCGACCGGCACGAAATCGGCGATGCTGCGGTCGCGGTCCACCACCAGGCGCAGCGTCGGCGTCTGCACCCGGCCCACCGGCAACACGCCCTGGTAGCCGGACTGGCGACCGAGCAGGGTAAACAAACGGCTCATGTTCATGCCGATCAACCAGTCGGCCCGCGAGCGACCGAGCGCCGAATGATAGAGGCTGAACGTCTCCGCCCCCGGCTTGAGCGCCGCCAGGGCCTTGCGGATCGAGGCATCGTCCAGCGCCGACAGCCACAGCCGCTGAATCGGCCCGCGATAGCGGCAATGCTCGACCAGTTCGCGGGCGATCATCTCGCCCTCGCGGTCGGCGTCGGTGGCGATCACCAACTCCCGAGCTTCGCCGAGCAAACGCTTCACCGCCTTGAACTGGCTGGCGGTCTTCGGCTTGACCAGCATCTTCCAGCGCTCGGGAACGATGGGCAGATCGGCCAGTACCCAGCGCTTGTAGCGCGCGTCGTAGGCATCCGGCGGGGCGGTTTCGAGTAAATGGCCGATGCACCAGGTCACGGTCACCTCCGCCCCCAGCCAACAGCCGTCGCCACGCCGGTTGGCGCCGAGCACCTTGGCGATGTCCTTGGCCTGGGAAGGTTTCTCGCAGAGGAAGAGCCGCATAGCCGCCATCGTTGGTTAGCTGGGGATGGCGTATAGCATGCGCAAAAGCTGTATAGATGTACAGCTTTGCTTCTGTCATGCTCTGCGCAGGAGTGCAGGCCTTGACGCGTCAACGTCCGCTATGCCAATTAACAAACGCTCTCCGATAACCTCTCGCTGACCTGACAGGGAAGTACACAACCATGCAGAAAAACATCACCATCGGCTTGATTGGCGACTACGACGAGTCCGTTCCTGCGCATCGAGCCATCCCGCTCGCGCTGCAACTTGCGGCTGAGGCGCTGCACCTCGATGTCCATTTCGAGTGGGTCGCCACTGAAGAAATCACCTCTGCCTCGCGCATTGCCCGGTTCGACGGCTTGTGGTGCGTGCCAGCCAGTCCCTATCGAAATATGGATGGCGCATTGCTCGCCATCGGCCATGCGCGCAGCCGTGCGGTGCCATTTCTGGGAACCTGCGGCGGCTTTCAGCATGCGGTCGTCGAGTACGCACGCAATGTCCTGGGCTGGCTCGACGCCGAGCATGCCGAAACCGCACCGGGTGCCCCTCGCGCGGTTATTTCTGCGCTGGCGTGCTCGCTTGTCGAGGTGACGAGTCCGGGCCGCTTGTGCGCCGGCACGCGAATCGCGTCGGCCTATGGCGTTAGTGAGATCACTGAGGGTTACCGCTGCAACTATGGGCTGAACCCAGAGTTCCAAGCGGCGCTTGTCGCAGGCCCGCTTCGGGCAGTTGCATACGATGAGTCGGGTGAAGTTCGCGCGGTCGAACTGGACGGGCATCCGTTTTTCGTCGCGACCCTGTTTCAACCGGAACGCAGTGCACTCAACGGCAACTCTGCGCCGTTGGTTGTTGCCTTCGTGCGGGCGTGCGCCAGTGAAGCCCGCTTATCTGAAGGGCAAAAATAAATGGCATTTCCATCGCTATCGCTCAGCCATCTCGAATTGTACGTACGCGATTTAAAATCTCTCGAACAGTTCTATACCGGCTGTCTCGGTTTCGTTGTAACGGATCGAGGGGAGGGGAATGAGGGAATGGTTTTTCTCAGTAGGAACCCGGCCGAGCACCATCAGCTGGTGCTAAATCCTCAACCGGCACGCACGGCATCGAACAGCCCGATGGATCATATTTCATTTCGGGTTCAGTCACTTTCCGATCTACGCCACTTCCACTTGTCGCTATCCGCGGCCCAGATCCCGTTCGAGTCGGTGTCCCACGGGACAACCTGGTCACTGTATGTGCGGGACCCGGAGGCCAACCGGGTCGAGATATTTACAGACACGCCTTGGTACGTTCATCAGCCCTGTAAATTTAAGGTCGACTTTGGACTCTCCGATGAAGAACTACATGCAGTGACCAGAGACAAGGTCTCCAAGATGCCAGGATTTTGTTTAGCCGAGGACTGGCGAAGCACTCACGTCGTTAATCTTTGATCGTTCCCGCGCCCGAGCGGGATCACCGCCCTCGACGCGACAGCAGCGATAGCCAGCCTCCAAATGGTGAAAAGGCGGACCTCTATGGGGTTGCCGGTGAGACCGCCACCGTTGCCTCGGGATCTTCTCTGGGCGCCAGCCTGAGCCAGCCGAGTACGCGTGGATGTTCGATAGACCAGCGGCCTTCGTGCTGGGCAAGCGGCAGTTGTTCGCGCGAGCTGCCATAGGGGCCAGGGTTCTGTTGGGCGATTTCCAGGCTGTTCTGCTCGACCCGGGCAACGATGGCGACGTGGCCGTAGCGGTTGAACAGCGATGGGCCGAACACCAGCAAGTCTTCAGCTTGCGGATGCTCGAGGCCGCCGTTGCCGAATTGCAGCATGGCCCGCTGGGCGTTCAAGCTGCCGTGGTCGAGTTTGGGGTCGAAGAAGTCCTTGGCATGACCGTAGGTGTCGGGCATGCGGTGACCATGGCGCTCGAAGTAGTAGCGTTTGATGAATTCCACGCATTGATAGCGTAGGCCGAGGTTATAGCCGTCCGTGGTCAGATTGCGGCCTTGTACGCTGTTCACCCCGCCGTTGTAGTAGATGGCGACACCATTCAACTCATCGAGCCGATCGCCGACCTGATGCTGGCTGTTGGGGTCGATGCGGGTGATGCCCGCGTAAAGCGCGAGCGTGATCAGGGGCAGCAGCACGCAGGCGGCCGCCAGAGCGAATCGGCGTTTGTTCATGGTCGGGTCTTCTATCGTCTGCAGAAGTGAGCGGCAGTAGGCCTGGCGATCTGGTTCAAGTGCTAGCGTGCCTGGCGTTCGGCTTCTTCAATCTCGGCAAATGCTTTTCGATGCTCGGTTTGAGCGGCGTAGTCGCCGACCACTTGTTTGGCCGAGCCACCGGGAAGGAGATCGCCGCTCTGTGCGTCGCGCGAAAACAGGATCACATAGCGTTTACCGTGCAGCTCCAGGTAGAGGTTGTAATAGTCCACGGGTTTGTTGGGCTCGGCGAATGCGCTGTAGGCGTAACGAACATGCTGGCGCAGGTCCGGCGGGTTGTTAATTAAAGGTGCTCTATCAAGGTCGGGGAAGTTCCAACGGAGCCGGCCGCTGGCAATAAGAGGAAGCTCTTCGTACTGCGCGGCAGTAAAGGGCTTAGGCTTGCTGCGTAGCATCGTGACCTTGCTAGCTCCCCCGTCGGCTTCCATATTGCGAGGCTTATACATTCCGCTGGTAAACCACTGAGTGGCATCGAACATCTCTTCGATTTCGGTGCCGCCGTAATACATCAAGATTTTCTTGGGCATCTCACCCTCCTTGGTATTCAGATAAAAACCAGCGGCAGTCATAGTCGCTAGCGCCAGGACCAATAACAGCGCTGTATGCAGTCTCGAGCGACTCATAGCGGCTTGTATTGTCGCAACGTTGCCGGCACGCCGGTTGGGGTGTCACCGGCACGGACGGGACGGACGGCGCCTTCCCCATCGAGCGGGTAGCCGATCGATTGTTCGTATTCATCGCGGCTATTGGCATGCCGTACCAGGGTTTCATCCTCGGCACTGGCAGTTTTGCGGGGTGGTAACGGGGCTGACTCGTTTGGGAGTTGGGCGCTATTGTCCCTACTGCTCTGCCGGTGCGCCGTTAGACGTTTTTGATAGTCGCTGAGTTGTCGCTCGTAGACGTCCATTGCTCGATCATCAGCTGCGATTCTTTTTTTCGCGCTTTCCAGGCCCGCCCGGTCAGCGGAACTGCCATAGGTCTGGTCGTAATTGCTGCGCCGGGGGAATGCCCATACCGACGTCTGGGTGGTATTGGCCAAGAGCTGCGCCAGGCTTTGTTCGTAAAGCGGGTCTTCGCCTTCACTGACGTGCAGGTCGGCTTGAATGCCAAGGCCGGTGCGGCAGGCGTAGGAGTAGATTTTTGCGCCGAGATCGAATGCCTCCGGCTTGAGCATCTGTGCCTGGGCATCGCGTAATCGGTAGCTGTCGGCTTTATCCAGCTCGTAGCCGAACTCGATGGTGCCAACCAGGCCATGAGCAAAGACGTCGAGCTGTTTTATTTCGCGTTTCTTGCTGATGCGCAGGTTGATGAAATCGAGCAGGTGCGAAATCGAGTCCAGTTCGCGGTACTTGGCGCCGTAGTTTTCGACCACGGTTTTCACGGCGTCGAGCAGGGGGCGTTCGTAGTCTTCGGTGAAGATCAGGAAGATTCGCTGTGTCGAGTCATTGGCGGTCGCTTCCGGATACAAGCGGATCTGCCGAATGCCCTGGTTGATAAAGCGCATCTTGTTGCCTTTTTGCCCACGCAAACCTTCCATAAAAGTCATGTGGGAGGCGCCGACCACGGTAATGAAATCTCGCTGCAGAGAGACCGGGATCTGTTGAATGGCATGTTGTGCGCTGGTGTTTCCCTGATGTGGCGCTGTCATTACATCCGTCCTTAGAAACTGATGCCTTTTTTCTTGAGATAGTTGGCCGCATCCCGGCCCCAGCGTACGACCACCGATTGTGGGTCGCTGGTGAACACGCGCTCAGTATTGCCGTAAGCATTGGTATGGCCAACAAAACGTTGGCCATCGCCGCACTCCACGCAGTAGAGGATGTCCTCGACGGGGTGGCCGCTGTTTTCGTCGATAAGCTGATACTGCTCGCTATGTCTGGGCAGCATTTCCGGCGGGGAGAAGGGCGCGCTGCCCGACTGGGTGCCAACCAGTACATCGCCTGAACCGGTGATGATGATCCCACCGTGGGCCGTGGCACTGCCCAGGAAAGCAATTGGCTTGCCGTTGACCAGAATGCTGCCGATGCCCTCGGTGACCGCATCGCCGCAGGCCGTGCTGTCGCCGATCCGCAACGTAGGCAGGTTATTGATCAAGACGTCAGGCGAGCCACTGGTGGTGGGGTTGGTGCCATGGCCGGGGAGTGGGCAGGCATTCAGGTCGCTGAGACGGGAGGCTGGTTTGGCCATGGGTGACTTCCTTGTGCATGGAGGGCTAATCCTACGGGGCATGGGATTTTCCAGGCGTGGCTAAGTTCACCTTTGCAGAGAAAAAGGGGTTTGAGAAAGCTCCCCGGGCATGACGGCCGTGAGGTCATCGGGCGGGTCGCCGCCCGACTCGGGTTCTATCCCTTAAGACGGCTATTGCAGCAGCATCCGCCATACGATGAGGGGAATTATCGTATTGAGGGTTTCTGCCAGCGCGGCCAGCATCAGCGGGGACCACCACCGCCATCCCAGGCGGCCAGCGGCGTGCGGGCCAGGGCGAAAGCATCTTGGAAACCAGGCAACGCCCATCACCAGCTGACTCGCCAACATTGCAGCACTCAGCGACCCCTCCCATTGCAGGTCCATCAGGTAGCCGACGACATAGAAAGCCAGGAGAGCAGGCAGGACGTACTTGGCCAATGCCAGTACGCCCAACCTGAGCCCCGAGGCAAGAACTGTCGCTATGGTGGCCGCGATCACGGCACCCAGAATGGTGCCGTGTGCTATCAGGAAAACCTGGGCGTATGTCACGTCAGTAGCCTCTTCGAGCTCTTAAAGTTTCTTGAGATAGGTCCTCTTGTTCGACCAAGACTCGAAGTAGTAGAGCCGGTAATCCTGCATGGAGTGGCAGACGTCGCCGTTGTAAGCGCCTGGCGGGAACCAGTCCCTGGTGACCGCTTCGCAGGTCCTCAGGATGGCGACTCTATTGGCGTCGGGCCAGCCTTTGCGCCAGCTTTTGACGATGTGGTTGGCCATCTGGACGAAATTGGTAGGGGTTGCATTGCTGCTGGTGATCTTGATGATGCCCGCGCAGGTGACGAAGTCGGCCTTGTTGACCTCCATCATCAAGCCTTCTAAACGGTTCCAGGCCTTCGCTGTGTACACGGAGCCGCATATCCGTTTATTCGTCTGCGCTTGCGCCAGCGAGGGCGTCAACAATACCGCCGCACCGACTACCGCCATACGTACGCCTACCGTCTGCGCCAGGGGTACCAGCGAACTTGAAGCCGCCAGCAGGCATGATATTGCAGCCTTTGCGAGTTTATTCATTGCCATAATTGCCTTCCTTCTTGTTGTTGTATTGAGTGTCAAGCCAGGATGCCTAAACCTTTAAATGTCCTGGCTTGCAATTATGTAGAGTTGCTTGTTGGTGTCGCGACGGCTCTCGCTTGGTTTCCGTAATTCCCGCATTCAGGTACTTCGATTGGGCCTGCAAAAACTCGCGTTAGTCGACAATTCAAAGTCTAACGATGGGGTGGTGTACGGTATATCGGGGAGGAACCCGGATATATATAAGAATCCCCCCTACGGCATGTAGGTGGTTCTTTCAGATTTGATCGTTATATGACGATGCTCGTTAGATAAATAAGCTTATATTTCTTTTTGTTAGATGTAAGGCTGGCAAGCACCCATCTGGATGCTTCGCGGTATGAGTTGCGACGCGACTGCGACCGTCAGCTATAAATCGCCGAAAAGCAGCGCAACTATTATCGGGGGCGCCAAGCTCGGCGAGCTTGCGAAGCTGGAGTCGATCGAGCGGCTTTCTGCTCGCGGGGGACAAGCTGAGGGGGATGAGGGCCAGGCTTGGCGGGGCGATTGGGCGTCAGTCGCTTTCCGTGGGCTGCCCGGCAGGGGCTTCTTCAAGGTCTTTGATCACTTGGTCGCTGGTCAGCATCACCTGTTTGCGCAGTGCATCCAAGCGTTCCTCCAGTTGCTCGGGGCTTTCCTCTTCATACTCGCCGAGTTGGCCCACTGGTTCATCGTATTGGGGCGGCTCGATATAGGCACTGTCATCGTATGCGCTTGCACTGTAATCGGCGGCAACGTTCTGGGAGGGCGGGGCGATGGGGAAAGGCAGGGTCTCCAGGCGCCCCTGGCGCTCCAGCTCGATGCGGTCGCGGTACACGGCGTGCAGACGGATGCCGTCCGCCAGCTCGCTGCCGATGACGACGCGCTGGGATGCGCTGCCTTCGCGCTGAACGATGGCGCTCGAACGTTGCGGATCGGCATGCACGAAACTGCCGAGCAGGGTCAGGTGCAGATTGGTGGTCGGCGGCGGGCCATTTTCCTGCGCTACGGTGCCGAACAGCGCGGCCAGTTGAGCGGGTGCGGCGTGTTGCTGGTGATCGCTTGGCGGTGGCATATCGACGCCGGTCGGCGGTATGTGTGCCAACCGGAACCAGCCCAGGGTTTGCCAAGCCAGGCTGGTGCACATGAGCACGATCAGCAGCATGCCCAGTAAAAACGGAGCCTGCTGTTGCAGGCGGGAAAGACGCGAACGCAAAGATGTTACTCCGCAAATAATCGGGTCGTTACAGGGGTAAAATGCGTTCCCGACTATAACAGCTAGCGGGTGGTCCATTGCAATAAGCTATTCGCCGGCATGCGGAAGCCATTGTGTATATAAGATTTTATTCCTGGAAGCGCTTGGTTGATCTTTCGGTGCGTCAATCGCACGGGTGCTCAAATACCTTCCTGATAATTTAATCGCCAATGCGTTAAAAGAATGTGTTCTTAATAAATAGGCATCGGGCTTCACCTTGTCCGTTAACTGAATTGAGTGATATCACGCCGAAACCGTTGCATCCGCCAAAGTTTCCCTGCACTCGATCGCAATCAGCTTTGCAGAATAAACAACCCAACCTGCGGCGCCGGGCTGAGCCAGTAGTGGCCCAGTTGCCAGCCGGCTTCTGCGGCGAGCCGGGTGATGGATTCGACGCTGTATTTGTGCGAACACTCGGTATGCAGGCGCTCGCCGCGCTTGAACGCGAAGCGCTGGCCGGCCGCCTGCACCTGCTGGTCGTGGCGGCTGACCAGGTACATTTCCATGCAGTTCTCTTGCGGGTTCCATTGCGCCAGGTGGTCGAAGGCGTCCGGGTCGAAGTCGCCTTGCAGCTCGCGGTTGATGCGTACCAGCAGGTTCTTGTTGAAGCCCGCGGTGATGCCGTCGGCATCGTCGTAGGCGGCTTCCAGGGTGGCGAGGTCCTTGAGCATGTCGACGCCGACGATAAAGCGCGCATTCGGGCCGAGAAAGGCGCGGACCGAGTGGAGGAACTGCACCGCTTCGCTGTGGCTGAAGTTGCCCAGGGTCGAGCCGGGAAAGAAGCCCACCCGCGCCTGCGTCGCAGTCGTCAGGCAGAGCTGCGCCAGTTGGCTGAAGTCCGCCACCTGGGGCGCGATTTCCAGTTGCGGGTAATCGCGGCGCAATCGCTCGGCGGCTTTGCGCAGCGCCGCTTCGCTGATATCGATGGGCAGGTAGGCGGCGAGCTGTGGTGCGGCGTCGAGCAGCAATCGGGTCTTCTCGCTGGCGCCGCTGCCGAATTCGATCAGCGCGGCGCCGGCCGGGATCTGCGCGGCGAGCTGCGGCGCGATGCGCTTCAGCAATTCGGTCTCCGCGCGGGTGAGGTAGTACTCCGGCGTGCGGCAGATGGCCTCGAACAACTCCGAGCCGGTGGCGTCGTAGAAGTACTTCGGCGCCAGGCGCTTGTACGGAGCGGACAGGCCGCTGATCACATCGCGGGCGAATTCCCCGTCGAAGATTCCTGGCCGCACGAGCGGTGCGCCATCGACCTGGCTATCGATCGATGCGGTAGGGTTCGCCTCGACATTGCGCGCCAGGCGCAGGCCGGAAAACATCCAGCGCTGCGCCGGGTAGAAAAAGTTGCGGTAGCTCGGCCGCGAATGCCCGCTGGGCGTAACGCTGGCGCCGCCGCGCAGGACCATCTGGTTGATCATGAATTTGCCGTTGTATTCACCGAGGGCGTTGGCCGCCGGGCGAAACCCCGGGTAGGCGGCATAGGCGCTTTGCGTCCATTGCCAGGCCACGTCGTCGACCTGTTCGAGCAGGCCGCTGCTGGCAGCGTGCTCCCATTCCGCCTCGCTCGGCAGGCGCGCGTCGGCCCAGGTGGCATAGGCCGCGGCCTCGTAGTAGCTGATATGGGTTACGGGCGCATCCGGGTCGAGCGGCTGCAGGCCGCGCAGGCTCATGGTCTGCCAGTGGCCGTCGAGCCGCTGCCAGTACAAAGGCGCTTGCCATTGCTCGGCCTGAGCCAGCGCCCAGCCGTCCGCTAGCCACAGCTCGGCGCGCCGGTAACCATCCGCTTCGATAAAGGCCAGCCATTCGCCGTTGCTCACCAGCCGGTCGCCGATCTCGAACGGCTGCAAGTAGCAGGTATGGCGCGGGCCTTCGTTGTCGAAGGCGAAGCCGTCGCCGTTATGCCCGACCTCGACCAAACCGCCCGACACGGGCACGAAACGTCCGCGCCGACCGGCTGCATCCGCCGGCCATTGCTCGGCATAGGCCGGCTTGAGCGGCGACAGGCTGAATAGATGCAACAGGTCCATCAGCAGCAATTCCTGATGCTGCTGCTCGTGGGCAAGGCCCAGTTCCACCCGGGCCGTCAGTTCGGCGCCCAGCGGCGCTTGCAGCAGCCAACTCATGTGTTCGTCGACGTACGTCCGATAGGCCCACACGCTGGCCAGCGGCGGGCGCGTCAGCAAACCGCGCTGCGGCCGCGGTTGACGCGGGCCGAGGGTTTCGTAATAGGAGTTGAACAGGTAGGCGAAGGCGGGATCGAACTCGCGGTAGTCCGGCGCATGCGGGGCGAGTAGAAAAGTCTCGAAGAACCAACTGGTGTGCGCCAGGTGCCATTTGGCCGGGCTGGCATCGGCCATCGACTGGACGACCATGTCCTCGTCGCTGAGCGGCGCGACCAGTTTCGCGGTATGACGGCGAATCTGCAGGTAACGATCGAGAAGCGTGCTGTTCATCGGTCTCTTCTCCCGAGGCGCTGGGGCGTCGCTGGCGTCCACTGCACGAGTCCTGAGTCGGACAGGCGCCTTTGGGACCGGATGGCTCGATATGCGGTGTTTTTCTGGGCGGTGAAGTTGGCAGCGACACAAGCCCTATCTGTGATGACCCCGGCGGGAAAAAAGTTCGAGTCGAAATCGGGCGCAGCGCGCCGTGCAAATCCGGGGCAGGGGAGGCCTGTTAGTCGGCCGGCACCGGCAGCGCATCGTTCGGCAGCCATTGTTCATGCAGGCGGGCCAGGCTGCCGTCGCTCCTCATGTCATCCAGGGCGGCCTGCCAGCGACGGACCACGCGCGCATCGGTTTGCAGGGAAAACACGATATAGCTGCTGCTGTGCATAAAGCTGTAATGGCGTTCGAGATCGGCCATCGAAGCACCCAGCTCGGCCATCAGGCTCGGCAGCAATTGGTCTTCGTAGACCATCAGGGGGATGCGCCCATACAGCACCATCTCAAGCATGCTATGGGGCTTGGAGACCAGGTGCAGATTGCTGAAACCCTCGCGCTCGAGATACTGCTGCGAGTACCAATCGCGTGGCACGCCGATCATCTCCGCCTGCCGCGCGCTCTCCAGGCTGTCGATATGCAAACCGCTGCCGCGTCGGGCGTAGAAGCTGGTGGTGGTCGACAGCAGCGGGCCGACCCACTGGAACAGCGCTTCGCGCTCCGGCGTACGCACGGTGACGAACAAGCCGACATTTGCGCTGCTTTGCGCACGCTTATAACCGCGTGCCCAGGGCACCATATGAATGGTGCCGCTATCCCCGGTACGCCTGAGCAACTCGCGCACCGCCGCCACGGACAAGCCATCAGGCTGCCCGTCGCGGCTGAAGTTGATAGGTGGGTTTTCCTCGGTATACAGCTGCAACTCGGTCGCCGCCGCCCAGGAGCAGAACGCCCATGCAGCCAACAGCCGGAGTAACCAGACAGCCATGTTCATGACCTTTGTCAGCCCTTGAATGATCTAGCGCTAGATCATCAGTGTAGTAGAGCCTCCCCGCAGGGGGCTTCGAAGCGGCGTAGCCCATGCTCAGGGCCTAGCCCGGGTTACCTATCGACACTTTCTGGATCACCCACTTTCGACCGCTTCAGCAAATCGCTATCGGCGAAGCGGCCAAGCAACCGCGCGTCGTGAAGGGTGTGACCTGAGCCCAGTAACTGCGCCTCGCTCGGGAACGGATCAGCGACCGGAGCTATCTGAAAAGGCTATGTCAAAGCGATATGTTGCATGCAGCAGTTCCCTGTAGGAGCCAGCGCTCCGCTAACCGCTGCACGGGATTCGCAGGTCAGTCCACGGCGCTTGCCATCCCGTAGCCCGGATGCAATCCGGGACACTTGGCAGCCGCACAAGCGCTCCCCGGATTGCATCCGGGCTACAAGGCGCGCCTTGCCTGGGCGGATAGTGCGAAGCACTGCAGCATCATGGCTTCGATTGCAGGCAATGACGAACGCAGAAGCTCCCAGCAAGGCCTTCGGCTGATTGCACGACTAGAGTCCATGCATCAGTTCAATCGTGGAGAAGCAAGATGACCAGCAAAAACACGATATGTCTCTGGTATGACGGCACGGCGTTGGATGCTGCGACTTTCTATGCCGAGACGTTCCCGGACAGCGCGGTGGGCGCAGTCCATCGCGCGCCAGGCGACTATCCGGCGGGCAAGCAGGGCGATGTCATTACGGTCGAGTTCACTGTGATGGGCATCCCTTGCCTCGGGCTGAACGGCGGCCCGGCGTTCAAACACAGCGAGGCTTTCTCGTTTCAGGTCGCGACCGACGACCAAGCCGAAACCGACCGCTTATGGAACGCGATTGTCGGAAGCGGCGGCGAGGCAAGCGCCTGCGGCTGGTGCAAGGACAAGTGGGGCCTGTCGTGGCAGATCACACCACGGGTTCTGACCGCCGCGATAGCCAGCCCCGATCGAGCAGCGGCCAAGCGTGCGTTCGAAGCCATGATGGAAATGACCAAGATCGACATCGCGGCGATCGAAGCGGCTCTGAAGGGCTAATCCATGCTCGGCATCAATCGCGTGGACGGCCCCCGGTTGCCGTATTTGGGCATGGGCTGTACCGCACAGCGCTTTATACCCCTTTGGTCGAGGGCAGTAGCGCCGTCAGCAGGCCCAGCAACGGCAGGAACGAGCACAGGAAAAACACGTACTCGATGCCATGGATATCCGCCAGGTAGCCGAGAAGCGCAGCGCCGATACCGCTGACACCAAACATCAGGCCGAAGAACACCCCGGCGATCATGCCGACATTGCCGGGCACCAGCTCCTGGGCGAACACCACGATGGCGGAGAAGGCCGAGGCGAGGATGAAGCCGATGACCATGCTCAGCGCGCCCGTCCAGAACAGGTCCATATGGGGTAACGCGAGGGTGAAGGGGGCGACGCCGAGGATGGAAAACCAGATCACCTGTTTGCGACCGATCCGGTCGCCGATCGGGCCGCCAAAAAAGGTACCCGCGGCGCCGGCGCCGAGGAACAGGAACAGGTACAGCTGTGAGGTGGCCACCGGCAGCTGGAACTTCTCGATCAGGTAGAAGGTGAAGTAGCTGGTGAAACTGGACATGTAGAAGTATTTGGAAAACACCAACAGCGCCAACACCACCAGGGCGGCGGTCACGCGGCGTTTCGACAGACCGTGGGTGGCGACGCCGCCTTGCTTGAGCTTGAACAGATTGAGGTGGTTGCGGTACCAGCGGCTCAGGCCGTAGAGCACGAAGATCGCAAAGGTCGCGAACAGCCCGAACCAGGCGACATGGCCCTGGCCGTAAGGAATCACGATGGCGGCGGCCAGCAACGGGCCGAACGCGCTGCCGGCGTTACCGCCGACCTGGAAGGTCGACTGCGCCAAGCCATAGCGACCGCCCGAGGCCAGGCGCGCAATGCGCGAGGTCTCCGGGTGGAAGGTCGATGAGCCGATGCCGACCAGCGCCGAGGCCAGCAGGATCGCCGGGAAGGTACCGACGAACGCCAGCATCAGAATGCCAATCAGCGTGCACAGCGAACCCAGCGGCAGCAGCCAGGGCTTCGGATGGCGATCGGTGTAGTAACCCACCCAGGGTTGTAGCAGCGAGGCCGTCAGTTGAAAGGTCAGGGTAATCAGGCCGATCTGGGCGAAGCTCAGGCCGTAATTGGCCTTGAGCATCGGATAAATCGACGGCAGCACGGCCTGGATCAGGTCGTTGATCAGGTGCGCCAACGCGCAGGCGCCGAGCACGCGCATAACCAGGGGGCTGGCTTGATTGGCCATTGCAGGCGAAGCCAAGGGCGAAGCAGTGGTACTGAGGGACATGTTCGATCTTCCAGACAGAAACAACCTGAGCTGATACGTCTCCAGCAGAACGCGCTGCTGGATTTCAGCGTTCGCGGCTATCCTAGGTTTTCGAGAAACTGCCTGTCTCACGCAGTTCAGGCAGTAACTATCGAAAAAGGGGCGATATCGACGTGCGTCTGGGTAAATCGTTGATGGAGATCGATGACAGCAATTGGCTGGTCAGTGGCAACGCCACCGACTACCCCGAGAACTGGCACATCGAGCCCCACAGCCACAACAAGCATCAGCTGATCTACGCCATTCAGGGCGTGATGGTGGTCAATGCCGCCCTCAACCAATGGACTGTGCCGCCCAGCCGTGGCATCTGGATGCCCAGTGGCCAGGTTCACGCCATTCGTTGTGTCGGCCAGGTGAAAATGCGCAGCGTATTCGTCCGGCCAGACGTCAAGCAGGGGCTGCCCGGCGAACCCAAAGCCGTGAGTATTTCGCCGCTGCTCAGCGAGCTGATTCAGGCGTCCATCGCCATCGCCGAACCCTACGAACAGAACTCCCGCGAAGCCAGGGTGATGCACCTGATTCTGGACGAACTGAAAATTCTCCCGACCTTACCGCTGCACCTGCCGCAACCGGCAGACCCACGCATCCAGGCCATATGCGGCACCCTCCACCAGGACCCGGGTGATGGATCAACCCTTGCCGACTGGAGCGCGCGCCTGCACCTCGACGAAAAAACCATCCAGCGCCTATTCCAAAAAAGCACCGGCATGACCTTCGGCCAATGGCGCCAGCAAGCCCGGCTGCTGCTGGCCCTGGAGCGTATCGCGGTGGGGGAGAAGATCATCGACGTGGCCGGGCAACTGGGCTACGAAAGCCCCAGTGCCTTTACCAGCATGTTTAAAAAACAGTTCGGGATGACGCCTAGTAGATTTTTTAGGTGAGGCGGGGCTTGATCGGTCTGCGGTTTTTTACCGCGTAGAGCGCTCAATTTTTGATAGCTGAGTACCAGAGCCAGGGGCGGGCTTTTTCAACAGAGTCGACCAAAATTGGCTGGTTGCGATAGGCAGAGATCGGCCAATAGCAGCCGCTCCTGGCCAGAGACAGCAGCTTGAAAGAGTCTACGAACCTATGGTCGATTCAGGCTACGATGCTGAGCACTTGCGCCAGTACTGCGACAGTTAATCGGGCGCAGCCTGTGATTCCGCTGCGGCCCCTGAAGCGCAAACCCAAGCCTGGGCCAAGCTGCCCCGGAGCAATTAAATGCTTATCCAGCCGCATGGTCGCTGCGACCGTGCGCAGCGATGAACATGGAGACGGCCGACCGGCAATAGGATTCGATTTCGTTTTCGTCCTCTGCTCTCGCCTGATCGAAGCGGGCGATCATCAGTAGATCGGCCCCTTTGAAGAGCGCGGCAAACAAGCGGGCGGCTTGGAGGGGATCGGGCACGTTGAGAAGCGCCTTCGCGTGAAGTTGGCGCAACAGGGCCTCGATGTCGGCGATGACATGGGCGGCGCCGGCTTCGTAGTGGCGCTTGCTCAGGGCGTTTTGACTCGTTTTATCGGCCATGACCATGGCTTCGATACTGCTGACGTCTGGTCTCAACAGCGTGCGCAGCAGTGATGTTCCCACCGCCATAAGTTGGTCCTCGACCGAACCTTCGGCACCTTCAAGCAGGGCCTGTGGTGCAAACGACTGCTGGCAGCCGGCCGCGATGGCTGCGCTGAACAGCGCCTCCTTGTTCTCGAAGCGCCTATAGATGCTGAGCTTGGATATCTTCGCCCGCTGGGCGACCTTGTCCAACGTCGTCGCTTGAAAACCCAATTCCACAAAAAGTTCGCTCGCGGCGTCGAGTATCGTTTGGGCAAGCGCCTCGTTGGTGGGCCGGCCGCGCCGGCCCTGTATGGTTTCGGTCATGATATTGGTACTTTACAGTATCTTAATTTAAGATATACGATACCATTAAGTATCTTAATTTTGCAATCCAAAGGCTAGGTTACAGCCTGCCCTCCAGCGGAGCCCATCACCATGAATGACGTCATCATCATCGGCGGAAGTTTTGCCGGTCTCGCCGCCGCTTTGCAGCTCGGCCGTGCCCGTCGCAAGGTCATCGTTCTCGATACCAGCCGGCCGCGTAACCGCTTTGCCGGCCATTCGCATGGTCTGCTCGGTCACGATCACACGCCACCGCTGGACATCCTGGCCGCGGCGCGGCAGCAGTTGGCGCGCTATCCAACGGTCAGGCTGGTCAATGCCCGGGCGGAGAAAATTTCTGGCGTAATCGACGATTTCTGCGTTGTCACCGACGATCACGAAAGCCTAAGGGCCCGCCGCGTGATCCTGAGCTATGGCGTCGCCGACCAGATGCCTGATGTTCCAGGCTTTGCCGAGAGTTGGGGTACGTCCATCGTCCCCTGCCCCTATTGCGACGGCTTTGAAGCCGCCGGCCAGCATTGGGGCCTCGTGTGGTCCGGCCCGCAATCGCACAACCAGGTCAGGCTGTTCCTCGATTGGACCGACAGGTTGACTGTCTTTGCCGATGGTCACGACATTGCGCCTGATATCCAGGCCGATCTGGCGCACCGCAACATACCTGTCGTCGACGGGCGGATCGTCGAGATCGCCCATCACCAGGGGCATATCGCTACCGTCAATCTCGACACTGGCTCCACTGTCGCGGTCGACATCCTGTTTGCTCATCCGCGTAACAAGCCGTCCGCAAACCTGCATGAATCGCTGGGCCTTGCCACGATGGATACGCCCACCGGCGTCGTGCTCAAAGTCGACGAGCGCCGCCAAACCAGCACGCTCGGCATCTACGCCGCCGGCGATCTCACCACGCCCATATTGCCCTCGGTCACCCAGGCATCATCGCAGGGCGCGATGGCGGGTATTTTCGCCCAACAGTCGATGCTGGCTTGAGCACATAGAGAGGAGATGAACATGGCCGTCGAACCGGACAGCGCGGGGGTGCGCTTCCCTCCGCCCTTCATCTATCTGGGAGTGCTGCTGTTGGGCCTGGCGGCAGAGCGGTTCGTCGCCCTGCGCTCTTTCGGCATCGACCGGTGGTTGCTAGTCGCGACGGGCGCGCTGCTGTTCGCTGCCGGCGCGGCGATGATGCTTGCGGCGGCGGGGCTGTTCCGGCGCCTGGGCACCCAAGTTCCGCCGTCGCGACCAACGACCCTCATCGCAACGACCGGCCCTTATCGGTGGACCCGCAATCCCATGTATCTCGGCATGGCGCTTGTCTATGCAGGCATTGCGGTTGGCTTCGACGGACCGATAGCCTTCGCTTTGCTCCCGTTGGTGCTGATCGTGATCCAGAGGCAAGTGATCGCTCGCGAGGAGCGCTATCTCGAAGCGAAGTTCGGCGACGACTACCGCCGCTACAAGGCCGAGGTTCGCCGCTGGCTCTGACTATTCCGCAGCTGCCGCCTGCGGGATCTTCTGATAACCAACACCGACTTTCTTGCCGCGGCTACTGAATGGGCCCTGATTTCGTAGATAACCAAGGGCCGCTTTTGGCCGTCTGCCGCCAGTCAGAACAGCAGACCCCAGAGGGAGGTCATACGGCCGCAACCCCCACGCAATTTCAACCCTCGAGCACCTTATCCAACGCCTGTTCCAAGGTCGTCACCGTACGCTCGATATTGTTCAGCTTTTCCAGCCCGAACAGGCCGATGCGGAAGGTTTGGAAGTCCGCCGGTTCGTCGCATTGCAGGGGTACGCCGGCGGCGATTTGCAGGCCTTGGGCGGCGAATTTTTTGCCGGTCTTGATTTCGCCGTCGTCGGTGTAGCAGACCACCACACCGGGGGCCTGGAAGCCTTCGGCGGCGACGCTTTTGAAGCCTTTGCGGGTGAGCAGGGCGCGGACCTGCTCGCCGAGTTGCCATTGTTCGTCGCGTACTTTGGCGAAGCCGTAGCCGGCGGTTTCCTTGATCACGTCGCGAAAGCGGGCGAGGGCGTCGCAGGGCATGGTGGCGTGGTAGGCATGGCCGCCTTGTTCGTAGGCTTGCATGATCTGCAGCCATTTCTTCAGGTCGCAGGCGAAGCTAGTGCTCTGGCTGGCTTCGACGCGCTCGCGGGCCTGTTCGCTGAGCATTACCAGGGCGCAGCAGGGCGAGGCGCTCCAGCCTTTTTGCGGGGCGCTGATCAGCACGTCGATGCCACAGGCCTGCATGTCGACCCAGAGCGTGCCGGAGGCGATGCAGTCGAGCACGAACAGGCCGCCGACCCCGTGCACGGCGTCGGCGACGGCGCGCAGGTAGTGGTCGGGCAGGATCATCCCCGAGGAGGTTTCGACATGGGGGGCGAAAACCAGCTGCGGTTTTTGCGCCTGGATGGTCGCCACCACCTCGTCGAGCGGTGGCGGGGCGAAGGAGGCTTGGCGGCCGGGCTCGATCGGTCGGGCCTGCAAGACCTGGGCTTCGGCCGGGATCTGGCCCATCTCGAAGATTTGCGTCCAGCGGTAACTGAACCAGCCGTTGCGGATCACCAGGCATTTTTTGCCGGTCGCTAATTGCCGCGCCACGGCTTCCATGCCGAAGGTGCCGCTGCCCGGTACCACGGCGATGGCGTCGGCGTTGTAGACCTGTTTCAGGTTGGCGGAGATATCGCGCATGACCTGTTGAAAGGCTTGCGACATGTGGTTGAGGGCGCGGTCGGTGTAGACGACCGAATATTCGATCAGGCCATCGGGATCGATACTGGGGTAGAGGTCTGACATGCGGGGCTCCAGCGCCTTGGTGGGCATCAATGCGGATGCCCTGACCCTGCCCCAAGCCTCGGCAAATGACAAGGCTTCGGCGTTGCCATGACGGAAGCGCAGCAGTCGCCGCGCTGATTGGGGGCATCGAGCCGCCTTTGCGGTCGGCCGCCCCGGGTCACAGGTCCGCACGAAAATAACCTGCGATTCGTCGGAATCTTTTCGCCGAAAGAGCGCCTGCCTGAGGCCGCCTCGGCCTGTACTAAAGGCTAGGTCGAGCGTGACCGATGAGTCATGAATTCTACCTTTCAGCGCTTTCGAACACGCTGTAGTGCCCGCCGGGAAGGGTCTACAGCGGGGCTCCAGGGTGTTCGGAAGCGCTGCCAAACCTTTGCAACTAATCGAATAGGGATATGTCACTTATCTGTTCGCGAGGTTCTTGGGTTCAGTCCCGGTGTTCCGTTGTCAGCGATATTGCCCTTCGAGCGGCCGGTCAGGCTGCTCATTGCCCAACTCGTGCCAGGAGGAGAAACGATATGAGGCCGGAAACCGCCATCGTTGAAATTCATAGGAAATACAGGGTTTATACCGAGTACTACGCTAACAAGGCGGCCACTAAAACGATCATTCTGGTCAACGGCTCGCTTGCCACCACCACGTCTTTTGCGCAAACCGTGCGTTACTTGCAACCGCACTTCAATGTGGTGTTGTACGACCAGCCTTAC
Organism: uncultured Pseudomonas sp.; assembly: GCA_966210885.1. Classification (GTDB taxonomy): domain Bacteria; phylum Pseudomonadota; class Gammaproteobacteria; order Pseudomonadales; family Pseudomonadaceae; genus Aquipseudomonas. The sequence continues at coordinate 46,820 of CBIHLQ010000007.1, forward strand.
GCCGGACGATCGCAGTTGCATAACTTTCACGGCGAGCCAATCCGCAAGGAAGACGAGGCGGAGATTCTGCTGGCGTTGATCGAGCATTTCGACGCCAACCACGTAGTGGCGTTCTCATGGGGGAGCGCATCCACGTTGTTGGCATTGGCGCAACGGCCGCGACGGATCGAGAAGGCGGTGATCGGCTCATTCGCCGCGCGGATTAGTGAACCGATGCGCGACTACATCAAGGCCGCGCTGATTTGCATCTCGGAGGGCGACCGCCTGAATGTCGCGCGGCTGATCAACAACACCATCGGCAAGCATTTGCCGCCGCTGTTCAAACGCTTCAACTACCGCCATATCAGTAGCCTGGCCGAGCGTGAATACCAGCAGCTGCACTTCCATATCAGCGATGCGTTCGCACAGGACACTACGGATTGCTACAAAGCCTGCGCCGCTGCCATCGATATTCCCCTGCTGTTCATCAATGGCGAGTGGGACGAGTACACCACGGCGGACGATGCGCGGTTGTTCGCCGAGCATGCGCGTCACTGCCAATTCCGCACCATCGAAAAAACCGGGCATTACCTCGATATGGAGCATAAGGACGCTTGGCTTGCCACTCAGCAGGCTTTGTTAGGCTTTCTAACCCCGGTTGCCGTTAGCACTCAGCGCGAAGAGTGCGCAGACGTTGGACGGTCCGCCGCGTTATGCGGTCCTTATCGTCAAATCGCGAACTGACGCGTTCCGAGAATCTGATTTTTCGGCTCAATTTTTTGCGTGGCAGTTTGGATCGGTTTCCGACGCGCCTGGTATCGGTTCTTTCTGGTTGGCGCTATGCCGGTATAACAACGGAGTGGAATACAAATGCGAGAAATATCTTCGTCGGGCTCTTTGCCCGCACTTACATCCCAGATGGATGTTGAACACGGCAATCTCACCCTCATGCGCGGCCGTAACCTGTTTTCCACCTTACGCATGTTGGCGTTGCAGGGCATCAAACAGCCGATTCATAGCACCCGCCATATTCTGGCGCTCGGCGGTCAATTGAGTCGGGTGTTGCTCGGCGCCACCGTGCATCAGCCGAATGACACGGATGTGCGCTTTCAGGATCCCTCCTGGCGCCTCAATCCCTTTTATCGGCGCCGTCTGCAGACCTATTTGTCGTTGCAGAAGCAATTCAATGCCTGGGTCGACGAGAGCAACTTATCGGACGACGATCGCACCCGCGTGCACTTCCTTCTGGATATCGTCGCCGACGCTCTGGCCCCGTCCAATAGCCCGCTCAACCCGTTGGCGCTCAAGGAGTTGCTCAATACCGGCGGTACCAGCGTGATCAAGGGCATCCGCCATATGGTCGACGATATGCTGCATAACGGCGGCATGCCCAGCCAGGTGAACAAGCAGGCGTTCGAGGTCGGCCGCAACCTGGCGACCACCCCCGGCGCCGTGGTGTTTCGCAACGAGTTGCTGGAGTTGATCCAGTACAAGCCGATGAGCGAGCAACAGTACGCGAGGCCGGTGTTGATCGTGCCGCCGCAAATCAACAAGTTCTACATTTACGATTTAACGGTGGAAAAGAGCTTTGTTCAGTACGCCCTGAAAAACCGCTTACAGGTATTCACGATCAGTTGGCGCAATCCGGATGCGCGCCATCGCGACTGGGGTATGACGGACTATGTGCAAGCGATCGAGCAAGCCGTGGATGCGTGTCGATCGATCACCGCGAGTAAGGAAGTCAACCTGATCGGCGCCTGTGCCGGCGGCTTGAGCATCGCCGCGTTGCAAGGGTATCTGCTGAGCAAGCGCCAGTTGCGCAAGATTGCCAGCGCGACTTACCTGGTGACGGCGCTCGACTGCCAGGTGGAGAGCCCCGCGGCTTTGTTCGTCGACGAGCCGACCCTGGAAGCGGCGAAGCGCCGTTCCGACCAGCACGGGGTACTGAATGGCCGGGATATGGCCAGGATGTTCGCCTGGTTGCGCCCGAACGACCTGATCTGGAATTACTGGATCAACAATTATCTGCTCGGCAAGGAACCGCCGTCGTTCGATGTTTTGTTCTGGAACAACGACACCACCTGCCTGCCGGCGGCGCTACATGCCGATTTTCTCGATTTCTTCAAAATCAACTGTCTGGAGGTATGCGGTACGCCAGTCGATCTGAAGAAGATCAATATAGACAGCTTCCACGTGGGGGGGGCCAACGACCATATCACCCCTTGGGATACGGCATACCGTTCGGCTAACGCGCTCGGCGGTAAGAAGCGCTTTCTGCTATCCAGAAGTGGGCATATCCAGGCCATCCTCAATCCGCCGGGCAACCCAAAAGCCGAGTACATGGAGCATGACACGCTGTATGACGACCCTCAGGTCTGGTATGGCGAGGCGCAGAAATACAAGGGCAGTTGGTGGACAACCTGGCTCGATTGGGTTCATCAGCGCTCGGGCGAGCAACGCGAAACCCTGGATATCCTGGGTAACCAGGATTACCCGGTGTTAGACCCCGCGCCCGGCACCTATGTCTTCGAGACCGGCGAAGCCTAGCAGGCTGTTGAAAAACTACCTGCGTTGACATCGCGGCGTTAAAAACAGGCTCAAAATGCTCATTTACAACACGTAAACTCCGCTTTTTCGCCTGTTTTTGCCTTGCGCTGTCTGCCTCGCCTACGTTTTTCAACGGCCTGCTAGGGACTGTTGAAAAAGGCTCTGTCCCAATCATGTGTTGCAGGCGGTTTTTTGTAGGGTGGGTCGGGCCGCGCAGGTTAGTGGCGCGGAATCGAGTTGGCGAAGCAACTGTGGAATCTGTGCGCCACGTAACCCACCAAGCGGTCTCCAGCTTGGCCCCGTTGGTGGGTTACGGCGCAACCGATCAAGCATCGACAGATAGCCCGCGGTCATGCGCCTAACCCACCCTACAGCTCGCGGTGACGCGGACCGCAAGGCCGTCTGGCTTGCAGGTAGGTTACTCGGCTGCGTTCTGGCCCAGCTCGCTCAGGGCATCCGGCTGGTTCTTGAACGCCTTGGCGAAGATGTCGCGGTTCTTCGCCATGAAAATACCCAGCTCTTCACCCTGTTGCTCGTTCAGCGAAGGCACGGCTTTTTGCAGGACGTCGGTCAACAGCTCGGCCAGTTCGAGCATCTTGTCGTGACGGTCGGCTTCGGCTTTATCCATAAACAAACGCTCCAAATCTCGGCTGCTGCGGTACACCACTTCGACGGCCATTCATCACCTCTACGCCTTCACGCTGATGGGTTATAAGAAACTGGTTGTTTGTACAGTGGTTGCGAGCATAAAGAACTCGCGAGCATTTGAACAGCGGCAATTCCTGCGCGCTAGTCCGCGTCCCAGAATGGGAGGGCGGAAAGCTCGCCGCTGAAGCGCCTGCCACGGTTCGTAGCCTGGATAAGCGCAGCGCAATCCGGGAGGTAATGTCGGTCGCACGATAGCTCCCCCGGATTTCATCCGGGCTACAAAACGCTCGTTGGTAGGGTGGACATGGCGCAGCCTTGTCCACCGCTGGCGATCTTGATGGCGGACAAGCCTTCGGCATGTCCGCCCTACGCAGCCGTAGACTTTGAGGATCTATGTTGGGCAGGCGAGTTAGTCGCTCAAGGGCGCGAACAGGGCTTGCAAGTCCTCTTCGCCGAGTTGCCACTGGCCTTGGCTGGCGCCTTCCAGTACACCTTGGGCCAGGGTGGCTTTGGCGTTTTGCAGGTGCTGAATCTTTTCTTCCACGCTGCCACGGGCGATCAGTTTGTAGACGAATACCGGTTTGTCCTGGCCGATGCGGTAGGCGCGGTCGCTGGCCTGGGCTTCGGCGGCCGGGTTCCACCAGGGGTCGAAGTGGATCACGGTGTCGGCGGCGGTGAGGTTGAGGCCCGCGCCGCCGGCTTTCAGGCTGATCAGAAACACCGGGAACTCGCCGGCCTGGAAGCGTTGCACCGGCGTGCGGCGGTCCTGGGTGGCGCCGGTGAGTTTGGCGTAGCCGATCTTGCGCGCCTGCAGCTCGGTTTCGATCAGCGAGAGCATCGAGGTGAACTGGGAAAACAGCAGCACCCGGCGGCCTTCGGCGACCAGCTCTTCGAGCATCTCCAGCAGCGTGCTGAGCTTGCCAGAGTCGCTGCTTTTCAGTTGGCCATCGTCGTCGCCGAGCAGGCGCAGATCGCAGCAGGCCTGGCGCAGGCGCAACAGCGCTTCGAGGATGACGATCTGGCTGCGCGCCAGGCCCTGGCGGGCGATTTCGTCGCGCACTTTCTTGTCCATCGCCAGGCGCAGGGTTTCATAGCGGTCGCGCTGGGCGGCGCTGAGTTCGACCCAATGGGTGATTTCGGTTTTTTCCGGCAGCTCGCGCGCCACCTGTTCTTTCTTGCGCCGCAGGACGAAGGGCTTGATACGTCCGCGCAGGTGCGCCAGGCGCTGCTGGTTGGCGTGTTTTTCGATGGGCGTGCGGTAGTCGCGGGCGAAGCTCTTGGCGTCGCCGAGCCAGCCGGGCATGAGGAAGTTGAACAGTGACCAGAGTTCGCCCAGGTGATTTTCCAACGGCGTGCCGGTCAGGCACAGGCGTTGCCAGGCCTGCAATTGGCCGGCGGCGAGGGCGGCCTTGCTGCGCGGGTTCTTGATGTTCTGCGCCTCGTCGAGAATCAGCAGGCGATAGGGCTGCGCGGCCAGGCTCTTGAGGTCGCGCGGCAGCAGGGCGTAGGTGGTCAGGACGATGTCATGGCTGGCGATCAGCTTGAACTGCGCACGCCGCTGCGGCCCATGCAGGGTCAGGACGCGCAGGTCCGGAGTGAAGCGCGCGGCTTCGTCCTGCCAGTTGGGGATCAGGCTGGTGGGCATGACGATCAACGCCGGCTGGGTCAGGCGCCCGGCCTGTTTCTCGCTGAGGATATGCGCCAGGGTCTGCAGGGTTTTGCCCAGGCCCATGTCGTCGGCCAGCACGCCACCGACCTGCAATTCGCAGAGGCTCTGCATCCAGTTCAGGCCATGCAGCTGGTAGGGGCGCAGTTCGGCCTGCAAACCCGCGGGGGCGGCCACGCTCTGTTCGGCGACGGATTGCAAGCGTTGGGCGAAGGCGCGCAATTGCTCGCCGCCTTGCCATTTCAAGCCCAGGCCTTGTTCCAGGCCGCTTAGACGCGCGGCGTCGGCGCGCGGCAGGCGCAAGCGTTGGCCGACTTCCTCGCTGTCGCGGAAGAACAGTTCGCCCAGGGTGCTCAGCAGCGGTTGCAAGCGGGCGAAGGGCAGGGCGATGCGCTTGTGGCTGTGCGGCAAACTGACCAGCAGCATCTCGCCTGCCTGGCGCTGGGCCACGGCCTCGTTGGTCAGCAGCCAGGGAGTGCGGCGGATCGCCTGTAGCAGAATCGGCAGCAGGCTGATGCGTTGACCGTCGACTTCGATGCCCAGCTCCAGGTCGAACCAGCCGGTTTCCGGCTGTTCCTCGATCTCGCCGTACCAGTCGTCGACGCGCGCCAGGTTGAAGTGGAAATCCGGCTGCATTTGGATCTGCCAGCTCTGCTCGCGCAAGCGCGGCAGTTGCTCCTGCACGAAGCTCAGCCAGGCGCCATCGCTGCTCAGTTCGAACGGCTCGCCGGCTTCCTCGGGCAGCGCCTCGCTTTGCCTCAGGGCGCGCTGCAGGCCGGTTTCTTCCAGGCGTTTACGCAGCGCCGCCTCGGCCTCGGTATCCCGGACGATGCGCAGGCGCCGGTCGATTGCCGGGCGCACTATCAGGTCTTTCACCGCCTTGCCGAAGGCGCGGTGGCCCTGATAGTCGAAGGCCAGGGCGGCGCGATGATGGATCTGTTCGTGCATGCGGCCTTTGCGCGCATCGAAATGCACGCGCACATGGCTGCCGAGGGTCAGTACCGGCTGCGGCTGGATGCCCTCCAGACGCTCTTCGAGCACATCGGCGCGCGGTTCGATCAGCGGGCTGAGATCGATCCCGGCGGCTTGCTGGTTTTCCAGAGTCAGCAGGGCGGCGACCACATGCTTGCAGTTGCGGCCCACCGGGCAACTGCAATGGCCGATCACCTGCCAGGTATCGCCGTCGGGCAACAACAGGATGCGCTGCTGATAGGTTTGCGCACCCGAGCCGCGGCAACTGGCGAGCAGGGTGCCGTCCTTGATGCTCAGCAGGGTGCTGCGGCCTTGTTTGGCATAGCCTTGGCCGCGTTCTAAAGCGCCGGAGCCGAATTCCGCGCGCCAATCGGCCTGGCGTAACTGGAGCGTTTCCAGGGCCATCAGGCGGAGCTCGCGGCGGAATGGTGGAGTGTGAGCATGACGCGGCCAACGGTCGACAAAGCCGATGATTCTGGCACAGCCCAGGTCGATTAGCAGCCCGTTGCGGACGCAAGGCCGGGCGAGGGGGATCGGTTGCTCGACGCTGTCCTACGGGGGCGGTCGAGGGCTCAGCCGGTGAATGCGCTGCGGTACTGCCCCGGCGTCGCACCCACGGCCTGGCGGAAGCGATTGCTGAAATGGCTGGCGCTGGCGAAGCCGCAGGCCAGGGCGATTTCGCCGAAAGGCAATTGGCTGGTGCGCAGCAGCTCGCGGGCGCGCTCGACGCGGCGCGCCAGCAGATAACGGTGCGGCGGCACGCCGAAGCTGAGGCTGAACATCCGCGCGAAATGGTATTCGGACAGCGCGCACAGCCGGGCCAGCTGCCCCAGGCTCAGGGGCTCGTCCAAGTGGCAGTCGATGAATTCGCGCAGGCGTTTGCGTTGCGCCGGCGCCAGACCGCCGATCAGGCGCAAGCCATCGCGTCGGCCGACTTGCGACAGCAGGGCATGGTCGAGCAGGTCATGAGCCAGGCTGCTGGTCAGCAGGCGTTCGCCGGGCTCGCGCCAATCGAGCCGGCTGAGCTCACGGAAACGCTGGGCCTGCTGCGGGTCGTCGAGGAAGGTGCCTTCGCGCAACTGCAGCTCGCGGGGTTCGCGATCGAGCAGGCGAACCGCGCCGAGGGCGAACTGCTCCTGGCTGACATACAGATGCACCAGATGAATGTCGCCATTGATCACCCAGGCCGACTCATGCCCCGCCGGCAGGATGCACAGCTTGTCCGGCGCGCCTTTGTCATGCGGGCGTTCGCGGCGAAAGGTGCCGGTGCCGCCGGCCAGGTAGCAGGACAGCGTGTGATGGCTCGGCGCCTCGTAGTCGCGGGTGTCATGGCTGTTGCTCCAGCTTGCAGCCGCCAGCCCGTCGCCCAGCTCGGCGCTGTGCAACAGTCTGGAATTGGGCGAGCTGTACATCGCCAGAAATACCTGGCTTTGATCGAGTTGCGACATGGGCTTTCCTCTGCCGGTCCATGCTACTCCGCGCGTTGTCGCGCGCCAGCCCCGCGGCGTGAAAAAGCGCAAGAATCGGCAAGCGACGGGCTCTCGCCGGTCGGGCGCGTTCCCTGGCAATACGTCATTCGGCCGATGTTGAGGGCTGGCGATTGTGTTTAAGGTTTCTGCGTTTGACGTCAAGGGCAGCCCTTGAGGCCTCCGCACAATAACTATGCAAGAGGACGGCTCGATGAGCGAGAACGCCACCGCCACGCGGCAAACCCTCACCGCACGGCGCTTCGACGTGCAGTACGACGAGCAGGAAACGCCGCGCATCTGGGTCCGGGACGACGTCTTCCTGACCCATTGGCTGAATGCCTATTCGCTGACCATTCCCGACGGCGAAACCTTTATCGTGCAGACGATCAAGAAGTACCTCGATCGGATCGAAGACCCGGCCCTGCACAAGGAGGCCCGCGGCCTTATCGGCCAGGAGCTCTCACACTCCCGCGGCCACGAGCAGTTTCTCGAGGTGTTGCAGCGTCAGGGTTTCAAGCTGTGCACCTTCCGGGGTTTCACCGGTTTTCTCTCGTTCAAGATTCTCACCCCGACCTCGACACCGCGACAGCAGCTGGCCTTCGTGGTCGGCGTCGAGCGGATCAACGAACTCTTCGCCGAAATCACCCTGGGCAGCGGCAAGCTGCGGCATTGCGAGGCGCACGCACGGGCGCTGTACGAGTGGCATTTCGCCGAGGAAATCGAGCACAAGTCGGTGGCTTTCGACGTCTATCACGCGGTCGAGGGCAGCCGTTTCTGGCTCGGTTATGGGGTGGTGATGGCCTATCTGGTCAACATGAGCTATCTGGCCCTGGCCTGCGCCACTTTGCTGCGTCAGGACGGCCAGCTGTTTCGTCCAAGCACCTGGCGCCGCGCCTTTCGCTACTTCTTTCGCGATGAACGCTTCGCGCAGCGCATGACCCGTGGCTGCCTGCAGGTGCTCAAGCGCGGCTTTCATCCCGGCGACACCGACAACTACGCGCTTGCCGAACACGTGCTGAGCAAGCGGATCATCCGCGCAGATACAGCTGAAACCCAAACAACCGGAGGCTGATGCGATGCACCCCACCTCCAGCGTTGCGCTCGACGACTTCGCCGCCGCGGCGCCGCATGACTCTTCGCCGCACGATGCGCGGCTATGGCGCTTTCTCCTGCGCCACGGTAGCGGCGCCATGGCCTATTCCTCGCTCCAGCCCGGCGCCCTGCACTTCGTGCATGAGCAGTTGGGTTACCTGGCCTATATCCCGGTCAGGCATCCGCTGTTCGCGCCACGCGGCATGCATGTGGTAATCGGCGATCCGGTCGCCGCAAAAGCCGACTTCGCGGCCCTGCTGGATGCTTACGCCGCCGCGAACGATGCGGCCGTAACCGTGTTTCTCGATATCGGCCGCGACTTCGCCGATGTGGTGAGCGCGCGCGGCTACCCAGTGAACGAATTCGGGGTGAACTGGAATATCGAGCTGGCCGGTTTCGATGCCGAACTGCGTGGCAAGCACTACAGCCACCTGCGCCGCTGGCGCAACAAAGCCCGTAGCGAAGGCGTCGAGGTGCAGGAGGGACGGCTCGGCGAGCTGGACGGCGCAGAGCTGCGCGAACTCAACCGCGAATGGCTCTCGCGCAAAGGCGGCAAGGATCTCGCCGGCCTGGTGCGACCGCTGGTTCTGCAGGACGAGGAGGGCGTCAGGTATTTCTGGGCGCGCCGCCAGGGCCGTCTGCTCGCCCTCGCGGTGTTCGACCCGATGTACCGCGACGGCCGGGTAATCGGCTATCTGCACAACGCATCGCGGGCGCTCAAGGAAGCACCGAACGGCACCAACGACGCCATCGTGTTGCAGGCGATCAACCAGTTCAAAGCCGAGGGCCGGGAAGTTCTTTCGCTGGGGCTCTCGCCGCTGGCGCTGAAAAGCGGCGAGGCCTATCCGCACAATCGCCTGGTTGCTCGGGGGTTCGACTTCATCTATCGCCGCTGCTCGTTCATCTACCCCTGCCAGGGCAACTTCTTTCACAAGGAAAAATACTGCGCGCAGCAGCAGCCTTCCTTTATCGCCGGCATCCCGACGCTCAAGCTCTACCACTTGCTGGGCATTCTCAGGGCGCTGGGCACCTTGTAAACAGGCCTGTCCCGCGCCAGCCGCGGGCAGCAACACCAGGAGGCACGGCTGTATGTCCGTTCAGAATCCGCACGATAAACACATCAGAGCACTGCTGGCCGAGATGACGCAGCGCTATGCGGTGCCCAACCCGCTGCGCTCGACCTGGCAGATCCTCGCCACGCTGATCCCGCATTTCGCCCTGAACTACCTGATCTATCAGAATTGGAGCGGGCCGCTGTGGATCACTATCCCGCTGCTGATGCTCAACGGCCTGTTCCTGTCGCGCATCTTCGTGTTGTTCCACGATGTCATGCATGGCTCGCTGTTTCGCTCCAAACGCGTCAACGACAGCCTCGGGCCGTTGATGGGCATGCTGTTTTTCATGCCGGCGCATCATTGGCAACACGAGCATAACTACCACCACGGCAGCACCAACGACCTATCCCGCACCGGCATCGGCGACATGCCGATTCTCACGGTTCGCGAGTATCAGGCGCTGAGTCCCAGACGGCGTCTCTGCTATCGGATACTGCGTCACCCGGCCTTTCTGTTCACCCTGCACGCGCTCTACAAGCAGCTGATCTTCACCAGGGTGGTCGCGGATAAAAGCTGGCCGCGGCACGTGCACCTGTCCGTGCATTTGACCAATCTGGCGATCCTGCTGGTCGCATTGACGCTGTGGTCCACCGGCTTCGGTCTGCTGTTCCTGATCCAGCTGCTCAGCTACGCCCTCGGCACGCCGATCATGCTGTTTCTGTTCTATATCAATCACCATTTCGAGGCGTCGCGCTGGTATCAGCCGCAGGCGTGGAATTTCGTCGACAGCGCCGTGCATGGCTCGTCGGTGTTTCTCTACCCGCCGATTTTGCGCTGGTTCTCGGCGGGCATCGGCATTCACAACGTCCACCACCTGATACCGCACATCCCCAACTACCATCTGGAGCGCTGCTGGAAGGACAACGAGATATTCGCCGATTCGCCGGTGATCCCCTTTCTGGCGGGGTTCAAGGCGATGCGCCTGCGGCTCTGGGATGAGCGGACGCAACGCTATGTGGGCAGGGAAGGCTACCGCTTCCCGTCCGCCGAGAGGATCGCGGAGCCCGTGACCGGTTGACCGGGTTCGTGGCATGACCGGCTATTGCATAGCCGGTTATTTATAGGCGTTGATAATGTCCAGATAACGCTGTTGTTGTTTCAACTGATCCAGCCCTTTTTGTAGGGCGGCTATTTGCGCATCGTCGGTATCCAGGCTGAAGGCGTAATAGGTTTCGCCATCTTTAAGGGTATACGCCGAGGTGAAGCGGGAGCTATCGAGCCCCAACTTCTTGATAAACCAGATGGCGGTGATTTCGTCGTAGGCCCAAAAATCGATGCGGCCTCTTTCCAGCATATTCGCCAAGCCCACCGCGCTGGACGAGATTTGCAGGTCCTTGTTTTCAATACCCAGTTGGTTCAGCAGTTGATGGCCGATATCGTCGCGAATGACGCCGATCTTATAGGTGCTCAGATCGCTTGGCTTGGTCATCTGCAGTTGTTGACCACGGCGCGCCAGCAAGATGATGCGAGTGGGTACGATCGGCCCGACCCATTTGAACAGGTGCTCGCGATCGTTGGTGCGGGTCATCGAGAACAGCAGCACGCCAGGGCCCTTCTGCGCCATTTGATAACCACGGGCCCAGGGCATCGAGCGGATGTGCCGGCGCTCGAGGGGTAGCCCGGCCAATGCGGCCGACTCCAGTAGCACATCGACCGTAATGCCACGGGCTATACCGCTCTCCGTGTAGTTGTAGGGCGGAAATTCTTCGGTAATGAAATCGAGGTTTTCCCAAGGGGAGGCGGCATGCATCAATGTCGAAATAATGGTCGCGATTATAATTACGATCAGTTTTGTAATTCGAATGGACATGCTGCAACCCTCAGACCGCACGAAGGTACAACCGGACTGGGTCGGCCGTTGTTTTTGCTGTGGTCGTGCTTGTTTAAATTAGTTCTCGGAGGCAGTGCTGTCGAATGGCTATATATATTTGTACGAGGTATTAATCGCTATTTAAGTAGTGATTAATTATTAAAAATGGATGCGCACTTGGCCGGGGGCTATGGGTTGCCGAGTATCCGATTCGGGTCGAGGTAGAACATCTTCTTCCAACCCTGAGTGCTGCCGTCGATGCGCCAGGGGTAAGGCGCCAGCGTGACGATGGTGTAGTGCAGATGGGGCGGCTTGCCGAGGGCATTGCCGGTGTCGCCCAGGGAGCCGAGCCGCTTGCCGGGCGTTAGCGGTTGGCCGGGGTAGACGTCCAGGCTGTCGAGGTGGGCGAAGTAATGCAGGCGCCATTTCGGCCCCAGCATGACGATCACTTTGCCGCCCATGTCGATCTCGCCACGGAACAGCACCAGCCCATAGGTCGGCGCCACCACCGCGGTACCACGGCGGGCGAAGATATCGATGCCCTTGTGCACCCCGGAACGACCCCAGGGCTCGAACCAGAAAGTCTGTCTATTCCAATCTTGGGTGCTGGCGCCCTGTACCGGTATCCGCGGCCATTCAGGGGCGAACAGCCAGGCGAGCAGGACGAGCAAAAGCAGATGGCGTTTACGTGGGCGTTTCATGCAGTTCCTTTGCAGTGACGATTGCAGTGACGATGTGCCAGGGCACGAGCTTATGACGCCGGTGCAGGTAAAAGGCAAGGCCGGCGCCACCGTTTTGTGAAGGTTTCACATTCTAGCCGCGGGTAAAACCCGCAATTTTATGCAAGCGTTCGCGTCGGGCGCGGCGCAGACTTTTGGCTATCTACCGGGAGTCGTGCGATGAACCTGTCGTTGTATCTGTTGACCGTACTGATCTGGGGCACCACCTGGATCGCCATCAAGTTGCAGCTGGGCGAGGTCGCGGTTGCCGCGTCCATCGTCTATCGCTTCGCCCTGGCCGCGGCCGTATTGTTCGTCGTGTTGGCGCTCAGCGGTCGCCTGCAGAAGCTCGATGCCCGTGGCCAGGCGATTTGCCTGGCCCAGGGCCTGTGCCTGTTCTGCATCAACTTCTTGTGCTTCTACACCGCCAGCCAGTGGATACCCAGCGGTTTGATCGCGGTGATCTTTTCCACGGCGACGCTGTGGAATGCCTTGAATGCCCGGCTGTTGTTCAAGCAGCGCATCGCTGCCAATGTGTTGGCCGGCGGCGCCCTGGGGTTGGCGGGCTTGGGTTTGCTGTTCTGGCCCGAACTGGCCGGGCATGCCGCCAGCCGCGAAACCCTGCTGGGCATAGGTTTGGCACTGATCGGCACGCTGTGCTTCTCCGCCGGCAACATGCTGTCCAGCTTGCAGCAGAAGGCCGGTCTCAAACCATGGACGACCAACGCCTGGGGCATGCTCTACGGCGCGCTGATCCTCTCGGCGATCTGTGCGTTGAGCGGTACGCCCTTCACGTTCGAATGGAGCACGCGTTATGTCGGTTCGTTGCTCTACCTGGCGATCCCCGGTTCGGTGATCGGCTTCACCGCTTACCTGACCCTGGTCGGACGCATGGGGCCGGAGCGGGCGGCCTACTGCACGGTGCTGTTCCCGGTGGTGGCGCTGAATATCTCGGTGTTTCTCGAGGGCTATCAGTGGACGCTCACTGCGCTGTTCGGCCTGCTGCTGGTGATGCTCGGCAACGTGCTGGTGTTCCGTAAGCCCAAGAAGCTACCCGCGGTCGCCGCCGCAGTGCGTGCCTGACCGCGGAACAGCGCCTTAGCAATACCTCCCCGCGTGCGCGCATTGAGGTTTACCGGGCTGGCTGGCGGCTTTAGCATCCAGGCCTTGGTATCCGGGGGGCGTTGTATGGTGATCAATCGGAAGATAAATGCGGCTTCCGCGCGCATGACTGCATTGCATGAATTGGATTCGGCGCTGGAACTGCTGCATTTCGGTTTTCGCGGGCTAACCGTGGAGGCGGACCGCTATCTGGAAACCCAGGGGCTTTCACGGATGCACCATCGCGTGCTGTACGTGATTGCCCGGGCGCAGAACATCACCGTCGGCGAGTTGGCCGCGACCCTGGGCATCAGCAAGCAGGCGCTGCATCGGCCATTGACGGTATTGGCTAACCAGGGGCATGTGCTGCACACCCGCGATCCCGAGCGCCACCGTTATAAGTGTTTGACGCTCACGCCGAGCGGTGCGGATATCGAACGCCAGGCCACGCTGCACGAGCGCAATGCGATCGGCGAGGCGTTGCAGAGCGTATCGGCGGAAGGGCAGGAAGCCTGGTACCAGGTCATGCAGGCCCTGGCCGAGCGGCTCAACTGAGGCGGCTCAGCTCGTCACCATCAGCGTCGCCGTCGCCCTGGCGTAAAGTTTGCCGTCGCCGTCGCGTATCTCCGCATCGCAAATGGCCAGGCTGCGCGTTCGCTCCACCAGCCAACCGTGCACACTGAACACGGCCCCGGCCTTGAGCGGTCGCAGGTACTTCACGTTCAGATCGACCGTGGCATAGGGGGTGGTGGCCTCCAGGGTGGAGAACAACGCCAGCGCCGCCGCACCGTCAAGGCAGGTCGCGGCAAACCCGCCATGCACCATGCCCAGCGGATTGAGATGACGAGCGTCGGGCCGTGCTTCGATCTCGATGCGTCCAGCCTCCACCGCCACGGCGATCATGCCCATGGTTTCGCCGATGGACGAGCCATGGCTGCGCGCCTCGACCAGCTGTTGCAGCATGATCAGGCCAGAGGGTGACGGGGGCGTATCGGCGGTCATAGGTGTGTCCTGTGGGAAAAGTGGAATGAGTCGGTATCCGTCAGGCCGGCGCCGATTCGCGCATGGATTCGCGTGCGCAAAAGCGCTCGTAGAACGCCTGTAAAGCGGGCCGCTGGTTTCGCCAATCGAGCTCCGCCAGGCGGAAGTCCAGATAACCCAGCGCACAGGCGACGCCGATCTGGGCGATGTTCGGCTCGCCTTCCAGCGGCTCGCCGGTTTTTTCCAGGGCATCCAGGGCTCGTTCGATTTTGCCGGTCTGGCCGTTGCGCCAGTTCGACCATTGCTGTTCTTGAGGGCGAACCGCATCTTCGTAGCGCACCAGCAAGGCCGCATCCATTACGCCGTCGGCCAGCGCCGCGATCGTCAGGAGGTGCCAGCGCGACTGGCCAAGCGGGGCGAATAACGAGGTGGCCGCGAGACTATCGAGGTATTCGCAGATCACCCGGCTGTCGTACAGCGCCTCGCCTTGCCCGGTGAGTAGCACGGGGATCTTGCAGAGCGGGTTGTGTACCTCCACCTGCGGGTTGCGCTGGGTCGGCAGCACGGCGGTGGGCACGAGTTCGAGCGCGTCCAGCAAGTTGGCTTCGCGGGCGAACACCCGCACTTTGCGCGCGAAGGGTGAGGCGGGGGCGTGGATCAGTTTCATTCAGCGGCTCTCGTGGGTCAGTTGGGGTTGCTGGTGATGCGCGGGCGCACCATCACGCATTTGGCCAACGGTTGGATCAGCGCCTCGGGCGCGTCCTGCGGTGTGACGATCTGCGGGCTGACCAGCATCGGGTCGCAATGGCCCTGATGGACGATATCGAGTACCCGGGGGATATGGTTTCGAACGCTGCAGGCGCCGACCGACAGGGTCACGTCGCGCATGTACAGCTGAAACAGGGGAATGCTCGGCTCCTCGAACATGATGCCGATGCACGAACAATGGCCGCCCGGCGCCAACCCCAGCAGGCCCTTGTGCAGGGCGGCGTGATCCCGCGTGGCGGCAATCACCACGTCATAACGCTCGTCGAGATCGCTGTCGAAGCCGATCTCCACCTGCGCGCCGCTGCGTTCGGCCAGGGACCTGCGGTAGTCGTCGTTATCCAGATAATCGACCTGAGCGGCGCCTGCCACATGGGCCATCTGCACGGCCAGGATGCCGAGGCTTTCGGTGCCGCCCACCACCAGCACCCGCGCATCGTCGCGACCGGCCAGCGGTTTGCTGGCCGCGACCCAGGCGTCGGTGAGGTTGTCGCTGGCGCTCGCCACGGCCTGCGGGTCCAGGCCCGGCGGCAGTGCTACGAGCATGGCGTCGGCGAAGGGTACGTAGACGATCTCGGAAAACAATCCGCCCCAATGGCCGCCCGCCGGCACCCCGTAAGCGGCATATTTGCTCACCGTGGTGCACGCCGTGGAGCGTCCCGCCAGGCATTGTCGGCATTGACCGCAGGCGATCTTCCAGGGCACTGAGACCAAATCGCCGCGGCGCAACGAGCGGACCTCGGCGCCGACTTCCAGCACTTCGGCAACGCATTCGTGGCCGATGGCGAAAGGTGGCTTGAACGGCGTCTTGCCAGCGATCAGGCGGCGATCGAGGTCGCAAGAGGCGGAGGCAATCGGACGTACCAGCGCGCCGCCGGGGGAGGTAAGGGCCGGTGCCGGAGTTTCCACCCAGGCCAGGCTTCCAGGTCGCACCACCATCAATGCTTGCATGACATCCTCTCGAATCGGTTGGTTACTTGCCGTAGAAGGTTGCGCCGCGGGTGATGCGGCCATTGCGATGGCGCCGGAGGAATGCGGGCACGGGTCGATACTTTCACGTCAATTTATTCATGTCAACATTGTTGATGTGAATGGATCGAAGGATTCGTTTCGACTGCCGAGGCATGCGGGGCGGCGCTGTCGAAGGCCGTGCAGTGAGGGTTGCGAGGCGATATTCTGCGCTCCGCAGACTTACTCGAACTCACTCACAGGACCGCGCAATGAGCCACCTCCCACTGCAAGATCAGGCCGCGCCGGAAGGCGTCTGTTACGGCTGCGGCAGCCGCAACCATCATGGGCTGCAGATCAAGAGCCATTGGGCCGAGGATGGCCAGTCGGTGGTCGCCGAGCACCTGCCGGATGCCAAGTATTGCGGCTGGCCCGACCTGGTCTACGGCGGGCTGATCGCCATGTTGGTCGATTGCCACTCGAACTGGACGGCGATGGCCTACCACTACCGCGCCGAGAATCGCCCGGCCGATAGCCTGCCGCGTATCGATTGCGTGACCGGCAACCTCGGGATCAAGTTCATCAAGCCGACGCCGATGGGCGTGCCGCTGACCCTGCGCGCGTGGGTCGAGGGCGAGGTGGGGCGCAAGACCCGGGTGATCTGCGAGCTGTATGCCGGCGACCTGCTCACCGCGGTCGGCGATTCGCTGTTCGTGCGCGTCGATACCTCGCAGTTGGCGGCTACCGCCCATGGGCGCGATGCCTGAGGCAGTCTCCCGCTGGTATCGGACGAGAGACGCGCGATCTCGTAGCCCGTATAAGCCTACGGCGCAATCCGGGAGCGGTGGTGCATGTGCAGTTTTGTCCGGATTACACCCGGCTCGATAGACGCAAATATTGGATTTCCCCGCCGGAGTTGATAGCAGGGCGAGCGCTCCCCGGATTGCGCTGGCGCTTATTCGGGCTACGGGCTAACGGCACCCTTGTAGCCTGGATGCAATCCGGGGAGCGATGTCGCCCGCAGCGCCTTTCCCCGGATTGCATCCGGGCTACAGAAACCTACCGCCGGCCTTTGTGAAAGTGCCGCGAAAAAAACAGCCAGACGAAGAACGGGTAACTGAAGTAATGCAGGGCGAAGATCAGCAGGCCCATGGGGCTGGGGTCGTCCTGCAGGGCCATCATCGTCAGCAAGCCGATATACAACAGCGCCAAGCCGCCGCCATACACGCCGAGCAAGCGCCAGCGTTCGCCCGCCGTGGGGGCGCGGCGGTGGCGCCAGGCGAACCACAAGGCCATAAACGCGGCGATGCTGGCGGCGATCAAGGCTGTGGTAACGACCCCGCCGAGCTTGACGAAGGTGCGCAGCAGCAGGTTGAGCAGCACGGCCGCGACTATCCCGCTCAAGGCCAGGCGGTGCATCGGGATCGAGTCGGGCATGGCGTGGTTCGCTTCGTTATGGGGTCAAAGGCTGCGGTTCAAACCGAAGCGCTTCTGCAGCACGGCATCGAGCAAGCGCCTGGGCACCAGTGCGGCGATCAGCGGCATGCTGCGGCTACCGTTGCCCAAGCGTAGCAGGGTGGGGCGCTTGCGCTCCTGCACGGCGGCCAGCAGGTTGCGGGCGAAGTGGGTGACGGGCGTGGGGTTGTCCTGGGAGGCGTTGGCGCGGGCGCGGATGCCCTCGCGGATCGGCCACCAGGGCGAGGCTTCGTCGATCAATTGTTCGGCTTCGCGGCTGGCGTTGGCGCCGAAACTCGAGGCGATGGCGCCGGGTTGCACTTCCATGACTGCGATGGCGAAGGGCGCCAGCTCCAGGCGCAGGGCGTCGCTGAGCGCGTGCACCGCGGCCTTGGAGGCGCAGTAGGCGCCGGCGAACGGGGTGACCAGCACGCCCGAGACGCTGCCGATATTCACCACCAGACCCTTGTTGCGTCGCAGCAGCGGGAACATCGCGCGGGTGACGCCGACAATCGAAAACACGTTGGTTTCGAATTGCCGGCGCATGGCTTCCACGCCGCCGTCGAGCAACGGGCCCATGGCGCCGTAGCCGGCATTGTTGATCAGCACATCGAGACCGTCGATTTCCGTGGCCAGGCGTTCGGCCAGCTGGCCCAGGGCCTGGCCATCGTTGACATCCAGTTGCACGGCGTCGAAGCCCGCGGCCTGCAAGGCGGCCAGGTCTTCGGCTTTGCGCGCGGTGGCCCAGACCCGGTAACCGGCCTGTTGGAAGACCTCGGCGAGGGCGCGGCCGATGCCGCTGGAACATCCGGTGATCAGGGCGGTGGGCTGGGACATGCGGGCATCCTTGTGCGGGTCAGGTTTTAGTGGCTGAAGCGGCCTTGAAGATCCTCTGCGCGAAACTCCAGGCTGCTGGCGCGGTAGCCGCTGCGCAGCGTCGGCAGCGGCAGGCAGGTTTCCCAGGTGGCGCCGGGCAGCAGATCGCCGGGGCCACTGTAGCGCGGCGATTCGTAGAGGCGTTCGGCCAGATTGATATGTTCGCCGGGACGGTAGGCGGCGATCCGCCAACGCAGCTCCTGCAAGGCGGCATCGCTGCCGTTGCGCAGGGTGAGCGCCAGCGGACGGTCGGCCGGGCAGCGTTGCGGGGCATAGTCGATGCGCAGTTGCAGATGGCTGAGATCGCGATTCTCGCGGCCTTCCTGCCAGAGCACCCAGGCGGCCACCAGCCCGAGGCCGAGCACGGCGGCGAGGGAAATGGGCAGGGCTTTAGCGGGGTAGCGGATCAGCAGGATCAGCCAACTCAATACCAGGATTGCGCCGAATAGCATGGCTGGAATGGACCCAGGTGGATAAACAGGGGGTTTATCCTACACAAGGTCGCAGGGTAGGGCATATGTCTCGGTCCCGCTGCGCCCTCGGCAAGGAGGGCGCAGGGGATGCGGTTCAACCGGCGGCGAGCTTGAGCGGCTCGGCCTTGCTGCGGCCGTAGACGTCTTCGAGACGCTCGATATCGTCTTCGCCCAGGTAGCTCCCGGACTGCACTTCGATGATCTCCAGGGGGATCTTGCCGGGGTTGCTCAGGCGGTGCACCGAGGTCATGGGGATGTAGGTCGACTGATTCTCGGTGAGCAGGAACACCTTGTCGTCGCACGTCACTTCGGCGGTGCCGCTGACCACTATCCAGTGTTCGGCGCGGTGATGGTGCATCTGCAAGGACAGCGTCGCTCCCGGGTTGACCGTGATGTGCTTGACCTGGAAACGCCCGCCCATGTCCACCGAGTCGTAGGAGCCCCACGGGCGGAACACCTGGCAATGGTTCTGGGTTTCGCTGCGGCCCTGGCTGTCGAGGGTGTTGACCACCTTCTTCACGTCCTGCACATGGTCGCGGTGGGCGATCATCATGGCGTCCTTGGTTTCCACCACGACGATATCGTCCAGGCCGATCACCGAGACCAGTTTGCCGTTGCCGTGCACCAGGCAATTGCGGCTGTCGTGCACCACCACGTCGCCCTTGGTGACATTGCCGTCGGCGTCCTTCTCGTGCACGTCCCAGATCGACGACCAGCTGCCGACGTCGTTCCAGCCGGCGGTCAGCGGCACCACGCAGGCGCGGGTGGTTTTCTCCATCACCGCGTAGTCGATGGAGTTGTCCGGGCAGCAGGCGAACGTCGGCGCATCGATATTGATGGTGTCGCCGTCCAGGGAGCTGCGCTCCAGGGCCAGCAGGCAGGTGTCGTAGATATCCGGTTCGTGGCGTTGCAGCTCTTCGAGGTAACGGCTGGCGCGGAACAGGAACATGCCGCTGTTCCAGAAATAATCGCCTGATTCGACGAACTGTTGCGCGCGCGCTTCATCGGGTTTCTCGACGAATTCCTGAACGCGGGTGACGCCGTCGGGAAGCACTTTATCGGCCCTGGCTTTGATATAGCCGTAGCCGGTTTCCGGGCGCAGCGCGGGGATGCCGAACAGCACCATCTCGCCCCGTTCGGCGGCGAGGGTGGCCAAGGCCAGGGCGCGTTGGAAGGCTTTCTGGTCTTCCAGCACGTGGTCGGCCGGCAGGATCAGCAGCAGCTCATCGCGGCCTTGAGCGACCAGTTGCAGGGCGGCGATGGCCACCGCGGGGGCGGTATTGCGGCCGAAGGGCTCGAGGATCAGCGCCTGCGAGGCGAGCTTCTGGGCTTTCAGCTGGTCGTTGATGATGAAACGGTGCTCTTTGTTGCATACCAGCACCGGCGCCTGCATGCCTTCGAAGGTCAGACGCTTGATGGTTTGCTGGAACAGGGTGTCGTCGCCGGTCAATGCGAGGAACTGCTTGGGGTACTGTTTGCGCGACAACGGCCAAAGTCGCGAACCGCTACCGCCGGAAAGAATTACTGGGATCATGTGTGTTCTCCTGAAGCGTTCATGCATTCTGATTTGGATGTATCCCGGCGTTGTGCGGGACGCGCTTACGGACATGCTCCTGGTGCAACGGAGCAGAGGGGAACTTCTCCAAAGGCGCCTTGATAACGACGGCGCCCTGTTTTTTTATGCTGCCGATCTGACGTCGGTCTTCGCTGTTGTGGCGGTTATCTCAATCGGTGGCGGGGCGCTTGACCCACACCGGCGACAGTTCGTTGCCGCTGCCGGTGACATACAGGCAGACCAACTCGCCGCGGGCCAAGGCCACGGGTTTGAGGTCGCTGACTTTCTTATCGCCCTGGAACAGCGCCAGGCTGACCTTGACCGGGTTGACCTCGCGCTCGCCGTGGGCGTCGGGCGCCACGTCTTCGACCACCACTGCCTTGCCGTCGGCGGTTTTCAGGCTGAGCTTGCTGTCGCTGAGGTTCTGCACCCGCAGCATGGCTTTGCGCTTGTTCTCGAAGGGCGCCTCTTCGACCAGCTGCGGCTTCTCGCCGGCCTGGCTGACCAGGGTGTAGTAACTGTCGGCATCCAGTTTTACCGACAACACGTCGCCGCCGACATCGGCGCTGTAGTTGCCCGCCGGGAGAAAGCTGAAATCGCTCGAGGCCAGCGGCGCGATGCCGTTGAGATCGGTATTGCCGACGCTGACGTTCACTTCGCTGTTGCCGGCGTTGTAGGCACGAATGAAGGCCGAGCCCTTAGGCGCGATCGGCGCGTACAGCGCCGCTTCGTTAGCCTGTGCCTGCAGCGCCGCGGTGGCCAGGGTGAGCGCGCAAACAGACGAGATCCAACTGCGGAGAGAAAGGTTGTACATGGTGATTGCTCCATGGTGCTTCGAAAATAAATCCATTGGTGCCCGGTGAGGCGCTTTCAGGGTTGAGTCCTACTGACTAGTTGTTGCTTACGGGTACTGCTCTTCAGGTCTGCGAGCCAGTCGGCGTCGAAGTCGCTGAAGTCGTTGGCCATCGGTAGGTAGCGCTCGGGGAATTCCCAAATGACCACCTGCGCGGGCGCATCGTTCAACTCATCGCTTTGCAGGTAACGGAGCATCGGCACCATCGGGCCCTGACCGTCCTCGGCGTGGTTGCTTAAATCGCGTTGCAGGTGCTCGCGCAGGGCACCGGCAAAGTTCCAGTTGGGGTTGGCGCTGTAGCTGGTGCCGACCAGCGTGACCGGTATTTCGCTGTCGCCGAGCAAGGCGTCGACACCGCCACCGCTCTCGGGCAATTCGGTTTTGTAGTGCTGCAACTGATCGGGCGCCGGCATCAGCCCCGCGAACAGCGGCGCCAGCGGCAGGAAGCGGGTCAGGTCGCCCTCGTAAGGCTTCTGCTCGGTCGCCTCGGTGACGAAGGTCTGCGGCTCGCCGTTCAGCGTGAGGCTGCGCTTGAGGGTTTCGCTCAACTGGCGGGCGACCAGGTCCGCGCCTCGCGGTGTCCAGTGTGTGTCGGTGCGCAGAAACAGCGGGCCCTCGGCTTTGGCCGCCAGCAGCGGGGCGAGCAGATCCGGTGCCGGGATGTCGAGGCGCCGCACTTCCTGGTGGAAGCGCTGGTAAAGATCCTGGCGCAGAGGGCTGATGCGGTTGTCGCCGATGTACTCCGGGTACAGCCGCGATTTCGCCGGGACTATCGCCAGCACCAGTTGCACATCGCGCTGCGCCAGGTAGTCGCGGACGCCGCGGATCAGCGCCAGGTTGTCGCGCAGGTGCTGTTGGCCGTCGGCCACCGGCTTGAACTCCTCATCGGAGTACAGCCACTCCTGTTCGCCGATCACCACTCCGGGGCGGCCCACGCCGAACACCACGTAATCCAGCGCCGCCCAGACATTGGTGCCGATGTCCTTGACCGGGAATTGCTTGTCGTAGTGGCTTTCGAAGGTCTTTGCCAGGCCGCCGTCGAGCACGCTGTACTGGTTGGGCGCGCGGTAGCTGAATACGCCGCGCATCGACCAGAGGAACAACAGCACCAGCACGCCGACGAATAGCGCGACATAAAATTTTTGCCATGAACGTGTCATCTTCAACCCCATTCAGAATTGGAAGTAGAGGAAGGGCGAATAGCTCTGCGCCGAGAGCTTGAGCACCGAGGCGCAGAACAACAGCAGCAGCGCGCCGCGTACCAGATAGCGCGTCGCGGCGACATTGCGGGGCGCCGCTTGCAGGGCCGCGCCGCCGCCCAGGCTCAGCCCCACCGCGTCGCCCGGCATCTCGGCGCGCGGCTGCTGGCGGTAGAACTGGCGCAGGCCGCAGAAGGCCATGACGGCGTAGGCCAGGATCAGCGTGGCGATCTGCAGATGGCTGATGCTCGCGCTGTTCAGCTCGCTGAGTCGCCAGCCTTCGCCGCTCAGCAGCGTCGGGCTGAACAGCGCGGCGTACATGCGCCCGGCGACTTCCAGGTTTTCGGCGCGGAAGATCACCCAGCCGAGCATCACCAGGAAGAAGGTCAGGGCCCACTTCAGCGGGTTGATCACCTTGGGCGCGGCGTTCACCCCCAGCGCCCGTTCGATGGCCAGCCAGGTGCCGTGCCAGGCGCCCCAGATCAGGAAGGTCCAGTTCGCGCCGTGCCAGAAACCGCCGAGCAGCATGGTCAGGAACAGGTTGCGGTAGGTGTTGAAGGTGCCGCCACGGTTACCGCCCAGGGGCACGTACAGGTAGTCGCGCAGCCAGGTCGACAGGCTGATGTGCCAGCGCCGCCAGAACTCGGTGATCGACTGGCTGATATACGGCTGGTTGAAGTTTTCCATAAAGCGGAAACCCATCATCAGGCCCAGGCCGATGGCCATGTCGCTGTAACCGGAGAAGTCGAAATACAGCTGCGCGGTGTAGGCGATCATGCCCAGCCAGGCGTCGCCGCCGCTGGGGTTCTGCAGGGCGAAGCAATGGTCGACCAAGGGCGCCAGGCTGTCGGCGATAAACACCTTTTTGACGAAGCCCTGCATGAAGCGCGTGGCGCCTTCGGCGAACTTGTCGACGCTGTGGGTGCGCCCGGTGAACTGATCGGCGAGGTCCTTGTAACGCAGCACCGGGCCGGCGATCAGTTGCGGGAACAGCGCGATAAAGGCGGCGAAGTTGATCAGGTTTTCCGTCGGTTCGGTGTCGCCGCGATAGACGTCGACCAGGTAGCTGAGCGACTGGAAGATATAGAAGGAAATACCGATCGGCAGGATCACATGGGTCAGCAGAAACGGCTCGAAGCCGAATGACTCGAGCGCGGCATTGAGGTTGTTCATGCCGAAGTTGGCGTACTTGAAGTAGCCCAGGGTCGCCAGGTTACCCACCACGCCCCACAGCACCCAGCGTTGCGCGGCTTTGCTGCGTACCCCGGCGCGATAGATGCGCAGGCCGAAGATGTAGTTCCACAGCGTCACGGCGACGAATAACAGGAGAAAGTCGACCCGCCACCAGGCGTAGAACACATAGCTGCCGATCAGGATCAGCAAATTGCGATAGCGATTGCTGCTCAAGTAATACAAGCCGAGAAATATCGGCAGAAACAAGAACAGGAATACGTTGGATGAAAAGACCATCCGTAGATCTCCGGTGAATAACCTCTGTTCCAGGGCTCGCAGGCCCCCCTTTCCCCCCACGCGTGGGAGGGTGTTGCGCATCCTTCGCCGCGGGCCCGCCGACACTCGGTCACGGGCTTACGGCATTGGCTTTCAGCTATCGTTTGGCGCGCTCGGTTCGAAGATCCGGCTGACGTCGCCACCCAGGCGGAAGTTGTTGAACGGCTGCATCTCGCGCTTGCGTTCGCGGGTTTGCGCGGAGCAGTCGTAGAGCGTGCAATAGGGCACCAGCCAGGCGAATTTGTTGTGTTTGCCGAGGTCTTCCATGTCCTGTTTTTCGCCGGTCTTGCGGGCGAAGGCGTCCGGTTCGGCGGCGCCGTCGAGCACCCGTTCGGCCAGGCGTTCGAGCGCGCCGGCGTTCTCCGCGCGCAGGTCGACGCCGTTGGCGCGGGCGAAGGCGGCGGTCATCATCAGCGGCGGCAAGCTGTAGTTGTGGTAGGCCAGGGCGCGCTGGCTGCGTTTGAGTTCGTTGGGCAGGTAGCCGTCGTCGTCGACCTGGCTGGCGCCCAGGCGCACCTGCGCCACGGACCAGTCGAACAGGTCGCGGCGGTTGGTGGCGACGGCGGTGGCCATCACCGACCAGGCGGCCCAGTAACTGTGGTTGTTGACCTTCTTCAGCGGCAGGTCGCTCCAGTCGCGCACGCTGAGCTCGGCCATCTCGATCAACCAGGCTTCTATCGCCTCGGTGCGCTCGGGGTAGGGCGCCAGCGGTTGCGAGGTGGAGAACTTCAGGCGCAGGTAGGCGGCCGACAAACTGCCGAGCGCCCATTTGCGCACCGATTTGCCGGTGTGGTTGTACTCCTCGCTGAGCAGGGCATCGGCCCGCGCCCAGGTTTCCAACCAATTCAGCGCGCACTCGAGCTGTTCGGGCTGGCCTTCGCGCATGTAGTAGCTCACCTGTTTGGTGACCCCGCGCTCCAGGGTGGTGATGGGCGCGGTCTTGTTGCGAAAGGCCTTTTCCGATTCGCGGTTGAGGGTGGCGCGGGCCTTGCCCGAACCTTCGTACTTGCTGCGGAACACCAGTTTGCCGGTGTACGGCTGCGGCACCTGCGGGCAGGCGCGCGGGGCTTTATCGCGGACCTGCACGGCGGCGTAGTAACCGGCCGGCGGCACCAGGCCTGCGGCGTACAGCGGGGGCGCAAGCAGGCTGGCGGCGAGGCCGCAGAAGGCGGCGATCTTCATGGATTTTGTGCCGTCAGGGCGGCGTCGCTGGCATTGGGGCGTTTGCATAGGGTCGCCTCCACGCTGAGGTTGGCCGGCATGTTTTCCGGGCTTTGGATGTCCAGGGCGAGCAGGTTGAGGTCGACCCAATCGGCTTCGTTGCGCAGCTCGAACACATAGCGGCCGCCGGTATCGACGCGGTCGCTCTGTTCGATCTTGAATTTCTCGCGGCGGCCGGTGAGGTACCACAAGGTGGCCTGGGACTCATGCACGCCGGAGTCGCTGAAACGCAGGTCGATCTGGTAGTCGCCGCCGCGCAGGTCGCGCGGCGCCTGGTTCTCGCCATTGACCAGAACCTCGTTGGCGCCGGGTTTGAGGGTCACCTTGTTGTGCAGGATCGCCGGGCGGCCGACGCAGCCGTTGTCCACCAGCGGCACGGCCTGACGGTAGAAGCTGGCCTGCGCCAGGTCGTAATGGGTGGCGAATTCCCAGATCAGGATTTTCGGCGGGTCGTCGTGGAATTCCTGGCTGCTCATGTATTGCAGCAGGGCGCTGTCGAAGCCGCCGCCGCTGACCGCCATGTTCAGTACCTCGGCCTCGCTGTACTGCTGCAGGAAACCGGCGAAGTTGTACGCCGGGCCGCTGTTACTGGTGCCGACCAGGGCGATCTGCGGGGTGGCGGCGTCGCCGAACAGGCTGTCGCTGTCGGCTTCGCCCACCGGTTCGGTGGCGTAGCGCGGGACGTATTGGGTGGCATAGCTGACGCCGCAGAAGTTCGCCGCGGTTTTGTGCAGGGTGCCGGCCTTGGGCAGCAGGCCGTTGGGTTCGCTGGCGAACTTGGTTTTCTCGATGGTCTTGTAAACGGGTATCTGCTTCAGGGTTTCGGCGACCAATTCGGCGGTGCGCGCGGCGCCGGCCGGGGTCCAGTGGTGGTCGGCCTTGAAGTAGTAATCGGTGTCCACCCCGCGTTCGTCGAACAGCGGCGACAGGTCGGTGACCCAGATTCCGGCCTTGCGGAAGTCGGCGATGGCTTGCAGGTAATTGCGCTTGGCCAGGTCGAAGTCGAACTTGGCGTTTTCCTCGGGGGTGAGGTATTGGCGGTTCACCAGGCCACGGGTCGGCTGGTACACCACCATCAGCTCGACGCCCTTGCGTTTCAGCGCATCGCGCAGGCGCTTGAACTGGCGGTAGCCGTCGGGCGTGGTGCCGAAGTCGGTGCGCAGGTCGTAGTGGGTGCGGAACAGCCAGTCGCCTTCGCCCTGCACCAGGGTGCTGAAGAAGCTCAGGTACTTGGTGTTGTATTGGCTCGGGTCCTGGGCGAGCGGGCACAGTGGGCCGATCCGCTGCGCTTGGTATTGCGGCGCGCCCAGGCTGCCGCCCTGCGCGGCCATGGCGCCGTCGGCGAGCAACAGGGCGCTGCAGAGGGCGCCGTAGAGGGCTTGGTGGCGCGGTTTCAAATAACGTTCGATCACGGTGTATTCCCTCAATCCTGGAGTTCGGTCTGGCTCTCGACCGGGTCGATGAGCACGGCCAGGTTGCGTCGTACCAACAGGTCGAGAATCTCGTTCTGGCGCTCGCCGAGTACGCCGGAGAAGCTGATGCCGGTGCTTTTGCTCGGCGCGAGCATTTCCACGCGATACAGCTCCACGGACAGCGGCGAGTCGATGGACAGCGGGCTGGAGCCATTGGCGGAGAGCTTGCCGCCGACCACGATCATCGATACCTCGGTGTCGAAGGGGTCGAGGGCGATGTTGCGGTCGGTGTCGGAGAGGTCCTTGATGTGCCCGTACACGCCGGTCAGGCCGTTGGCCGCGGAGAGGTTTTCGTACAGACGGATGTTGACGCTGTTGCGCAGGCGGATGCCGTGGCGGGTGTTGGCCAATACCTTGTTGCCCCACAGCAGGTTGTCGGGGCTTTCGTAAATGGTGATGCCGTCCGAGTCGTTGCCGTAGACCTCGTTGTAGGCCACCAGATTGCGCACGCTGTTACGGTCGAGGACGATGCCCGAGAGCTTGTTGTCGTAGCTCTTGTTGTTGATGATCCAGCTGTCGTTGACCTCACGGGAAATGATGATGCCGTGCTTCTTCTTCGTCCCGAAAACCTCGTTCTCGGCGATGATCAGGCCGTGCGAGCGGTCGTGCGGGTCGATGCCGTAAACGATGTTGTCGCGGTAGGTGTTGCCCTTGATCACCACGTTCTCGGCCTCGAAGCAGTAGAAGCCGTACCAGTGGTCGATGAACTGCGAGTCGATCAACCAGCCGGTCGGCTCCGGGCGTTGCAGGCGTGCATGCATGCCCGGGGTGTACTGGGTGATGGAGATGCCGTAGGACTTACTGGTGCTGTAGCCCAGGCTGGTGACCACGCTGTTGGAGATGTACAGCTCGCTGCCGCCCCAGGACACCAGGAACGGGCGGAACTCGTCGGGTTTGCGGAAGGTCGCCGGGCCGTTTTCGGCCTCGCGCCAGGCGGTGAGTTTGCTGTCGGTGATGAACAACATGCCGTCGTTGACCAGAAACGCCCCGCGTTCCTGGGACAGACGCAGCTCCTTGTCCTGCTCGCTCACGTGCAAGGTCGCGCCCTGGGCCACGACTATCGGCAGGCGGGCCAGATAGATCCCCGGCGTCACTTCGCGAAACTGCTCCGGTGGCAGGCTGCGCGCCAGATCCGCGGGGGTCACGTAGCCGCCCTCGATAAAGATCGCATGGGGCATGCCGCGCTGGCGTTTGACCCATTCGCGCAGGCGCTCGTCGCCGCCGATGAAGTCCTTCAGGGCGTCCTGCTGGACCATGCGCCGCACGGCTACGGTGCCGCGTTGGCTGCGGTCGATCTTGGCCTCGACCGCGGCGGCGGTGTAGCCGCTGAGGTCCGGCAAGGTCGGCGGGTCCAGGTGCAGCTGCTCGATGGGTGCGCTGGTGACCGTGTAATTGCTGGTGTGCTTGAGCTTCTGGGCCGCTTCGGGCCGTTCCTGCGCCTGTACCCAGGGCGAGGCGCATTGCAGGGCGCCCATGAGTACGCCGCTGCACAAGAGGCAGACGGCGATGTTGCGCTTGAATTTGCTTGGCTGTCGGTTCATGGCGCTGCCCTCAGAATCTCCAGATGACATCGACGAAGGCCCGATGCATCAGTGAGTCGGTATCGCTGCCATAGGCGTCGCCCGGTTTGAACAGGCCGCCGCGGAAACGCAGCAACGCCGAGCCTTCGTCCAATTCCTCGCTGAGCGCGGCGGGCAACAGGCCCTGGCGGAAATAGCGGGTGAGCACCAGGTCGAGCTCTTGGCCGACGTCGCGCTCGCCGTTTTGCAGGGGCGCGATGATGCCGCTGTCGCCGATCGCCTGGTTGTCGTCGACGCGCCAGAAACGGTGGTACGCCAGGCTCGCGTCGTAGTCCTCGTTCGGCGTCCAGGAGGCGAACGCACTGGCGACTTGCAGATTGCTCAGCTCGCCGCGAAAGGCCTCGCCGAAGCGATGCATGCGCGCACGCGCGCCGGTAAAGCTGGAACGGTTGCTCTCCAGCCCGGTTTGCATGAATTGCTCGGATTCGCCGTCGTCGCCGCCACCGCTGCCGCGCGCATAGGCACCGCCGATTTTCCAGGCGTCGTCGAGGGTGTAGCGCAGGCCGAGGTCGAGCGCCCAGGCATTGACATCCTGGTTGCGCGAGCCGGTGGCGACGCGATCGTCGCCGATCACCGTCTGCTGCAACTGCTCGGTGTCGCCGGTCAGCCAGGTCAGCTGCGCCCAGTAATTCAGCGGCAGGGTCGAGCGCCGGTTGAAGAAGTCGCCGTCGGCCTGCACGCCGAGCCAGGTCAGGTCGCCGGTGTAGCGCTTGCTCAGCTCGTCGACGCGCTCGCCGGGGTTGGCCAGATCGCCGTCGTCGCGGCTGTGGTGCGCCTTGACGCCGAGCCAATGGCCGGGCCGCCATTGCCGGGAAACGTCGGCGAACAGGTGCAGACGATCCTCGTCTTCCGGGGCCAGTTCGTCGAGGTCGGTGCGGTAATCGGAAAAGCGCTCGGCGACGCCGGCCTGGGCCTGCAGCAAGGTGCTGTCGAAGCTCCAGTTCAGGGCTTCGATATGGCTGTCGCGCCAGGTGCCTTCTTCGCTGCGCAGGCGCTGGCGGCCAAGCCGCAGGTGCTCGCCGGGGTAGTCGGTGAGGCCGGCGTAGTCGATCCAGAATTCGCGCAGGGCGAGGTAGCTTTTGTCCGGTATCCGACCGTCGTTGCTGACCTCGCTGCTCTCTGTGGTATCGCTGTCGCCGGAGTCCAGGGTGTCGGTTTCGATGATGTCGGTGGCGGTCACGGCCTGGCCCATGGCGAAGGCGCTCCAGTCGCCGCGCTGGCCATAGGCCCACGGGCGGACATCCAGACCGATGCCGTTGATGTCGCCACCGTCGCGGGTGCCGAGGTCGCGGTCGTCTTCCGATTGCACGGTGATCTTGACGTTGACCCCGAAGTTATCGTCGCTCATCTGCACCGCCCATACGGAACTCACGGAAAGCAACGACACGCCGATGCCGAGACTGCTGGCAATGCGATTCAATTTCATTCGTTGGTCCTTGCTCATGGGTTATGCGCCTGCAAGGGCGCTGGTTGCTGCAGGGCGCTGCCGCGCAACTGGCGTTCTTCGCTCAGTAGCCGTTCGGCGCGCGTGCGTTGTTCGGGTGTCAGGCGCGCGGCGATATCGCGCGCCAGTTCGGTGGTTTGCGGGGTGTTCTTGGGCAACGCGAGCTGGCTGAAGACATAGGCGCTGACCAGGTCCGGCTGGATGCCTTTGCCCTGGGAGAACATCCCGGCGAGGGCCTGGTCGGCATTGAGCTGGCCTTCGCGCGCGGCGCTGAGCAGGTGGTCCAGGGCCTGTTGCGGGTAGATATCGCCGAGGTAGCCGCGCAGGTAGATCTGGCCGAGGAAATAGTTCGCGCTCGGCTCGCTGGGGGCGGCTTTGCGCAGGTGCTGTTCGGCTTTCTGCGGGTCCTGCGGGAGCAATTTGCCCTCGTAATAGAGGCGCCCGAGCAGCAGCTCGGCGCGCGGCAACGCGGCGGCGCGGCCCTGGTCCAGGTAGCCCATCAGGGTGTCGATATCGCCCAGGGCGGGGTAGTCGTAGACCAGCCGCGCCAGGCTCACCCAGGCCGCGGGATAATCCGCGGCGATGGCTTCGAGCAATTCCTGGGCTTTCTCCGCGTCGGGCTTGCCCAATTCGGCGTCGGCCAGCACCAGGGCGACTTCGTCGACCCGCTGCGCGGCGATGGCGCCACTCTGGTAGCCGGCCATCAAACGCTCCAGCAGGGCGGTCTGCCGCTCGCTGTTGGCTTGTTTCTGATACAGGGTCGCCAGTTCGACGTAGCAGACATCGGTCTGCTCGATCATCGCCTGGCAGATCCCTTCGATTTCGTCCATGTGCTGGTCGTAGGTGCCATGGGCGCGGTACAGCATGATCTGCGCGAGGTCGGCCTCGGCATGGCCTTGCTGCTTCCAGTGGGCGATTCGGTTCTGCACGTTCACGTGGGAGAAGTCCTGTGGAAATTGCAGGTAAAGCAGCGCAAGCGGCAGCAGGCTGCTCGGTTCGCCCTGGGCCAGGGCTTGTTCCAGCAGCTCGGCCGCTTCGCGCCGCTCGGCGGGGCTGGCCTCGGGCTTGCGCGCGAGCAATTTGCCCAGACGCGCCCGGGTACGCGGCCTGTCCTCGAGGGCCAGGGCCTGGCGGTAGGTCTTTTCGGCCTTGAGGCGATCTTCCGGGGAGCCGCCGGCCAACTGCAGGTCGGCGAGGCCGATTTGCGCGTCGGCGTAGCCGAGCTCCGCCAGTTGACGGAAGTGGCGTTCGGCGGTGACGGTGTCGCCGCGCTGCAACGCGGCGGCGGCCAGACGCTGATCGGGAAGGCCGGCGCAGCCGGGCAGAAGCGCGACCAGCGAGAGGGCCAGCAAAGGCGCGGCAAGGCGCTGGGAGTCGATAGTCGGCACTGCGTTACCCTCCTTAGAGCCCGGCCGCGAGGGCTGTGTCGATCATCCAATCGAGCGATGGGCCGCGGTCGAGGGTGACTTCCACCGGTTGGCTGGACAGCGAGCTGGGCAGGGTCTGTTCCGGTTCGATGACCACGCGGATATCCGACGACAGGCCGCCCTCGTGCAGGCTGCTGCTGACGACGGTGCCGTAGCGCGGGCTGTCTTCGCCGGCCAGGCGGAAGCTGGCGCGGGTGCCCGGTTTGACCCGTTCGAGATCGCGATAGGGGAAGCTCGCGGTAATGCTCGCGCGGGTGTCCTGCGGCACCAGTTCGAAGATCGTCTGGCCTTTGCTGGCGAATTGGCCGTCGGCCACCAGTTGGCGCGCGACTTTGCAATTGCAGGGGCTGGTGAGGGTGCCCTGCAGCTGTTTGCCGAACAGCGCTTCGACGTTGCCGGGGGTCAGTTGATCTTCAGTCAGATGGCCCTTGAGCATCTCCAGCATGGAGGCCGAGAACGAGGCGATGGGCGCGCCTTTGGCCACGATGGTCTCGTCGCCGAGCAGGCTGTTGACCATGCCTTCGCGCGGCATGGTCACTTGCAGGCTGGGCACGCTGACCATGGCCGACTTGGCGTGGGTGACGAAGTACAGGTTGTACAGCGAGTGGGCGATGGTGGCGAACGCGGCGACCCCGATCACCAGCACGCCGAAGCTGAAGGTCACCGCGCGCAAGCGTCCGAGGGCGCCCATGCCGACGGCGCCGGCCTTGTTCTTGCGCGCTTTGGTGAAGTTGTCGCGTTGCAGGGTGCTGAGCAGGTCGCCGGTGCTGACCAACTCGCCGCCCAGGTAGTTGCTGATCAGGTAGCGCAGGGTCGCTTGCTCGCTCGGCTTGAGGCTGTGCAGCTGGCAGCCGACGCGGTGGTTGTCGTCGACGCTGCGCACCTGGAATTCGATATCGATGCTCAGACCGAGGCCGTCGAGAAGGAATTGCAGACGGCCCTTGCGGTAGTCGCCGACTTGCAGGCCTTCCTTGCCGGCGATGAAGCTGAAGCCGCCGGCGGAGAGATCGGTAAGGCGGACTTCGGCCGGTTCCTGGTGCTTCCCCTGGAAGTGCAGCACGCAGGGCAGTTTGACCCGGGCATGCTGGCGCTGGGCTTCGGCTTCATGAACCATGTTGAGGTTTACGGCTGTATTCATGTTTGCAAATTCCTATCAGGGGTCCGGTCACACCAGTGCTAAGAGCACGGCGACGAATACACTGGCGGCAGAAAAAGTCATGGCGCGCGAAGACCAGGTGTTGAACCGCAGCTGAAAATTTTTCAGGCCGCGATCGAGCTTGGTGTCCTGGCGCGTCCAGGATTGGCGGTCGAGGCGGAAGAACACGTAGATCTTCACCAGCGCGCCGACGATCTGGTTGTAATAGAGAATCGCCGGGTAGGCCGGCCCTATGTGATGGCCGCTACAGGCCAGCAACAGGGTCAGCGCCAGGCGGGTCAGGCCGATCCACAGCAGGTAAACCAGCAACAGTGCGATGCCGTACTTGAGGCTGGCGATCAGTGCCACTGTCAGCCCGAGCAGTGATGTCCACATCGACACGCGCTGATCGAGCAGCACCACGCTGGTGAACCAGCCGAGGCGCCGCACGCCCAGAGCCAAGGCACGGGAGTTCTGCCGCAGGTTGTTGCCGTACCAGCGGAACATCAGCTTGCGGCTGGCCTTGATGAAGCTCTTCTCCGGCGGGTGCTCGACCGTATTGATCGCCGCATCGGGCACGTAGAAGGTGTCGTAGCCCAGGCGCATCAGGCTGTACCAGCTGGATTTATCGTCGCCGGTGAGGAACTGGAAAGTCCCCAGACGCCAGTGATCCAGGTGGTCGCTTTCGACGTCGGCGATAAAACCGGGATCGGTGACCACCTTGGCGCGGAATACCGACATGCGCCCGGTCATGGTCAGCACCCGTTTGCTCAGCGCCATCGAACACATGTTCAGGTGGCGTTGGGCGAAACGCAGACTGTGCCACTCGCTCATCACGTAGCCGCCGCGTACTTCGCAGAACTCGTTGGTGGTGAGGCCGCCGACGTTCGGGAACAAGTGGAAATAGGGCACCGTCTTGCGCACCACGCCGGGGGCGAGCACGGTGTCGCCATCGATCACCGCGACCACCGCGCGCTCGTCCGGCAGGTAGCGTGAAATCGCCCGGAAGCCATAGGCCAAGCCGTCGCGCTTACCGGTACCGGCGATGCGCACGAAACCCAGCTTGACCCGCGCCGGCGGGTTCAGCTTGGCCCACAGGCTTTGCACCAGCAGTTGGTCGGACATCTCGACGATCGAACAGACCACCGTGGCCGGGTAGCCGCAATCGATCGCTTCCTCGATCACCGAGCGGTATACCTGGGCGGTGGTCAGCGCATCGATGCGAAAACTGGTGACCAGCAGGTAAACGTGCGATGGGTCGGCCGCGTTGCCCAGCAAGCGGGCTTTGCGCCGGTAGTACGGATACACCAGATAGAGAAACAACATGCCGCGCACGAAGTGAATGGCGCCCATGGAGTAACGCCAAATGCCTATCGCACCGATCAGCAGCAGGTAATTCCTCGACTCCGGGTCGAACACCGACGCGGGTAGGGCTAGCGCCAATACACCCAGAATACTGAGGTAGAAAAGCCAGCCGCTGGCCTCGAGAAGGCGTGATTTTAGCCTGTCCATAAATCCTGTCCGTCAACATGCGGACATGGCTCAGGGGCGGTCGTCGATGCTGTAATGCACAACCAGCCGTCGGAGCCATTCCGTGTCGTTAAGCCACGCTGGGGGTGTTACCAGCAAATACCTTCGCTGCCTGCGCGCGACGCCGTCGGCATGAAGCCGACCAGATCGAGCACCTGCTTGTTTTCGAGGGTTTGCTGCGCCAGGGTGGCAAAGTGTTCGTCGCTGTTGCCCAGGACGATGATGTCGGCGTTGTCGACCACCGCATCGAAGTCGCTATTGAGCAGCGAGGACACATGGGGGATTTTCGACTCGATATAGTCCTTGTTCGCGCCGTAAACCCGCGCGTACTCGACGTTACGGTCGTAGATGCTCAGCTCGTAGCCCTTGCCGATCAGCATCTCGGCCAACTCCACCAGCGGGCTTTCGCGCAGGTCGTCGGTGCCGGCTTTGAAGCTCAAACCGAGCAGGGCGACTTTGCGTTTGTCGTAGCCGGCGATGATGTCGAAGGCGTGCTGCACCTGCACGCTGTTACTGCGCATCAGCGAGCCGATCAGCGGTGCCTCGACGTCCAGCGAGGTGGCGCGGTAGGAGAGGGCGCGTACGTCTTTGGGCAGGCAGGAGCCGCCAAAGGCGAAGCCGGGCTTCATGTAGTACTTGGACAGGTTGAGTTTGTGATCCTGGCAGATCACGTCCATCACTTCGCGACCGTCGACGCCGACTGCTTTGGCGATATTGCCGATCTCGTTGGCGAAGGTAACCTTGGCCGCGTGCCAGACGTTGCAGGTGTACTTGATCATCTCGGCGACATCGATGCCCTTGCGGATGATCGGTGCGTCGAGTTCGCTGTAGATGCTTTCCAGCAGATCGCCAGCGGATTTGTCCAACTCGCCGATCACGGTCATCGGTGGGAAGTCGTAGTCCTTGATCGCGGTGCTTTCACGGAGGAATTCCGGGTTCACCGCCACGCCGAAATCGACCCCGGCTTTCTTGCCCGAGCAGTCTTCGAGGAGGGGGATCACCACATTCTTCACCGTGCCCGGCAGTACCGTACTGCGTACCACCACGGTGTGACGTTCCTGCTTGTCGCGCATGGCGAAACCGATTTCGCGGCACACGCCTTCGATGTAATTAAGTTCCAGATCGCCATTCTTTTTGCTCGGTGTACCGACGCAAATAAATGACACTTCTGTGTCGCCAACTGCCGCTGCGACATTGGTGGTACCACGCAAGTAACCGGACTCCACGCCGCGTTGCAACAGGTCTTCCAGGCCGGGCTCTACGATCGGTGATTTACCGCGGTTAATAAGGTCTATCTTGTCTTCCGATATATCTACACCGACCACTTGGTGGCCGCGCGCAGATAAACAACCTGCACATACTGCACCTACATAACCTAAACCAAAGATACTGATTCGCATCGCACTTTCCCTCATCTACTACTTACGCGTTTAAACACGGCACAATGGCCACTACAGTTTTTCGAGGGCGCACGAACAGCCGAGCGCACTCGTTTAGGCATAAAGTTGTGGGACACTTTCAGCAGTGTCTAGCCGGGCTTTTTATATGGCACATGCCCTGTGGGGTGGAGCTGTAGGCCGCGTAGGCTCTAGCTCTTGTGGCTTCGTCTATCTCTGGGGTATGCCTGGGGTACTCCTTTCTGGCATCTCGCCGACGCCGATCAATCCCAATAAACCTGCGTGTCGTACGCCGAACCCGCTAACTTCCTGTGGGTTGCCGCTGTGCATCAGGCTGCATGAATAAACGGATACGCCGTGTATGAGTGCGGTGGATTTCTTATAGTTCCATGCAGGGGTCGAATTTTTTCGAAATGCGATATTTTCTGCGAAATGGCGGGGCAACTTGAGTTGCTCGGCGTGATGGCGCGACAGTGGCACTTGCTGCGCTTGCAGCAACTAAAGGTTTGAATATTTTAGAAAAGCCGAACTAGGGTTCCGGTTTTATTATCGATTGATTTAGATTGGGCTGATTAATTGACGCCACTTAATTGTCGGCTTGATATGAAGTGTGCGGAGGGAAGTTGATGTCGCCGCTGGGGCGGCTCCCGCTCGTTGCGAGCGGGGCGCTGGTTTATCGGTTGCTGGCGTCAGTCCGGCGCACTGGCGCGTAGAAATACGAACTTGTCCGCGGTGGAATGTTCCGCCGAATAGGCATAGCCCTGGTCGGTGAACCCTTTCAGGTCTTCGGGGGTACGCAGGCGTTGCTTGATCACATGGCGGGCCATCAGGCCGCGGGCTTTTTTCGCATAGAAGCTGATGATCTTGTATTGGCCGTTTTTCCAGTCCCTGAATTCGGTGTCGATGACCCGTGCATTCAAGGCCTGGCGTTTGACCGCACCGAAGTATTCGTTGGAGGCCAAGTTGAGCAGCACCTCGTCGCCTTGGGCGGCCAACGCTTGGTTCAGCCAGCCGCTGATGCGCTCGCCCCAGAACGCATACAGATCCTTGCCGCGCGGGTTGGCCAATTTAGTACCCATTTCCAGACGGTAAGGCTGCATCAGGTCCAATGGACGCAATACGCCATAGAGACCGGAAAGCATGCGCAGGTGCGTCTGGGCGAAATCGAAATCCGCTTCGCTGAAGTCCTCGGCCTGCAAGCCGGTGTAGACGTCGCCCTTGAATGCCAGCAGCGCCTGCTTGGCGTTGTCCGGGGTGAAGGTCGGGGTCCAACTGCCGAAGCGAGCGGCATTCAAGCCGGCGAGCTTATCCGACAGGTGCATCAACTCGGCGATCTGCGCAGGGCTGAAATCGCGCAACTGGGCGATCAGATCCTGGGCGTGCTCGAGGTGTTCGGGCAGGGTATAGCGCTGGGTTACCGGCGGCGTTTGGTAATCGAGGGTCTTGGCCGGGGAAATCACCATCAACATGTAGGTTCACTCCAAAAAATCCTGGCGGCGATTCTAACAGTGGTTCGCGGAGTAGGGTGGAGATGGCGAAGCCTTGCCCACCATGGGCCTACAGTGGCGTACAAAGCTTCGCTATGTACGCCCTACGTTGACCGTTGTTGCGGGTGTGAGCGGGTGCGCTTGACCCAAGTGCCGCCCCGGGGTTGTAGTCTGCCCAGGTCGTCCCATCAAGGAGCTGTTATGACTGCCTGCGATCACTCGCGCTGGGAGCATCGCCACGAATACCGCCCGCTGGAAACCGCCAGCGAACGCCAGGCCTGGCGCGTGGCGGCGCTGACCGGGGTGGCCATGCTGGTGGAAATCGGTGCCGGCTATGCCTTCAACTCCATGGCGCTGCTCGCCGATGGCTGGCATATGGCCTCGCATATGCTGGCCATTGGCTTGACCGCGCTGGCCTATCTATTGGCGTGGCGTTATGCCGGCGACGCGCGCTTCGCCTTCGGTACCTGGAAGATCGAGGTGCTGGCCGGGTTCGCCAGTTCGCTGTTATTGCTGGTGGTGGTGGCGATGCTGGCGTTCGAATCGCTGTGGCGCTTGTGGCAACCGCAGCGGATCGCCTTCGATATGGCGCTGGGCGTGGCGGTGGTGGGACTACTGGTCAACCTGATCTCGGCCTGGATGCTGCGCGACCAGCACGAACATGGCCACGCCCATGGGCATACTCATGCCGATCACGATCACGATCACGATCACGATCACGATCACGATCACGATCACCCGAGGCCTGAGGTCGGGCGCGACCTCAATCGGCATGCCGCGTTTATCCATGTGCTGGCCGACGCCCTGACTTCGGTGGCGGCGATAGTCGCCTTGCTCGGCGGCCTGTTCTGGGGCTGGGATTGGCTCGACCCGTTGATGGGGGTAATAGGCGCGCTGATCATCGCGTTCTGGGCCAAGGGCTTGCTGCTCGAAACCGCCAAGGTATTACTCGACCGCGAGATGGACAGCCCGCTGGTCGAGCGCGTGCGCATGGCCTTGCAGCAGGAGGCGGACACCCAGGTGACCGACCTGCACCTGTGGCGTGTCGGCCGCGCGCAGTTCGCTTGCATCGTCAGTCTGGTGACTCACGGCGATTGCTCGGCGGATCGCTACAAGGCGCGTCTGGCCGGGCTCGAGGAGGTGGTGCATGTGACCGTGGAGGTCAATCGGTGTGAGGCGGAAGAGGGCAGGTAAAGCGGAATTTTTCCCGGCTGGAACGCCGGTAGGACTTCCGACTTTAACGGCCCTGGCTAAGGTCGCCAAGCGCTATCTGTCGCACCGACGAATAAATTTCCGAATGCCGAAAAAAACATTTTTATGTCATCTCTTTTGCGTTAATACATAAGCAAGACCGCCGAACCCTGCAGACAGGTGGCGTCCATAGCCATCATCTTGCGTGCTTCTTCTCAGTGCTCAGTCTGAGATATCGGCGGCCCTCCCGCGACGCATTGGCATTGCGTCGCTTGGCTCCTACAACAAGGTGACCGAGTATGGATGACCACGGACGCTCCAAGCCCACCGCCCCAACCTTGTACGCCCTCGACACCAATGTGCTGATCCACGATCCCAACGCGCTGCTGAATTTTCAGGAGCACCATGTCGCCATCCCGATGACCGTACTGGAGGAGCTGGACAAGCTGAAAACCGGCAAACAAGGCGTCGCCGCCGAGTGCCGTCAGGCGATTCGCTTGATCGACAAAATTCTCGGCAGTGCGACACCGGAGGAAGTGGAGCTCGGCGTTCCGATCCAGCGCGACAAGAGCGGTCCCTGCGGTTATCTATCGATCCTCATGAGCAAGAGCGGCGCGCCCATTACCTGGCTGCCCGAGGATCTGAACGACAACAAGATCATCAACCAATTGGTCGAGCTGAAAACCCGGCGGCCCGGCATGGCCGTGGTGCTGGTGACCAAGGACATCAACATGCGCCTCAAGGCGCGCGCCTGCGGCATCGACTCGGAGGACTACCACACCGACCAGTTGGTCGACGATGTGTCCCTGCTGTCCCAGGGTTACCACAATATGGATGGCTCGTTCTGGGACCGCGTGAGTAAGGTCGAAACCCGCCAGGATCACGGCCGCACCTGGCACCGTGTGCAACTGATCGACAACTTGCCGGCGGTGCACGTCAACGAGTTCATCATCGACGAGCAGGGCTTCGTCGGCTGGATCAAGGGCATCAATGAAGGCGAGCTGACGATCCTCGACTTGCACCAGGAACCGCTGATGCATCAGGAAGCCTGGGGGCTGCGGCCGCGGGATGTGTACCAGTCGCTGGCGTTGTTCGCGCTGCTCGATCCGGATATTCATCTGGTCAATCTGTCCGGCGCCGCCGGTTCGGGGAAAACCATTCTGGCGTTGGCCGCAGCCATCGAGCAGACCATGGTCAGCAAGCGCTACCGGCGGATCATCGCCACCCGTAGCGTGCAAGGGCTGGATCAGGAAATCGGCTTTTTGCCCGGCACCGAGGCGGAGAAGATGGAGCCCTGGCTCGGCGCCATCAC
Organism: uncultured Pseudomonas sp.; assembly: GCA_966210885.1. Lineage (GTDB taxonomy): Bacteria > Pseudomonadota > Gammaproteobacteria > Pseudomonadales > Pseudomonadaceae > Aquipseudomonas. The sequence continues at coordinate 85,748 of CBIHLQ010000007.1, forward strand.
CGACAACCTCGAAGCCCTGCACATGGACGACGAGAACACCCATGGCAGCGTCGACTACATCCTGCAAAAGGTGCCGCTGCAGTTCAAATCGCTCAACTACATCCGCGGGCGCAGCTTCCAGCAGAGCCTGATCCTGATCGACGAATGCCAGAACCTCACCCCGCACCAGATGAAAACCATCATCACCCGTGCCGGCAGCGGTTCCAAGGTGGTCTGCCTGGGCAACCTGGCGCAGATCGACACCCCCTACCTGTCGGCGCCCAGCTCGGGCCTGACTTACCTCACGGAGCGCTTCAAGGATTTCGAGCACGGCGTGCACATCACCCTGCAAGGGGTGCCGCGCTCGATTCTCGCGGAGTACGCGGAAAGCCATATGTAGTCCCGCCCACCTGTTGACCACGCCGCCCCCTCGGGCGGCGTGGTCGTTTACGCGGCGACGATTATTGCCGGGTGCTAGAAATTGACCGGCGGGTTTACAATCGGGCCATCACTTTCTGGAGTCTGCCCGTGTTAACCCATCTCGATGCCCAAGGCCGCGCCCATATGGTCGATGTCACCGACAAGGCCAATAGTTTTCGCGAAGCCACTGCCGAAGCCCGGGTGCGCATGCGCCCGCAGACCCTGCAAATGATCGTGCAGGGCGAACACCCCAAAGGCGATGTGTTCGCCGTGGCGCGTATCGCCGGAATTCAGGCGGCGAAGAAAACCAGCGATCTGATTCCGCTGTGCCATCCACTGATGTTGACTGGGGTCAAGGTCGAACTGGCGGCAGAAGGCGAGGATAGCGTGCATATCACCGCCACCTGCAAGCTCAGCGGCCAGACCGGCGTGGAGATGGAAGCCCTGACCGCCGCCAGCGTCGCGGCGCTGACCATCTACGACATGTGCAAGGCCGTGGATCGCGGCATGGTTATCGAAAACGTACGCCTGCTGGAGAAGCTCGGCGGCAAGAGCGGCCACTTCAAGGCCGAGGAGCAGGCATGATCCGCGTGCAATATTTCGCCCGTTATCGCGAAACCCTGGGGTTGGACGACGAACGCGTGGACGGCGAGTTCGCCACCCTGGAACAGCTGCGTCAGCACCTGGCCGGGCGCGGCGGGGTGTGGCAGGTGCTCGCCGAGCAGAACCTGATGTGCGCGCGCAATGAGGAGCTCTGCGGCCTCGATGAGCCGCTGCAAGCCAATGACGAAGTGGCGTTTTTTCCGACGGTCACGGGCGGTTGAGCATGAGTATTCGCGTCCAGGCTCAAGCCTTAGACCCCGGCCAGGAGCTCAACGCCCTGCATGCCGCCAATTTGGGCATAGGCGCAGTGGTCAGCTTCGTCGGCTACGTGCGTGATTTTAATGAGGGGCGTGAAGTCGGCGGCATGTTCCTCGAGCATTTTCCCGGGATGACCGAGAAGGCCCTGGGCAAGATCGCCGCCGAGGCCGAGCAGCGCTGGCCGCTGCTGAATATCGAGATCATCCACCGCATCGGCCGTCTCGAACCGGGCGAGCCGATCGTTTTCGTCGGCACCAGCAGCGCGCACCGCCAGGCCGCGTTCGATGCCTGCAACTTCATCATGGATTACCTGAAAACCCGCGCACCCTTCTGGAAGAAGGAAGACACCGCCGAAGGCCCGCGCTGGGTCGAAGGCCGTTGCAGCGACCAGGATGCGGCCGCGCGCTGGCAGAAATCCTGACGCCGTTTGCGGCCGTTATTCACTCGCTATTCCGGGGGAAGTGCGCGCCTTACTCGATGCGCTTTCGTTAGCTCGTCACGGCGCCTTCCACCCGGTTGCGACCGCTTTGCTTGGCGCGGTACAGCGCCCGGTCGCAGGCCGCATAGAGGCTTTCGTAGTTGCTCGATTGGCCCGCGCTCAGGCAAGCCAGGCCGATGCTGACGGTGACCTCCACCGGCTGGCCATCGACTTCCTTCAGCTCCGCCTCTACCGACTGGCGCAGCTTTTCGGCGATACGCAGCCCTTGCTCGCGCTCGCAATCGGTCAACAGCAGGACGAACTCCTCGCCGCCCAGGCGAGCCAGGCTATCGATGCTGCGTATCTGGTTGCTGAGCAACACGGCGGCGCGTTTGATCACCGCATCGCCGAGCGGGTGACCGAAGCGGTCGTTGACCGTCTTGAAGTGATCGAGGTCGAGTATCAGCAAGCACAACGGCTGCCGGCTGCGTTGGCTGCGCAGCAACTCGCGCTCGACGATCGCGCCGAATGCGCGGCGGTTGAGCAAGCCGCTCAAGGGATCGCGTTCGGCGAGGTAGCCGAGTTTGCGGTTCTGCTCCTCCAGCAGCAGCTGCTGGGCTTGCAGGCGCTGCTTCTGGGTATTGATCTGCACAAAGTTGCGCCACTGCAACCAGGCCAGCACCAGACCGATCGCGCATGCCGAAACCCCGTTGACCTGGTTACTCAACAGCAGCGCCGGGGTGGTCTGGGTTTGCTGCATGCCGACCAGAAACAGCAGCAGGGCGGCGCCGAACAGCCATAGCGCGGACAGCGGACGGTGCAGGAAAACCAGCGCAACCAAGGTGCAGCCGGTCAACAGCGGGGTGATATTGCTGGTCACCAGTTGATCGATGGCACTGACCAGGGCGGCGAAGCCCAAAGTGCCGATGACCGCGGTGGCGACGCAGGCCCGACGCAGCCGCGGCAGATCGTGCCTGCGCTTCAGCCGCCAGGCGGCCAGGCCCAGCAGGCCGAAGAACACCAGCATGCCGGCGTGCGCCGCAAGAATGCCCTGGCGCCATAACGCCTCGCTGGCCGAACCCGGCTGGCGCTGCCAGAACATCCAGAGATGGATCAGGTTAATCGGTGGAATCAAGGGAGCGGCAAACAGCAGGCGCCGCATATTCTGCTCGAGCAACTGGGGCGCAAAAGCCCGGTTCTTCTCGATGATCGCCTGCCAGCCAATACGCCAAGCGCGCAATTGCGGTAACTCCCAATCGGTACTGGTGCCGGATCGACCCGTACCCTGCGTGCAGAGCCGGTGGTCGACCCTTCAAGGGTAGACGTTACACAAGTTTTTCCCGCTGGGCGATTGGCCATTGGGCGCAGGCAGGCGCAATCCCGTTGCAACCTGTTCCAACCCTATCCGCCAGTGGCTAACCCCGCAGAAGCGGCTGCCGTGGCTTCTCTTGGCAGCTTTAGCTTGTAGGGTGGATGACGCTTTTTCCATCCACCATTGCAGTAGCTGGTTGGGTGAAGCGCCAGCCCCGTAGCCCAGATGCAATCCGGGGGAGCGCTTGTGCGGTTATCAACGCGTCCCGGATTGCATCACGCACCATCAGCCCGTGGCTAAACCCGCGGAAGCGGCCGCCGGGGCTTCCCTGGGCAGCTTTAGCGTCAGCACTATCAGCAACACGCCAACCCCGCTTATGACGGCATATACCTCGGCAAAGCTGCCGCTATGGTTGGCCAACAGCCCCGCACCGTAGTTGCCGAGCATGCCGCCGGAGCCTTGCATCACATTGGCCACGCCAAAGATGGAAACGGCCATCGCGCTGGATGAAGCCAGCTTGGAAACGTAAGCGGGAATAAGGCCGAAGATGGGGTAGAAGGCCGTAGCGAACAACACCGCGGCGACCAGGGGCCAATGCCCCGAAGGCTGTACCACGAATATCAGCGCCGCCATCACCACACAGCCATACACCAGCAACATCGCGGCGCGTAAGCCGGTTCGGTCCGAGAGCCAGCCGAGTGCGAGCCCGGCAAACATGCCGACGAAACCGATCACCGCCCAGACCTGAGCACTGTATTCCACGCTAAAGCCAAGCTCGGTGCGCAGATAGGACGAGAGGTAGGTCTGGAACGGAAAGGTGGCGAAGCCAATCAGGAAATTCATCGACCAGATCAGCAACACCCAGGGTTTTATCAATTCCAGGCGCACGCTGGGTAGGGCAGCCTTACCGGTGGTTGGCGCCAAGGCCGGTGGCACGGTTTGCCCGAGCAAACCGCCTTTCTTGAACACCACCAGCACCAACACCGCCATTGCCAGGGTAAGCAGCCCAACCAACCACCAAACGCTGCGCCATTCCCCCTGCGGGGCATAAATCGGCACCAACAGGCTGTTGATCGCTACCCCGTAACTGGTGCCGCTGGAGACCAGCCCCATGGCCAAGCCCCGGTAGCGGTAGGCGACCACCCTGGCGACGACATCGACCATGGGTACGAAGACAGTCGCGGCAGTGCCGGCCAGCACGGTCAGCAATACGCCTATGACAAAGGTATTGTCCGACAGCGGAATCAGCAGCAACGCCAGCGCACAGACCGCCCCCGAAGCCAGTATCAACCTGCCGCCGCCGATCCTGGGCGTCAGCCAGACCGCCAGCATTGCGCAGAGCAGGAAACCCAGCTGCGCCGACGCGGTGATGGTGCCCACGTAAGAAAAACCGAAACCCAGAGATGCCTGCATATCGGGTACGAGCTGGGCGAACAGATAAATCCCGAAGCCATAGCTCGCCGCCACCAGGCTGGTTAGCAGCACCACAACTGCAACATTCAAACGCATGGCGAGCACCGTATCGGCTGCTGGAGTCGACAGCAGCAAGTCAGGACAGGGGAGGGAACTGCAAAGCAATTGCCGCGTACGCGACTAAAGAGGCTGGTCGCTCTGCCTTCTGAGAAAAAGCCCGGAGCCAAGCTCGATCACTCAACATCCGCGCCGCTCGTATTCATTGCCTTACTGCCGCCCAACTCTACTGAGCGCGCAAGCCTGCCGACCGATAAAAACGCCCTCCATATGCTCCACACCGCCATGTCGCAGGCAATTCACCGCCCAGGCGCAAAGCAGCGGTCAGCCGGACAATCGGGGGCAGACGGCGATATTGATGTGGCTGAGTGGCTGCTTCCAGGAAACGTGCTCATCCCTTCAAGCGACTGGTGAGCATTTAAGCGCCAGAAATACACACGCCGCCATGATCGGCGGTGTGGTGCGGGAGCTTTTAATCGAGCTACAGAGATGCAGGCTTAGCCTGCTTTAAAGCCGGGCAGGCCATTGGCCTCGCGCCATTTCTTAACTTCTGACAGCAGCCCTTCCGGACTGTCATCGACTCCAGGAGCTGGATAAAAGATCAAGTCCGAGCCACGAGGGTGACCAACAATGCTGACAAAGTGATCTGTCAATTGGCTCAGATAAGTTTCTAGAGCCGCACCTTTGAGGTCGCTGGTATCTTCAAAAAACTCGCGTAGGAGCAGCATAAACTCTGCTTCCGTGTAATCCTCAAGGCTGCGTTTGCTGAGGAAATCCATAATCGCTCCTTACTTTGAACTGTGAATTTTAATATGGTTTTTAGGGGTGGTGACCCTGAGATTGTCTACGTCATAAACAGCACCGCCATCAACAATCCTATCGATGTGGTGTAGCTCATGAACCTTACGCCCTCCGACCGCCTCTGCATCCTGCACAAAGGGGGAGGAGCCACCTCGCATCACCCTTCTGTTAGCAGCAGAAAACTGGCTGCTCAGTTCAGGGTCTGCCGCCACTTCCGTCCAGAATGCCTCTCGAAAATCATCGAAGCTTGAGAACTCTCTGTCGCGTAATTTATCGGCGATTTGTGCTGGAACCGGTGAGCCTAACCCAACGCCAGCCCCCGCCAACCAAATCCCCGTCACATCCTGCCCCAGCCCAGTCACGACCCCAGGCTGATTGCGAACGCTAAGCACCACATAGATCGGCGGAATATCGGTCGCCGGGAACCAGATGATGGCGTCCTGGTAGTCGGGCGGGTGTACGGGATTGACCAGGGCTTTGTCGGCTTGTTCGGTGGGCGGGTAAACCCAGATGGCCGGTAATTGCGGTGCGCCTTCCAGGGCTGGGATGCCCAGTTCGTTAGGGTCGGCTGCTGGCGTCCAGATCACCTCGATACCTTGCCCCAGGTCGGCGACGAACTGCTCGCCGCGCCGGGTGGCCTCCACGACCTGGGCGTTCTCCCATTCCGGTTTGCGGCCGGTGTAAAAACCGTAGGCATTGATGGTGCCCGCAGCTAGCTGCTGAACATGCACGCGAACGCGGGTACGGCCCAAGGTCAGGGTGCGATATTGCTCATTGGTGTAAAGCGCGCTGTCGGCCGAGGTGGTGTTGGGAAGCAGCAAGCCAATGGTGCCAACCACAGCACCCGCCAGCATGACACCAGCGCCTTCGAGTATGCCGAGGGACAAGGTACCGCCCAGGCGGCTGGCGATTGTGGTTGCGGCAGTCGAACTGCCGATCAGCTGCAAGGGCGTACCTCCAGCCCTGATTGCAGCACCGGTGCCCAATACGGCCCAGTCGCCATAGTCCTTAAGTTGTTCGAGCGGCACGAAGCCACCGGGATTGTTGTGATCGATCACCCCATCCGGCAGGTTGCAGGATTTGGCGAACACGCAGCCGATAGGCTTAGGGGGGTGAGCGGGTGGAGGTGATTGTTTGTCGGCTAGCACCAGCGGTCTGGCGGGCTGTCGATCGAAATCCCCGTTATAGGGCTTGATCGCCGGAGCGGGCCGCTTGCCCCGGTCATTGGGTACATATCCACTCATGTCATCGTTCCTTCGATTGGCAGCCCCGAATGCTACCTGCCATCTGTATGACGCAGGCATGTCGTAGCGCACATATCCGGGGGGCTTAACGGACGATTGCTGTGGCAGCGAAGGATCGATATCCGCCGGTCGTGACCGGCAGATATCGCCCCACGCCATTCAGAGCTGCAAACAGGTCTGCCGGGCTTGGTGACCACCGCCGAACGGTGAGCACAAACGCTGATGCACCCGGCTGAGAAAGCCAACCTCGAACGCGCGGCGCTGCACCCCAGGAGGTAACACATCGCGTTCGACGATCAGATTGGCCCACAGCCAGCCGGTATCGTCGTTGCTCAACCAGGCCTGGGCGCAGCTCACGCCCTGATCGAAGGAGCGTTGGCAATTGTGCGTCCACTCAATCACCGCGCCGCGCTGGCCATCGTGGCTGGGCAAATAGCAGGTAAAGGGCTTAATCATCGGCAACCCTCCCTTGCGCCAACGCACTGCGGTACAGAACCTGCGCATCGTTAAGCAGCTCGCGTGCATTGTTGCAGCAGTCGTGCAAGTGCCCGGCGTTGTCGGTGGCCGCATCCGTGCGCGCCAGGATATCGAACAGTTTATGCAGCATTGTCATCCGCAATTCGGCCGCCGCCTGGAAGTGGCAGACAGCGGAAATGGTGCAGTCGAGCGGTTCGATACGTTTCGGAAAGGGAATGACAGCGGGGGTGGATTTAGTCATGACGCACCTCCAAGGCGGAGATGGACGGGCTACAGCAGGCCCCAAGGCGGAGCCCTTGGGTAAAAGGGGGAAAATGCATAATCCTTATGCTCCTCGAACTGATTAAGGAGCCGCTTCCATTCGTTACCACACGAAATGGAGGCGGACCGTACAAGGGTGGTAAACCGGCGTCCGAGGGAACCGGCCAGGCCGAAGCCTGCCTCGCACGGCCCGCCATAGAAGTGCTTAAGCCGGGCACAAAAAAAGCGCCGGCTACTCGCTATGGCGCTTCCGCGCCTCAGACAACAAACGGGTTACCACACCCGGCCACGGGATTGACCGTGACGGGCGAACTCTAGCCCGGCAAGGCGGGATGGGCAAGCCCAAAGAAGGATGGCTATTAGCCATAAAAAACTTGTGGCCAAGGCAGCTGTGGACTAGCGTTCAAGCAACGCAATGACGCACCCCGCAGGCTGGATGCCAGTTACCTTCCTTCCTGTTTGGCATCTACAAGCTTGCAGCGTGCGTTCAGACGCTGGGCGAACAAGACGTGATTCGGTTCCTATTACCCCTGCATCCCTCGATTTTCTGCAAATCCAGGGGAATAGCGAACAAGGCATATCGAATCGATACTGGTTTTATATGCAGTGCCAATAAGGCGGAAAAATGCGAAAGCCAAGCGAATACAGAAAGCGTTTACCGGCTTTAGGTAATATTTTGATCTGTAAGGATTTTCCTTCTCTGGCTTCCACGCTGGTTCGTGCTTATGCAGAAGCCACTGTCGTCGGAATAGTGAAGAATTCCGTCTAACCACTGTTAGAGCACAGCAGGAAACTATGGAAAACCCTATATCAAATAGAATCAAGTACCTGATAGATCTGTGCAACTACACAATCAGCACCAGAAGAAACACAGAGTACGGAAGCGATCAAGTAGACGGACGGCTCCATAAAAAACTTAGAGCATCCGCCCTATCCTTCACAAGCCAATACTACGGAGAGAATCACCCGTACTACAAAGAGCTTCATGACAAAGGCAGTGAGTACGCGCCTGTCGTTTTGGAGTTGCTTGGGGTATTGGAGGCCATATCAGACGAAGTTGAAAATGGCTGGTACAAAAGCGTCCGAGGTATAATTAGCGCAGAGCTTTTCTCAGACTTTGTTGAAATGGCTAATCACCTACTAGAAGAAGGTTACAAGGACGCAGCCGCAGTAATGCTTGGAAGCACCTTAGAAGAGCACCTGAGGCAATTAGCTAGAAATAACGAAGTAGCTATTGAATTTTAATCAAAAGGCAAGTTAATACCTAAGAAAGCAGATGCTCTGAACTCCGAACTTGCCAAGCTTGAGATATATAGCAAACTAGATCAAAAGAACATTACCGCCTGGCTTGGTCTTAGAAATGACGCTGCTCATGGCAACTATGAAAACTACACGTCAGAACAAGTAGTTTTTCTTTCACAGGCGCTAAACGACTTCATGGCCAGAACAGAGGCAAAGCTCTAACAACTTCAAATCGTTCGCTTCGCTCACTGGGACGGGCTAAAGCCCGCCTCTTAACCAAACGTTAGCTCTAGGACGAAATCATGAGTAACCCGTTACAACCAGCATTTCGTCGCCTATTTGATGCAAAGTCTCACTGGCACAAAGCAAATGCAGCTTATTTCGAGCCGAATGAATTTCGCATTTCAATTAATTCCTGTATTCAAGAACTCAGGAATGTCACATTCGTCCTACAAGCAAATAAAAGAGAAATCCCAGGTTTTGATGAGTGGTATGCGCCATGGCAAGAAAGGATGCGTGCCAATCAATCTCTAAAATGGCTTATTGATGCACGTAACTACATCGTTAAAAGAGGGGATTTGGAACTTCTTAGCAAGCTGCGCATTGAGGTGATCGGTTCATACCTGGATGGCGAGATCGCGATATTTGAAGAAGAATACAATCCAAGTCTTACAAACACAGAAGTCTACGAGAAGACCGTTGCACTTGGACTACCTGCTGAAGTTTTCGAGAACTCATATGTAAAGCTTCAACGCAGATGGGTCGACAAGAACTATCCAGAATACGAATTAGCTGAGTTACTTAGCCAGTGTTGGTCTGCAGTTTCTGAGCTATTGCTAGACGCTCCAAATCTTGACGCCAATTCAAAAAACACAGAGGCAAAGACAAAGTTACCTCCCTGCATGCACCAAGAGCTAGAGATGAGGGTTGCATGGATGAAGGTGCATGGTAAAACTCTTGTTCCAGCAGAAATTCACTCAGAAGCTATCTCTAGCGAAGACATTGATCGCGCGGCATTAATAGAAAAATATGGTGATTCACCAGTTTTCAAACAACAAGAAGAAGTAAAAAAATTGGCCGCACGCTCATTCAGAGAGCAAGTCGAACTCCTATTCGAACACGCAAAATTTGTTCTCCAAAAAGATGGTTATCACGTCCATATAGTCATGATCTATGTTGACAAAAAGCTCGCAAACGTAATCGAAATTATAAACGAAGATCAAGCAGATAAATTCGTTACGATAAGAAATTTGGCTTCAAGAATGGAGCAGATCAGCGCCGATTCGTTCATTATGATTTCCGAGGCATGGAGTGCAGTTTACGATCCAACTCACCACTATCGCAGGGCCGCGGACGCTCCAAACCGACAAGAAATTTTGATGGCTATTGCTGCAACACAAGCAGATGAGAGTTATTGCTTTACCGCCCCCTTCTTTCGCGAGAACAATGAGATTTCATTCGGCAGAACTACAGTCTCTGATGCTGCGGATATAAACACCATCCAACCTATTCTTTCGATGTGGAAGAAGCGGAAACCTGCTCACCCCGGCAGCAAGAGCTAACAACAGGTTCAAATCGTTCGCTTCGCTCACTGGGACGGGCCAAAGCCCGCCCCTTAACCAAACGTTGAGGCTGTAGAAAAACCTCAAGGCTTATTCAAGAGCCGTTCCGTACGCGAATTCTGGAGGAATTGAGCGAGATGAATGCGTTAGATTTCAAGAGAGGCGCTGGTTTTTGGCTAAAAAATAGCCTGAATCCCAACCGCAAAATTTGCCATTTGGTTTTTCTACAGTCTCGTTAGGCAACAAAGCATGTGGTTACAAACAATTCTATTACTTGCTGCAATCGCACTTTTTCCGAAAGGAGCCTTCGGGGATAATCTTATGATCAACATGTTAGATGGCGTGGATGAACACAAAATTTCTGGCATAGGCCTAGTACATGTCGGGGACAAAGTGGTTCACCCAAAATTTGGTAACGGCAAAGTCATAAAAATCCAAACGCCAAATGAGGAAACCACGATGATCAACATTGAGTTTTCTGATTACGACTCAAAATGGTTAGTAGCAGAGTTGGCGAACTTAAAATTATTAAAATAGTGTTCAATAAGATCTGTTTCGGCTCAAAATTGCGCCTAACAATAGCTTCAAATCGTTCGCTGCGCTCACTGGGACGGGCTAAAGCCCGTCCCTTAACCAAACGTTATGCACTATGAATAAAATAATCAGCGTTGCCTTGACAATTTTATTGAGCGGCTGTTCAACTTACAAGGTTGAAAGAGCCGATAATACTTCCGTAGCGAAAGCTACAATCGATGCGAGCACCCAAATAACCGTTATAAAAGAGAACCTATATCCTGGTGGGTTTCAGTGCTTTGAACCAATGATGTTTGTACTTACACTGGGCATAATACCCACTCACTGCGTATACACATATAGCGCAACGAGTATCAGCACATCCTTAGACCAACAAGGAATTGTACCGCTTGGAAATTTTAAAATAACCACTATAGGCGGCTGGGCTGCGCTGCTCCTAGCGCCACTGCCGAAATGGAATTTTGGATCACCAACCGATCTCGAACGTGCAATACAACAAATAATTAATAGCGAGTCATAGCGCATAACAATTGGTTCAAACCGTTCGCTTCGCTCACTGGGACGGGCTAAAGTCGGCCTCTTAACCAAACGTTGAGGTTGTAGGAAAACCTCAAGGCTTATTCAAGAGCCTTACTGTACGTGAAATGTGGAGAAATTAATCAAGATGAATCTGTTCGAGCTCAAGAGAGAAGCTGGGTTTGCCTAAAAAATAACCATGGCCCTGCTGCAAAATTTGCCATTTGATTTTTCTACAGTCTTGTTAGTATTAATAGGAAGAAGTTATGAAGTCAGCAGTGTTTTTGCTTGCCCTTCTTTTATCCGGGTGCGCGACTTATCAATATCAACCAAAAGAATATGAAATTAAAAGCGGTAGAATCAATGAGTTGTCTATATCAGGCCCAATCAGTGTAACCAACTCCGGAAATAGCGACGAAATTAAAATAATCTATGATGACGTCATGAAGTGGCAAGCAGCCTACAAAGAAATATCCCGAGCATTAGCCGAGCAATTAGATAATGAAATTACTAAAAATGGAAAAATGACCGGCAATAAAAATAAGAAATTAGACATAAAAATCTCCAGATTCTACGTTGATCACAGCGCCTTTATATTTAAGGCATACAGCGATTTTACAATTACGGGTGATAACGGTTTTGAGAAGAAATTTCAGGTAACAGACATAACCAACTCAAGTGTTGGCGGAAACATAGAAAGAACATTTAACAGTGCTATTGCGGTTTCCGTACTCCACATCCTCAAAGATAAAAGCATCCTGGAGTACCTTGCTAATTAGCGCTGGCAAGCGTATATGAATACTCCCCACAAGTAGTGAATAAAGCTTTTATCTACCACAGTCGCCAGCACGCTTGCATGCATATACCCAGCCTTGTCTTGAGCGCTTCGCCTTGGCCATTCTACATATGCACAGCCGAGCCAATCGCTCAGGCGTTTTTCTGCAACTATTCCGCCAAGCGCCCAAGCATTGCAGCCATCGAGTTATGCCTGGCTGATCGAGTAGGGGGTTTACTTGTTTTTTGTAGGGGGATGCCTACTGATAATAGGGGGTTGCTGATCGACTCTTTACTCAGGCGCTCTGTATTCTGCGGGCCACAGCCTAGCCTGGTATTCATGGTTACCCAGAGGCGTAATTGAGCCTGGGAGTTGCTTGAGTCTGCGGTGCTAGCAGGCCGTTGAAAAACGTAAGCGAGGCAGCCAGCGCAAGGCAAAAACAGGCGAAAAAAGGACTGGGCTCGCAGGCGAGTTTACGAGCTGTAAATGAGCATTTTGATCGGACTCGCGCACGAGCCTGTTTTTAACGCCGCGATGGCAACGCAGGTAGTTTTTCAACAGCCTGCTAGGGACCGGGAGTGTAGATGCGACAGTATGGCGGCGGGCACTTGGTGCGAGGGGGCATTAGCCTCTCTTTCCTCGGCGGAGGGTTGCTGGCTGCGGCGGCTGTGGGGTTGCTGGTTTTCCTTCTTTTTCAGGTCCAGGCGATCAATTGGCGCGAGCACGACGAAACCCGCGATGCGATTCGTCAGTTGCAAGAGCTCGATGCGCAATTGAACGTCCGATTGCTGATGACGCGTCAGGATCTGCCCCAGAAAGACCGTGCTATCGCCAGCATCGAGGCGCGCATTCGTGAAACCGAAGACCGTCTGTTCGGCGATATCAAAGCCAGCGGTTCCAGCCCGACAGATCCCGCTCGGCTCGGTCAGGCTGACGAAGCGACCTTGGTGCTGGAGTACTACGCGGCCAAAAGCCAGAAGCAGGAATTTATCGAACAGTTCCTGGCCCTGAATACCGGACTAAAGGAGACGGTCGATCTAGCCATCTTCGGGATCGAGCGCATAGCCAGTTTTACCCAGGCGAAAGACCAGATCGATGGCCTGCGCACGGCGTTGTTCACCTATTTGTACGATGGCAGCGAGGGGTCGGCGAAGAACCTACAGGCGCAACTGGACGCTATTCGCCAAGACCACGCCACGTTTGGCGAGGTACAAGCGCTGGTAGATATCCTGGCTACCGATATCACCTACATATTGCAGCGGTTACCCAGCAGGGATGCGGCGCTGTTGAGCGTCGTCAATGCGCCGATGTCCGCACTCGACGATATTTTGAATGCTTATACCCAGCGTTCTTCCGATGATTTTCGGCGTGCGGAAACCTATCGTCTGGCGTTGATCGCTTACGCCTCGATATTGCTTTTCGTGCTGCTGCTCCTGGCGCTACGCCTGCGCCACAGTTATGCGACCTTGGAAACTCAGGTGGGCGAGCGCACCCAGCAACTGGCCAAAGCCTACGATGAACTCAAACAATCCCAACTGCAGATCATGCAGGCCGAGAAGATGGCGTCCCTGGGCCAGATGGTGGCTGGGGTTGCCCATGAGATCAACACGCCGCTCGGCTTCTCATCCAGCAATGTGGAGATCGTGCGCGAACGTCTCGGTGAGATGGGGGAGGTGTTCGATCGCTTCGTCGACAAGATGGCCGATGGCATGGCGGCAATCGACCCGGAAATGGCAATGCGTGCCCGGCAGTTACAGAATGAGGGGTGTCGGCAGGAGATGATGGAATTGCTCGAAGCCACCGGCGAGGGGTTGAATCAGATCAGTGAGCTGGTCAAGAGTCTGCGGGATTTCAGCCGTCTCGATCGCGGTAAGAATGACCGCGTAGATCTCAACAAGGGTATTGATGACGTGTTGCGAATCGCCAACAACACTTTGAGTAACGCCAAGGCCCGGGTGCATCGCGATTATGCCGAGCTGCCGCTGGTGGAGTGCGGTCCATCGCAGATCAACCAGGTTCTCCTCAATCTTATCGTCAATGCCGCCCAGGCTCTTCCGGAGCAGGGCGGCAACATCGCGGTGCGTACGCGGGTGAATGGACGCTTCGTCGAGATATCTGTAGAAGATGACGGCCATGGCATTCCAGCTGACCTCTTGCCGAGAATTTTCGATCCATTCGTCACCACCAAGGAAATAGGCAAGGGGACCGGGTTGGGGTTGTCCACTGCTTATCAGATCGTCCAGGACCACGGAGGCGCGCTTACGGTGGAATCGACGCCAGGGACGGGTACTACTTTCACTCTTAGCTTGCCGGTTATCTGAATATGTCAGCCATTCCTGTTCAAGAAATGCCCGAAAAGGCCACGGTGCTGTTCGTCGATGACGAACGCTTCATCCTGATGAGCCTCACCTCATTGTTTCGCAGCAGCTACCGGGTATTGAGTACGACGGATCCCAAGGAGGCGCTGGAGATCGTGCGCAGGGAGAAAGTTGATGTCATCGTCAGCGACCAGCGCATGCCGCAGATGCTCGGGGCCGAGTTGCTGCGACAGGTGCGCAGGATCTCCCCCAGCACGATGCGCATCCTCTTGACCGGCTACTCCGACATGCCATCGGTGATCAGCTCGATCAACGATGGCGAAGTATTCCGTTTTATCAATAAGCCCTGGTCCAACGACGAAATACGTACGTTGCTGGCCAGCGCCGTGCAGATCGCACGTAATACAGGGAACGTCGTGCCGCGGGAGATCGAACCGGAGGACGATGGCCAAGCGCTTGTCCAGCCGCTCAGCTCGATCGATGCGAGCGTTCTGGTGATCGATGACGAAGGGGATTTGCTGGATGTCTGCCTGGAAGCCATGGGCGATTCGCCCCGTTGCTTCGTCGCCCGCGATCTGGAGAGCGCCCTGCGGGTAATCGATCGGGAGAAGGTCGATATCATCGTTTCCGATGTCAGCGTGGCCGGCCAGGACGTCAGCGACTTCGTCAAGGTGCTCAAGGCGATGAACCCGGCGATATCCACCATCGTCACCTCGCGCAATCTGGATTCCTCTATCGCGATCAATCTGATCAACGAAGGGCAGATCTATCGCTACCTGAAACGACCGGTGCAGAAGGGCGTGATGCGCTTGAGTCTGATGTCGGCCGCTCGCCATGTCGATAACGTGCGTGCCGTACCCGCACTAAAACAACGACACATAGTGGCGGATATCAATCAAATTCATGACCAGATTCTGTTCAGGCGGCTGCTCACCCGTTATTGGCCGTTCTGCAATACGGAGCCTTAAGGCACCTATATAAGACCCACCGCTATCCCTTGTTTGCAATCGATAGCGGTGCGAACTGTTGATGCGTTATGAAGTTCATTCCTGGCCTTCATTGGCAGAACTTTCAAATAAGTCTCCAGCACTGGTATTGATATGACAATTCGTTTGCGTTTGGCCGTTGCATTGGCATTGGCCGGGTCAAGTAGTGCTTATGCGATCACTGACGAAGAAGGGACTTCGGCAATTCAGTTCAATTTCGCTAACCCGGGCGCACGCAGTCTGTCGATGGGTGGGGCATTCGTAGCGCTTGCCGATGATGCCACTGCGGCCTATGCCAACCCGGCCGGCTTGACCCAGTTGTCGCGACGCGAACTGTCAGTGGAAGGACGCTACAACCGTTATACGACACCCCATCTCAGTAATATCGTGGTGACAGATGATTTCGACATCCTCTCCTATCACGATCAAACCCGTTCGTCCTCCAGTGGGGTTTCCTTTCTTTCCGCTGTTTTTCCCTTCGAATATGCAACGGTCGCGCTCTATCGACATGAGTTGATGAACTTCAATACCCAATTCGATTTTGCGCCCAAAGATGATGATTTTATCGTGGCCCCCTTTTCCAGTCGCAGCACGGTGAAGGATGTGGCGTACGGTCTATCGGTCGGCTGGGCCCTGGGCGAAAGATTACGGCTGGGCGCCGGCCTTGCCTGGCACGATTTTGAGATCGACTCTTTGACCACGCGGGATTTCGTCGACTGGGACGGCAACGAGGGACACTCCCGCCATTCTCAGAAAGGCTCGGATCATGGTTTAGGCTACACACTCGGCCTGCGCTATTTGATAACGGATGAGTTGTCCTTGGGGATGGTGTATCGGCGGTCGCCGCGGTTTTACTACCAGGTCGTCTCGAGTAACAACATAGGGAGCCCAGGGGGAGAGCAGGTCGAATTCGTAAACAAACGCAGCGATTTTGATATTCCGGATGTTCTGGGGATGGGACTAAGTTATCGAGTCAGCGAGGCGTTTACCTTGAATTTCGATGTAAACCGTATTCGCTATTCCCAATTGACCCGCAATATCAGTGCCGCATATCTAGAGGATGGGGCCGGTCCGGCCTTTGGCGATGACACGGCGCTGCTCAAACTGCGCGACGGAACCGAAATTCGCTTCGGCGGAGAGTATGTGTTCCTTAACATGCCGGCTCCGCTGAGCATTCGCGCGGGTATATGGCGTGACCCTGAGCACACGCTGCACTATCAGGGCGATGATGATTTCGATAATAGCGCGCAGGTTTTCTCCGCGAGGACAGGCGATCAGAACCACTACACCTTCGGTCTGGGGTTGGCCTTCGAACAGTTCTCGGTGGATTTCGGCGCGGACTTTTCCAGATACGCCGACACCTTCTCGCTGGCAGCTGTGGCGCGCTTCTAGCATCCTGATAGAGGCTTCGCTATCAGCGGAATTCGACGGATGCCGCGTACCTTTCCATGGCGGAGCTTACCGCTTCATCTCGATTTCGGAATGTCGCTGTGAGTGAGCAAGTCGCCGATAAGCGATTCATCAGCCGCCTGGTCGCCCTGCAACCCGAGGCGCAAGGCTCGCTGTTTGCGCTATGCCTGCCTGGTCGCGGGCGTAGCCTGCCGCTGGAGCGTTTCTCCCGGGAAACCGCATTGTTGCGTCAGTCCCGTCACCCGAATCTGTTGCGCGATGTGCAGGTGGGTCAGGGGGAGGACAGCCGCTGCGCGGAACCTTTGACGGGTAAGTGGCCCGGCGATTCGGATTGGCTTTCCAGCTTGTCGCTACGCGAGCGTTTACGGCTGTTCGCGGAAACGACTTCGGCAGTCGGCGGGCTGCACCGGGCGGGGGTATTCCATACGGTTCTTCATCCGGATCGGATCGGCATACGTGCGAACGGTGAAGCCGTTCTGCTCGATCTCGGCATGACCTGGATTGCCGGCACGCACCGAGGCGGTGGGGATGCCCTCGATTATTGTGCGCCCGAGTGTTTTTCCAGCCGGCCACCGGATGCGCGGGCCGATATCTATAGCCTTGGCCTGTTGTTGCATTATCTGTTGACTGGTGAGAAGCCGAACCGCACTCGCTCCGGGCAGCTCGCACGGCTCTCGGCTTTGCCCGAAGAATTCGCCGATCTGGAGTCGCTCCTGATACTGATGCTGGTCGAGCAGCCAGCGCAGCGGCCCAGCGTGACCATGCTGTTGGATCAGTTGAACGCCCTGGTAATACGTTCCCCCCGCCTCGCCATGCGGGTCGAGGCGGATCGGAATATTGGCGAACCCGCCTTCGAACGTCTTGTGACGCCCCTGTCGGCGCTGTCGCAGCGGCCCGCGTTAACCGGCGTAGGCACACCGATGGAAGGGGTCGACGCCAGCCGCTGGGATGCGCCCGCCGGTACCGGGCGCTGGAATGCTTTGCTGTTGTCCGTGGGGATGATATTGGTCTGCGGCTCGGCCTTGCTCATCTGGTCGCAGACTCGCCCGGAGCCAGAGCTGGGGCTGATTCAGAAGCTCGTTCAGCATGCCGACGTTCAGCTCAAGGAGGGCAAGCTGCTGCTGCCGGCCGACGACAACGCTCTGGATACATTACGCACCTTGCGTATCGCAGACCCTGGCAACACCGAGCTTGGCGCTATCTCGGCACGGATCGAGGAAGGAGCGGTCGAGGTCGTGCAGGAGGTGCTTCGGCAGGGGCAACTGGATGAAGCGGATCTGGCATTGAGTCGAGCCATTCGAGCCTTTCCTGACAATCAGCAGCTCGTGGCGTTATCGGGCACCCTGGCCCAGGCGCGTCGCGAAGTGGAAGAGCGGGAGCGGCTTAGCGAGCTCTTTGCGGGTATCGATGCTCGGTTAGCCGGGGCACCCCCGGCAGCCGCGCAAGTCGATGCTGCAATCATGCTGCTGCGGCAGGCGCAGCAGTTGGCCGCACAAGACGCCGGCGTAGAGGAGCGGCGATTGCGCTTGGAAGGCATTCTGGCCGGTCAGGCGAAAGCCGAACTGCAGAGCGGGCACTTGCAACTGGCCAAGGAAACCTTGGACCGCTTACGCGAAATAGCGCATTCCGGCAGCGCATTGGCCGAGCTGGAGGCGGATTATCGAAAGCTGCTCGGGGCCGAAGCGCATAGGAAGCAACTGGCGCAATTGCGCGAGGACGCGAGCGCGGCGGACGAGGCCGGCATCGATCGGCCAGCAGCTTTGGAGCGAGCGCTCAACGCGTATCTGCAAGTTCTGCGCTTGGAGCCGAGCGACACTGCCGCGCGCCGGCGTGCGGACGCTTTGGGGCAGGTCGCCTTGGTGCGCACCCGTCAGGCCGTCGAGCGCAAGGAGTGGGCATCGGCCAGGGCCTACCTGGCGCTGGGGCATAGCGTCTTGCCAACGAGTGTCGAGCTCGCTGAGCTGGACGCCCGGGTCTCGCAGGGCGCCGACGAACAATCCGCCGCCGTTCGTAAACTGCTCGATGAGGCCGAGCTCGCCTTGCGCCGCGGCAACTATTTCAACCCACAGGCGAGCAGCGCCTGGGCACTGTATCAACGTGCGCAGGCATACCCCGATGCGCAGGATGTCATCCAGGCGGGCTTGAAAAAACTGCGCGCCGCCGTGTTGAGCGACGTGGACAGCCTGATGGCGCAACGTCGCTACGACGACGCCGGCGTGTTGCTGGAGCAGGCCCGCGAACATTTCGCCAACGATGCCGAATTGGGTCGGCGTAAATTGACCTTGGACTCGATCATCGAACAACGCTCTTCCAGTGACGCGCTGGTCGATGGTTATATTGCAATCAACGCGGTTCCCTGGGGTTACATCCGCTCGGTGCGCAAGGCGGATGGGCGGCCTATCCAGCTGGAAGCGGATGCGACGACGCCGCTTCGGTTGTCGGTCCCGGCCGGGGACTATTCGATTGAGCTGCACAACCCTAATAGTGGGCAAACGCGCGAAGTGCATGCCAAGGTACGATCAGGCCAGAGCACCAGCGTCAGTGTGAACTTGCGCGGCGAACAATAATGTTTTGGGAGAGGCGGGTATGGCCGCAGACGTGAGAGCGGGAGGGCATATGGGGCGCTCATATTGCGGATGCCGATGGCTGATTCTGCTGACGCTGACGGCTGCGAGCCCTGCTTGGGCTTTGCTGGGAAAAGATTACGACATCGCCATTCTGAACATCGAGCGGGAGCGTTACGACAAAGCGATACCCTTGCTCGAAGAAGTGATCAGCGAAGTGCCCGCTTCGCTGCCGCGTATTCGGCTGTATGGGATGCGTTTCGCCCCTTACACGCCCCATTACTTCCTCGGGTTGGCTCACTACCGGTTGGGGCGATGCGATAAGGCATTGGCCAGTTGGGCGAACGAGGCGCGTTTCAAGGTGCTGTCCGGTGAGAACGCCAGCATCATGGCCCGCGGTCGGGCGGATTGTGAGGCGAACTTGCTGCAGGCGGGGCAAAGTCTTCCCGTTGCGGATGTGCGAAAGCTCGGGGAGGGGGAGGTTGAGGACCCCGTGCTGCATGAAGTCGTCGAGGCATACTTCAATGGTGCCTATGAGCAGGTTGCCAGCTTCGATCCCGCCACATTGACCACGGATGTCGCGCGCGCCCAGGCATGGGTTTATCGTGCGGCCAGCCAATATACGCTGCATATCCTGAGTGGCGAAGCCGACCGTAACGCAATCTCTGATATCCATGACAGCTTGCAACAAGCAAGCTCCTCCGACCCCGAGATGGCGATCGACCGGCGCCAGTTCTCGCCGAAATTCCTGGCCTTGATGGATCAGACCCTGAGTCGCTGATGCCTGGCGACTGCGGTCATGCTTGGCGCTGACAGGCCTGGACGATGCGCTGCGCCGGTACCCGCAGTTGCCTCAGCAGGTACTCGGCAAAATCCGGCGGGTAGGGTTGCAGGGCGATGGCCTGAGCCATGCAGCTCAGCCAACTGTCGGCGAGACGTTGGTCGATTGGCCACTGTGCGTGAAACGTCGGAATCGCAATGGCGCCGTATTTCTCGGCGAACAGTCGCGGCCCGCCCAGCCAACCGCTGAGAAAACAGGCCAGCTTGTCGCGCGCCATATCGAGATTCTCGCCATGCATGCGGCGCAGGTCGGCGGCTGCCCCTGGCTCGTCCATCAGTCGGTAGAAGTCGGCGACCAGCCGTTGCAGACCGTCGATGCCGCCCGCGGCGTGGTAAGAGGCGTCGCCGACGCCGTAAGGGGGTTGCTCGCTCATGGCGGCCCTCTGCTAAGAAAACGATTGCATGCGGGCCGTTCAGGCTGCGCTTTTGATCTCTTGCAGGCGTTTATACAGGATCGGCGGGTGCGAGCGCGCTACTCCTGAAGATCTTGCGGGCCGAGTAGACGCAGCACCTCCTCGACGGTGGTCAGGCCTTGGCGGATTTTTTCCCGGGCATCGTCGAGCAGGGTGGTCATGCCTTGTTCGCGGGCCAGGTTTTGCAGTTGTGTGGCGCCTGCACCTTGGGAGATGGCGTCGCGTAGTGTGTCGTTCATGGTCAGGACTTCATGGATGCCGACCCGGCCCTTGTAGCCGTGGTTGCAATGATTGCAGCCACGCCCATGGAAGAACGGCATATCCGCTTCGAGGAACTCCGGGCCCAGGCTGCGCAAGCGCTCTTCGGGCGGTTTCACCGGTTCGCGGCAATGAGAACAGATGCGCCGCACCAGGCGCTGCGCGACTATCGCCTCAAGCGCAGAGGCCAGCACATAGGGCTTGAGTCCGAGGTCGAACAGGCGGGCGATGGTCGCCGCCGCCGAGTTGGTATGCAGCGTGGAGAATACCAAGTGGCCGGTGAGGGCGGCGTGAAAGGCCACGTCGGCGGTCTCGTGATCACGGATTTCGCCGAGCAGGATCACGTCCGGATCCTGGCGCAAGATGGCGCGCAATATACTGGCGAAGCTCATACCGATGCGATCGCGTACCGGTACCTGTCCCGCCAGATCGACGTGGATTTCCACTGGATCCTCGATGGTGATGTAATTCTTTTCCGATGAAGCTTCATGTTGCAGCAGGGCGAACAACGTGGTGGTCTTGCCGCTGCCGGTGGGGCCGGTGGCGAGGATGATGCCCTGCGGTTTGTTGACCACGTGCAGCAGCCGCTTCAGATTGTTCGCCGACAGACCCAGATCCTCGAGCGATTGCGCCGCCGACTGACGCTCCAGCACGCGCATCACGACCTTTTCGCCGTTGATGGTCGGCAAGGTGGAAATACGCAGATCGACGATGCGCATCGGCGTTTTTACGGTGATCCGGCCGTCCTGCGGGCGGCGGCGTTCGGTGATATCCAGTTCCGCCATGACCTTGATACGCGAGACCAGCGACATCAGCAGGTTGCTGGGGATCTGGATTTTGTCCTGCAACACGCCGTCGATGCGGTAGCGCACCACCACGTGTTTGGTGCGCGGGTGAATGTGGATATCGCTGGCGCCCAGGCGCAGCGCTTCGAGGATGATCGCATTGACCAGGCGAATCGCCGGTGGGTCTTCGGAGCTGCCGAGCAGTTGCTCCAGGTTCTCGCTTTCGCCATCGTCGTCGAGGACGATCTCGATGCCTTCATAGGGATCGCTATCGCCGACTATGGTCGCCAAGTCATCGAGTCGGTTCTCGGGGGTGCCGAAGATTTCTGCAAGTTTGGCCTGCAACTGCGGTAAATCGCACAGCAGCGGGTGGATGCTGAAGCCGGTCATAAACGCGAGTTCTTCGATCAACCCCTGATCCATGGGGTCGGCCATGGCCAGGCGCAAGCGCTTATCGATGACTCGTAACGGCAGCACCAGTTGGCGCGTACAGATCGCTTGGGGGACCAGCGACAGCAGCGGCGGATCGACCTGGAATTCGCGCAGGTCGATTTCCTCGAGCATCAGGTCCTTGCGCAACAGATCGTAGATTTTGCGGCTGTCGACCCAATCGTGCTGCATCAACTGGCGCATCACCGGGGTTTTGTGGACGCGCATTTCCTTGTGCAGTTGCTGAATCTGCTGGGCGTTGAGCAGGCCCTTTTTATGCAGCATGATCGCCAGTTGGCTGCGGTTGGTGATGCCCAGCTTGGCCAGGGTTTCCAGGTCGCGGTGCTGCTTGTGGTTTTCCTGCTCGAGCGCGAGGTTGCGCTGTTTCAAGTCGTACTGTTCGAGCGCCAGGGCGATGGTCAGGCGCAGGTCGTCGTCGTTCCACGGCTTGAGGATGAAGCGGTAAACCGCGCCGCCCTGAATCGAGCCCATCACCGCCTCGGTATTGGCGTGCCCGGTGAGCATGATGCGGATAGTTGCCGGCCAGCGTTCGCGCACCTGGCTGAGCAATTCGCTGCCATTCATCTGCGGCATCATGAAATCGCTGATGATCAGATGGACCGGTTGGCTGGCGAGAATTTTCAGCGCTTCGACACCGTTGCGGGCGAAGTGCAGTTGGTAGTTTTCGCGGTGCAGTACCCGGCGCAGGGCTGCGAGTATCCCCGGCTCGTCATCCACCAACAGCAGGCTGTACGGACTGTCGACAGGGCTTTCGCGCCCTTCGCCCGGGGTATCCGTGCCCACGAACAACGATGCATAACGTTTTGCCACGAAAACTCCTTAGCGGCTTGTTGAACACTGCTCCACCAGGCCATGCGGCGTTGGACCAAGTCGACCTGAGCGTCGTTCGCTAACAGGCCGTTGAAAAACTACCTGCGTTGGCAATACTGCGTTAAAAACAGCCTCGCGTGCGAGCCCAGTCAAAATGCTCATTTACAGCACGTAAACTCCGCTTTTTCGGCTGTTTTTGCCTTGTCTTGCCTGCCTCGCCTACGTTTTTCAACAGCCTGCTAACGACAAAGGAAACGCAGCGTCACGCGGGTTCCTATGCCGGGTTGGCTTTTGATCAGGATTTCGCCCTGATGCGCATTCATGATCTCCCGCGCGACCGTCAAACCCAGGCCGGTGCCGGCGCCCACATCACGGGTGGTGAAGAAGGGGTCGAACAGGCACGGCATGTGCTCGGCGGCGATCCCGCAGCCGTTGTCCTCGACGATCACCTGAATCTGTCCTTGTTCGTTTCTATTAGTGGTGACGCGGATCTTGCCGTTGGCCCCTATGGATTTGGCAGCGTTGTCCAAAACATTGTAGGTGGCTTGTGAAATCTTCGCGGGGTAGCCGGCCAGCTGCGGCAGCTCGCCGAGGCGCAATTCGATTTGCAGGGCGCGCTGGCTTTCGGTCTGCAGCAAGTGGCAGGTGCTGGCGACGAGGGCATTGAGGTCGCAGGAGACGAAATCGTTCTGGTCGATATTGGAGAAGGTCTTGAGGTCGGCGACTATCGTGGCGATGCGTTGGGTGCCGCTGCCCGACTCTTTGAGCAGCGCGCGGAAGTCTTCCAGCAGCGCGGTCGTCGCGGGCTCGGTCGGAAGTTTTTCGGCCAGCTCGTTGAGGTAATCGCCGGCTACCCGCAGGTTGCTGGCGATAAAGCCGATGGGGTTGTTGATCTCGTGGGCAACGCCGGCCGCGAGTTGACCGATGGCGCGCAAACGGGCGCTCTCGTAGAGCTGCTGTTGGGTTGTTTCGATGACCTTGACCTGCTCGTTCACGCGGCTCTGCAACTGTGCGGAAAGCGCCCGGTAGCGGGTCTCGGACTCCTGCAATTCGGCGTGTTGGCGTTGCAGTTCGGCGAAGCTGGCCTCGGTGGTGTCGTGATGCAGGTTGGCCGCCAGGCGGTATTTACCGACATAGAACAGCACGAACTCCACCAGCCGCGCGGCCGGCTCTTGTAGCGCCGGCGCGTCGGGGCAGCTCAGCCAGGCGAGGGTTTCCAGGTTGAATTCGACCGCTTCGGCGCCCGCTGCGGCTTGCTCGGTCAAGCCTAGCGGGTGTCCGAGCACGGCTTGCAGTAGCTGCGTCAGACGCTCCTGGCGCTCCCTGGGGAGCAGATCGTCAAGCCGTGGGTCGTCTTCGAAACTAAGCATCGCCACCCTCCATGCTGCTCAAGCGACGGATGAAGTCCTCAGCGCTGATGCCTTCCTGTGCGGCTAACCGGTACTCGCCGTCCAGTTTCGGATAGAGGCGTTCGAGCAGCAGGCGAAAGCTCTCGACCACGCCCTGGCCGCTCAGCGCCGAAGCCATGCACAGCGGCGCCCAGGGGGTGTCGCGCCAGCGCGCTTGCAGCTCTTGTTCGGGAACCGCATTGGCGACGTCGCGCTTATTGAATTGCACCACCAGGGGCAGCGTTTCGATGTCCATACCGAGCTTTTGCAGGTTGTCCGCCAGGTTTTCGAAGGCGTTGGCGTTGTTGTCCTGCTGCGCCGGTTGGGAGTCGGCGACGAAGATCACCCCGTCAGCACGCGATAGCACCGCCTTGCGGGTGCTGTCGTGCTGCACTTGGCCGGGTACGGTGTAGAGCTTCAGGCGCAAGTCGATACCGGCGGCGTTGCGCAGGCCGATCGGTAATACATCGAAGAACAGCGTGCGGTCGTCACGGGTTTCCAGAACCATCAATTCGCCCTTGCGCTGCGGGCGGAGCAGGGTATGCAGTTGCATCAGATTGGTGGTCTTGCCGCTCAAGGCCGGGCCGTAATAGACCACCTTGAGCGTGAGCTTGCGTTCATGTGCTTGGTGGTCGGCCATGATCGGATCCATCCTGATGATTGGCGTCGAGCGTTACGGCTGCTCGGGCGACGTGCCTGACCCGCTCAGTAAAAGGTGTTGCTCTGCTGCCTCGGGATGTTGCTTGGATAGAGTGTAGTGCGCGGATACGGATATCTCGAAGTCAATCGAGTCTTAATGTTTACGCCATGCTCAACGACCTAGCCTCGTAGCCCGGATGCTATCCGGGAGCGCGTACCTGATTGCATCCGAGCTACGGGATGGCACGCACCACGGACAAAACCTATGCCCCATGCAACAGCTAACGGGTATATGGCCATAAAAGAGGCTATGTCCCCGTTATGTGTTGCAGCGCGAGGGACAGCTAAGCAATGTCCGGACGCGGCAATCCGGGTGGGTTAGGCGCATGGTCGCGGGCCATCTGTCGATGCTTAACCAGTTGCGCCGTAACCCACCAGCGGTGGTCAGGCCGATCACCGCTTGGTGGGTTACGTGGCGCGCACACACCGTAGCTACTTCGCCAGCCCGGTTCAGCGCCACTAACCCACCCTACAAAAGCAGCGTGCAACATGTAATTGGGACATAGCCATAAAAAAAGCGAAGCCGTTGGGCTTCGCTTTTTTCTTCGCTTGCGGCTTATAACTCACCGCTTGCAACTTAGCGCTAGTGCTTACGCGGTACGGGTTTGAGCAGTTCGTCCGGCGGCATTTCGCAGGCGATCTTGCGGCCCAGCAGCGCTTCGATGGCCGGCAGGGCGTAGGCATCATCTTCTCCGGCGAAGCTGATCGAGGTGCCGCTGGTGCCGGCCCGACCGGTACGACCGATACGGTGTACGTAGTCGTCCGGGGTTTCGGGCAGGGTGAAGTTGATCACGTGGCTGATCGCATCGACATGGATACCGCGGCCAGCAACGTCGGTGGCGACCAATACGCGGATGCTGCCTTCGCGGAAGCCTTCGAGCACCTTGATCCGCTTGTGCTGCGGCACGTCGCCGGACATCTGCGCGGCGCTGATGCCGTCGCGGGTCAGGCGTTCTTCGATGCGCCGCACTTCGTCCTTGCGGTTGGCGAAGACCATCACGCGAATCCAGTCGTTCTGCGCGATCAGGTTGTACAGCAGCTTGTACTTGTCGCTGCCGGCCACCGCATACACGTGCTGTTCGACGGTATCGCTGGCAACGCTTTCCGGTTCGATCTCGACGATCGCCGGGTCGGTGGTCCATTGCTTGGCCAGGTTCATCACGTCTTCGGTGAAGGTCGCGGAGAACAGCAGGGTCTGGCGTTCGTTCTTCGGCGGGGTCTGGCGGATGATCTGCCGCACCTGGGGGATAAAACCCATGTCGAGCATGCGGTCGGCTTCGTCGAGCACCATCACTTCGACCATGTCCAAGTGCACTTCGCCGCGCTGGTTGAAGTCGAGCAAACGGCCCGGGGTCGCGACCAGAATGTCGCAGAAGCGCGCTTCCAGGCCCTTGAGCTGTTTGTCGAAATCCATGCCGCCAACGAACTGCATGACGTTGAGGCCGGTGTACTTGGTCAGCTCGGCGGCGTCCTTGGCGATCTGCACCACCAGTTCGCGGGTCGGCGCGATGATCAGTGCGCGCGGCTCGCCCATGTAGCGCTCTTTCGGCGGCGGGGTTTGCAGCAGCTGGGTGATGATCGAAATCAGGAAGGCCGCGGTCTTGCCGGTGCCGGTCTGGGCGCGGCCGATAGCGTCCTGGCCCTTGAGGGTGAAGCCCAGGACTTGCGCCTGAATCGGCGTGCAATAGGGGAAACCGAGGTCGTGGATCGCGTGCATCAGCTCGGGGGCGAGCTTGAAGTCGTGAAAGCGCGTCTTGCCTTCTGCGGGCTCGACGACGAAATCTTCCAGCTTCCAGGTGCTCACCGGTTTGGCTGCGCGTGCGCGGCGCGGCTTTTTCTCCGGGTTGCTTCGCGCGGGGTTGTCGGCGCTGGCTGGGGTATCGATAGCGATGCCGGGTTCGCTGGCCGCTTTGCGCGGCTTGGCGTTGCGGCTGTGGTTGTCGTCGTTGGCGTCATTGCTGCGAGGCGCCGCGGCAGGGGTTGTCGCGCTGGGCTGCTGGCTCTCGGCTTTGCCGAACATCTTCTTGAGTGCTTTGAGCACGGTCATCTCGTCAATTGGCTAAGGAATGAACGGCCGCCAGTGTAATGCAAGAAGTCGGTGTGGCGAAGCTCCACGCCGGCCAAGGGGTTATTTGCGCTTTTTGTCGAGCTTTCGGCAGGCTGGCAGGATCGGACGGGCTCAGCCGTACAGGCAATTGCGGCCTTGTTGCTTGGCTTGGTAGAGCGCGCTGTCGGCGCGGGCGATAAGGCTCTGCAGGCTGTCCTTCGGGCGCATCTGCGCCATTCCGATGGAGACGGTAACACCCGGCAGTACGCCCACCGGGGCATAAAAGGTGGCGACATCCTGCAGGCTTTGACGGAGGCGTTCACCAATGCTGCGGCCGTCTTCGGCGCTCATTTCCGGCAAGAGGATGACGAACTCTTCGCCGCCGAAACGGGTCAGGCTGTCTTTGGGGCGTAATTGGTTGCGCAGGGTGTGCGCGACCAGGCACAGCGCATAGTCGCCGGCGAGGTGGCCATGTTCATCGTTGTAGGCTTTGAAGTGATCGACATCGAGCATCAGCATGCACAGCGGCTGACGGTTGAATGCGCAACGGGTGCTTTCACGTTCGAAGACATGCTCCAGCCAGCGGCGGTTGAACGCGCCGGTCAGGGGGTCGACGTTGGCGTTCTGTTCGCTGTTGATGATCTGCTGATTGCCTTGGCGTACGCGTTCGCACAATAAACCAAGGAGGTTTTCCATCATCTGCGGCGATTGGCTGAACAGATTGACCAGCGATTGGCGATGCAGGCGCAGGACGCTGCTCGCCATGTCCGCCACTACGTAGGCGGAAGGGTGTTCGTTGTCGATGAAACTGATTTCCCCGGTGCAATCGCCCACCTGCAAGGTGCTCACCGAGGTGCTTTCCAGCGACCCCAGGTAGACCTTGAGCTGACCTTTGAGCAATAGATAGAGGTATTGATTGCGATTGAAGGGGGAGAGCAGGATTTCGCCTTCGTCCAAATCGTACGCGCGAAACTCTTTCAGCAATTGATTGATGCTGCTTGCGGCGACATTTTCAAACAGTCGCAGTTGGCGAACGAGCTGCAGGTCCACCTGCCAATGAGCGGCTTTCATCCTATTGGCGAGCTGTACTATCAATGCAAATAACTACAGGCATCAAAACTCTCCTTGTTGAAGCCATTGCGTTGTCGACAGTAGTCGCTGCGCCCCGATACTGACAATCCTAGAAAAATGCCAGCCCGACAAGCGGTAGACATTTTGTGAACACTCAGTCACAGAAATGAAAATCAGCTGCGGCGGTGGCCCACTCTCACTCCATAAGTCGTCTATATGGCGTGCCCGGCGCGCCGCGAGAGGCTCGCTCAGGCGCCACGCCAATCACGAAAAACCCTAGGGTCTGTTGCCGTTTCATCGCGACCGCGCCGGAGCCTGTTTTAGCGCGAGGCAAGGCACGAGACGCGAAGTTTGGTCGTTCCAAATGAATGTCGAGAAACGCAGTATCGCGCTAAAACAGGCCCGGCCCTGCGGGTTGCGCGGAAAATCTCGCCATGCGTTGTTGTAGGACTTGGCAAGGGAACAACCATTACCGGCGTCCTACGCCTAGCCTGGCGAGATTTTGCGCGGCAACGCGGCTTGCGCTGAAACGGCAACAGACCCTCGGGCCAGGGGCGCGAGGAAACAGCCCGTCGATACTTAGCAGGCTAGCTGCGCGCTCAACCAGATGCCGATATCACGCACTTCTTGCGGCAGGACTTCATGGCCCATCGGGTATTCCCGCCACGTCACCGGCACTCCGCGTTGGTTTAACCAATCGTGCGCGGCGCGGCCCATGCTGGGGATCACCACATCGTCGTGGCTGCCGTGCAGGCAGTACACCGGCACCTGTTGTTTGGCCGCTTCGAGCTGTAGCTCGGCACTGAACGTCGGGGCGTAAGTAGAGAGCGCCAACACGCCGCCCAGAGGCCCATGCCAGCGCAGAAACGCCGTATGCAGCACCACTGCGCCGCCTTGGGAAAAGCCTGCGAGAAAGATCCGCCGTGGGTCGATACCGCCGTCGCGTTGCGACTCGATCAGCGCGATCACCTGTTGGGCGGAGGCTTCGAGTTGCTGGTGGTCGATCGCCCGCGCCGGGCTCATGGCGAGGATGTCGTACCAGCTGGGCATGGCATAGCCGCCGTTGATCGTAACCGGCCGGGTCGGCGCCTGGGGCATGACGAAGCGGGTGCTCGGTAGAGCGCCCTGCAACGCTTCGGCCACCGGCAGGAAGTCGTAACGATCCGCCCCCAGGCCGTGCAACCAAATGACGCAGGCATCGGGGGGAAGTGTGGGCTGAAGAATCAATGGCTCGCTCATGTGTGGCTCCGCTGTGGTGCGTTCGCGCCGATCCGGTGCGCTGGTTTTTTCGCATGGAGGTGGATAAGTGAAGAAGATGTCGCAAGGGTGAAAGTTTCGCTATTGACCTGTTCGTATGGCTCTAAAAAAGAGTGGCTGGTACGACCCTTGCTAGTGTCCTGCCGGCTGATGATGTCGCCCCGGTTACGGTAACACTACCTCACGCTCGGGTACGCAACAGATAGGAAACCGATTGGTTTATGGTTTCCGGCACTTTCGCTAAGGAGTATTAAAACTCTGGGCGATTAGTGATTGACGATCCGTCTCTGGTCCATCAAACAATGGACGGGTGCAAGCTTGTGGCTGATAACGCTATCGGCAACTAGACTCACGCTAAGATCCGATTCACCTGTTCGTTGCGTTCTGCCTACGCAATCGACGCGTCCCAAAAGGACGAGGTGGTAAGGTCGAGACTCCAACACAAAAAAAGACACTGGAGGTTTTAATGAAGATGGTGAAATCCACCCTGGCTGTATTTGCTACGGCCGCTGTTCTCGGTGTTAGTGGCTTCGCGCACGCGGGTGCCACTTTGGATGCGGTGCAAAAGAAAGGTTTCGTGCAGTGCGGTATCAGCGATGGTCTGCCGGGCTTCTCCTATGCCGATGAAAAAGGCAATTATCTGGGTCTCGACGTTGATGTATGTCGTGCTGTGGCGGCCGCTCTGTTCGGCGATGCCACCAAGGTTAAATTCAGCCCGCTGACCGCCAAAGAGCGTTTCACCGCCCTGCAGTCCGGTGAAGTCGATGTGCTGTCGCGCAACACTACCTGGACCAGCTCCCGTGACTCCGGTCTGGGTCTGAACTTCGCCGGCGTCAACTATTACGACGGCCAAGGCTTCCTGGTGAACAAGGATCTCGGCGTTTCCAGCGCTAAGGAACTCGATGGCGCTACCGTCTGCATCCAGGCCGGTACCACCACCGAACTGAACCTCTCCGACTACTTCCGCGCCAATGGCCTGAAGTACACCCCGATCACTTACGATACCTCCGACGAAAGCGCCAAATCGATCGAAGCCGGTCGTTGCGACGTACTGACCTCCGACCAGTCGCAGCTTTATGCACAGCGCATCAAGCTGGCCAAGCCGGATCAGTATGTGGTGCTGCCTGAAGTGATCTCGAAAGAACCTCTGGGTCCGGTCGTGCGTCAGGGCGATGACGAGTGGTTCAACATCGTTCGTTGGTCGCTGTTCGCCATGCTGAACGCCGAAGAGCTGGGGGTTACCTCGGCCAACGTCGAAGAGATGGCCAAGTCCACCAAGAACCCGGATGTCGCGCGTCTGCTCGGTGCTGAGGGTGAATTCGGCAAGGACCTGAAACTGCCGAAAGACTGGGCGGTACAGATCGTCAAGCAAGTGGGTAACTACGGCGAGAGCTTCGACCGCAACGTCGGTGCCGGCAGCGAGCTGAAGATCGAGCGTGGCCTCAATGCCCTGTGGAACAAAGGTGGTCTGCAATACGCACCGCCAGTGCGCTGACTGTCTTGCGGGTATCGCACATGCGATACCCGCATTGTTCTGATTACATGAGCCCTATGCCCGCCGACGCGGGCATAGGAGTTCTATGAGGGCTCCTATGCAAACTACTGCAAATGCCCCACGCCCGGGTGGTTCGATCTGGACCGATCCCAAAGTGCGTGCGTGGCTGTTCCAGATTCTCGCTATCCTCGCCGTCGTGGCGCTTGGCTGGTTTCTGTTCGACAACACCCAAAGCAATCTTGAGAAACGCGGGATCACTTCCGGCTTTTCCTTTCTAAATAACAGTGCCGGCTTCGGCATTGCGCAACATCTGATCGATTACACCGAGAGCGACACCTACGGGCGGGTGTTCGTAGTTGGTTTGCTCAATACCTTATTGGTTTCGGTCATCGGCATAGTCCTGGCGACTTTGCTTGGCTTCCTGCTCGGTGTCGCACGGTTGTCGCCGAACTGGCTGCTCAGCAAGCTGGCCACCGTCTATATCGAAACCTTCCGCAATATCCCGGCGCTGCTGCAAATCTTCTTCTGGTACTTCGCCGTGATGCTTTCGCTGCCAGGGCCACGCGACAGCATGGGCATGGGCGATACCTTTTTCCTCAATAGCCGCGGCCTCTATATGCCCGCGCCCAGCCCAACCGACAGCTTCGTCTCGTTCTTCGGCGCCTTGGTGATCGCGATCATCGGTGTTGTGCTGTTGGCCCGCTGGTCGAGGGCGCGTTTCGAGGCTACGGGCAAACTCTTCCCGGTATCTCTGGGCGCCGTGCCGCTGTTGCTGATCCTTCCCGGTTTAGCCGTGTTGTTGACCGGCAATCCGTTGCAATGGAGTGTGCCGGAGCTGAGCGGTTTCAACTTCCGCGGTGGCTGGGTGTTGATCCCCGAGCTGATGGCTTTGACCCTGGCATTGACCATTTACACCGCGGCGTTCATCGCCGAAAACGTGCGTTCCGGGATCATGGCCGTCAACCATGGCCAGACCGAAGCCGCGCGCTCCTTGGGCCTGCCGGCTGGTAAAACCCTGCGTCTGGTGATCATCCCCCAGGCCTTGCGGGTAATCATTCCGCCGTTGACCAGCCAATACCTGAACCTGGCGAAAAACTCTTCGCTGGCGGCCGGTATCGGCTATCCCGATATGGTCTCGCTGTTCGCTGGCACCGTGCTCAATCAGACGGGGCAGGCGATCGAGGTGATTGCCATCACCATGAGCGTGTACCTGGCGATCAGCATCAGTATTTCCATGCTGATGAACTGGTACAACAAGCGCATTGCGCTGATCGAGCGGTAAGGAGCAGCCATGCAAACCCATACATTCAAACCTGATCTACCGCCACCGGCGCTGAGCGTCGGCGTGCTCGGTTGGCTGCGTACCAACCTGTTCTCCAGTTGGTTCAACACCCTGTTGACCCTGTTCGCCGCCTATCTGGTCTGGCTGATCCTGCCGCCGTTGATCCAGTGGGCGTTCATCGACGCCGATTGGACCGGCACCACCCGCGCCGACTGCACCAGCGGCGGCGCTTGCTGGGTGTTCGTGCAACAGCGCATCGGCCAGTTCATGTACGGTTTCTACCCAACCGAACTGCGCTGGCGTGTCGACCTGACCCTGTGGTTGGCGATCATCGGCGCTGCGCCTTTGTTCATCCCGGCGATGCCGCGTAAAGCGGTCTATGGCTTCAGCTTCCTGGCGGTGTACCCGCTGGTGGCCTACTGGTTGCTGCATGGCGGCTTCTTTGGGCTGGAAGCTGTCGCCACCAGCCAGTGGGGCGGCTTGATGTTGACCCTGGTGATCGCCGCCGTGGGCATCGTCGGTGCCTTGCCGTTGGGGATATTGCTGGCGCTCGGGCGACGCTCGGATATGCCGGCGATCCGCGTGATCTGCGTGACCTTCATCGAGTTCTGGCGCGGCGTTCCGCTGATCACCGTGTTGTTCATGTCCTCGGTGATGTTGCCGTTGTTCCTGCCGGAAGGCCTGAGCTTCGACAAGCTGATGCGCGCACTGATCGGCGTGATCCTGTTCCAGTCGGCCTATATCGCCGAAGTGGTGCGTGGCGGTATGCAGGCGATTCCCAAAGGGCAGTACGAAGCGGCGGCCGCGATGGGTCTGGGTTACTGGCGGATGATGGGCCTGGTGATTCTGCCGCAGGCGCTGAAGCTGGTTATCCCCGGCATCGTCAACACCTTTATCGCGCTGTTCAAGGACACCAGCCTGGTGATCATCATCGGCCTGTTCGACTTGCTCAACAGCATCAAGCAAGCCACGACCGACCCGGCATGGCTGGGCATGGCCACCGAAGGCTATGTGTTCGCGGCGCTGATTTTCTGGATTTTCTGTTTTGGTATGTCCCGCTACTCCATGCACTTGGAGCGCAAGCTGGACACCGGCCATAAGCGTTAGGAGCCTTTTCAATGTCTGAAGCAAACAAACAAACCAGCGCTGAGCCGATGATCCTGATGCAGGGCGTGAACAAGTGGTACGGGCAGTTCCACGTACTCAAGGACATCAACCTGAGCGTGCAACAGGGCGAGCGCATCGTCTTGTGCGGCCCGTCCGGCTCCGGCAAGTCCACCTCGATCCGCTGCCTGAACCGCCTGGAAGAACACCAGCAGGGCCGTATCGTGGTCGATGGCACCGAACTGACCCACGACCTCAAGCACATCGAAGCGGTGCGCCGCGAAGTCGGTATGGTGTTCCAGCACTTCAACCTGTTTCCGCACCTGACCGTGTTGCAGAACTGCACCCTGGCGCCGATGTGGGTGCGCAAGATGCCCAAGCGTCAGGCCGAAGAGATCGCCATGCACTTTCTCGAGCGCGTGCGTATTCCCGAGCAGGCGCACAAGTACCCGGGGCAGCTCTCCGGCGGCCAGCAGCAGCGCGTGGCGATCGCCCGTGCGCTGTGCATGAAGCCGAAGATCATGCTGTTCGACGAGCCGACCTCGGCGCTCGACCCGGAAATGGTCAAGGAAGTATTGGACACCATGGTCAGTCTCGCCGAAGACGGCATGACCATGCTCTGCGTAACCCACGAAATGGGCTTTGCCCGCACCGTGGCGAACCGCGTGCTGTTCCTCGACAAGGGCGAAATCGTTGAAGAAGCCGATCCGGATACCTTCTTCACCAACCCGAAAAACGAGCGCACCAAGCTGTTCCTCAGTCAGATCCTGCACTGATCGATAGCCGCAATGAGAGAGGGAGCCTTAGGGCTCCCTTTTTTATGGCGGCTGCATCCGTGGGGTGGCTTAGCGGCGCAGGGCGCCGGGGACTCGGCTTGCCACGCTGCTCGGGCGTCGCGTAACCCACCAGGCACAGGCCTGTTAAACACAGTGGTGGGTTACGGCGTAATCGCGGGCGATGTGGGCTGAACGATAGAGGCGGGCGCCTAACCCACCCTACGGCTCCTTATGCCGGTTGTCGTAAGCGCCGGCGAAACGCCCCTGGCGTTTCCCCGCACAGCTGCTTGAACAACTTGGCGAATGTGGCGCGGTCGGCATAGCCGACTTGTTCGGCAATCTGCTCCAGCGAGCGCGTTGCGTCGCTCAGTGCGTGTTGAGCGGCGCCGATGCGTAGCCGTTGCAGGTAGTCGTTGGGTGTCAGGCCGGTGCTCGCCTTGAAGCGACGCAGCAGCGTGCGCGGCGAGCAATTGGCCTGCTCGGCCAGGCGATTGAGGTCGATGACTTCGCCGTGATGGCTGTGCATCCATTGCAACAACGGGGTGATCTGCTTGTCGTGGGTGCTCAATGGCGGCAGCAGCGGGGCGAAGCGCGATTGCTGGCCGCGCTGGGTATCGAAAACCAGGGCGTTGGCCAATTGTTGCGCGAGCCATGAACCGGCCTGCTGGCCGATCAGGTACAGGCAGGCATCGAGGCCGGCATGGGCGCCGCCCGAGCTGAGCAGGTTGCCGTCATGGCAGAGCAGTTGTTCGATATGCAGCTGCACCTGCGGGAAACGCCGGCGAAACTGACCGGCCAGTGCCCAATGGGTGGTGGCGCGCCGGCCGTCGAGCAAGCCGGCGGCGGCGAGCAGAAAGGCGCTGCTGCACAGGCTGGCGATCCGTTGTGTGGTCGGGCGCTGTGCCAGCCACGGCAGCAAGGTGGCATTGGCGGTCAGGCTGATATCGATGGCGCTGCCGGTGGCGGGCAGGATCAGCCAGTCCGCCTGCTCGGCCAGGGCCAGGCCGCCGTCCACTTGAACGCGGGCGAAGCCGAGGTCGACCGGCTCACCATCGAGGCTGAAGCGCAGTATCTGGAACAACGGCTTCTCGGCCATCTGATTGGCGAGCGTGAAGGCATCCATGGCCATGCTCAGGCTGGAGCACACCGTTTGTGGACAGACATAGAGGGCGATCTTCAGCATGGAGACGATTCGTTGGTTCGAGGATTTGGCGATTATTGACACAAAGTTGTCTTTAACGCCAATCGCGGCCTTGGCGTTTTAGCGTAATACTCATTGCCACATCAATCCGGAGCCTTGCCCGCATGAGCCACGCCAACGCCGAACTGATCACCCGTTTCTACCAGGCCTTCCAGCAACTGGATGCCGAGACCATGGCCAGTTGTTATACCGAGGATGTGCGCTTCAGCGACCCGGTGTTCACCGACCTGCGAGGTCGCGAAGCCAGCGATATGTGGCGCATGCTGTGCACCCGGGCCAAGGATTTTTCCCTGACCTTCGATGGTGTCGCGGCCGATGAGCATTCCGGCAAGGCCCGTTGGGTCGCGACCTACCTGTTCAGCCAGACCGGCAATACCGTGGTCAACCATATCGAGGCCAGCTTCGTGTTCCGCGACGGCAAGATCGCCGAGCACCGCGACCGCTTCGATCTGTGGCGTTGGGCGCGGCAGGCGTTGGGCATGAAAGGCGTGTTGCTCGGTTGGGCGCCGCCGGTGCAGAACGCCATTCGCAAGCAGGCGGCAAAAGGTTTGGCGGCTTATCGGGCGGGGCGTTGACGCGTCCGCTCTGCTAAGCTCGGCAGCTTTCCTCGTGTCTGCTAGTCGTCGATGCCCGATCCCAGTACTTCAGCTGCAACGCCGGCGCCAGGCAAAGCCTGGTTCGTCTATTTGGTGCGGGCCGCCAATGGCGCCTTGTACTGCGGTATCAGCGATGACCCGCACAAACGCTTCGCCAAGCACCAAAGCGGCAAGGGCGCCCGGTTCTTCCATTCCAGCCCGGCGCGGGCGCTGGTGCATATCGAATCCTGCGCGAGCAAGGGCGATGCGTTGCGCCGTGAACGGGCGATCAAGGCGCTGAGCAAGGCTGCCAAGGAAGCGCTGGTCGCCGCCTCGGCGGTTATCGCTGTGGCTGATAACGCACCATCAGGCTAAGCGGGTAGGCCGCCATGGCCGACGCGGTTAAGCTGCTGGTTTACTCAATAGTTGCGGAGCCTGTCATGCATGAGTTGATCCTGCACCATTACCCGACCTCGCCGTTCGCCGAGAAGGCGCGGTTGTTGCTCGGTTTCAAGCAGCTATCCTGGCGCTCGGTGACCATCCCGCCGATCATGCCCAAGCCCGATCTGACCGCCCTGACCGGTGGCTACCGCAAGACCCCGGTGCTGCAAGTGGGTGCCGATATCTATTGCGACACCGCATTGATCGCACGCCGCCTCGAAGCGGAGAAGCGCACCCCGGCGCTGTTTCCGGAAGGTCAGGAATTCAACGTCGCCAGCTTCGCCCAATGGGCCGACTCGCAGGTATTTCTGCATGCGGTGAGCCTGGTGTTCCAGCCGGAATCGATCGCGGCGCGCTTCGGCAAGCTGCCGCCGGAATTTCTCAAGACCTTTATCGCCGACCGCTCGACCCTGTTCTCCGGCGGCCTGGCCACGCGTATTCCCCTGGAGCAGGCCAAGCATCAATGGCCGACCATAATGGCGCGCCTGCAACAGCAACTCGAACGCGAGCAGGGCGACTACCTGTTCGGCGAGCCTTCGATCGCCGACTTCGCCATGGTCCACCCGCTGTGGTTCCTACGCGGCACGCCGGTCACCGCGCCTCTGGTCGACGAATACCCGGCCGTCGCGACCTGGTTGGCGCGGGTGTTGTCCGTCGGCCATGGCTCGTTCAGCGATATGAGCGGCGAAGAGGCCGTGGCGATCGCCCGTGATGCCACCCCGGCGGCATTGCCGGACGAGGCATTGGTCGATCCGAACGGCTTCGCGATTGGCCAGCGGGTGGCGATTGCGGCCATCGACTATGGCGTCGATGCGGTCGAGGGCGAACTGGTGTTCAGTGGTCGCGAAGAGCTGATCCTGCGCCGCGAAGACCCGCGTGCGGGCACTGTACATGTGCACTTCCCGCGCATGGGCTTTCGCATTCAAGCGATCGAAGGCTGAGGGTCTCGGTCAGGCTGCTGCGCCACGCGCAGCAGCTGCAGGTACGCTAATCCTTGAATGTTGAGTCCACCACAGTCTGCTGGGAGGGGCTTTAGCCCCTCCCACAAGCGCGCCTTAGCCTTTGCGGCGCTTGAGCTGGTCGGTCAGTTGGGTCGGCAGGTTGCGGATCACCAGGGTGCCGCTGCTCTCGTCGTATTCGATCTTCGAGCCCAGCAAGTGCGCCTCGAAGCTGATCGATAGGCCCTCGGCGCGGCCGGTGAAGCGCTGGAACTGGTTGAGGGTGCGCTTATCCGCAGGGATTTCCGGTGACAGGCCGTAGTCCTTGTTGCGGATATGGTCGTAGAACGCCCGCGGCCGTTCCTCGTCGATCAACCCGGACAGTTCCTGCAGCCCCATGGGCTCGCCCATCTTGGCTTGGCTGCTGGCGTAGTCGACCAGGGTCTTGGTCTTCTCCCGGGCGGACTCTTCCGGCAGATCCTCGCTCTCGACGAAATCGCTGAAAGCCTTGAGCAGGGTGCGGGTCTCGCCCGGCCCGTCGACGCCTTCCTGGCAGCCGATGAAATCGCGGAAGTACTCGGAAACCTTCTTGCCGTTCTTGCCCTTGATAAAGGAGATGTACTGCTTGGAATTGGCGTTGTTGCGCCACTCGGAAATATTGATTCGTGCAGCCAGGTGCAACTGGCCGAGATCCAGGTGCTTGGCCGGCGTCACGTCCAGCGCTTCGTTGACCGCCACACCTTCGCTGTGGTGCAGCAGGGCGATGACCAGGTAATCGGTCATGCCTTGCTGGTAATGGGCGAACAGCACGTGGCCGCCGGTGGAGAGGTTGGATTCCTCCATCAGCTTCTGCAGATGTTCGACCGCCTGGCGGCTGAACGCGGTGAAATCCTGCCCCTCGTCGAGGTAATTCTTCAGCCAACCGCTGAACGGGTAAGCGCCGGATTCGCCGTGAAACAGCCCCCAGGCCTTGCCTTGCTTGGCGTTATAGCTCTCGTTGAGGTCGGCGAGCATATTCTCGATGGCCTGCGAGGCTGCCAGCTCGGTGTCGCGGGCATGCAGCACGGCGGGCGTGCCATCGGGCTTCTTGTCGATCAGGTGGACGATGCAATGGCGGATCGGCATGGGGTTACCTTGGCAAGCTTGAACGATGGCGCGCAGTTTACCCGACTGTATCGCTCGCGGTCGCCCGGCGCTTTTGCAGGGTGCGCAAGCGCTCGATCACATAGCGCAAATGCACGTGCAATTCGTACAGCTCGTTGGAATAGGACAGCGGCACCTCGACCTTGGCCAGTTCGTCTTCCAAGTGCTCCAGGCGTTCGACCTCGATATCCAGGCGGGCGGGCAGGGTGCCGGCGTCGAGCTGCCGGTCGATTTCGCGCAGGTGTTTGTACCAGCGATAGATGCGTGCACGGATGCGCCAGCGGTACAGCGGGCCGACCGCCTTGAGCAGCGGGATCAGCACCACCAGCAGCGGAATCAGCAGAATGATGTAGCGGTCGGCGAGCGAGGCGATACGAAACGGCAAGTAGCGCTGCAACAACGGCAGGCCGTTGCGGTAATAGCGCTCGGCGTCCTCGGACAGGGCGAAAGTGCGCGGCTCCGGGCTGGGGAAGGTGCCGGCGCGGTCGAGCAGATTGCCGTTTTTCAGCACCTCGCGGCTGGCGTCGATAAACAGCGGCGCCAGGCCGGGGTGGAAGTGCTGGTTGATCACCAGGGTCGCCACCGGCGAGAGGATCTGGGTGTCCTGGGGTGGGCTGTTCTGCGCCAGGTCGAGCAATCCTTCGCCGACCGTCACCCGATTGAAGAACGGCAAGCGCGCTTCATAAGCCGCCGCGCGGCGAAAGTTCGCCAGACGCAGTCCGGGGTGGGTCGCGAGTTGCTGCACCAGGGCATTTTCCGCCGGGCCGACGAAAAACGCCGCGTCCAGCTCGCCGCCGATCAGCGCCGCCGCGGCTTTGCCGCCACCGAAGGATTGCCAGCCGAGCGGATGCTGATCGGGCGGTATGCCGTTGGCGGCGAAAATCGCCTCGCTGGCCGCCAGCGTACCGCTGCCGCTACTGCCGATCGCCACGCGCAGGGGTAACAGATCGGTCACCCGGTCCAGGGCCACCTCGGCGCGGTGGAACAGCCACAGCGGTTCCTGGTATATCCCGCCGAGGCTCTGCAGGCGCGCCGCGTCGGCCGGGTTCAACTGGTGTTCCATGCCACTTTGCACCAAGGCGATTTCCACCGCGCCATCTGCCGCCAGCAGGCGCTCCAGGTTGTCGCGCGAGCCTTTGCTCGGCACAAGGGTCAATTCGAAGCCTTGCTCGCTCAGCTCCTCCTTGAGCCGCTGAGCGAACAACCGATACGCGCCGCCCTCGGCCCCGGTGGCCAT
Organism: uncultured Pseudomonas sp.; assembly: GCA_966210885.1. Classification (GTDB taxonomy): domain Bacteria; phylum Pseudomonadota; class Gammaproteobacteria; order Pseudomonadales; family Pseudomonadaceae; genus Aquipseudomonas. Next base: position 125,108 of record CBIHLQ010000007.1, read on the forward strand.
GGTCGCACTCATCGGCGGCGGCGGAGCGACGAAATAGAACAGCGCCCCGACCAGCGCAGCCAACACCGGAACTATCCACAGATTGGCCAGCAGCATGATTTTCAGGTCATGGAGTACGCGCGGCATGGGGCTTCCTTATGCTTGGATTGTTTCAAGCATAGAGGCATGTGCGGGTTCGGGTCACTGTGGGGGCTTTAATATCGGCCTGCTGTGCAAGCAGAGGTATCGCTCTACCCCCCAAGAGTGAGAGCTTGTGGAAAACTCACGATTATTGAGGTTAGGTATCGCGTGCTTAAGCGCGCGCAGGCCGAATCGACTATCTGGATCGCCAGACCGTTATGGGCATGATCATTCATGGAGGAAAGCCATGAGCAGCGAGATCGCAATCTACGAAAGCGAAAGCGGCACTATCAGCGTTACCATTGAGCAGGACACCGTGTGGTTGAGCCTGCAGCAGATGGCTGAGCTTTTCGCGCGAGATAAATCCGTTATCTCTCGCCATCTGCGCAATATATTTAGTGACGATGAGCTGGAGCGCAATGCAGTTGTTGCAAAAAATGCAACAACTGCCGCCGACGGAAAAATCTATCAAGTCGAATTCTTCAATCTTGATGCGGTGCTGTCGGTCGGTTACCGGGTCAACTCGAAGCAGGGCACACGCTTTCGTCAATGGGCCACCCAGTTGCTCAAGGAGCACCTGACCCGTGGTTATACCCTCAATCGTGAACGCTTCGAAGCCAACGCCCGTGAACTCGAAGCCGCACTTGAGCTCGTGCGCAAGACTGCCCGTGCGCCCGAGTTGGATGTGGACGGCGGGCGTGGCCTGGTGGAAATCGTCAGTCGCTACACGCAGACCTTTCTCTGGCTGCAACGCTACGACGAAGGCCTGCTGACCGAGCCGGCCGGCAGCCCCGGCGGCCAACTACCTCGCCCTGAGCATGCCCGCGCAGCCCTGGCCAGCCTTAAGCACAATTTGATCCAGCGGGGCGAAGCCACCGAGCTGTTCGCCCAAGAGCGGGGCGATGGCCTGTCGAGTCTGCTGGGCAACCTGGAACAGAGCGTATTCGGCGAGCCTGCTTACCCGAGCCTGGAAAGCAAGGCCGCCCACCTGCTGTATTTCATGGTGAAGAACCATCCTTTTACCGACGGCAACAAGCGCAGCGGTGCTTTTCTCTTCGTCGATTTTCTGCATCGTAACGGCCGCTTGTTGAACGAACGCGGCGAGCCGCTGATCAATGACACAGGCCTGGCTGCTCTAACTCTGTTGGTCGCTGAATCAGATCCCAAACAGAAAGACACCCTGATCCGTCTGATCATCAATATGCTTGCTGCGGAAACCAGGCTTTAAGCCGTCTCAGATGGCCCTCATCGCCCGCTCGCGCCAACCGTGGGCGTAATCAAGCAATCCCATCACCGCCAGCAGGCCCAGGGCATACCAGGCGTCGACGCCGAGCATCGTCAGCACCAGGGCGCAGAGCAGGGTGCTGAAGGCGGCGAGCCAGCGCCAGATGCCGCGCAGCAGCAGTGCGCCAGCGGCCATGCTGAGCAGGTAGACGACCACGAAGTTACCGTTGGCGTAGCGGATCAGTTGGTCCAGGGACAGCGACAGGCTCCAGGCCAGGGTGGCGCACAGGGCGCAGATCGCTATCACCAGCAACAGGGCACGGGCGGGTACGCCGTGCTCATTGCGCCGAGCCAGGACGGTGGGCAGTTTGCCTTCGTCGGCCAGACTCCAGATCAGCCGGGCGAAGCCCTGCATATAGACGTTCATCGAGGCGAAGCAGGCCAGGTAACCGACCACCGCAGTCAGGTAGCGGGCCTGGTCGCCGAGCAGCAGGTCGAGTATGCGCGGCAGCGAGGTCGCGTCGTTATGCACATCGCCATAGGCATTGAAACTCAGCACCGCCACCGAGCAGGCCCAATACACCAGACCGGCCAGCAGCACGCCGAACAGCAGCGCCAGGGGAAAGTCGCGCTTGGGGTTCTTGAACTCCTCGCCCAGGTGGGTAAAGGCCTCGATGCCGACGAAGCACCAGAACATCACCCCCAGCGCGGCGGGCAGCAGGTGCCAGGAGCCGTCAATGGGCGGTAGCAACGGCTGGCTGCTCAGTGGTAGATCGCCGACCCACCAGATCAGCGCGATGGTGCCGATGATCGCCACGGCGATGGCGCCTTGCACGAAACCGGAGGCTTTGGCCGGGCGCTGGCCGAGCAGTAGCAGGGCGACCAGGGTGGCGAGCTGGATGGCCAGCGTCTGGCCGCGGCTGAGGTCGAACAGCGCCTGCCAGAAGCCGCTGGCGATGTTCAGCGCCGCCGGCAAACCCACCGGCAGCACGGCGAGAAACAGCAGGGCGCTGAGGCGTTCCATGCGCGCGCCGAACGCGCGGCCGATCAGGTGCGGCGCGCCGCCGGCGTGGGGAAAGTGTCGGCCGAGTTGGGCGAAGGTGAACGCCACCGGCAGTACCAGGGCGATCAGGATCATCCAGGCCCAGAGCGAAGCTTCGCCGGCGGCGGTGGCGGCCAACGCCGGCACGACGAAAATGCCGGTGCCGAGCAGCGATGTGCTGAGTAGACCGATGCCCTGCAGTAGACCCAGTTCCTGGTTGAGACGACTCATGCTGTGTGCTCTGGCGATTTGCCGGATATGCTATGCCGGTCGCCGGAAAACCACCGCTGTAGAAGCGTCGCCGTTGGCCGGCAAAGTGACGGAATTGGCCGTCGAATTGCTTTTTGCCCGAGAACCCCCGTGGACAAGTTCGATCAACAGATCCTCGCCCTATTGCGCGCCGACGCCCGCCTGGCCGTGAGCCAGATCGCCCGTGAAGTGAACCTGTCGCGTTCGGCGGTCAGCGAGCGTATTCGCCAGTTGGAAGAGCGCGGGATCATCGGCGGCTATCACGCGCAAATCGCCAGCCCGGGCGATGCTGGAATCAAGGCCTATCTGGAGCTGTTCTACCAGGGCGGGCGCTGCGAGGACTACGTCGAGCGTATGCGCTCTTTCGCCGAAGTGCGCCGTTGCAGCGGCATCAGCGGCGAGACCGATATGCTGGTGTATATCGAGACGCCGTCGATGCAGCGCCTCAGCGAGATCCGCGGCGCCATCGAAAACTTCCCCGGCATGCAGAAGGTCAAGACCCATATGGTGGTCAAGGACTGGGCGCTGTAACCCGCGGCGCGCATCGCCTCAGGGCTGCACCTCGGCCGGCTCGGCATAGCACAACCGCTCGACCAGCGCCGGCAGCTCGCGCATGTCCTCGATCAGGTGTTCCACCCCCAGTTGCCGCAGGTTTTCTGCGTGTTCCGGGGGAATGTGGCTGGCGCCGAGAAAACCTATCACCTGCATGCCAGCGGCCAGGGCGGCGGTCACGCCGGTGACGCTGTCCTCCACCACCAGGCAACGCTGCGGCGCGACCCCGGCTGTTTTCGCCGCGAGCAGATAGAGATCGGGTGCCGGCTTGGGTCGCTCGACCTGCTCGGCAGCGAAGATGCCGACATCCACCCGCTCGCTCAGTTCGCAGCGCAGCAGGGCGCGTTCCACCGCCTGATAACGGCCATTGGAGGCGATGGCCAGGGGCAAGTCGATGCTCAGCAGGGCCGCGCAGACGCCGGGGATGGCCTGCACCTCGCTGTGGATAAGTGCATCGCAGCGGGCCAGGTGTTCGGCATGCAAGCCGGTTGGCAGGCGGATGCCGAAATGTGCCTCGACGCGCGCCAGAATGTCGCGGCTTTGCAGGCCGAAGGTACCGCTCAGGGCGACTTCCAGCTCATGCAGTGGCACGTGGGCGGCCAAGGTCTCGCGCATGCTGCGTTCGGAAAGGATTTCGCTGTCGACCAGCACGCCGTCGCAATCGCAGATCAGCAGGTCGATATGGCAGGTTCGCTTCATGCGTTGTGGGGCTCCCGCGGGTGGAATGATCGTTAACAAGCCATTGAAAAATGTAGGCGAGGCCGCCGTATCGGCAACGTAGGTAGTTTTTCAACGGCCTGTTTAGCATAGATGCACCGACCTTTGCCTATCGGCCCCGCCATCGCGCATTTGCTTCGACCGGGGCGAACAGGCAAGGTTGCCGGATCGATTGTGATGAGAGTTCAGCGAGATGCGCATCCTGCACACCTCCGATTGGCACCTGGGCCAACATTTTATGGGCAAGACCCGCCAAGCCGAGCATCAGGCGTTCTGTGCCTGGCTGATCGACCAGGTGCGCGAGCAGGCCGTCGACGCGCTGTTGATCGCCGGCGATGTGTTCGACACCGGCGCGCCGCCGAGCTATGCCCGCGAGCAGTACAACCGCTTTATCGTCGAGCTGCGCGCGACCGGTTGCGAGCTGGTGGTGCTCGGCGGCAATCACGATTCCGTGGCCATGCTCGGCGAGAGCAAGACCCTGCTGGCGCAACTCGGCAGCCGAGTGATTCCCGGTATTTGCGCAAGCATGGAGGAACAGGTGCTGGTGCTGCATCGCCGCGATGGAGCGCCGGGGGCGATTCTCTGCGCCATCCCCTTTATTCGCCCGCGCGACGTGCTGCAAAGCCAGGCCGGGCAGAGCGCCGAAGACAAGCAACTGTCGTTGCAGCAGGCGATCCAGCAGCATTATCTGGAGCTGTTCGTCCTGGCCGAGGCCAAGCGTGACCAGCTCGGCGGCGAGCTGCCGATTATCGCCAGCGGCCATTTGACCACCGTCGGTGCCAGCGCCAGCGACTCGGTGCGCGAGATCTACGTCGGCAGCCTGGAGGCTTTCCCGACCAGCGCCTTTCCGCCGGCCGCCTATATCGCCCTGGGGCATATCCACCGCCCGCAGAAGGTCGGTGGCCTGGAGCATATCCGCTATTGCGGCTCGCCGATTGCGCTGAGTTTCGACGAGGCCAAGCAGCAGAAAGAGGTGCTGCTGGTCGATCTGGATCGCAGCGGTCTGAGCGCGGTCACGGCGCTGCCGGTGCCCTGTTTCCAGCCGCTGCTGTCGCTGCGCGGCACGCTCAAGGAACTCGAACAGGCGATAGCCATGGCAGCCGCACAAGGTCGCCCCGAGCGGCCGGTCTGGCTGGAAGTGCAGGTCGCCACCGACGACTACCTGAGCGATCTACACGTGCGCGTCGCCGCGCTCTGCGAGGGTTTGCCGGTCGAGGTGCTGCGCATCCGTCGCGAGCGCGGCGCCGCGGCGTTATCCCTGAGCAGGCAAACCCGCGAGACGCTCGATGAGCTGAGCCCCGACGATGTATTCGCCCGGCGCCTGGCCGGCGAGGCGCTCGACGAAGCGCTGCAGGAACGCCTGCGCGCGCTCTACCGCGACACGCTCGCCCAACTGCGCGACTGAGCCTACTCGGGTCGTCCTGCCAGGCCGTCGCTGCAGCGCAACGCTTCCGTCGGATCGGCGCGCAAAAGCTTGAACGCCCGCCTGCCCGGACCGGTCCCCCTATGAACAACCCATTCGTAGGAGGCAGCATGTCCGAGTTCGAACAGCCGTTAGCGGCTACCCACACCACGGCCGCCCACACGCGCAACGTGACCGGCCTCGAACAGGTGCTGTCACTGATCGGCGGCGGTCTGCTGCTGGGCAATGGCTTGCGCCAGGGCGGTATCGGCGGCTGGACCCAGGTGCTGCTCGGCGGCCTTCTCGCCGCCCGCGGCATCAGCCAGCACTGCCCGCTCAAGGAATCCTTGACCCCCTCGCCCTGGGAGCAGCAACTGCGCCGCGAATACGGCTGGCACAACCTCGAAGCCTGCATGCGCAGCGTGACCGTCGGCAAACCGCGCAGCGAAGTCTTCGATTTTCTGCGCGACACCACCAAGCTCGCCGAGGTGCTGGAGCGCGTGCAGCGTCTCGAACAGATCGAACCCAATCGTTTTCGCTGGAGCGCCGAGGGGCCGCTGGGCAAGCCGTTGCAGTCGTTCGCCCGTCTCGAGCGAGTGCTGGATAACCAGCAGTTGGTCTGGGTATCCGAGACCGGCGCCTGGCTGCCCCTGCGTTGCACGATCAGCCTCGCCGACCCCCCCCAGGGGCGCGGCACCGAAATCAAGGTGGTGCTCGCCTGCGAACCGCCGGCCGGTGTGCTCGGTTATGCCGGCGCATCCCTGCTTAGTCCGTTGCTCGGCGGCCTGTTGACGCGCGAGCTGCGCCGCATCAAGCAATACCTGGAGACCGGCGAAGTGGCGGTGTCGCGTGGCAGTGATGCCCGTCGCCAGCCCCGCGACGAGGCGCCGCAAACCGTGCCTGAGCAGGCGCATCGGCCCCAGCAGGCGAATTGGCAGGCGCAACCATGAGGGCGCTGACCTGGCAGGCGCCGAACAAGTTGCAAGTGGATACCGTGGCGGACCCGGGCATCGTCAATCCGCGCGACGTGATTGTGCGGGTGATCATGTCCTCGGTATGCGGCTCCGACCTGCACCTGCTCGGCGGCTATGTGCCGGCGATGAAGCCCGGCGACATCATTGGCCACGAGTTTCTCGGCGAAGTGGTGGAAACCGGCTCGGCGATCAGCGGCTTGGCCAAGGGTGATCGGGTGGTGAGCATTTCGATCATCGGTTGCGGCGATTGCGAGTACTGCAAACGCAGCGATTTCTCCTGCTGCGACAACTCCAATCCCAAACCGCAGATCACCGACCTGGTCTACGGCCAGCCCTGCGCCGGGATCTTCGGTTACAGCCATGCCTTCGGCGGCTATCCCGGCAGCCACGCCACTTACGTGCGCGTGCCCTATGCTGACGTCAATCTGTTCAAAGTACCGGACGGGGTCAGCAACGAGCAGGCGGTGTTCGTCTCGGATGCCGCACCGACCGGCTATTTCGCCGCCGATATCGCCGGCATCGAAGCGGGCGATACGGTGGCCGTGTGGGGCTGCGGCGGGGTCGGCCAGATGGCGATTCGCAGCGCCTACCTGCTCGGCGCCGAACGGGTGATCGCGATCGACCGCTTCGCCGATCGCCTCGAACTGGCCGAGCGCCGTGCCGGTGCTATCACCATCGACTACCAGACCACCGACGTGCATGAAGCCCTGCTGGAACTGACCGGCGGCCGCGGCCCCGACCGCTGCATCGATTGCGTCGGCATGGAGGCCCATGGCACCCAGCTCGACTACGCCTACGACAGGACCAAACAAGCGCTGCGTCTGCACACCGAACGCGGCACGGTACTGCGTCAGGCGATCCGTGCCTGTCGCAAGGGCGGCAATATCTCGGTGATCGGCGTGTATGGCGGCGTGCTGGATAAATTCCCCATCGGCGCCATCGTCAACAAGGCGCTGACCTTGCGTTCCGGCCAGCAACCGGGGCAGCGCTACGTGGGCAAATTGTTCGAGCACATCCAGAACGGCGAACTGGACCCCGGCTACCTGCTGACCCACCCGATGGATCTGGAGGAATCGCCGAAAGGCTACGAGCTGTTCAAACGGAAATCGCAGAACTGCATGCGCGCGGTATTCATGCCCTGAGCGCATCGGGCCGACGCGCCGGCGGAGGTTCGGATAGGATAGGCGGCCTACCGAAAGGCTGTTGCGAGCCCCGCCTGCGCGATGAAAATCCTGACCCTGCGCCTGAAAAACCTCAATTCGCTGAAAGGCGAGTGGAAGATCGATTTCGCCGCCGAGCCGTTCGCCGGCAGTGGCCTGTTCGCCATCACTGGGCCCACCGGCGCTGGCAAAACCACGCTGCTCGACGCCATCTGCCTGGCCTTGTATCACCGCACCCCGCGCATGAGCACGCTATCGGCCGGCGGCAACGAGCTGATGACCCGGCACACCGCCGATTGCCTGGCCGAGGTCGAATTCGAGGTCAAGGGCGTGGCCTACCGCGCGTTCTGGAGCCAGCGCCGCGCCCGCGACAAGGCCGACGGCGCGTTGCAGGCGCCGAAAGTCGAGCTGGCCAGCGGCAACGGTCAGATCATCACCGACAAGATCAACGAGAAACTGCGCGAAACCGAACGTCTGACCGGTCTGGATTTCGAGCGCTTCACCAAGTCCATGCTGCTGGCCCAGGGCGGCTTCGCGGCCTTTCTCGAAGCCAACGCCAACCAGCGCGCCGAGCTGCTGGAAGAGCTCACCGGCACCGATATCTACGGGCAGATTTCCCAGCGCGTGTTCGAACAGACCCGCGAGGCCAAAAGCCTGCTCGATCAATTGCGCGCCAAAGCCTCGGGCGTCGAACTGCTGAGCGACGAACAGCGCCAGCAACTGAGCGCCGAAGCCGAACGCTTGCGCGGCGAAGAAGCGCGCCTGGCCGCCGAACAGGCCGAGCTGCAGCGCCAACGGCAATGGCGCGACGAGCTGAACAAGACCCAAGGCCGGCTGCAAGCCGCGCTACAAGCCGAACAGCAGGTGCGCGACGAGCTGCTCGGCGCGCAGCCGCAGCTGCAGCAACTGGCGGCGAACGAGCCCGCCGCGCGCCTGCAACCGCTGCACCGCGACTGGCAAGCGGCGCACCAGGTGTTGCAGCACACCGAGCAGGCGCTGCGGCAGACCGAAAGCGAACAGCAACAGGTGGCGAAGCAGATCGGCGCCTGCCTGTGGCAAGCGCGGCAGTTCAGCCGGCAACTGCTGAACCAGCGTCAGCAGGCGCAGCAGCAACTGGCCGAGCAGCGCCAGCAGTTGGCGCAGCAATTGAGCGACAAGGCCCAGCACGGGCTGCTCGGCGAACAGTTGGCGGTCTGGCGCAACAAGCTCGAAGCGCGCCAGGAACTCATCGCGCAGATCGAGCAGCTGCACGCGCAGCAGCGCCAGGCCGAGCAGGACGGGCAACCCCTCGCCACGCAACTGACCGACCAGCGTGCCAGCCTGGACGAGCAGCAGGCGCGTTTAGTGGCGGCGCAGCAGTCCGAGGGCGAGCAACAGCAGCGAGTGAACGAACTGCTGGACGGCGGTAGCGAAGGCGGATTGCGCGAGCGCTGGCAAAGCCTGCACAGCCAAAGCGCCGTATTGGCGCAGCTCAAGCAACTCGCGGCGGCGCGGCGGCAGCTGAGCCTGGATCAGCAGCAATTGCAGACGCAGACCGCCGAGCTGAGCGACCGCCACGCCGGCACAAATCGTGAGGTCGAGGCCTTGCGCGCGCGTTACAAAGACTTGCAGCAACAGGTGCGCGACCAGGAAAAACTGCTCGAACAGGAACAGCGTATCCAGGCCCTGGAGAACTACCGCGCCCAGTTGCAGGAGGGCGAAGCCTGCCCGCTGTGTGGCTCCCGGCAGCACCCGGCGATTGCCGCCTACCAGGCGCTCGACGTTTCCGCGACGCAGCGCACCCTGCAAACGAAAAAAGCCGAGCTGGAAGCTCTCGCCGCCAGCGGTCAGGAGCTCGCCGCCGCGCTGGCGAAACTGACCTCGCAGCTCGAACACGGCGCGCAGCAGCAACAGGCCTTCGCACAGACGCACAACCAGCACGACGAGCAATGGCAACAACTGAGCCAGCAGCTCGGCCGTGAACTGGCCGACGAGGCCACGCTCGCCGCCCACGAACAACAGCTGACCCGCGAGCTCGACAGCCTGCAGCGCAGCCTGACGCAGCTCGATCAATTGAAGGCGACGCTGGAGGGCGCGCGCACTGCGCGTCAGCGCATCGAACAGGCTTGTGGCAACGCCCAGCAACAGTTGCAGCTAACCGCCCAGGAACAGCAGCAAAACCAAAGTGCACTCGCGGATATCAACCAGCGTTTGGACCATCTGCAACGCCAGCACGGCGAACGCGAACAGGCCCTGAGCGCTGAACTGGCGGGCTTTGGCTATCAGTTGCCGACCGATAGCCAACAGTGGCTCGGCCAGCGTCAGGCGGAATGGCAGGCTTGGCAGCAGGCGCAGCAACAAAGCCAGCAGCTGCAGGAGCAAGCGCGCACCCTGGAACAGGCCGTGACCACGGCCCGAGAGATGGATGCGCACTGGCAACAGCGCTGGGCTGCAGCGCAGCCTGCCGATGCGGCAATGGCCGACGTAGCGACGCCGGACGATCCCCTGCTGGCCTTGCAGCACTGCGAAACCCTGCTGAATCAAGCGCAACAGCGCCAGCAGCAATTGCAGGGCGCCGCGCATACCCAGGGCGAACGCTTGCTCGAACAGCGCCAACAGCTGGCGGAGCGGAGCGAGCAGTGGCAGCTCGCCCTGGCCGCCAGCCCCTTTGCCGACGAAGCCGCATTCCAGGCCGCCAAGCTCGACGACCAGCAATTCCAGACGCTGACCCAGCTCAAGGAGCGCCTGCACCAGGCCCTGACCGAAGCCCAGGCGCTGAAAGGCGCCGCGGAGCAGCAACTGGCTGGCTTGCAGGCGGCAGCGCCGAGCGAAGCGAGCAGTGAGCAGCTTGATCAGCAACTGCAGCTACTCAACGATCAGCTCAAGGGCTTGAGTGAACGCCAGGGGGAGATCCGCGGGACTCTGCAAGGCGACGAAGCGCGCCGGCACAACCAGCAAAGCCTGTTCGCCGAGATCGCCGGCAAGCAGGAGGCCTACGACCTCTGGCAACACCTCAACGGTTTGATCGGCTCCTCCGATGGCGCCAAATACCGCAAATTCGCCCAGGGCCTGACCCTCGATCACCTGGTCTACCTGGCCAACCGGCAACTCGAACGCCTGCACGGGCGCTACCAACTGGCGCGCAAAACCAGCAGCGAACTGGAGCTGCAAGTGATCGACACCTGGCAGGCCGATGTCGCCCGCGACACCAAGACCCTGTCCGGTGGCGAAAGCTTTCTGGTCAGCCTGGCGCTGGCCTTGGCCCTGTCCGACCTGGTCAGCCACAAGACCAGCATCGACTCGCTGTTTCTCGACGAGGGCTTCGGCACCCTGGACGGCGAAACCCTGGAAGTCGCCCTGGACGCCCTCGACAACCTGAATGCCAGCGGCAAGACCATCGGCGTGATCAGCCACGTCGAGGCGCTCAAGGAGCGGATTCCGGTGCAACTGAAAGTGCACAAGGGCGTGGGCATGGGTTACAGCGGGCTGGACCGAGTATTTCGCCTCGGCTAAGGCGCGTTACCTTGGTCGTGGTGCATCTCCGCATATCTGGCACAGGATGGGGCTGCGGTTGTCAGCAAGCACTTGGCGGAAAAGCTTCCACCTGTATCGTTGCTTTTCTAGTCTGCGCTGTAAGACGTGCCGATCAGTCGGAAGCCTGGGAATGTGAAAAAAATGTGAAAAAAGATTGTAGAGGTGGTGGCATGTCGCTATCTTTTTCGCCCCTGATTTTGAGCATGGATGCGTGATGTATTACTTGCGAAATTACCGACAAGCTTTTCCCCTTACAGTCAACTTTGAGGATTTGACCCTGCATCTGGACGATGGCAGCGTCGGCGATGTACTTCCTTCCATCGCTCGGTTGATCGAGGAGCGCAGCTCGCGCAGCAGCTCATCCCGGCGCACCTCCAGCGTGTTGCAAGCAAAGCATGCGGCTCTATTCGTGAAGACCTCGGCGATCGATAATCTGCGCTCGAAACTGCGGGTGACTCTGGGCAAGCCGCGTCGCAAGGGTGGCTTCGATTGGCCTATCGCCGAACTGATCAACACTTCCGAGGCCTGCCGTCTTGGGCTGTCGCTACCGCTTCTCAAGGGATTCGGTTATCGGCGCAAGGGGTTAGGTATGATCGAAGAGGTTTTCCTGGTCAGCGAGTGTCTGGAAGGCTATGTCAACGGCGTTGAATGGCTACAGCAGAATGGCGCCGACGTGGAGATATTCCTCGCTGATGCCTTCAATCTGCTCCGCGAGCTGCATGACAAGGAAGTATTCCATCTCGATCTATGGGCCGAGAATTTCATGGTGCACCCGCAGGCACCACGTAAGCTGCAGGTGATCGATCTGGAAAACTGCCATATCGGTCCGGCTCCGTATCTTGCCGAGGTCCTTGGCTTTCAGTTCGGCTTTCTTTATCAACGCTGCGTAAAGGACTACCTCGATGAAATGCGCTACGACCAGTTGGTCGCCGGCGCACTGTCCGCTTACCCGGCTATAGACCGCCAGCGTTTCGAAGAATTCTTTCAAGTCTGCAAGCATGCCATCGTCGGTCGTAAGGAGCGCCGAGAAATCCTCTTGCATGGTGTGTTGCTGGCGGGCTAATCCACCGCCAGCGACTTCCGAAATACGTTCTGGGCTGCCGCCGAGGTCATCACCGAGTAGCGTGTACGGCGCGATACCTTGTGGTCCCTGAATTGATGGTAAACGGGTTCGAAAACTTGTCGGTCGAGCGTCGGATGGGCGCGCTCCAAGTAGCGGTTGCTGACCCTGTGATAGTCATCCTTGCCGATGAAGCGCTGGAACCAATAGGTATAGAAATAACCATGTAGAAAGCCGAGGGCGAAATCATGGTTCAGCACTTCGTGCGCGCAGCATTCGAAGTCGATTAAACGCAAACCGTTGTTCGGGCCGATGAGAATGTTTTTCGGGTGAGGGTCGAGGTGGCAAAAACCCTGGGCCAACATGTTGCTGAAAAACGTGAATATTTGTTCGAGCAGCGGCTCGGCCTGGTCCGGGCTGCTCCGCAAGCGCTCGTCGACATTGCAATGGTCGGCGAAGTAGCTGATCAGCAGATATTCCTCCTTGAGAAAGAATAGCCATCGGGTGCGATATCCGTAGGCTCTGACTCGTGGGATGAAATCCACTTGCGCCGGGATTTTTCGTAAATTGACGAATTCGTTGGTCAAGTCGTGCAGGCCGTAGCTTTTCTTCAGGCCGAAGAAGTTGGCCAACTGTTTTTTCCAACTGATCAGGTGGTTGTACTTGAGCACCCATTGCTGCGCACCTTGCAGCAAGTAGACTCCGCGGTTTTCCTCCAGCGGATCGAGCGTTGGCTGACTCTGCGGGGCATCGAAGAAACGCTCCAACACCACCTGCACTTCGTCGAAATACTGCCGCTCAATCAGGAAGTTGGCACTGGGTAGTTTGAGACGGGCGAATGGAGCGGTCAGGGGCTTGAGGTGCAACATGCTTCGTCCTTGGCGTGGGTTCTAGTCCGAGGCGCGCATATTACGGATTTTTCCCAGGGTGTCATCAAAATGATGGCGCATGCCTGGCAGCTAGCTTGGCAACCAGCGCCAGTCGGCAGCGCTGATTACGTGAGGTGCTGGTTTCTGCATGTGCTAGTAGCGGGTGGATCTGCTCAGCCTCACAACGTTTTTCAACTTGCCGGGGCCGCGCGTGCAGGCGCGTCTTGTTGTTAAAGCGGCGTCGCAGCGATAAACCTCACCACCGTTTCGGCTAGCTGTTCGCCCTGGTCTTCCTGCAGGAAGTGCCCGGCGCCGACGATGGTGGTGTGGGCCTGGCCGCGGGTGCCGGGGATCAGTTTCTGCATCACCTTGTCGCCGCCGGCGGTGACCGGGTCCGAGTCGCTGAAGGCGGTGAGGAAGGGTTTTTGCCATTGGCCGAGCACCTGCCAGGCGGCGCGATTGGCCGCCGACGCCGGGTTGTCCGGGGTGGTCGGCACCAGCAGCGGGAATTGCCGGGCACCTTCCTTGTAGCGCTCGTCCGGGTAAGGCGCGTCGTAGGCATCGACCACCGCCTGCGGTAGAGGGTTGATGGTGCCGCCCTTGATCACCCCGCCGGCGGAAAACACCGGTACTTCCTGGGAGAATTTCTGCCAGTTCTTGAACGCCTCGCCGGGGTTGTGATCGCCGGTCGGCAGCATGGTATTGGCGGCGACCACGCGGGCGAATCGTTCGGGATGCGCCGCGACCAGGCGTAGGCCGAGCAGACCGCCCCAGTCCTGGCAGACCAGGGTGATGCGCTCGAGTTGCAGTTGATCGAGCACCGACTGCATCCAGCCGACATGCCGCTGGTAGCTATAGTCCTCGCGGCGGGTCGGTTTGTCGGAACGGCCGAAGCCGATCAGGTCGGGGGCGATTACCCGGTGCCCGGCGGCGACCAGAATGGGGATCATCTTGCGGTACAGATAACTCCACGACGGCTCGCCGTGCATCAGCAGCAGCGGGTCGGCCGCGGCGGGACCTTCGTCGAGATAGTGCACGCGCAGTTGGCCGCTCTCGCCATCGTCGACCATCAGATAGTGCGGGCTGAACGCATAGCCGGGGAGGTTGGCAAAGCGACTGTCGGGGGTTCGCAGAAATTCCATGGCGAGCGTCCTCTGGGTGGCCAAGCGATCAGCCTGGCGGTTCCGCAGGCCAATGCACAGCACATTGCGCTTGTGAATAGGCTGGAATTATTCAGGGCTTTATTCGTTCCAAGCGTCAGAGCGCTCGGCGCGTTCGGTCAGGTATGCTGGCGCAGGTCGCCCGCAGGCATATCGATTAACCGAGCCAACCCGTGATTAGTTTATTCGCCGTCAACAGCCTGATCGTCGTGTGTGTGGTGGTGCTGCACTACGAATTCTTGTCGAGGATGACCCTGTGGGTGCAGCGAATGAAGGTCAGGCACCGCTTGCGCATCCTGTTCGGCGTCGTTGGGGCGCTGATCGCCCATGCCATCGAGGTCTGGATATTCGCCTTCGCCTATTACCTGATGGACCGCGCCGAGGGCTGGGGACATTTGGAAGGCAATACCGATGGCGGCCTGCTCGATTGCGTGTATTTCTCCTTCACCACGTTCACCACCCTGGGGTTCGGCGATATCCAACCGGTCGGCGATCTGCGTTATCTGACCGGGATCGAGGCGCTCACCGGCCTGGTGCTGATCACCTGGACCGCCTCCTTTCTGTTCGTCGAGATGCAACGCTACTGGAACGCCAGGTAGGCAACCGTGGCGTTGGGGTAGCCGATGGCGGGCAGCGATTCGCGCTAGCGCATGGTTTCGACCGGCACCGCTTTGCCGCCGCGTATCTCGATAAGGAATACCGCATCGGAGCCCTGGTGGTTGCTTGGCGAGAACGCCACCTTGAAGCCGCCGAGGTCGAGGTTCAGCGCCTCCAGCGCCTTGACGAGTTCGAGGCGCGTCGGCTGCGGCCCGGCAGCGCGTAGCGCCGCGACGAAAACCGCCGCGTTTATATAGCCTTCCAGGGAGGTGTAGCCAACATCGGCGGGGGCGATATCGGCCAGGTAATTTTTCACGATGGCGCGCGAGGCGTCGTGCGGCGAAGGCATGACCTGGGTGATATAGACGCCATCGGCGTTGGCCCCTGCCGCTGCGATGAAGTTTTCCGTGCCGATAAAGGATACGGTGAAGAACCGCGCCGCGCTGCCCAGGGCTTTGGCGCGGGCGATGGCTTCGGCCAGTTGCTGGTAAGTGCCGATGAAGACGATGGCCTCGGGCTGCGCGGGCAGCAATGTCGCGACCGCGGCTTCGACGTCCAGCGAATTGCGCTGAATACGCGCCTCCGCGTGGATTTGCATGCCGCGCTTGTGCAGGGCGCCGACAACGCCGCTTTTGACCGTTTCGCCGAAGGAGTCGTCTTGCATCAACAGGGCGATTTTCTCGATGCCGAGGTCGGCGGTCATGCGCTCGACCATCTCTTCGGTTTCATCGAAGTAGGAGGCGCGAATATTGAATACCCAGGGTTTTACCGGGGTGCGTAAGAACTCGGCACCGGTAAACGGAAACAGGTAGGGCACCTGAGCCCTCAAGGCGATGGGGACGGCCGCTCTCGAGGTCGGTGTGCCGACGTAACCGAGCAGCGCGAACACCTTGTTCGTTTCGATCAGCGCTTCGGTATTGGCAACGCTGCGCGCGGGCTCGTAGCCGTCGTCATTGACGATCAGGACGATTTTGCGGCCATGCACGCCACCTTCGGCGTTGATCCGGGCGAAGTAGGCCTGGGCGCCGGCCCGAATGCCGATACCTAATCCAGCGGCCGGGCCGCTCTGTGCATTGGCCATCCCCAGGCGGATTTCGTCGGAGCGCACCCCGTCCTCGGCGTCGGTCGCAAGCACCGGCAGCAGGCCGAACATTGCCGCGAGAAGCGGGCGCCAGCGCCTGAGGCTCAAGGCTTGACTCCTTGCATTACGTGCGTTGCTTGCCGACACCGAGCAGCACTGTTCATCGAATGGCACCGTTCTCGGGCTGATCGAGTTCGTATTTGCCTTGTTGCAGGTCGTCGAAATAGCGTTGATAGCGGCCGTTATCGCGGTAACTCTGCAGGCGCCGATTGAAGCGCTCGAGCAGCGCCGGGCTGGCCTCGAGCGACTTGGGCAACATCAGGTAGCTGAGGTTGGTCAGCAACGGTTTCGGGTGGTGGGTGATTTTGGCCCTGTCCGCTTCGCTGAAGTGATGGCGCAGGGCGGCATAGCCCACCTGCATTTCCTGGGGATAGAGCACCACGCGCTCTCTGAGCAGTTTCTCGAAATTCTGCACGTCGCTGGATACCCGCTCCATCTTCACCTTGTCTTGCTTAAGGAATGCATCGAAGTCCGGCCCGTAGCTGTATTCCAGGCCGCCACCAAGGGTCATGCCGGTCAGGTCGTCGAAGGTCCGCCAGCCGAAGGGCAGACTTTTCAGGTGGAAGAACACGAACTGCTCGTCCAGCAGCGGCGCGCTGAAGAGAAAGTCCGCCTCGCGTTCACCCTTGTGCATCCAAACCGCGGTGGCGTCGAACTTGCCCGCGGCGGCCGCCGCGTAGGCGCGCGGCCAGGGCAGGAACTGGAAGCTGACGCGATAACCCTCATCGGCGAACAGGTCGCTGATCAGATGGGCGACGACACCGTTGTGTTTCAGGCTGGCGGAGAGATAGGGCGGCCAGTCGCCTACGCTGATCTTCAGGGGCAGCCGTTCGCTGGCTTGGACGCCCAGACACAACGCTAAGCACAGGCTGGCGAACAGTTGTTTTCGATTCATCCAATTCCCTCGGTGGCGCGACTGGGCGGTGCTCGGCGGCCGCCCCGTATGCATATTACTTGCAGTGTAGGTGAGCGATAGGGAGCGCGAGCGCTTGGGCGTATAGCTGGTGGGCGGTGTCGTTTGCACGACATCTAACCGTCATCAACCGGTCACTTTGGCGATGGAGACTGCTGCGGTTTTGTTTATTCCCCGTCTTGCATAAGGATCTTCGCCATGCTGCGTATCCCCGCCCTCTGTGCGGTTTTTGCCCTGGCCCCGATGGCCTCGGCACTCGAACTGAAAGCCTCCTCGGTCTACCAGAGCGGCTTTGCGCTGGGCACTGAAATCGTTGCTGTGCAGGCTTCGAGCATGCGCGTGATCGTGTCCAACAGCGTCGAGGGGCTGGTGGACATCCTCCGCCTCGATCCGAGCGCTGGCCTGCAGCGGATTGCCCGGCACACCCTGATGGGCCAGGACGCCGGGGAGATCACTGCGGTGGCATTCCATCCCAGCGAAGATATTTTCGCGGTATGCGTGCGTGACAGCGACGGCCTGAAGAACGGCCGCGTGGAGTTCCGCTCGGCCACCGACGGTACACTGCTGAAGCGCCTGGAGGTCGGTATCTGGCCGGACAGCCTGGCGTTCTCGCCGGCCGGCGACTTCGTTGTGGTGGCCAACGAGGGCGAAGGTTATGTGCGCGAGGGCGAGGGCTTTCGCAGCGGCGCCGGCTCGATCAGTGTGATCGATCTGCGCGAAGGTCTGGCGCAGGCCAAGCAGCGCCTGATCGCCATGCCGGATCTGGCCGGCGTGGCGGGCACCACCCAGGACGAACACAAGCGCCTGCTGGAGCGGGCGATCGATGGCGAAGAATTGAAGATTCCTTTCGGCACCAGTGCCGAGCATATCGAGCCGGAATACGTGGCCTTCAGCCCGGACGGCACGCGCGCTTATGTCAGCCTGCAGGAGAACAACGCCATCGCGGTGGTCGATGTACTGCAAGGCGAACTGCACAAGGTGTTCGGCCTGGGCACCGTGCGCCATGTCGCCGATGTGCTGGACGATGGTCGCTATGAGCCGAACGCAGAACTCTTCGCCCTGCGCGAACCGGATGCCCTGGCCGTCAGTGCCGATGGTCGCTACCTGATCAGCGCCGACGAAGGCGACAGCGACCCGAAAATCGCCAAGACCAAAGCCGGGCTGCCAAGCGGCGGCGGACGCACGATCAGTGTGTTCGATAGCGCCAGCGGCGAGCTGCTCGGCGATACCGGCAGCCAGCTCGACGATATGGCGGCCAAGGCCGGTGTCTATCCGGATCAACGCAGCCCCAATAAAGGTAGCGAGCCCGAAGGCGTGGTGAGTTTCGACGCGTTCGGCAAGCGCCTGGCCATTGCTTCCCTGGAGCGTGCCGATGCCTTGGCGCTGATCGATCTGGACCAGCCGGCGCAACCACGGGTGCTGCATGTGGTCGGGGTGGGCGAGGGCGCCGGTGCGGGTAATCTGGCGCCGGAAGGCTTGGCCCATGTCGAACACCAAGGGCGGCATTTCCTGGTGACCGGCTTGGAGAAAAGCGGCAACGTCGCCCTGTTCGAACTGGTCGATTAAAGCCTGCTGCCGGCCGGTGTGATTGCTTCACGCTCGGCCGGCCCTTTTTTCAGCATGCGGGATTCGGTCTGTTAAATGCGTTTTTCCGTGCGCCACTTCCCCGCCAGTCTCGTAGGGCGGACATGCCGAAGGCTTGTCCGCCATCTGGACGCGGTGGACAAGGCTCCACCATGTCCACCCTACCAAAGCGCACTTCGTAGCCCGGATGCAATCCGGGAAGCGATGTCGGTCCTGCAACCTGCCCACCGGATTGCATCCGGGCTACAAGAGCACATCTTTTGTCTCCGCTTCAGCGGGGAACAGCATCGCTCAGAGTATTTTTGCCGCTAACTACCTTGTCCTGCTTCTCGCCACTTCGCGCCGCGGTTAGAGTGCTGCCGCGCCACTGCGAGCAGTGGTACGCATTAACGCATGGAATTCGGGGGGCGGCATGGCGATGACGTCATGGGTGGTGCTGGGCCTGTTCGTTTTGACCTACCTGGGCATGGCCGCGGGCGGTATTCGTGGCTTGCGCGTCGATCGCAGCTGGATCGCCGGCTGCGCCGCGGTGGTGTTGCTGTTCAGTGGTGCGCAGTCGCCAGGCGAGGCGGCCGACCATCTGGATGCCGGTGCGCTCTTGCTGTTGCTGGCGCTGATGCTGATTTCTGCGCAGTTCGATTTTTCCGGGGTCTATGCCTGGCTCAACGAGTGGCTCAACCACCATGCCCAGCGCCCGGAGCGTTTGTTGGGCGGTGTGGTGGTTCTCGGCGGGCTGCTGTCGGCGGTGCTGGTCAATGACATAGTCGCCTTCGCCCTGACGCCGCTGCTGTGTCACAGCCTGTTGGCCCGCGGCCTCGATCCGCGGCCGTTTCTGCTGGCGTTGGCGCTGTCGTGCAACGCCGGCTCTTCCGCCAGCCTGATCGGCAACCCGCAGAACATTCTGATCGGCCAGGCCGGCGGCCTGGATTTCTGGTCGTTTGCCTTTATCGCCGGTCCGCCGGCATTGGCCGCCTTGGCGATCACCTATGCGGTGATCTGGCTGCAATGGCGCAAGCGCTGGGGCGTGCCGAACCAGCGGATCGCCGAAGAGACGCCGGCCGCGCGCATCTATGGCGCGCACAGTTACCTCAAGCCCTTGCTGGCGACCTTGGTGCTGCTCGGGTTGTTTTCCACCGCCATGCCTCGCGAGCTGTCGGCGCTGATGGTCGCCGCGTTGCTGATGATTTCTCGCCGCGTCGACAGCCGCGACTATGTGCACAAGGTCGACTGGAATCTGCTGCTGTTGTTCGCCGGCTTGTTCGTGGTCACGGGCGCGGCCCTGGACCTGCCGGAGGTGGCCGCCGTGGCCGCGATGCTGGGTGACTACGGCTTGTTGCCCGAGGGCGTATTGTCGCTGGCCAGTTTTTCCTTGCTGGCCAGCAACCTGATCGGCAACGTGCCCTTCGTGATCCTTCTGCTCGGCGCCGTGCCCGATGCCTCCGAGCCCGTGCTGGTGGGGCTGGCGGTGATGTCGACGCTGGCCGGCAACCTGCTGCTGATCGGCAGCGTGGTCAACCTGATAGTCGCCGAGAGCGCCCGCCGCCAGGGTGTGCTGCTGAGCTTCGTCGACTTCGCCCGCAGCGGTTTCCCGGTCACGCTACTGAGCATGAGCCTCGCCGGGTTGTGGCTGGGCCTGGGCGGTTGGTTGCCCTGGTAATACCTCTCAGCGTGGCTGCTTGAGGTTTTCGATGTATTGAATACCCAGCACCTTGAGCACCAGATTGCGCACGGCCTTGCCCAGTGGGTAGAGAATCCGTGAACCCAAGCGGGTGCTGAACAGGTAGTAGTTGAACCGGTTGAACAGGCGGGAGGGGCTGCTCAGCAGCGTCAGCATATGTATGGCATCGGCACCGTAGTAGAGCTGCCCGGACATTTTCAGCACCATGCCCTGATCGATATCCAGGCCCGCCGCGGTGATTTCGTCCATCAGTGCGCCGGGCTGACGCGCGTCGACCAGATGCAACTGGCCCACCGCCTGGCGAATGCGGATATAGCTGCAATAGGTTCGGCACACCGGGCATTCGTCGTCATACACCAGCCATACGCCTTCATCGGGGATCTTCATTGCGCTCATCTCGGCTCCTGGTCTGCTTGGCAGATTGCTTGGACGGGCGTAAGCTTAATTCACATTTAGCTAATTAGTTAATTGATTTATGAGTATCGACGCAATCTTCGAAGCCCTGGCCTCCACCCCGCGGCGCAAGATTCTGGCTTATTTATCCGAGACCTCGCTGACCGCGGGCGAGATCGCCGAGCGTTTCGAGATGAGCAAGCCGGCGCTCTCCAAACACCTGAAAATTCTCGAACATGCCGGCCTGGTACGCAGCGAGCGCCGTGGCCAATTCATTCACTACAGCATCGTCCAGGACAACCTGGTCGCCGCCATGCACAACTTTCTGGCCGGGGTCTGTCCTGTGGGCGGGCCGCTGAAGAAGGAAAGCGCGGCGATCGCCAGGCGTCGGGCCGGTGAACCGGATATTTAGTGTTGTCAGGCGAGGTTGGTATGGCGAACATCGATAACGATATCTATAACCGCGTAGCACCCACCTGGTGGGACGAGGATGGCTTCATGGCCATTCTGCGGACCTCCCTCAATCCGCCGCGTGCGGCCTATTTTCGCAACGTCATCGTCCAGCGTATGGGCCTGCAACCGAGCGGGTTGCAGGTGCTGGATGTGGGCTGTGGCGGCGGACTGCTGTCCGAAGAGTTCGCTGCGTTGGGATGCCAGGTCACCGGCATCGACCCTTCCGAACCCACCTTGCAGGTAGCGCGGGAGCATGCGCGCAAGGGCGGGCTGAATATTCGTTACCTGTCCGGGCGCGGTGAGGCGCTGCCGTTCGAGGATCGCAGCTTCGACCTGGTGTGCTGCTGCGATGTCTTCGAACATGTGGAGGATCTCGACGCGGTTCTGCGCGAGATCGGCAGGGTGCTCAAGCCGGGTGGAGTGCTGTTGTTCGACACCATCAACCGCACGCTGCGCAGCAAACTGGTGGCGATCAAGCTGGCGCAGGATTGGCCGCCGACGCGTTTCATACCGGCCGATGTTCATGTGTGGGAGAAGTTTATCCGGCCGCAGGAGCTGCAGGAGCGCATGCAGAACCAAAAGCTGGTCGGTTGCGAATTCGCCGGCTTGTCGCCGCGGCTCAACCCGTTCGGCCTGTTGTTGGCGTTGTGGCGGACCAAGTTGGGCCGCATGCCCTTTGCCGAACTCGGGCGGCGGTTGCGGCTACGGGAAAGCCGCGACCTGTCGATTTCCTATATGGGCTTTGCCGTACGTAGCTTGGCGTAGGTCCAGTGACGTAGCCCGGATGCAATCCGGGGGCTGCTCATGTAGAGGCCATATTTCCCCGGATTGCATCCGGGCTACGTTGTGATCATGCGTAGCGGGTCTTATTTCCAGTGCTGCTGCCGCCACTCCTGTTGTTGCGGCGGCGTAAGAAAGGTCCAGGCGACGAAGCGGCTCTGCTTCTGGCCCTGGGCCATTTCCACGGTGCGCACCTCCAGCGCGCCGGCTTTTTTCAAGGCGGCGTAGACCGCGGGCAGGTTGCCGGCCTTGGAGATCAGGCTGCTGAACCACAGCACCTGCTGGCGGACATCCGCACTTTCCTTGATCAGCCGCGCGACGAAGGCCGCTTCGCCGCCCTGGCACCACAGCTCCGCCGCCTGGCCGCCGAAATTCAGCACCGGCAGTTTGCGTTTGGGGTCGAGCTTGCCCAGGTTGCGCCACTTGCGCTTGCTACCGCTGGCGGCTTCCTCGGCGCTGGCGTGGAACGGCGGGTTGCACAGGGTCAGGTCGAAGCGTTCGTCGGCCTGCAGCAAGCCTTGGAAGATATGGGCGGGATCGGCTTGCTGGCGCAGTTCGATGGCTCCGCCCAGCCCGGGATTGGACTGCACGATGGTCTTGGCCGAGGCGATAGCATTGGCGGCGATATCCGAACCGAGAAACTGCCAGCCGTACTCACGGTTACCCAGCAGCGGGTAGATGCAATTGGCGCCCACACCGATATCCAATGCACGCACCTGCGCCCCGCGCGGCACCGAGCCGCCATTGCCGCTGGCCAGCAGATCGGCCAGGTAGTGCAGATAGTCGGCGCGCCCGGGGATTGGCGGGCACAGGTAGTCCGCCGGAATATCCCAGTGCTCGATGCCGTAGAACTGCCTGAGCAGCGCCCGGTTGAACACCTTGACCGCAGCCGGGTTGGCGAAGTCGATGCTCTCCTTGCCGTAAGGATTGATGATCACGAAGGCCGCCAGCTCGGGGCTGGTCTTGATCAACGCGGGGAAGTCGTAGCGCCCCTGATGGCGGTTGCGCGGGTGCAACTGCCCCTTGGCCGCATCGGGTGTGGCCGGAGCAGGGCGGGGCGCGGTTGGTTTACGGTTGGGGCGTTTCGGCGGCAGGGACATGGCGGGCGGATCTAAGGCTCGGGGCGCGGGATTTTCCCACAGCTGGGCGCGCTCTGCTCGCCGGCGTTGCGGTTAGCCGATATTCAAGAGCATCGCCAGATAGTCGAAAAACAGACAGTACAGCGCGATCGGCAGCGGCAGGCCGAGCAGGGTGCCGAGCAGGTAGTGGCGAAAGCGCACGCCGGACAGCGCCAGGGCGTAGTTCAGCGCCGGTACGGTCTGAAACAGCATGCGCAGGGCGATGATGCTCCACAGCGGATGGCGATCCAGCCCCGCCAGCAGGCGCCTGGCCAGGCGATTGTCGAGTTCGCGCAAGGCATCGCCGCCAATCGCGCGAATGGTGAAGTAGGTGAAGAGGCAGGAGGCGCAGGCCGCCAGGTAGGTCGCGATACCGCCGTAGAGCCGCCCGAGCGCCAATACCGCGGCGGCGAGGAAGATCCAGCCGGGAATCTGGATCAGGTTGCCGAGGGCGAACACCAGGGTGAACAGCAGCAAGCCGAGTATCGGGTGCATCAGGATCAGCGATTGCAGGGCGTCCAGGCTGAATTGCGCACGAATGCCCAGCGCTTCGAAGAGGGCGAACAGGGCGAGCAGAAACACCACGACCAACAACAGGCGGCGTGAGCCACTCAGCGTCGTTGCGGCCATCAGGGGTAGCCCAATACGCTCTTGATCCGCGCCAGATTGGCAGCAATCCACTGGCGGTCGGTCGGGCCCCAGTCGCGGATGGCATAGTGCCCGGCGTTATTGCGCTCGCCGTCCTGCTGCACGAATACGCAGTCGATATCCAGTTCGCTCAGCGCGTTCAGGGTGTCCTGGGCGGTGCGGCGGGGCATGCCGGTGGCGGCCATCAACGCCGGCACATTGCTTGCGCCGCCGCTGTCGATCAACCAGGCCACGTAGAGGCGGCGGTAGAAGCTGGTTCTGGTTTTGCTCACATCCATGGCTAACTCCTACTGGGACGAAAGCCCGGAGACCGGGCTTTCGTGATGTTGGATCAAGCCAGGCTGTGCAAGCCGATATAGGTAATGGCGCCACCCAGATAACCGATCAGGGCCAGCCAACTGATTTTCTTCAGATACCAGATGAAGTTGATCCGCTCCATACCCATGGCGGCGACGCCCGCGGCCGAGCCGATGATCAGGCAGCTGCCGCCGGTACCGGCGCAATACGCCAGCAGTTCCCAAAACGTACCGTCGACCACGAAGTTGGCGATCCAGGCGCTATCGCTACCGGCCAGCGACAGCGCCTGGGGGGTGACCAGCGGGTACATTTTCATGGCGCCCGCTACCAGCGGTACGTTATCGACTACCGAGGACAGCAGGCCGATGGCGATGTTGATCGCATAGACGTTGCCCAGACTGTCCTTCAGGTAACCGGCGATCTGGGTCAGGTGACCGGCGGTGGCGAGGCTGGAAACGGCGAGGAGGATGCCGAGGAAGAACAGCACGCTGGTTGTATCGATCTTGCGCAGCACGCCGATCACCGACAGCGGGTGCTTGTCTTCATCGTTCTTACTGCGGTGCAGGATTTCAGTTACGACCCAGAGCACACCCAGGCCCAACAGAATGCCCATATAGGGTGGCAGGTGGGTCACGGTTTTGAATACCGGAACAAACAGCAGCGCGGCGATACCGAGGATGAATACCAGGTTGCGTTCGAACGGAGTGGTCGGGTCACGGCGTTCTTCTTCGCTTTCGCTCTGCACTGGGCGCTTGAACTCACCCTTCATAGTGAAACTGAGGAAAATCAGCGGCACCAGCAGGCACACCAGGCTAGGAATGAACAGCTGAGTGACGATGCCGCTGGCGGTGATCTGGCTGCCGATCCACAGCATGGTGGTGGTGACGTCGCCGATCGGCGACCAGGCGCCACCGGCGTTGGCGGCGATGACCACGATACCCGCGTAGAACCAGCGTTCCTTCTGATCATCGATCAGCTTGCGCAGCAGGGAAACCATGACAATGGTGGTGGTCAGGTTGTCCAGGGCAGCGGAGAGAAAGAAGGTGATAAAGCCGATCATCCACAGTAGCTGCACGCGCTTGGTGGTGCGAATGCGGTCGGTGATGACCTTGAAACCTTCGTGAGCGTCGATCAGTTCGACGATGGTCATTGCGCCCATCAGAAAGAAGAGGATCTCGGAGATTTCACCGAGGTGTTCGCGTAGCTGCTCGATCGCATGGTGGCTGTTATCGAATGCGCCCGCAGTGCCGGTGCCGAGTACTGGCAGGATGCTGTCGGCACTCAATACCAAAACCGTCCAGGCTAACACCGCAGTGAGCAGCGCCGAGGCGGCCTTGTCGATTTTCAATGGATGTTCCAGTGCGATGCACAGGTAGCCAAAGACGAAAATTAACGCCATCAACGCATACATGGTGGAGTTCCCTGGTTAGGTGTTTTTATTAGAAGTTGCAGACAAAATTCGTCGGGGCTGAACCATGCCTGATTTTTCGAGAAATAGGCAGGGGGATTAATTCATCGATGCGACCTTAAGTTAGGTGGCTCGATAAATTAATACCTCTAACGAGTTACAGGCCCGCTACTAAATGCCGCACTGCGCTCCCGCGCGGAGCCGGGCGATGGCCCCGCGCCTGGTTGGCGTGCGGGGCCGTAGCCGTGAAGATCGATTAAAGGTTGGCGATCTTTTCCCGCTGTTCGGCCAGCTTGCTCAAAGCCTGTTCCGCCTCGGCCAGCTTGGCGCGCTCTTTATCGAGCACCTCGGCTGGGGCCTTGGCGACGAAGCCTTCATTGTTCAGCTTGCCGCCGACGCGCTTGACCTCGCCGTCCAGACGGGCGATCTCCTTGTCCAGACGCGCCAGCTCGGCATCCTTGTCGATCAGCCCGGCCATCGGTACCAGCACTTCCATCTCGCCGACCAGTGCGGTGGCGGACATCGGTGCTTCCTCGCCGGCGGCCAGCACGCGCACCGACTCCAGCTTGGCCAGCTTGTTGAGCAGCGGCTCGTTGTCGGCCAGGCGACGCAAATCCTCGGCATTGGCGTTGGCGACAATGATGTCGATGCGCTTGGCCATGGAGATTTTCATCTCGCCGCGGATCTGCCGCAGGCCGAGCATCAATTGCTTGACCCATTCGATATCGCCTTCGGCGGCGGCATCAATGCGGCTCTCGTTGGCCACCGGCCAGGCCTGCAACATGATGGTTTCACCCTGCTTTCCATCTTGAGGGACGCCGGCCTGAGCCTTGATCCGCTGCCAGATTTCTTCGGTGATGAACGGCATGAACGGGTGAGCCAGGCGCAACGCCACTTCCAGCACCCGCACCAGAGTGCGACGGGTGCCGCGTTGACGCTCGATAGGTGCGTTCTCGTCCCACAGCACCGGCTTGACCAGCTCCAGGTACCAGGCGCAGTACTCGTCCCAGATGAATTCGTAGAGCGCTTGCGCGGCCATGTCGAAGCGGAAGGCGTCGAGCTGGCGGGTCACTTCGGCTTCCGTGCGCTGCAGGGCGGAGATAATCCAGCGGTCCACCGAGGACAGCTCCACCGGCTCACCGTCGACGCCGCAGTCCTGGCCGTCGGTGTTCTCGATAACGAAGTTGGCGGCGTTCCAGATCTTGTTGCAGAAGTTGCGGTAACCCTCGACCCGGCCCATGTCGAACTTGATATCGCGGCCGGTGGAGGCCAGCGCCAGGTTGGTGAAGCGCAGGGCGTCGGTGCCGTAGGCGGCGATGCCTTCGGGGAACTCGGCGCGGGTCTGCTTGGCAATCTTCTCGGCCAGTTTGGGCTGCATCATGCCGCTGGTGCGTTTCTCCAGCAGCTCGTCCAGGCTGATGCCATCGACGATATCCAGGGGGTCGAGCACGTTGCCCTTGGACTTGGACATCTTCTGACCCTGGCCGTCGCGCACCAGACCATGGACGTATACGGTCTTGAACGGGATCTGCCCGGTCAGGTGGGTGGACAGCATGATCATCCGGGCGACCCAGAAGAAGATGATATCGAAGCCTGTTACAAGAACATCCGTGGGGTGGAAGGTCTTCAGTTCAGCGGTTTGCTGCGGCCAGCCGAGGGTGGAGAAAGTCCACAGGCCCGAGCTGAACCAGGTGTCCAGCACGTCTTCGTCCTGGCGCAGGTTAGCGTCGCCGAGATTGTGCTTGGTGCGCACTTCGGCTTCGTCGCGGCCGACGTAGACGTTGCCGGCATCGTCGTACCAGGCCGGGATGCGGTGGCCCCACCAGAGCTGGCGGCTGATGCACCAGTCCTGGATATCGCGCATCCAGCTGAAGTACATGTTTTCGTACTGCTTGGGCACGAACTGGATCTCGCCGCTCTCGACCATGGCGATGGCCTTCTCGGCCAGCGGCTTGGTGGAGACGTACCACTGGTCAGTCAACCACGGCTCGATGACGGTGCCGGAGCGGTCGCCCTTCGGCACTTTCAGCGCGTGGGCATCGATGCCTTCCAGCAGGCCGGCGGCCTCGAAGGCGGCGACTATCTGCTTACGCGCCTCGAAGCGATCCAGGCCGGCGTATTCGGCCGGCAGGCTGGCGTCGATCTCGCTGTTGACGCTGCCGTCGACATTAAATACTTGGGCGCGGGCCAGTACTGCGGCATCGGCATTGAAAATGTTGATCAGTGGTAGGTTATGGCGCTTGCCGACTTCGTAGTCGTTGAAGTCGTGGGCCGGGGTGATTTTCACGCAGCCGGTGCCGAACTCGGGGTCGCAGTAATCGTCGGCGATGATCGGGATGCGTCGGCCCACCAATGGCAGCTCGACATAGGTGCCGATCAATGCCTGGTAGCGTTCGTCGTTCGGGTTAACCGCGACGGCGCTGTCGCCGAGCATGGTTTCCGGGCGGGTGGTGGCGACTATCAGATAGTCCTTGCCGTCGGCGGTTTTGTTGCCGTCGGCCAGCGGGTAGCGCAGGTTCCACAGGCTGCCTTTCTCGTCGTGGTTTTCCACTTCGAGGTCGGAAATGGCGGTATGGAACTTGGTGTCCCAGTTGACCAGGCGCTTGCCGCGGTAGATCAGGCCGTCCTGATGCAGGCGCACGAACGCCTCTTTAACGGCCTCCGACAGGCCTTCGTCCATGGTGAAGCGCTCGCGCGACCAGTCCACCGAACTGCCCAGGCGGCGGATCTGCCGGGTGATGGTGCCGCCGGACTGCTCCTTCCACTCCCAGACCTTCTCGAGGAACTTCTCGCGGCCCAGGTCGTGACGGCCGATGCCTTCGGCGGCCAGTTGGCGTTCGACCACCATCTGGGTGGCGATGCCCGCGTGGTCGGTGCCCGGCTGCCACAGGGTGTTGCGGCCCTGCATGCGGCGGAAACGGATCAGCGCATCCATGATCGAGTTGTTGAAACCATGGCCCATGTGCAGGCTGCCGGTGACGTTCGGCGGCGGGATCATGATGGTGTAGGGCTCGCCCGAACCTTGCGGGGCGAAATAGTTGTTCGCCTCCCAGTTCTGGTACAGGGCGGTTTCAATGGCGTGCGGCTGGTAGGTCTTGTCCATGCGCGGCGGGACCCTTATGACGGCTAGACGGAAAAGCCGGCAAGTATAACGCCTATAAGCGCCAGCCATAAGCGCCAACCTACAAGCGGGGAGGCGTCTTGAACGTGGGACGCGGGGCAACTTGCAGTCCGTAGGTTGGGTCGGGCCGCGCAGGTTAGCGGCGTTCCATGCCAGTTGTCGCAACGCGGTGGATGGGCGCCGCGTAACCCAACAAGGCGTCTGCACGGTGCTCCGGTACGACCGCGGATGGCCAAGTCTGTGCCGAAGCGCATGACCAGCGGCTGATCATCCGCAATACCGCATAACGTCTTTGTTGGGTTACGCGGCTGCCGAGGGCTATGTCGCTGGTTGAGCCGCGATAAACGCCGCTAACCCAACGGACTCAACCTCCAGCTGCGCTACTTACGTGGCGGCAGCAGGCGGCTCAGGCGGGCGCTGAGGCGGCGTTTCAGTTCGGCTTCGATCTGCGGCACGAAATCGTCGATCACGTCTTGCAGAATCAATTGGGCGGCGGCGCGTAGTTCGCTGTCCAGGCGGTTCAGCTCGGCGCTCTGGCTGACGCCGTGGGCGACGGCCTCGCGCATCCCGGGCATCGCCGTGGGCTTGGCCGGAGTGGCGGGCAGGGGACGCGGCGACGGGGTGACGATATCCGACAGTAGGGGAATGCTGTCGGGGTCGAGCGAGTCCATCAGTACCGGCGGATCGAAGCTTTTATCGCCCAGCAATTCGCGGATCGACTCCAGGTCGTTCAGCAGTTGTTCGGGTTTTTGCGGCGGTTTCGGGTTGTCCATGGTGCGCGATTAAAGCTCGACTCGTTGCGGATCATAGCCACGCTGGCGATAGCTGCGGAAATTCTCCCGGCAGGCGCTCAGCAGGTGCGGTTCTTGGTTGACGATTTCGATCACCCGGCTGAAGCACTCGACATGCGGCGACAGGCTGCTGGCCAGGTTGATCAGCACGCCCTGACGGCTCGCGGGCTGATCGTCCAGGCCGATCACCACCGGTGCATGCGCATCCTCGTGATGCAGGCTGTGCGGTACGAAACTTTCGGCTTTGAAACGCCACAGGAGTTCATTCGCTTCGTCGCATTGCGCGGCATCGCTACCGCGCAAAAACACCGGTAAACCGGCGCGCCACGCCTTCATCGCCAGTTGGCAGGCCGCACGCAGACGGTCCGCCGGGATGTCGGACGAGAGTACGTAGAACTCGATTCTCACTTCACCCGGTCCAGCAGGTATTGCGTGAGCATCGGTACCGGCCGGCCGGTCGCGCCTTTTTCCTTACCGCCGCTGATCCACGCGGTACCGGCAATATCCAGGTGCGCCCAGTGGTAATTCTTGGTGAAGCGCGACAGGAAACAGCCGGCGGTGATGGTGCCGGCCTTGGGCCCGCCGATGTTGGCGATATCGGCGAATGGGCTGTCCAACTGCTCTTGGTACTCGTCGAACAGCGGCAACTGCCAGGCGCGGTCGTCGGCGCTCTTGCCAGCGGCGAGGATCTGCTCGATCAGCTCCTGGTTATTGCCCATCAAGCCCGAGACATTGCTGCCCAAGGCGACGATGCAGGCGCCGGTCAGGGTGGCGATATCGATCACCGCCTGGGGCTTGAAGCGTTCGGCGTAGGTCAGGGTGTCGCACAGCACCAGACGGCCTTCGGCGTCGGTGTTGAGAATCTCCACGGTCTGCCCGCTCATGCTGGTGACGATATCGCCGGGGCGGGTCGCGCGGCCGCTCGGCATGTTCTCGGCGCAGGCCAGCAGACACACCAGGTTGATCGGCAGCTGCATCTCCAGCACGGCTTTCAGGGTGCCGAACACGCTGGCGGCACCACACATGTCGTACTTCATCTCGTCCATGTTGGCCGCAGGTTTGATGCTGATGCCGCCAGTGTCGAAGGTGATGCCTTTACCCACCAGGGCGAAGGGTTTTTCGCTCTTCTTGGCGCCTTGGTAGTGCAGCACGATCATCCGCGGCGGCTGCTCGCTGCCCTGGGCGACGGCGAGGAAAGCACCGGCACCGAGTGCCTTGAGCTGCTTCTCGTCGAGAATTTCGACCTTGAGGTTCTTGTAGGCTTTGCCCAGCGCCTTGGCTTCCTCGGCGAGGTGGCTGGGGTGGCAGAGGTTCGGCGGCAGGTTGCCGAGATCCTTGGTGTAAGCCATGCCGGCGGCGATCGCCTGGGCATGCTGGACCGCGCGGGTCACCTCGGCCAGGTTGGCTTTATCGCTGAGCAGGGTGAGCTTCTTCAGGGCAATGGCGTCGGCTTTCTGGCTCTTGAAACGGTCGAACTGATAGCCGCCATCGGCCAGGCTCTCGACCATCAGGCGGGTTTTGCCGTAGGCGTCGCGATCCTTGACCCGCAAGTCTTGCAAGGCCAGCAGCGCATCGCTGCCGGCCAAACCTTTCAATACGCCGTAAACCGCAGCGATCACTTTGCGCAATTGGCGGTCTGACAGTTCGCTGTCCTTGCCGGTGCCGACCAGCAATACCCGTTCAGCCTTCAAGTTGGGCAGATCGCGCGCCAGCAACGTCTGGCCGAGCTTGCCGGCCAGGTCGCCGCGCTTGAGCAGGGCACTGATGGCGCCGCCGCTGGCGCTATCGATCTGTTGGGCGGTTTCGCCGAGGGTGCGACCCTCGCCGACTGGGATGACCAGGGTGGCGGTTTTTAGTGTTTCCGGGCGTGCGCTTTTAACAATAAAGTCCATTACGTGGTGTCCCCAAGACAACGAGTCGTTATTGCAGGATAATGCCGGCTATTTTTTCGATGGTTCATCTATCAGGTGGGCCGGCAAGCAGTGCGGCTAGTTTGATCGTAGCCGCCTGAGCCTGACAACCCTGGAGTGTCTGGTTTGATCGTCTTCCGTTATCTGTCCCGTGAAGTGTTGCTGACCTTGAGCGCGGTAAGCGCCGTGCTGTTGGTGATCATTATGAGTGGCCGCTTTATCAAGTACCTGACGCAGGCTGCGCAAGGGGTGCTCGATCCGGGGGTGTTGTTCATGATCATGGGCTTTCGTCTGCCCGGCTTCCTGCAACTGATTCTGCCGCTGGGACTGTTTCTCGGCATTCTGCTGGCCTACGGACGACTTTATTTAGACAGCGAGATGACCGTGCTCTCGGCCACCGGCATGAGCCAACAGCGCTTGGCGCTCTATAGCATGGCGCCGGCGCTGTTGGTGATGCTGCTGGTGGCATGGCTGAGCTTGGGCCTGGCGCCGCAGGGGGTGGAGCGGGTCGCGCGGATTCTCAACGAGCAGAATGCCTTGACCGAGTTCGACACTCTGGTGCCGGGGCGTTTTCAGGCGATGCGCGAGGGCTCGCGGGTGACCTATACCCGGGAGATGACCGAGGACCGCAGCGAACTGGCTGGCGTATTCATCTCCGAGAAGCGTCTCTCCGAGAAAGGCGATAAGGAGCGCGGTATTACCGTGCTGGTCGCGGAAAGCGGCCGCCAGGAAATTCAGGCCGATGGCAGCCGCTATCTGATTCTGCAAAACGGCTTCCGCTACGACGGCAACCCGGGGCAGGCGGATTATCGGGAAATCCAATACGAAACCTATGGCGTGCTGCTACCCAAGCCCACGGTCAGCGTTGAGGTCGGCGAACGCGAGGCGATACCGACCCGCGAGTTGCTTGGCAGCGATAACCCCCGTTTGCAGTCGGAGTTGCAATGGCGTTTGTCGTTGCCGCTGCTGGTGCTGATAGTCGCGTTGCTGGCGGTGCCGTTGTCGCGGGTCAATCCGCGCCAGGGGCGCTTCCTCAAATTATTGCCGGCGATTCTCTTATATATGGCGTATCTGGCGTTGTTGATCGCCGCCCGCGGCGCTTTGGAGAAAGGCAAGATCCCGCAGGCGCTGGGTTTGTGGTGGGTGCATGGAGTTTTCTTGGTGATCGGTTTGTTGATGCTGTATTGGGGGGCGCTGCGCCTGAAGTTGGCGAGTCTGCGCGTCGCTCGGGAGGTGGTCCGTGGTTAGGTTGGATCGCTACATCGGCGCCCAGGTGTTCGTCGCCATCCTCGCCGTGCTCGGAATCATCGTCGGCCTGGCTTTGCTATTCGCCTTTATCGACGAACTGGGCGATGTCGAAGGCAACTACAGCTTATTGGATGCGGCCTGGTACGTGTTCCTCACCGTGCCGCGGCGGATTTACGAGATGCTGCCGATGGCGGCTCTGGTGGGTTGCCTGATCGGCTTGGGCAGCCTGGCCAGCAGCAGCGAATTGACCGTGATGCGCGCCGCCGGGGTGTCGATCGGGCGGATTGTCTGGGCGGTGATGAAGCCCATGCTGGTGTTGATGCTGGCGGGGATTCTGATCGGCGAATACCTGGCGCCCCTGAGCGAGAACAAGGCCCAGGCCGATCGCGCCATGGCGCAAGGCGCTGGCGAGGCGCAGAGCGCCAAGCGCGGCTTGTGGCACCGTCAGGGCGATGAGTTCGTGCACATCAACGCGGTGCAGCCCAATGGCGTGCTGTTCGGGGTGACCCGTTACCGCTTCGACGACCAGCGCAATATGCTGTCCTCCAGTTTTGCCCGGCGTGCCAAATACCAGGGCGATTACTGGCACTTGGAAAACGTCGCCACCACGCATTTTCGTGAGGGCGGCACCGAGGTGACCAAGGCCGCCAGCGAGCGTTGGGACGTGCAATTGAATCCCCAATTGCTCAGCACCGTGGTGCTCGAGCCGGAAGCGCTGTCGATAACCGGGCTTTGGCGCTATGCCACTTATCTGGCCGAGCAGGGTTTGAACAACGGTCGCTATCTGCTGGCGTTCTGGACCAAGGTGCTGCAACCGGTGATCACCATGGCGCTGGTACTGCTGGCGATTTCCTTCGTGTTCGGGCCGTTGCGCTCGGTGACCCTGGGGCAGCGCGTGTTTACCGGGGTGCTGGTGGGATTCGTATTCAAAATCACCCAGGACTTGCTCGGCCCATCCAGCCTGGTGTTCGGCTTCTCGCCGTTGTTGGCGGTGCTGGTCCCTGCGGGCGTTTGCGCCTTGGCCGGGGTTTGGTTACTGCGCCGCGCGGGATAATCGCGGGTGCAAAAAAGCCGGCATGCGCAAAGTTGCGCATGCCGGCTTTTTTATGCGCGGTGGCTTATTTCTTATGAATATTCTTCGGTAGCTGAACGACCTGGCTGTCCGAATAGATGTCGTGCCAGGTGCGTTTTTCCTTGTCCCAGAGCATCCAGAGAAAGCCCAGGCCGAGTAACAGCCAGGAACCGATGGCGACCAAGAAGCGCAGCATGGCCTGCCACAGGGTGATCGCGGTGCCGTCGGCATTCTGAATGCGAACCCCCCAAACCTGCATGCCCAAAGTCTGACCGCTATGGGTCCAGAACTTGCCGAAGAAGCCGAACAGGCTGAGCACCAGCAGCGTCGACAGCAGGGGATCGCCATCCAACGCGCCGGCATCCGATAACTGCCTGAGTTGCGTTTCGCCGTAGAAACCCATCAGAACCAACTTGTAGATGAAGGTCACGACGATCAGTAGGGCAATGCACAGCAAGGTGTCGTAGAAGATTGCGGCCAGGCGGCGGATCAAGCTGGCGGCGGGGAATTCACCCTGCGGGCGCAGTAGGTGTTTCGGCATGATGGGCTCGTTATATCGATAGGGCGTTGACGCTCGGTCGCGCAGCTTGGCGCATTGCCAGGCATAAAAAAACCCCCGATGTCGCCATCGGGGGTTCTTCACAGCAGCAGGATTATTCCTGGATTTGAACCTGGTCGGCCTGCATGCCTTTTTGACCTTGTACTGCGATGAAGCTGACTTTCTGGCCTTCTTTCAGGCTCTTGAAACCGTTGCCTTCAATCGCGCGGAAATGCACGAAAAGATCCGGACCGCTTTCGGGAGTGATAAAACCAAAACCTTTCTCGTCGTTAAACCACTTGACGGTACCGTTCTGACGATTCGACATATCTTATTTCCTTGAAACTAAGTGAATGACAGCCTCTACCAATAGAGAACTGAAACTGGTTGCAAGGAGTAGTACGAAGTCGAACGGATGTAGCGGATCTAGACGATCTACTGCATCAGGCCACGATTTACAGCGACCCATGCAAACACAGTTGGTCAAACTCTACGCTAACTCCCAGGCAAATGCCAACCCCTGCGCAGCCCTCATATCAGCCTCTGTTCAGGGCCTTTGGGAGCGACTCAGGGCGCATTGCGGACGCCGTCAAAGCAGGCCTTCCAGGGCGCCGGAACAGACCAGAACGCCGGCGCCGCGCGATAGACATTGATAGCGCTCCAGGGCGCTGCCTTTACTGGTGACGCAGTCGGTCATGGTGATGGATGAGTCGACCTGGTCGAGCGCACGCGTGCTCTCGCGATATTGTTCGCGGGTAATTTTCTGATCCTTCAAACGTTGTTCCGCGATTTCCTTCAGGTTGGGAATATCGATACGCGTCCAGCGCATGGCCTCTTTGCACATCTCCTTTTGCGATTGTGCGGTTTTTGGCGTTTCGCCATCGCCGCCACTCGCGGCTGCGTTATCGGTTTCAGTGGCGATGTCAGGTGCCGTGCCCTCGTAGCCTAAGCGAACGTTGACGGCCTCGACTGGTTGCTCCGGTGCCGAAGGCGCGTTGCCGAAATGGGTCTGTCCGTTGGCGTCGACCCATTTATAGACCTGTGCCTGCGTCGCTGACGTCGCGAGCAGGGCGAAGGCTAGCGCGAGTATGCGGCTGTTCACGGACATGGTAAGACTCCTTTCTCTGGGCAATACGAATAATGGCAATCCGCCAGATTCGAAAGATAATCGGGGTCGATGCGTTTGCCAATATTTAAGAGGCGCAATGGTCGGCGGCGAGAAGGGGTAGCATTCCCGATGCGGAATGCGGAAAACAAAAAGCCCGCGTTAGCGGGCTCTTGGGTCAAGCGCAGATATTTTTGGATATCTGTATGGGATAAATGGTGCCCCGGGGGAGACTCTAAACCGTTCTGCAGTTTACGGCAGTTTTCGGCTTTTTGCAGCAAAGCCCGTACAGGCGTGGCTTTCAGGCTGTCGGCTGTCGTCAGTTGCGGGCGGTTCGGTGCAGTTCCGTGATAGTGTTTACGCCATAATTACGCCAAGGGGGCGGGTGTGGCGTCATTCAGGAAACGGAGCGGCGGTTGGCGGGCTGAGATCGTTAAGCGTGGAGTGCGGGAGTCTCAGACCTTTCCGACCAAGGCCCAGGCAACGGCATGGGCGACCCAGCGAGAGGCGGAGATCCTGGCCGGCGTGCCTGGGCATACGGCTGGTGTAAGTTCGAGTCTTTCAGACGCACTCAAACGATACAAGCTTGAGGTGTCGCCGACCAAGGCCGGCCAGCGCTGGGAAGAGGTGCGCCTGGATAAGTTGGACAATGAGCTGCCGTTTGTCGGTGAGCGTATCGGTGATGTTACCGCTGACCAGATCGCCGAGTGGCGTGATGCCCGTTTGAAGGTGGTGGCATCGCCCTCGGTTCGGCGCGAGATGACGTTGCTGTCGTCGGTCTTCGAGATTGCCAAGCGCGAATGGCGGTGGTGCAAGGCTAACCCCGTGCGCGAGGTGAAGCGTCCGGGTAACGGTCGGCCGCGAGATCGGCGCATCCAGCCTGATGAGGAAAGCAAGCTGCTCGCGCGGCTTGGTTACGTTGAGGGGGTGAAGCCTGAGACGTTACAGCAGGAGCTGGCCTATGCCTTCTTGATCGCTATCGAGACGGCCATGCGCCAGGGCGAGATCCTGGCGCTGACCAAGGCCGCCACGTACCTGGCCAAGCGTTACGTGCGCCTGGATGCCACAAAGAATGGCGACAGCCGCAACGTGCCGCTAAGCCTGCGGGCGGTGGAGCTGCTGAAGTTGCTGATTGAGGCGGCTGCCGATCGGCCGGCGCTGTTTCGGCTGCAGTCTGCTTCGGCCGATGCGATGTTTCGCAAGGTGCGTGATGAGCTGGAAATTGTGGATCTGCGCTTCCACGACACCCGGCATGAGGCAACCACGCGCCTGGCCAGGAAGTTGGACGTGCTGGATCTGGCCCGGATGACCGGGCACCGTGATCCGCGTTCGTTGATGGTGTACTACAACGCCACGGCGACCGAGGTCGCCGGTCGGTTGGATTGATCAGGCGGCCTTACGGCGGGTGCGCGGCTCTGGGAGTTTGGAGCGGTGCTGGCGTGCCCAGGTGGTGACCTCGGCAGCAAACCAGCGCTTTGCTGCCCTGGCGCCGGTCAGGCAGGGTTGCAGGGGGGCCGGGAAGTCCGCCCGGGTGACCACGCGGCGCTCGGTGGTATCCACGGCCAGCTTGAGATAGTTGGCAATATCCTCAGCAGTCCACAGCTCATCGGCCGGCATCACGCGTGGGGTGCTGAGCTGAAGGACCAGAGCCTTGAGCGCTTGCACCAGCTCGGTTTGATCTTGGGGCTGGTCTGTCATGCTGCCACCTCCATGCATTCTTCTTGTGTGCCCATGTTGGCGCGGATCAGGGCGGCCATTGGTTGGGGTGATACTGAGTTGCCGACCATGCGCACCTGGACCCGCTTGCTGAACTTGCGGCCGTCGTGCCCGGTGTCGATCACGTAGTTGTCGGGGAAGCCTTGGCAGCGGTACAGCTCGCGCGGGGTGAGCATGCGCATGCCGATATCGACGATCACGTAGGGCGTGCCCTTGATCGTGACGGTGACCAGCGCCAGGCGATCGCGGGTGGTGATGGTTGCCGCGGGGGCGCGTGGGTCGTAGATGTTGTCGCTGCCGTAGTAGCCCATCAGGAATGCGGCCACGCGCAGCGCGCCTTCTTCGGCCTCGGGCGATAGGGTGTATTCGACCAGGCCTAGATGCTCGGCGGCGGCGCAGAGGGTTGGTGCTGACTCGCGCATGTCGGCGCCTATGCAGTTCTTGCGCAGGGTCACCAGGTTGGCAGTGACCAGCTGCTGCTGGCTGCCGGTGGTGGTGATGGATGTCGCCGGCCGGCTCGGGTGGTGCCCGGGCGTTTCGTTGAAGCCGCCGTTCTGCTGTGCCAGGTAGGCCACGGCCAGGGCGAAGTGTCCGCCTTTCACGGCGCCGACCTGGGTGCGCAGTGGATCATCGGCCGGCATGTTGCGTTGGGTGCTGCCGTTGGCATGCTCTGTGATGAAGGGCGCTAGCGTTGGTTCGACCAGGGCGAAGCCGTGCGCGCCTGTGATGGTGTGCGCTGGGCTTGTAGTGGCGTGGCCCCTGAACTCGGCGCCGGAGTGGTTCACGCTGACGATGAACGGGTCGGCATGGTCGATCACGTAGCGCTTGGCGCCTTTGCGCAGGCGCTCCATGGTCTTGGCTGCGAGTGGCCGGCGAACGCCCCAGGCCTTAGCCTCTTCCTTGTCGAGGAAGATGCTCGGGCAGGGCAGCGACCAATCCATACAGCTCGCCACTGGCGCCCAAGGCAGTTGGCCTTTGCAGGGCGTCTTGGCGTGCGTGGGTGTTGGCCAGGCCAGCTTTACGCCGTCACGCCGCGCATAGAGGTACAGCCTTTCGCGGGTGGTGGCGGCGCCGTAGTCGGCCGCTTTCAGCTTGCCGTACACCAGGTCATAGCCCATGCCGCGCAGCAGCTGCTCGAAGCGGTGCCAGGTTTGGCCGCGGCGTTTGCGGTCGGGCACCAGGTGCTGCTCCTGCACGGGTACGCGCTCGCCTTTTGCGGCGACGGTGCCATCCACGCAAATGACTCTGCCGGTGTGCTTGCAGCGCTTGGCGACCAGCGGCCCCCATTGCAGGATCTGCAGCACGTTCTCCATGCTGATCTGGCGGGGCAGTGCCTGGCCGGCCCACTTGATAATCACCCACGACAGTGAGCGGCTGGCCGAGCTGCGAGGCTGACCGCCTGCGGCTTGGCTGTGGTGGGTGCATTCCGGGCTGGCATGCAGGTGGCCAACTGGCCGCCCGCGCGTAGCCTTGCGCGGTTCTACCTCGTACACGTCCTCAATGTAGTGCTCTGCATTCGGGTGGTTGCGCTTGTGCTGGCTGATCGCGTCGGCGTCATGGTTGATGGCGATATCGACTGGAATGCCGGTGGCCATCTCCTGGCCCATGGTCGCGCCACCGCCGCCAGCGAACAGGTCGACGCGGATCTCGCCGGCGAAGTTGAGGCCGAACTGGGTGTTCACCGCCTTGGTGATTGGGGTGAGGTTAAAGGACGTCATTCGGCGTCACCGTGGACGCAGAGGCGCGAAGTGATCAAGCTGAGGGTTTGGTCAAGGCAAGGAGCGGGGCTATGGCGGGCGTGAAGCGTTATATCAATAGGCTTAATGGGTTGCTGTTGTTGCTTATTCTGGTTTGCGGAGCGGCCATTGTGCTTGGTTGGCCGTGGGATCAAGTCGCTGCCGCATGGGTGCAAGCTATCGGCTCCGTTGTGGCGATAGTTGCGGCGATTGTGATTGCCAGTCATCAGCATGATAGCGAGACCAGCAGATTGAAGGCTGAGGAAAGGCAGCGGCAGATCGGACTGGCAACTCGGCTGCATCTCTTTGCTATGGAGTATCACGTCTATATAACGAATACGGTATCGCCTGACTGGCAGGATGGAATCGATGACGTTGATAAGCGCCATGCTGTTGTGTTCGAGCGGCTTTTGATACGGCTGGCCAACAACTTTGATGACGACCTTGATCAGGCTAGGTGTGTGCAGGTTTACGTGCTCAAAACAGCTCTTACGGGGCTGATTTTTATGCTGCAAAGTACGAATACCAGCGACGAAGGGGGCGCCAGGGATGAGCAGGTTCGGGGGTATCAAACGGGCGCCTCGCAAATTCTCAGCGACAGTAAAGTTCTGCTGGATCAAGTGAAGAAACTCTAGTGATGGGTGCTTATACCCCACGACAAGCTGCGCGTGCGGGCGAGTGAGAGAGCGAAGCGGGGTGCTCAACTTTTGCGCCGGGCGCACGCCTGTCATGGGGTATGCGAGGGTGGCGGTGGCTTGCAGATCAAGAGCATTAATGCCTGCTGCTGCGCAGCAGAGACTCTTTTTAACGCCACCGCTCGGGTATTGATGGCGGCCGCGCAGGGTGGCGCGCGGCTGGTTGGCATGTACCAGGCCGCCGCCGTGCTGACGCACGGCCTTGGGTGCGGTGGTTGCGGTGGCTTGGGTCATTGGTCGGCCTCCTTTACTGGGGCAGGCGTGACTTCAAGGCGGAAGCCGGGTTGCTCGGGGCTGCTCGGGGTGCCGCCGTGCAACTTCACCTGCAAATCCAGCCAGTCGAATAAGCCTTTAGGCGCCTCGTAGTAGGCGGCCATCTGTTCGACCGCGCGCAGCAGCTCCAGGGGGTTGCAGGTCGTGGTGGCCTGGGAGGCAGTCGGCCAAGGGCGAGGCTCGCCGGTCAGCTCCGGGAACAGCGCCATGCCGAACAGGTTGAAGGTGCGCATGGTGGCCACTGCATCAAAGCGTTCGCCTGGCCGCACGTCGGCCATGGAGCAGGCGATCTGGTAGTGGTCGCCGTCATCGGTTAGGGCTACTTCTTCCGTCAGCCGCCGCGGGATGATGATGTCGAGCAGTTTGGCGAGGTTCATGCGGCATGCCTCCGGCGATGTGTCGTGGCCAGCAACGTGATGAGCCGGTCGTAGTAGCGCTGGCGAGCTTCTTCTGGAGTCCAGCGGGCGATGTGTTGCGGTACTGGGTCGTGGCCTTCGAGGATTTCCCAGGCGCCGGCGTGTTCGGGCATGAGGTCGCGGCGCTCGGTTGCCAGGGCGACCATATCGGCTTTGTGGACGCTGGCCGGTAGCACTGGGTCGATGTCGAAGCGCTCGGCGATGGCCAGCCACACGCGCTGCTCGATCTGGTGGTAGATCGAGATCAGGTGGTTGAGGTGTTCGGCCATTGGGTCGCTGCCAGGGCTGATGGAGAACGCCTCCGCTAACCGTTCCACGCTATGGCGGCTCAGGCCGAGGTGCTCGCAGGTCAGTAGCCAGGCGTCGGTTGTGCTCTTTGCGGTCTCCTTCAGCAGCTGCTTGAGCGGCTGCACCATGTCGCCCACGAAGGCCTCGGCCGCGTCGTGCAGCAAGGCCGGCAGTTGATCCTCGTCGGGCACGATGCTGGCAACCAGCAGGCTGTGTTGGGCGACTGAGTA
The DNA here is from genome assembly GCA_966210885.1 of uncultured Pseudomonas sp. Taxonomy (GTDB): domain Bacteria; phylum Pseudomonadota; class Gammaproteobacteria; order Pseudomonadales; family Pseudomonadaceae; genus Aquipseudomonas. Next base: position 165,299 of record CBIHLQ010000007.1, read on the forward strand.
GTGGTGCTTGCAGTGGCCGTTGAAGCGACAGATATGCCCAAGGCTATGGGCGATATCTTCGGGGGTGACCAGATCCGCGCGGGGGCGCACCAGGCTCATGGGTTTGGCGCTGTTGGTGAGTATCCAGCTCATGGCAGTAGCTCCTCGGTTCCGGCGTCCATCGCCCAGTTGGAGGCCATCAGGCCTTCAGCCCCCAGCACCTCGAGCACGACAGACCAAAGTCGCGCCGCCGGCCACTGGTAGCGATCGAAGTTGGCGTCTGGCTCGATGCCGATCCGGCAGAGCGATCGCGCGCCGGCTTCGCCTTCCTGTTTCTTGATCATCAGGGTGGCCACGCGGCCGTCGCCCAGGGCTTCGGTTCGGTGGTAGTCGTAGGCGCGCATGCGGTACTGCTGGCCGGCCTGGTAGATGGTGTCGGTGAAGCTCTCGATGCTGACCCTGGAGTTCAGCGTCCAGGGGCGGCCGCCGGATGCGGTTCGTGGGGCTTCGTGGCTGTAGGCGAGGTGGCTGCCGGTGGCGGCCTCTTGCACCAGGTAGTCCACATTGCGCAGGGCGCCGACCAGCACGTGCGAGTCGAAGGCGAAGCGGTGGTTGTGAATGGCCGAATCTTCAAAACAGCGGCGGCGCGGCAGGTCGGGGTGCCAGACGTGCAGGCGTTGGTTGCCGGGCAGCTGCACTTGGATGAAGCCCAGGCCGTGCAGGGTGATGCGGTCGCGCATCGGGTCGTTGGATGTGCTCATGCCGCGATCTCCTGTTGCAGCTGATTGGCCAGGGCGGCGTTGCGTGCGTTGTTGCGCAGCAGCCAGTAGGCCTCGGCGCCGAACTGGTCGCGCACTTGGCGCTCCAGCTCGGCCAGCTTGATTTCCATTTGCGCCAGGCGTGCCAGCGCGCGGTCGTGGTCGTGCTGCAGCTTGCCGGCGGCTTCCGGCGTTAGGCGCAGCAGGGGGTAGTGGCGCTTGATCATGCGGCGGCTCCCATGGCTTGGCCGTAGTCACGCTGGCGTTGTTGTTTCACTGCCAGGGTCAGCACGTCGCGGGCGTGTTCGAAGCCGTAGACCGGCAAGACGACGTTGAAGCGAAGCTCGCCATACTCAAGTTCGCCGTTGTAGGTGGCCTCTCTGTCCAACCACTCGATCAGGTCGGTATCGGTGATGGCGTCGGTGGCGTGTTCGCAGAGCCGCGGTGGCTGGTCGACGATGGCTTTCACGCGGTCGGCCAGGGCGTTGATGCTGGCCTGGGCTATGGCGGCTTGATTGGTTTTGGTGCTGCCGGAGCGGGTGAACTGTTGGGCGGCCTGGCCGAGCTGCTTGGCGGCCAGCTTGAGGTTCAGCCAGTCGTCTTGCTGTAGGCGCTTGGCGTATTCGTCCAGCAGGGCGGCGGTCAGATCTCGAATGACGCCTTCGCGGTCGTTCTCTGCGGCGTGCATCTCGCGTTTCAGGGCGGCAATCTGCCCGCCACAGTCTGCTATTACCTTTTCGGTCACCGCCTCCTCGGCGTTGACGCGCTTGCGTAGGGCGGCGATGCGTTCGTGCAGCTCGTCGTTGGCCTCGCGCTTGGCGTCCAGCAGCTTGCGCCAATGCGTGGTTGCGGATTCGCGGCCGAGTTCGTAGCCGGCACCGCGGCCGGTGCGCAGGCCAATGCAGTAGAAGATCAAGGCGGCCAGTGCGCTGGTGGTGAGCATGGCGAAGATTGCGTAGATCTGTGGGGTGGTGAGTTCCATGGTGTGCTCCTGGGGTGGTGTCGCTTGGCTGGTGGTGGCAGCGGCTGCGGTGTTAGCGGTTGTCCGGGTGGTTCTGGCTGAGGTGTAGCCAGTGCGTGTGGCCGTGTTGCTGGGCGATTTTGTCCAGCGCCTGGGTATGGGTCATTCCGTTGGTGGTCTTCTTTAACTTTTTGGCGCGGCGCTTGAGCGACTCGATACCTGGTAGCCGGGGTGTGTCTGTTTCTTCGTCTGGGTCTGGCGGATCGGCCAGCCCTGCCATCAGCTTGGCGGCATGGGTTGGGTGGCCTTCTTCGCGCAGCAGGTCGAAGCGGTGCCAGTCGGCGGCCTCGCTAATGTGTGCGCGGCAAAGGCCGGTGGCTTGTTCGTCTTCCTCCAGTTCGGTTTTGCATTCGCGGCAGTAGCGGTACATGTCAGCTCTCCTTCTGCGTTGCTTCCTGGGCCGCCGCCAGCTCGAAGTCCGCGGCATCCGCACGGCTGTCGATGAAGGTGGCCAGGTGGCGCAGGTCGATGAACTTGGGGGCTTTGGCGCTGCTGTCCAGGGTGGTGACCGGGAGGGGCAGGCGGCCGTCGGCGATGGCGCGTTTGAAGTTGTCCTCGTTGAGGTTGCGGAAGTAGGTGGCGCGCACGCGATCGGCCGGCACCAGTACGTCGCCGAAGGTGCGATAGAGCAGCTCGACGGTGTTGGCGCGCGGCTGATAAGGCAGCCGCAGTTGGGGTTGGGCAGGGCTGCTCATGCCGCGGCTCGCTTAAGCTTGCTGAGCGGCCCGCTGCGGCGCTGGATCACCGGCGGTTTGCTGTTGGGCTGGTGGTGCGCCTGGATCTCCGCTTTGATTTTGGCGAGCACCTGTTGGGTGTTGGCACCGAAGCCGAAGAAGCGCGGCAGGGTGGTGCCTTCGCGCGGTTCGATCACGCCGCCCAGCTCGATGCCCTCCAGCCCGTTGCCGAGGCGCAGGGTGGCGCGGTGGGTGTAGGCATCGCCCAGTTCGTTGCTGAGCATGCCGAGCGCGGCGTGCAGCTTGAGGTGCTCCAGCTGCAGCGGTGCGCCCTGGGTGCTGAGGGAAACGCCGGCGGCGGTGGCGGCCAGGGTGAGGTTGGCGAGGATCTTCTCGGGGGTGCGGTAGTGCTCGGGGAGCTTGAGCAGCTCGATGAGCAGTGCATCAATCAGTTTGCTATCCATGGGTGGCTCCTTTGGGGTGGTTCCAGGCGTTCTCGACGTGGCGGCGGGTGAGGTCGCGCACGGCTGCCGGTACGTTGGCCAGTGCTGCAATGCGTTCTTCACGGGTGGCCAGTGCCACGATCTGGCGCGCGTATTGGCGCGGCCAGGGTTCGGGGTAGCTCTTCACGCGACTTCTCGCGGGTCGGCTACGGCGGGTGGTGCTGGGCGCTCGATACCCAGTTGCTTGGCCAGCCAGGGCACGCCGATATCGGTGACGCGGGTGGTGCGCTTGTATTGCATGCCGGCTTTTTCGTGATACCAGCGACTATCGCGAGTCACGAGGAAGGCTTTGGTCGCCACCGGGTTGGCCGGCAGGTTGTCTTTACCCAGCAGGCCCTTTTCGCGCATGCGTTGCATCAGCGTGCGGTGACCCAAGCCGAGGCGTTCGGCTGCTTGCTTGAGGGACAAGGTCATGGGGGCACCTCACGCCGCTGCTGCGAGGCTGTTGCGGTAGCCCTGCAGGAAGCGGTTGAGGTTGTCGGCCAGCATGGCGTAGGCGCGCTGGGTGTCGGCGGGCAGGGTGAGCATGCAGCTGGCGTCATCCAGTTCAATCCGCGCGGTGTAGCCGCCGCGTGGATTGCGGGCGATGTGCAGCGCTGGCTCCAGCTCGTGCGCGATCAGGTAGTGGGTGCCTCGGCCGAGACGGATGGCGCCGCGCAGGGCGCGCTCGATGTCGCTGACCACCTGGTACTCGTCTACGTCCGGTACATCGCTGGGGGTTCGGCCGTTGGCGGTGCCTTCGATGAAACGCGCCACCCGTTGGGCGGTGTCGGCCCGGTACTTGTCGAGGGCGACGCTGTAGGTGTCGCGCAAGCCCGCGACCTGCACGGTGACCGAGATACCAGCGGTGCACTGCTCGATCTCGACCTGGGCCGCTACGGATTGGCGGCAGTCGCGCGACTGCAGGGTGTGGTTGAAGGTGCCACTGAGGCCGACCTGGGCCTGTAGGCGGATGTAGGCGCTGGCGTTGAGGGATAGGCGGCTCATGCTGCACGCCCCCCGTCGTTGGGGTCGAAGGGTGCGGGCGCTGGGCGCTGCTTAGGTTTGCTGGGTTTGCGGCCGGCGAAGGCGCAGCCATGGATGATGGCGAGGCGGCGAACCTCGAAGACGCGGATGGAGTCGCACGCCGGGAGGACGTGCAGGGTGGCAGTTGACATGGTTTACCTCGGCTCTGTGGTGGAGAGACGAGGCAAGTAAACAACTTGTTTGCTTTGTGGTCAACACAAAATGTTTGGTTTGTTTGCTACATCAGTGCGGGGCCTTTAAGTGCCCGTATCGTTGACCACCAGAAAACACGTCCAAGGATGAGAATCCGCTGGGCCATGATTTGATCGAAGTCATAGTCTTCGTCGGGGTATTCATCCCGGTTGTAGCTGCGCAGCTTGAGCCCGCCGCCAGGAAGGCGCTGTAAAAACTTCACCCTAAGATGCCCGTCATGATCGACGGCGTAGATCTCGCCTTCGATGATCCGTGTCATGCCCTTGTCGATGCCAATCGTTGAGCCGGACAAGATTAGAGGGTGGTTGCTGTTGCCTGTGTTGGTCGCGAATACGGCGTGTTCAGGGTCTACGCCGCAGCTGCGCATCGTGGCTCGAGAGAACCGCAGCTTCGGGCCTGAGATTTCTTGTACTACCGTCTTGGCCGCGATTCCGGGGCCAGAGGACAGCTCCACTTCCTTGTACAACCTGAGTTCTACCTCGTCGTCGTCTAACGGTGTTTCGGAGTCCCAGGCGGCGAGGGGCTCCAAGACGTAAAGGGCCGGTTTCTCTCGCAGTACCTCATAGCGCGCGGTTTCGTTGGTTCTCATCGGCGCGTCTTTGCCTTCCAGCCACTCGCGTTCAACAACGAGTGTGGTCGCGACCTCGCCGACCATGTAGGCGGGTACGCCGCGGCTTTTCCAGTTGGTGATGTTCTGGTCGTTTTCCAGATCAAGGAGCTGTGCTAGCTGGGCGCCTGTCAGACCTGAGTCTTCCAGTGCAGCTCGAAAGCGTTGCCCTTTGAGGAATAGTGGTTGTTTGCTCATAAACAGAATGTTACAGCGCTTGCGTCAAAATGATAACAAACGTATTGTTTGCACTCGCACATCATTCTGTTTGGTATAGGCGATATCATGAGCACATCCGAGGCCGTATTCGACTTGATTGTCGAGATTGCAGGAAAGGCCGGGAAGAAACCGTCCCAGCTTGCTAGGGAATGTGAGGTTAGCCCTCAGCGTTTGTTCAATTGGCGCCGTCGCGGCGTGCCGGCTGCAAAAGTACGGCCGCTAGTCGCGGCTTTGAACGGTGGGTTGCTGCCGCACCAGATTCGGCCAGACCTGCCTGAAATATTCCCGGAGCCCGAAGACCTGTTAGTTGGCTCCGAGGCCGCTTAGAAAAAAGGCGACCCTCGGGCCGCCCAATTTCCCCGGCGCCCCTCCACCACGGGGGCCAACCGGAGCGCACTGGCATGGGCGGGAGCACACCAAAAGCACCACCGCCCATACCAGCGCACCACCAAGGCACGGATGCCTTGGGTTGCCAGGCTCTCCACCACGGAGTTCTGGCTGTAACAGCGGGGTGCATGCGGAGCATGTGCCTCGCTATCGGATTGGTGGGCGGGGTTTCTTGCCGGAGCGCCCGACCACCATGTGAGCACCTTGCGAGTGACCACGGCGCTACTGTAGCAAAGCGCGCAGGCCGTGGCACTGGCAGTACTGGGGAGTAAATGCCAATGCGACGTTCGTTCGCTGATCAATTTGAGCGCTTGGACCGGGAGGTAATGACCCTGCCGGATGCGCTTAACCTTGTAGCCCGCAATGAGGTGATGTGCCGCGGTGGCATCACCGGCTTTGCCTATGCCTACAACCGCAACCCTTCAACCATCGCCCATAAGTTCGACCGCGAGCACCCTGGGCACAATCTGAACATCATCGAGCTGATGGACTTCATGCGCTACGTGACGCCAGAGGGGCGTGCGGTGGTGCTGGATAGCTTCCACGCGGAGCTGGGCGATTCGATGTGGTTTGGCACCGAGGCGTTCGAGGATGACTGCGCGCTGCAGCTGATGGTGAGCGGCGCCAGGGATGTGCTGCATTCCTCCGGTGATGCGGCGCAGCAGGTCGCGGCGCATATCGCCGATGGGCGTATCGACGAGGGCGAGCTGGCCGAGTGCAAGAAGCTGTCGAGCAACCTGGTGCGCGTGGCGATCGGCTTATGGCGCCGCGCGCTGCATGTGCATCGCAACGGCGGTAAGGAGGTGCGCCATGGCTGACCCGGCGGATTTTGCTGACGTTGCTATCGAGCAGCACATGACGCTTGCCCTGGCAGCTCGCCCACCGGCGCGGCCTGGGCAGTGTTCATTGGAATGCGAGAGCTGCGGCTACCCGATCGCCGAGGAGCGCCGCTTGGCGATGCTGGACCGGGGTTGTACGCGGTGTGCGGAGTGCCAGGGGCTGCATGAGCAGCGGGGTGGCTTATGAGAAAGACGCCAGAGCAGTGGGCGCTGCTTGCGCCCAAGCTTGTTGCTGGGAACGCGAGTCCTGCGCATGTGATGTACCTCCTTCAGGATGCTCAGGCTGATATTGCTGAGCTGGTGGCTCGGGTGAAGCCTTCCGTTCCACCCCAGCAGCAACCTGCGTTTCGGGTAGAGCTGGTGAAAGGCGGTGTTTGGCCAGGCCTCTGCATTCGGGTGTGGCATAACCTCGGCGGTTTAACTGTCGGCACCCATGAACTCTATGCAGCTCCGATTGAACTCCAGGGTGTGGCCGAGCAGTTAGCTGAAGGTTCTGGATTCTGGCGCTCATGTAGTGGCTGTTACGAAACCGAAGACGGGCACCCAATGGGCAACTATGTGAGCAGCTCCGTGCTTCAGTGCTCGCTTGGCGCTGGGTGTAGCGAGTGCGGTGGCCTTGGTGCGGTGTGGGACAACACCGACTATGAAGAGCTGCTGCATGAAACGCTCGACGATGCCAAGGTCGATGACTGGCATATGAACCCCTGCAACCTTGGGCATGGTGATGTCGGAGCCGCTAGCGGTATTGCCCAGTGCAATGTGTGTGGCGAACGCCTGCAGGCCAGCTCCACTCACGAGGCATTTGAAAAGTGGAATGCCTCACATCCGCCGGCTGAGAAAGGGGGTGCTCGTGGCTGATTACGATCTGCTCGATGACGTGCTACGGCAGATGCAAGAGGCTGGCCTAGCACCTGAAACCCCGCTGGTTACCACAGGCAAGCGCACGCGCTGCCCAACTGATACGGACAAGAGCCCGGAGAAGACGGGCTGGTATGTGATTTATGAGCATCGCACCTCGGATGATCGGACGATCTTCTGCGGTGCGTTTGGCGATTGGCGCTCGGGCGAGAAGGGCGACTGGCAGAAGATCAAGCCGAAGGGCGGCAAGATCAGCGCCGAAGACCGGGCGGTGATGAAGAAGCGCGCCGAGGATGGCCAGCGTAAGGCCGCCGAGGCCGAGGCGAAGAAGCACAAGACGGCCGCGCGCCGCGCTGCTGGCATGTGGAAGAAGCTGCCGGAGAAGGGCAAAAGCCTGTATCTGGAGGTGAAGCGGGTGGTCGGGTTTGGCCTGCGCTATAGCCCGAAGAGCGGCGCCGCCCTGGTGCCGATGCGCAATGTGCGGGGCGATATCGTCGGCCTGCAGGTGCTGTACCCGGAGAAGCAGGCGAACACCGGCCGCAACAAAACCTATTGGCCGCCCGGTGTGGAGAAGGAAGGTGCCTTCCATTTGATCGGCCCGGACCCTGAGCCGGGCGAGCCGCTGCTGGTGTGCGAGGGCTACGCCACCGGCGCCAGCCTGCATATGGCGACCCAGCTGCCGGTCGCGGTGTGCTTCGATGCCGGCAACCTGATGCCGGTGGCGAAGGCTATGCATGATCGCTTCCCGGGTCGGCCGATGATCCTGTGCGCGGATGACGACTGGAAGACGGTGATCAGGGATAAGCCGACCAACGTGGGCAAGATCAAAGCCGAGAACGCGGCGATCGTTGTCGACGGCCAGGTTGTGCTGCCGATCTTCGATACGAACCGCGAGGACGGTTGGTCGGACTTCAACGACTTGCACGTGGCCGAGGGGCTGGATGCGGTGCGCCGCCAGGTGCTGGCGGTGGTAAGGCCGCCGGCGGATGGCGGTTGGAAGGACGAGCTGCAGCGCACGAATACCGGCGCGCTGGTGCCGCATGCGGTGAATGTGAAGCTGATTCTGGCGAACGACGCGCGCTGGGCCGGGGTGATCGGTGAGGACATATTCAGCAGCAAGACGGTGAAGCGCCGGGCAACGCCATATGGCGGCAAGGCGGGGGAGTGGAGCGATCTGGACGATGTGCAAACCTCGATCTGGCTGGCCGAGCGCTACGGCTTGCGGGTGAAGAGCCTGACGGTGCTGGAGGCGGTCGGGGTTGTCGCGCACGAGCATCAGTTTCATCCGGTGCGCGAGTACCTCGATGGGCTGGTGTGGGACAAGACGCCGCGCCTGCGCACTTGGTTGCGCACCTACCTGGGCGCCGAGCCGTTGGTGGCTGACCCGACGTACATCGAGGCGGTGGGGATGCGCTGGATGATCTCGGCCGTGGCCCGGGTGATGGTGCCGGGCACCAAGGCGGACTGTGTGCTGATTCTGGAAGGCGCGCAGGGCGAGGGTAAGTCTACGGCGCTGGGCATCCTGGGCGGCGAGTGGTTTATGGATTCGCCATTCCCCTTGGGTGACAAGGAGGCGTTTCAGCAGATCCGCGGGAAGTGGATCATCGAGCTGGGCGAGCTGGATGCGTTCAACAAGGCCGAGTCGACCAAGGCGAAGCAGTTCTTCAGCGCATCAAAGGACACCTTCCGCGCCAGCTATGCCCGGCGCACGGTGGATGTACTGCGCCAGTGCGTGTTCGCGGGCACGACCAACCAAGAGGACTACCTGAAAGACCCGACCGGTAACCGGCGCTATTGGCCGGTGTGGTGCCGCTTTGTGGATGCGGCCGGTTTGATTGCGGTGCGTGACCAGCTGTGGGCTGAGGCGTATGCGTTGTACCAGAGCGGCGAATCGTTCTGGCCGCATAAGGAGGAGGCGGCGCTGTTCGAGGCTGAACAGGATGCACGCTTTGCCGGTGACATGTGGGAGCACCCGATCTGCAAGTACTTGGAGACGTACGTGGGCGAAACCATCACGGGTGACGTGCTGCTTCGCGACGCGTTGATGCTCGACCCTGGGCATTGGGGTAAGCCCGAGCAGATGCGCTTGGGCCACATAATGCATCGGCTGGAGTGGCGCAAGCGACGGCAAACGGCGGCTGGGAAGTTCGGCCGGCGGGGTTATGCGTATGAGCGACCGGACAGCTGGAAGGTCGGCCAGGCGCAGCTTGGCGAGCGGGGTACGGCATTTTGATCAGGTATATCGATGAGGCGTTGAAGCTGTGGGCCGATGAGTTGCACGGGCCTGAGCCAGGCGATGGTGGTTCTGGTGGCGGCAATATCATTGCTATCCTGATGGAAACCAAGGGCACGTTGATCCGCGGTACGCGCGGTAGCCGGGTGTTGCTCGACCAGGCCGCCGACATAGAGTTGATCGTCAACAAGTGTTTGCCCTTTGAGGAGATGCAGGTGGTGTACGAGCATTACTGCAACCGGGATAGCTTGCAGGCGCAGAAGTGGTCGGCGTGTGGGTGTGGGCGCACGGTCTTCTATGACCGCCTGCACCGAGCGCATGAGTCCATCGAAGCGCAGCTGCTAAGGCGCGCCGCATGAGCGCGCCTTTCCGCTGCCGTCCTACCTGTCCTACTGCGCTTTTGCAGGTAGGACGGCTGGAAGCACCGGCGCGCGTGCGGTTGTCCTACTCCCTACCTCCTATCCCTTCCCGCACATGTGCGTATACATAGCGCACGTGGCGCGCGTACAGCGTGTGCTCGCGCGCTCTCACTCTCGCGTAACAATATTTACTCTTTAGATAGGACAGTAGGGAAAAGGTAAGTAGGACAAGGAGTTACGGCGTCCTACCTGCAAAACTTGAGTAGGTCAGGTAGGACAGCAGCAAAGCTGCTGGGAGCCAGTTGCGTTATATGTCCGTTTTTTCTCTAGGGCGTTTCCGTTGATTGCAGGGCTGGCAATAAAGCAGGGTTGCTGCCACCGGAATTAGGGGGTAAAACGTAGGCACTGTCACAGAGGTGCGCGACCAGCAAGCCTCAACCAAACCCGGCCACCGCGCCGGGTTTTTTATTGCTTCCGATTTGTCGCCAAGGGCTCCCCAGCTTGGTTGGCGACTGGCCTACGGATGGGCCGACCTACTCCAAAGCCCTGCCGGTTGAGCGGGGCTTTTCTGTTTCTGGCACTAGGAGCCCGGTATGTCGACTGAACAGCAGATGCAGCAGGGCTTGGCGGACTTGCCCACTTGGTTGCTGATTCTGGTTGCGCTGGCCGGGTTGGTCGGTGAGATGCGCCAGGCGGATGTGCCGGGCGTGGCGCTGACTGAGATCCTCAAGCGTGTGGCTCTACGGTGGGGCAGCTCGGCGCTGTTCGGCATGGCCGCCTTGATGGTGGGCATGGCCTGGTGGAACGACGCCTACCTGGCAGGCGCTGCCGGCATCGGCATCGGCCTGCTGGGTGCGGATATCGTCGGCGGCATCTACGCCCGGTACTTGGCCAAGCGCGCAGGGCTGGGCGGCTGATGCCTCGCGCAATCCAGACGCTTAACCCTAAGGCAGGACGAAGAGGATGATCCGAATCGAGGCTAAAGGGCTGCGTGAGCGGCTGGATATGCTCACCGACTTCGAGCGCAATCAGCTGCCGTTCGCGGTGGCCCTGACTTTGACACAGACCGCTAAGCACGTAGAGCAGCGCCTGATATCGGAAATGCGCGCGGTATTCGACCGGCCCACCCGTTGGACGCTCAACAGCCTGCGTGTGTTCCCGGCGACCAAGCAGAAGCTGGTGGCACGAGTCTGGATGAAAGACGAGGCAGCCGGCGGCGGTATACCGCCCACCCGCTGGCTCACTCCACACGTATACAGCGGCGGGCGCGAGGACAAGCGCAGCGAAAAGCTGCTGCGGGCCAAGGGCATCCTGCCTCAAGGCAAGTACATCGTGCCGGGTCGTGACGCCAAGCTGGATAGCTTCGGCAACATCGGCCGCGGGCAGATACAGAAGATCATATCTGGCCTGGGTGCGCAGCAGGATGCCTACTCAAACAGTACGCAGAGCCGGCGCAGCATCGGCAACCTGAAGCGATTCTTCGTCATGCGTCGAGGCCGTGAGGCCATAGGGATAGCCGAGCGAACCAGCAAGACGAACATCAAGATGGTGCTTGCGTTCGTGTCCCGGCCTGGCTATCGCAAGGACTTCGACTTCTTCGGCATCGCTGACCGCGAAGCTGAGGATCAGCTGCCGATTCAGTTCGAGTTGGCGCTAGCCCGAGCGCTAGCAACCGCCAGACGCTGATGCACCGAGCTGGTGCGCCCCGGGGCCCCTGGGCAGTTGGGACCAGCAAGGGTAATTCGGGCCCCGCCGCTTAGTTAGTGGCTGGCCCTGGGAGTTAGTTAACAGGGTTAATTCGGTTAACTCTTTGCGGTTAAGTGGTTAACAGGGTTTTGGCATGACGGAATTTCTCACCAAGTCTGAGTACGCCGACAGCCGCGGCTGGTCCCGCCCCTACGTTTCCAAGTTGGCCAAGCAGAACCGGCTTGTCCTGAACGCCGCTGGCCAGGTCGATGTGATTGCTACCGATCGCCTGTTGGCTGCCAGCAGCGACCCAAGCAAGGCCGGTGTCGCTGAACGGCATCAGCGTGAGCGGGTAGAGAAAGGCGTGCATGCGCTGGTCGCGCCG
>CBIHLQ010000008.1:0-156919 GCA_966210885.1 uncultured Pseudomonas sp.
CTGTAAGGGTTGAGGGGGAGAGTGTTTTTGGGGTTTTTCTACAGCTTCGTTAGGCGCTGTTATTTATTCATCGGATGTTGCTATGCAAGGAGGCATTGAATTAATGGCGTTACTTTCCAAAATATTTGGCACCATCACCTCAGCAGTTTTCGGCTCGCTAAATGCACTCATTCATCACGCTATTTATCGGCATTCGTGGCCCTGCGCGGGCGTTGGCAATGGCGCCCAAGCGCTATTTCGTTTTGGCGCAACTGCCGCTCCGCGTGTTGCTCGCCACCGGCGGACACCTTGCGGTACAGTCGGCGTCGCCTATGCGCTTTGCATTCGACCTGCCACATCGTCTAACACTTGGTTCAAGTCGTTCGCTTCGCTCACTTTGGACGGGCTAAAGCCCGCCCCTTAACCAACCGTTAGGCGCTAAAGATGCAGTCCTTGATCATGACCATTGAAGAGTCTTTTCAGATATCTGGTCGCGGCTTAGTTATAGTTCCCGCACCTCTTGTGGGCAGCCTCCAAGGGCCGACCACTCTCAAGGTTTTCCTCCTCCGCCCTGACGGATCAAAGATCGAAGCGGAAATGCTGGTAACCCATCAGTTCCTTACGCCGGCTCCACAAGAGCCACGCTGGGGCTGCATACTTCCGTCGCTACAGAAGCATGAGGTGCCGAACGGCACAGAGGTATGGTGTGTTAGCGCCTAACAAATGGTTCAAACCGTTCGCTTCGCTCACTGGGACGGGCTAAAGCCCGCCCCTTAACCAAACGTTAGAGCAATCAAGCCATGAGAGTGCCAGCCCTAAGCCTCGCAGCATTTTTAATACTTAGCGCTCTCGTATCATATTTTCTTGAAGCAAGCTTTGCAGTTGCTCCAGGAGTTGTAGCTGTCGCATACCTAATTGGGCAAATTCTAAGTTTCGGATCAACGCATTTTGCCGAGTGCTGCATCAATGTAGCCATCCTGGCTTCAGTGTTAGCAGCACTTTTCATTGCAAGTCACTTCTTTCCAATCATCAATGAAGTGGGGCTTTACAATGTACAAAAGCTCTAACAATTGGTTCAAAGCCGTTCGCTTCGCTCACTCGGGACCGGCTAAAGCCGGCCCCTTAACCAAACGTTAAATGGCCAATATGAATATCGAAGCACTCAAGCAGATTCTACAGTCATGGATTGATGAAGGTTTCGTCGAAGGTGAACTGTTGGTGGAGCCTGAGTGGTATGTTCTGTGGCGTCCCGAAGAAATCGAAGAGTTCAATGAAGATTACCGGTTATCTGAGTACGCCCCAGGTTTCGTAACCTTCGGGGGCAATGGCGGCGGTGAGCTTTTGGTGGTGGATGCGCATGGGGAGGTTTTCTACATGCCCGGAATTGGCATGGCTCCAGATGCAGCAGTTAAAATTGCGAGCAGCCTGCAGGAATTCAAGAGCTACATGCAGCTATGAGAAAACCATTTAACAAGTGGTTCGAGTCGTTCGCTGCGCTCTCTGGGACGGGCTGCGCCCGCCCCTCAACCAATCGTTATACGGAACTCCGTATCGCTGAGAACTCCAGATGCTGAAGGCACTCAGAAGTTACATTTCCTGCCTAAAACCAAGCAGAATGCTTGGAAAGGCCGAAAAACTCGTAATCGCTGGAAGAAAGAGCGAAGCAGAAAATATTTTGCGCGAATCACTAAAGTTACTTTCTATGCCTCATATTGTTCGAAATAATCCCGCAGAGGCCTCATTAATTCTTACCAGCACTTTGCTACTGGAAGATATAGCCGCCGAGCGTGGTGCCATTGGCGCAAGCAACCAAGATATTTCTGATAGCCTGAATTTTATCCAAGAACTAAGCGCCGCAAACGTACCTATTGAGAACCATGAGCAGTGGCTAACATACCTTCAGCGCCGAATTGAAGAAAGATAGCTAACCGTGCAAAATCCGTATAACAATTGGTTCAAATCGCTCGCTTCGCTCACTGGGACGGGCTAAAGCCCGCCCCTTAACCAAACGTTATGTACCCACTGGCAAACAATGGATCTAACCATGAAAACTCTCAAAGCCTTTGCGGTATTTTTTATCTCAATCAATGCCAACGCAATCGAGTACGTAAAAGATATCGACAACGAAATATCCTATTCCGCTCGGGAGCCGCGCGAGTGTTTCGATATTAGCGACACGCGAACGATAAACCAGTGCATAGATTACTTTGACACCGAATCACAAAAATCCCTAAACGAAATCTTTGCGAACATCCAAGGAAAAGTTACACGCGATATTGAGTTGCTAAATGACGCTCAAGAAAAATGGATTTCTTTCAGGCATAGTGAATGTAAAATTCGGTCAGTGCCTGGGCGAGCATTTCGAGACCCAACGTCCCAAGTTGACCTATTTTATAGAGCCTGTGCGGCAAAGCTGAATCAAGACCGTACAGAACAACTAAATAGTATCACGCTAGGTTGTGACTCATGCGTACAGTGAGCACATAACAACTGGTTCAAGTCGTTCGCTTCGCTCACTCGGGACCGGCTAAAGCCGGCCCCTTAACCAAACGTTGAGGCTGTAGAAAAACCTGCTGCCACCTAATTCCCAGGCTGATAATCTCCACCTCATTCAATTGCAGGGAGGCGCGGGGCGATGCCTCGATTCAAAGTCGTTCATAAAGGACTAAAACTGCTACCGATCGACTTCGACAAGCAGTTGCTGCCCGGCACCTTCGAGCACGCCCTGTGCTATCTGGTCGATCACGAACTGGATCTCGCCGACTTCCACGCCCGCTATCGCAACAGCTTCGAGGGCGCACCGGCCTACGACCCGGCCGTGCTGCTGAAAATCGTCCTGCTCGCCTACAGCCGCGGCATTATCAGCAGTCGCCAGATGGAAGCGGCCTGCCGCGACCATGTGCTGTTCATGGCCATCTCCGGCGACAGTCAGCCACACTTCACCACCCTCGCGCAGTTCGTCTCCAATATGGGCGACCTGGCCGCCAAGCTGTTCGCCCAGGTACTCGTGGTCTGCGACCGGCAGGGCCTGATTGGCCGCGAGATGTTCGCCATCGATGGGGTCAAGTTGCCGAGCAATGCCAGCAAGGCCAGAAGCGGCACCCGCGCCGACTTCCTGCGCCAGGCCGAGAAGATGGAAAAGGCCGCCCAAGCCATGATCGAACGGCAACGCCAGCGTGACAAACAGCCCGAGGACGACGAGGCGCGAGCGGCCCGCAAGCTAGAACGGCTGCAGGCCGATGCCCGCCAGTTGCGCGCCTGGCTCCAGGACAACCCCGAGGATCGCAAGGGCGCCAAGGGCCGGGTCAATCTGTCCAACCGCACCGACAACGAGTCGGCCAAGATGGCCACCGGCAAGGGCGTGATCCAGGGCTATACCGGCGTCGCCGCCGTGGACGAGAAGGCGCAGATCATCGTCGAAGCCCAGGCCCACGGCACCGGTTCGGAACAGGCCCTGCTCGAGCCGGTCATCGACGCGACAAGCCCACTGCGCAGCGCCAGCACCTGCTTGACAGCCGATGCCGGTTACCACAGCCGTAAGGCAGTGGAACACTTGGAGGCTCGCGGCATCACCGCCTTCATTCCCGATAACGGCTACCGCAAGCGCGACGAGCGTTATGCCGGGCAGAAACACCACACCGAGAAGCCTGACCCGCTGTGGGACAAACGCACCAAGCCTGTCAGCGGCAGCTGTTATACCCCGACCGACTTCCGCTTCGATCCAGTGCATAGAATCTGCACCTGCCCGGCCGGCAAAACCCTGTACGGCAACGGCAGTCACTGCCTGATCAAGGGCCAGCCGGCGATCAAGTTCAAGGGTGCCCTGCGCGACTGCCTGAGCTGTCTGCAGCGCAAGCAGTGCCTGCGTACGCCGGAGAAAACCGCCACACGCCAAGTGGCATTCTTGCTGCCCAAGGCCGAGCAGGACAATGCCCTGACCCGCATGCGCCGACGCATCGACAGCGAGGTCGGGCGTGCAATGATCACCCGTCGCTTCGCCACCGTGGAGCCGGTGTTCGGCAACCTGCGCCATAACAAGCACCTGGATCGTTTCAGCCTGCGCGGACGGCAACGGGTGGATGGCCAGTGGAAGCTCTACTGCATCACCCACATGGTTATTCGCTGCGCTCACCCCTTCGGGGCCGCGCTAAAGCGCGTTCAGCTGCGCTGTCGAGTCCAGGTCGCGGAGCCAAATTCAAGAGTTTCGTTATGTCGACAATGCGTTCATTTGAGCCAAGTGAGCAGCATTTTTGTAGCCCGGATGAAATCCGGGGCAATATGGCGTCTGAATAACCGCTCCCGGATTACATCCAGGCTACGCGCCGCCCCATCCTACGGCTCTAAAGCCCAGAAAAATTCCGCTTGCCAGGTAAGGGGAAAGCGGCATTTTTCTTAAGTAAACAGCATTGCTGTAAAGGCCGGCCTGAGACGAGTCATATACCGGTACGGATGGCATTCCAGGTGCGTATGCGCATGCGTTCCACGTTCTGCGGCAGCGCTTTGAGCACGAACAACGAGGCAAGCTTGTCCGCTGGCACGTACATGTTCGGGTTGTCGCGCACGCTGGCATCAACCAGGGGAGTCGCATCCTTGTTGGCATTGGGATAGCCAAGGACGTTGCTGGCCTTGGCTATCACCTCGGGGCGCATCATATAGTTCAGAAACTCATGAGCCTCATCACGATTGACCGCGCCTTTGGCAATCGCCATCACATCCGACCAAACCGGCGCGCCTTCCTTGGGCAGAATCATGTCGATCTTGACGCCCTTACCCGCGGCGTTCGCCAATCGCGTTGCCAATGCAACACCGCCTGACCAGCCGATGCCTACGCAGATATCACCATTGGCCAGATCCATGCCATAGCGCGATGAGCTGAAGTAATTGATGTGCGGACGAATCGAAACCATCAACTTCTGAGCCTTGCGATAGTCGCCCGCCTCGGTGGAGTGCGACGGCAGCCCCAGGTAATGCAGTGCGATGGGCAGAACCTCGTTGGCAGCATCGATGAAGCCAACGCCGCACTTGGACAACTTCGAAATATTCTCTTCCTTGAAGATCAGATCCCAGCTATCCAGTTTGGCGTCCGGGCCAAGCGCATTGCGCACCATATCGACGTTGTAGCCGATCAAGGTCGTGCCCCACATATATGGAACGGCGTACTGATTACCCGGATCGCCAGTGGTGGCCAACTGAGCTAGAAAAGGCTCGTCCAGATGCGACCAGTTGCTCAACTTGCTGCGATCGAGCGGTTCGAATGTACCGGCCTCGATGAACTTACCCAGGTTGGCAGTGCTGGGAAACACCACGTCATAACCCGAATTGCCCGTCAGCAATTTCGATTCGAGCATCTCGATACTGTCAAAAACATCGTACACAGGGTGAATTCCAGTCTCCGCTTCGAAGTCCTTGAGGATCTCTGCGGGTAAGTACTCCAACCAGTTGTAGATCCGCACGGTACGTTGTTCGGCAAACGCCGAGCTGCTCATCAGGGTGACGGCGATCGCGGCCGCCATGCTGCGCATTACAGAATTCATATCAGGCTCCCAGGGGCACCAGCCACAGCTGGCACCCGCTCATCAATAACGGTAGGTGAAGTACATTTCAATGGCGGAGAAATCCTTGTCGGCCAGCAGTTGCTTGGCCGCTGCTTTCGGCTGTACCCAGTTGTAGGAAAGCGAGGTGTACAGCTGCGGAGTCGGTGTCCAGTCCAGGTAGATCACGCTTTCGTCGGCGAAACGACGGTCGCTGACAGGTGCACCGAAAAGATTCTTTTCATCGAGAGAGAACTGGTAGTGCATCGCCCCGATGGTGACGGTTGGATGAACCTGGGTTTTCAACGACCAGGTATGCACCGTCTGATTACTGTTGTTGAGCAGGTAGTTGCCCACCACATCGCCAATGATCCAGGTGCCCCAGTCGACAAACCCTTTACTCAGCGAGTCCCATGCTTCGCGCTTGTTGTCAGCCAGGTTTTCGTCGCCTGAAAAATACGCATAGCGGTAGCCAAGTACCGGCTGCAAAGGCAGATAGCTGAAGGCGTATTCCGCCTTGGCATACCAGGCCTCGGCGTCGTACTCGATGCCCGCGCCCTTACCGCCTTGCACCGCATACTCTGCGTTGAGGGTCAGATCCGGAACCCCGGGAAACTTGGCGTTCAGCGCCCGGATGTTATAGACCTCCATCCCCTCCCGCGGCGTTGCGATATTGGAGGACCGCTCCTCAGAGTCGAGCTTCATGGCCATCGCGCCGAAGGTCGCAACGTCCGCGACAACGTAGTCGAGGTTCACGCCGTTCATGCGGTAGTCGCCGAGGTGGTCATCGGTGCGCAGGCTGAAGGCCTGTACCGAGAGCGCATCGCGCGACCAGCCCAATACCGCGGAGTCGCGGAAGGCAGTGCGCGGCCCCAGCCAAAAGGCGCCGTCGTTATGAAAATCCAGGTTGCCGTCCATGACGATAAAGCCCGAACCGATCATGTAGTCCTGGCGACCCGCGGTGAAACGAAACTCCCCCGCGCGAAAACCCGCGTAGGCTTCCTCCGCCGAGACGCGACCATCGGAGCTGCGGGTAAAACCACCGGCATCGCCATCACCGAAGGTCGATGCAGCGACGACTGAGCCTTTGGCCAAAAGGTCGAAGTCCGGGTTCAGGGCATAGCTGAAACTGACCGCCGGCTTGACATAGAGCTCTTGCCAGTCGGCATGCTTGCCCGTGCTCTGACCGCTACGCGTATCGACCCGGCCGGCACCGAAGTTGACATTGCGTGTGGAAATTGCAGCACCACCCGCGGTTAGATTGACCTCACCAGAAAGATCGCCCGCCTGGAAGGTATAGCCGGCCAATGCCGGCTGGCTGGCCAAAACCGCAGCGGCAAGGAGTGAGGGTACCAAGGGTACTCGGTTCATAGGTTGCTCCTGGTTGATTGTTGTTGTGTTACAGGGCAGCTCGACGACAACCGTCGCCATCACGCATCCAGCGTGGGGCCGACGGGCAAAAACCTGTCGGCAGATCTTCTTGGAATGTCTCTCAACCCTTGAAATGGCGGGCTAGCGCACGCAGGACGCGGACGTTATCGGGGTCGAAGAGGCTGATGGCCTCCGGCAGCGAAGACTGCTTGACGATCACCAGATCAGCATCGCGATCGACGAACAGGTACTGCCCGCTGATGCCGCATGCCATCAGGGCCGGGCTGTGATCGTTGAACACGTACCACTGGCTGCGGTACGAAGCGCCTGGCGTCCACGCGCTGAACTCCTCGTTGGCGGCGTAGATCGCCGGATCGCTGCCCTGGGCAATGGCATCGATCGCACGCGGATCGAGCACAGCATGTCCCTCGCGCATGCCGCCGTTGGCCAGGAGCAGGCCAAAACGCGCGATATCACGTGCAGTGGCGCTGAAACCTGCACCGGCGACACCACGTCCCCAGGGGTCGGCCATAAAGTAGCCATCGCGCTGACAACCAATCTGCCCCCATACGCGCGCCAGCAATTCGTGGCAGGCAATGCCCCCGGCACGTTCCATCACCCAGGCCAGGGCTTCGGTGGTGGCAGTGACATAGTGGAAAAAGCCACCGTGCTCGCCACGCTTACGCAGCGACGGCAGGTATTGATAGAGCGAGGCGAACTGGGCGTGCGTCGCAGGAGCTGGCTGGAAACCACAGGCATAGCCAAATTGCGAACTTTCGGACTCAGGGTCGTCGTAACGCTCGGTGTAGGCGATCCCCACCGCCATATCCAGCAGCTGGCGGACGGTCGCATCGGCGAAAGCGCTGCCGGCAAACTCGGGAACGTAATGATCGGCCCTCAATTCCGGATTCAACACGCCGTCACAGATCAGCTGTTCGGCCAGCACACCGATCAGTGATTTGGTAACCGAAAACATGATGTGCCGGTCGTTCGAGGTCTGCCCGTTGAAGTAGCGCTCGTATTTCACCTTGCCTTGGTGCACGACGATAAAAGCATCGCAGTGGCTGGCCACCAGCTGCTCATCGAGACGCACCGATAGCCCACACAGGCTTTCGAAGCTGAAACCATCAAGGTCTTCGATGGCCTCGGGCAAGTCGCTCGCCGCACCGTTACCGGCGGCAACCGAGATGCTTGGGCGCAGCCGCGCGAGGTGACGAAAGCCCCACTTATTGAACGGTGGGCTCATCCAGTTTTGCCAAGTGACCCGCCGCGCTTCAACGGGCGGGAATTCCGTCATCAAGCGATCGCGACTAGGCCCGACAAGCATTGCTTCGTGGGCATCGGCATAGTGCCGGGCTAGTTGGAGAGCAATGGGCGAATCCGTACGTAAGGTCATGAAGCATGTGTCCTGACAAGTGCTCTGCACACGGCAGATGTGACAATATAATTAATCGACTAAATTTCTTTAGTCAATAAAATATTTTCACAAGAAAGCGCTTGTCGTTATGCTCCTGCTTCCAAGACAGGGGCATCCAGGGGGAACAATTGAGCGGCTTGCGAGAACGACAGAAAGCGATGCGCCGACAAGCAATCAGCCAGGCAGGTGTGAAACTGTTCGAGCGCCAGGGCTTCCAGAGCACCACCATCGAGCAGATCGCTCAGGAGGCGGGGGTTTCGGCGCCTACGGTGTTCAAGTACTTCGGCTCCAAGCACGAGATCCTGGTCGAGATGCTGCAGGAAGGCGACGCGCGAGCCATCAGCGATGCACGGGCGCATATCGCCGAGATGGATGACCCGCTGGATGCCTTGTGCTACCTGGAAAAGGTCTTGGTGGATCAGGCCCTGGCGATGATGCCCCCCGCTATCTGGCGTGAGTTGCTGCTGCATGTGCTCAGCGGCGGGCAAAGCGGCCTGCCGGACAGTTACAAGCGCATGAATGACATCCTGCGGGGTGAAATTGCCGCACTCCTGCGCGATTTACAGGCAGCCGGCAAGTTGCGCGCCGACCTGGATGTGGACCTGGCCGCCTTCCTGCTCAATGACTATTCGCATCTGCAGTTGCTGCGCCTGACCAGCACCGAACCGCTCGACCTGGAAACTCACCGCAAGCAGGTTCGCCTGACTTCCGGCTTGATCCTCCACGGAATGGCGCCCCCAAGGCATGACGAACCCGCCAAGGGGCGTCCAGCTGAAGGCGGACCACGATAAGGCCTGCTAGCGCTTAACCCGGGCCACCTCGGTAAATGTCTTCCGATCGGTAAGTTCAACAAGCCATACAGCATGCACACCAGGCTCCCGTGTGTTCACTGCCATCACCTACAACGACAGAAACGCGCTGCGATGATGCTTCTTCGAGGACTGCACCGACCGGCAGGGATATTCAATGACGCAACAGCTTGCGTAACGGAACCCCGTCTTTCATCACGGGCGACTTGATGACGATGTAGCTGAAGTACTTGGAAATGCCGATATTCTTGTCCAAGAGGCCTTCCATCACCGCCTGATAATGCTGGATGCTGCACGTCATGAAGCGCGCCAAGTAATCGTAGCCGCCGCTGATCAAGTGGCATTCGAGCACCTCATCGACCAAGCGGATGTTGGACTCGAATTTGGCGAAGTCTTCGCGCTTGTGGTCGTGCAGGGTGATCTCGGTGAATACGGTCACCGAGTCGGTGATCTTGGCCAGATTGAGATGGGCTTTATAGCCGGAAATATACCCGGCCGATTCGAGTCGTTTGACCCGTTGCAGGCAGGGGCTGGCCGACAAGCCGACCGCATCGGCCAGCTTGACGTTGGTGATGCGACCGTCTTTTTGCAGCTCGACCAGAATATTGATGTCGATTCGGTCCAGCTTGACTAAACCTTCCATCGCGTACCTCTCGATCGCTATTCGTAGGCAGCCTTTCTAGCAAAGTCAGCGCCGCAAAGACAGCTGATGCTGAGCGACCAGATCGGCCATGCTGTTGATGCAATAGTCAGCCGGGCATGGTTGAGTATAGCGACCATGGTCACGGCGGATCAGGCACGAACCGCTCGATGCGGACGACTCGGCGGGATACCTCGACACCTGCAGGATTTCTTCGACCTTGAGGTCGTTAGCCAGCAACCAGGCGCGGTCCGTCAATGGATCGCTGGCCTGAGAAAGCAAATCCTCGGGCACGATGCCCAACCGTTCGCAGAGCCACTCTCGATCCTCGGCGTCGCGGTCCCCATGCACCAGCAGCCGATAAAACTTGCGCAGGTACAGCATGGCGCCGGGCGCATCTTCGAACAGCGACCAGTTACGTACCGAACGGGCAAACGTCATCCCCTCCTCCCAGCTGACCTCGAGCCCCAGGCGCTCTGCCAACTGGCGGTGGGCGAAGCACAACAAACCACTGAAGCCCAACTCGGAGAAACGCGGGTAGAGCCTGCGCACCGCTTCGTTGAACTCGCTCAGCACCTCTTCGCGCCCCAGCACGCCGGGACGGTGTTCGAGCAACGGCTGCAAGGCTGTCCAGATACCGGAATCCCGATCGACCAGGACTTCATCGCAGTCGATCAGCAGCGCACGATAATCAGTCAGATCCATGGCGCTCGCCTCCTCTCATTTACTTCATCGATCCATGCTCAAACCTTATCGATCGGCGCGCCCTTAATGCGCGCCGATCGAGGTTGGGCTCAACTCGATACGCGCGCCAGGGCCGCCTCGAGAATCTCCAGCGCTTCGTCGACCTGCGCCTCTTCGGCGACCAGCGGCGCGAGGAAGCGCAGCACGTTGCGGTACACGCCGCACTTGATCACCAGCAGACCGCCTTTGCGGGCCTCATCGATCAGTTTCTGATTGAGTTCGGGATCGGGGCTGCGGGCCGCGTCGTTCTTGACCAGCTCGATCGCCAGCATAAAGCCGGTACCGCGCACATCACCGATCAGCTGCGGGTAACGTCCTTGCAGGCGCAGCAGGCCCTGACGCAGACGCTCGCCCAACTGCTCGCCGCGCGCCAGCAGCTGCTCCTGCTCGTAGGTATCGATCACCGCCAAGGCCGCCGCGCACGCCAGTGCGTTGCCGCCGTAGGTGCCACCAAGGCCGCCGGGAGCCGGGGCATCCATGATTTCCGCGCGGCCGACCACGCCGGAGATCGGCATGCCGGCGGCCAGGCTCTTGGCCACGGTGACCAGATCCGGCTGAATCCCGGCGTGCTGGAAACCGAACCATTTGCCGGTGCGGCCGAAGCCGGTCTGCACTTCATCGGCAATCAACACGATGCCATGCTGTTCGGTCAGCGCCCGCAATGCCTGGAGAAACTCGGCCGGCGCGGACAGGAAGCCGCCGTCGCCCTGTACCGGCTCGATGATGATCGCGGCGACACGGTCCGGCGCGACCTGGGTAGCGAACAGCTCGTTCAGGGCCTGTAGCGCCATCTCGCTGGTGAAGCCGCGGTAGGCATTCGGATAAGGGGTGTGGAAAACCTCGGGCGCCATGCCGAAGTTCTGCTTATAGGGCTGGCTCATGCCGGTCAGGGTGGTACCGAGCAAGGTGCGGCCATGGAAACCGCCACGAAAGGAAATGACCGCCGGGCGCTTGGTATGGGCGCGGGCGATCTTCACCGCGTTCTCCACCGCTTCCGCGCCCGAGGTGAACAACGCCGCTTTATGGGCGATACCACTGGTGCCCCCGACCAGCGCGCACAAGCGCTGCACCAGATCCAGATAAGGCTGATAGGCCACCACCTGGAAACAGGCGTGAGTGACCTTTTGCATCTGCGCCTGCACCGCCGCGACCACCTTCGGATGATTGTGGCCGATGTTCATCACCCCGATACCGCCGACGAAGTCCAGGTAACGCTTGCCGTCCACGTCCCAGACTTCGGCGCCCTGGGCCCGATCGATCACCAGCGGGTGGGCGGTAACCAAACCGCGCGGCACGAATTGATCGCGCTGTTGCAACAGATAAGGGGTTTCTTCGCATTTGCTGTTCATGGCATCTCCCATAAGTGAGCCCGGCAACCGGGAGGCGGCTGCGATGTGCTTCAGGTTAAGGCTTCGACGCAACGCTCTAAGCCGAACTTGGCCCCTGAGAAATTCGGATCGACTGTTTTTCCCCTCGCAAACGGCAGATTCCTTCAGCCGCCGGCGCCCCATGGAATCTGCCAACTTCTGCCGCTATACAACCTGGCGCACGCGTTTACGCCCTGCCTTTCGACATATCCTGCGCTGCCATTCGGGCACCCTGGACACCTCCGTTTATATGAGAAAATGCCCATGGCCCTGCTCTATAAAGCCGACCCAGTACGCGGCGAACAGTGGAAAACACTGTTCGCCCAACAGGCCCCGGATATCGAATGGCGCGCCTGGCCGGAGATCGGCGATCCGCGGGATATCCGCTATCTCGCGGCCTGGCAGGCACCCGACGATCTCGAAACGCTGCTGCCGAACTTGCAGGTGCTGTTCGCCCTCTCGGCGGGCGTTGATCAGCTCGACCTCGGCCGTTTGCCGGCGAGCTTGCCGGTGGTGCGTTTGCTCGACCCGGGCATCACCCAGGGCATGTGCGAATACGCGAGTTTCGCCGTGCTCGGCCTGCATCGGGACATGCTGCGCTATCGTCAGCAGCAGGCCGAAAAACGCTGGCAAGCGCACCGGCTGGTGCCCGCGTCGAAACGCCGGGTCGGGATCATGGGCCTCGGCTTGCAGGCCCGGCAAATACTCGCCACCTTGCAACCCTATGGCTTCGCCTTGTCGGGCTGGGCCCGTAGCCGACACCGCATACCCGGGGTCGAGTGTTTTGCCGGCGCCGAGCAACTGCCGGCCTTCCTCGGCCAGTGCGACATTCTGCTGTGTGTCCTGCCGCTGACCGAGCAGACCCAAGGGATTCTCGACCGCCAGCTGTTCCAACACCTGCCCAAAGGCGCCGCGCTGGTCAACATGGGTCGTGGCGGTCACCTGGTGGAGGAGGATTTGCTCGCAGCCCTGGCCAGCGGCCAGCTCAGCGCCGCGGTGCTCGACGTACTGCAACAAGAACCTGCCGCGCCGGACCACCCTTTCTGGCACCACCCGCAGATTCTGCTGACGCCGCATATCGCCGCGATGACCCAGCCGGAAAGCGCGTTTAGCGTGTTGCTGGAGAATATCCGTCGGCATCAACGCGGCGAAGCCATGCTCGGACAGATCGACCGCAAACAGGGCTATTAGCCCCCGGCATGGTGGGCTCGCGCGCTGATTGAGTACGGGGCGCGGCCCGCCAAACGCAGTGCGAGCTCGACGC
This sequence comes from uncultured Pseudomonas sp., assembly GCA_966210885.1. Lineage (GTDB taxonomy): Bacteria > Pseudomonadota > Gammaproteobacteria > Pseudomonadales > Pseudomonadaceae > Aquipseudomonas. The sequence goes on from CBIHLQ010000008.1 coordinate 13,123, forward strand.
ACTGTGGCAAAGGCAAACGCAAGATCGAGCCCCTCCTCCGCACGCAGAAAAGATTCTGCCGAATATCCCTCGCATACAGCAGCGCCAGAGCGTTTTCACAGGCAAAACGACAACAGCTATCGGGATAGGTAAGAATAATAATCAAAAAAGAATTATTCTTATTTGATTTAATATTCAAATAAAATCAATGGCCTACCCATCCAAGGAAACCGACATCAATGCGCCATACCACCATGGGGCTCTGCCTCCTCCATGTTCTCTCGCCTGTTGCCTGGGCCGAGCAATCAAGCGGAAAAAACGCCTCCTCGCTGCAGCTTGAATCCATGGTTATCAGCTCGGAACGTGCCGACGGCCCGGTGGACGGCTACCGGGCTACGCGCTCGAGCAGCGCTACCCGCACCGATGTCGCACTTCATGAAACGCCGCAATCGGTCAGCGTCATCCCCCGGGATGCGATCGAGGACAGCGGTGCGACTCGCCTGCGCGATGCGCTCGACTATGCCGGCGGCGTCGGTCGGGCCAATAACTTCGGTGGTCAGGGCCTGACCACCTTCACCGTGCGCGGTTTCACCACCGGCGAGTTCTATCGCAATGGCTTCCCCATCAACCGCGGTTACCCGAACGCACCGGACGCTTACACCATCGAGCGCCTCGAGGTACTACGCGGCCCGGCCTCGGCCCTCTACGGCCGGGGCGATCCGGGCGGCACCTTCAATGTGGTCACCAAACAGCCCCAGGCCAAAACGCAAGTGACGCTCGGCAGCCAGGTCGACGACCAGGGCATGCATCGCGCAACGCTCGACGCCACCGGGGCTCTGGATGAAGCGGGCAACTTGACCTACCGCCTGAACCTGCTTGGCGAGGGCGGCGAGAGCTTCCGCGAACATGTCGAAACGGAGCGCTACGGCGTGGCGCCGGTACTCAGCTGGCAGCTTTCCGATGCCACGCGCATCACCCTGGAAGGCGACTTCATGCGCAACAACCATCCCCTGGATCGCGGCCTGACCCGTTTCCCCAACCAGGCCGGCAACGCCTCGCGCGATACCAATGTCTGGGAGAAAGGCAGCGACAACCTCCTGCACAACGACAACGACATGCTGCAGCTGCGCTTCGAGCATTGGCTCAACGACAACTGGACGCTGGCCGGCGGGGTGCAGCAGCTGAACGGCACCCTGCAAGGCAACGCAGTGGAAGCCAACGGCCTGCAAGCCGATGGCCGCACCCTGGGACGCAATTTCAACTACCGCGAACTGGAGTGGGACGACCGCGATGTGCAGCTGAATCTCACCGGCTACTTCACTGCTCTGGGCCTGGAGCACACGCTGCTTACGGGAGTCGAGTACGAGGATTTTCACTACAAGTCGCTTATCCGGCGCTCCAGCGGTGCACTCACCGCTTACTCGATCGATATCTTCGAGCCGGTACTGGGCCAGCCGCGCCCGGCATTGACCCGCACCACGACCCACGATAACGAACACCTGCAGACCTGGGCCTTCTTCGTACAGGATCAGGTTGCCCTCACCGAGCGGCTCAAAGCCCTCGCCGGCGTGCGCTTCGAGCGCTTCGAGCACGACTACCGCAATTACCTGCCGGGCGGCCGCAGTTGGGACATGGCCGACAATGCCGTAACCCCGAGGGCCGGCTTGATCTACGACCTGACCGACAGCCTGGCCGTCTATGCCAATGCGGCGCGCTCCTACAAGCCCAACAGCGGCGCGAGTCGCCTCGGTGGCGGCTTCGAGCCCGAGCAAGGCAAGTCCTACGAAGTCGGGGCGAAGTGGCAAGCGCTCGACCGGCAACTGAGCGTCGATGCCGCGGTTTACCACATCGTCAAGCAGAACGTCCTGACCCTGGATCCGCTCGACCCGACCTTCAGTATCGCGGCGGGCGAAGTACGTAGCCGCGGTTTCGACCTGAATGTGGCCGGCAATATCACACCCGAATGGCGCATGATCGGCGGTTACGCCTTCGTCGATGCCGAAGTGAGCAAGGACAACAGCCTGCGCCCCGGAACGCGCCTGGCCAATATTCCGCGCAATAGCTTCAGCCTGCTGAACGTCTATGAGTTCCAGGACGGTGCCGCTAAAGGCCTGGGTCTGGGCATGGCGGTGAAGCACGTCGACGAACGCGCCGGGCAAACCAGTGTGACCGCCTACGCCATGCAGGGCTATAGCGTCGTCGACCTGCTGAGCTTCTATAAGCTCAACGAACACGTACGCCTGAACCTGGATGTGAAGAACCTGTTCAACGAGGAGTATGAGGAAGGCGCGTTCAACTTCTACGCCTACCCCGGCGCCCCGCGTACCGTGCAGGCCGGCATCGCCTATACCTTTTGACCGGCCGGGCTGCCAGCTGCTAGATGCCGGCAGACCGCAAATGAAGCGCATAGATCGCGTCATAACGACTGACGATTCGATAGATCACGCCCTCCCGTTCCAGGTCAACCAGGATCGTGTCGAGGCGTTTTTTGAAGTCTTCCTTGTAGGGATAGGCCCTCGGGTTGAGGCGGGTATAACCGAGGTGTCCCGCCTCGCCGGTGAGCCAGGGGCCTTCGACTATCCAGTTGAGGCCTTTATCCCCGAGGACACCGTCGCTGCGCATCCGCTCCAGTTCCCAGAGGACCGCACGGCGATCGTTGATATAGGCGTCCAGTCGCCCGCGATAGAGCATGGCCAGACTGGTGCGGTTGTCCTTACCGTAGACCTGCTGCAGTTCGCCCCTGGCCAGCATGAGCTGGTAATCCTGATCCGGGATGTTGATGAAGCCGCTGTTCTGGCCGATGCGCAGGCCGCCATAGGCCTGCGGGAATCGCTCGTCCGGCAGTTCATGCACCACCTCGGCGCGCAAGAAGACCACCAATTTTTCTCTCAAGATGGGCCGCGAATAGTCCATCCAGGGCCGCTCTGCGGGCCGGTAGTAAGGTGGATAGAGGGCAAAGGCGCGGCCCTTGGCCAATTCCGCCAGCGCCCGCGTCCACGGCAAGGGACGGATGTGCACGCGATACTCCGGCATACGGGAGAAGGCCGCGCGCAGGATATCGTGATACAGCCCCCTGGCCTGCTCGCCCTCGGCATAGCTGTACGGCGGGTAGCCGGCGTCGCAGAGAATGGTCACCTCGATGGGCGGACTCGCCCAGCTGCCGGCGTGCAGCACGCACGCCAGCAGCCCGATCAACAACCTATGCATTTCCAGCCCTCGAACGGCGTGGCCGCTGCCGAATCTCAAGCAAAAAAAAGCCCGCAGCATGAACGGGCTAAAAGGGTGACATCAACACAAACTAGGTAGGCGCTCAGAGCGCTGCGGCGATCGCCTTGCCGACATCCTGGGTCGAGCCCTGGCCGCCGAGATCGGGGGTGATCGGCCCTGCGGCGATGACCTGCTCGATGGCCTTGAGAATGCCGTCGTGGGCTGCGCGATAGCGCTCATCGCCATTGCCGAGGAAGTCCAGCATCAGGGCGCCGGACCAGATCATGGCGATCGGGTTGGCGATGTTCTGACCGTAGATGTCCGGGGCCGAACCGTGCACCGGCTCGAACAGCGAGGGGAAGCGGCGCTCCGGATCGAGGTTGGCCGAGGGTGCGATGCCGATGGTGCCGGCGCAGGCCGGGCCCAAGTCGGAAAGGATGTCGCCGAACAGGTTCGACGCAACCACCACATCGAAACGATCCGGCTGCAGCACGAAGCGCGCGCAGAGGATGTCGATGTGCTGCTTGTCCCAGCTGATTTCCGGGTACTGCTCGGCCATCAGCGCGGTGCGCTCGTCCCAGTAGGGCATGCTGATGGAGATGCCGTTGGACTTGGTCGCCGCGGTCAGGCGCTTGCGCGGCCGGGTCAGGGCCAGGTCGAAGGCGAACTTGAGAATCCGGTCGACGCCACGGCGGGTGAACACCGACTCCTGCAGCACGAATTCATGCTCGGTGCCTTCGAACATCTTGCCGCCCACCGAGGAGTATTCGCCCTCGGTATTTTCGCGGATCACCACGAAATCGATATCGCCGGCTTCGCGACCGGCCAGCGGGCACGGCACGCCAGGGAACAGGCGCACCGGGCGGATGTTCACGTACTGGTCGAAGTCGCGGCGGAACTTGAGCAACGAGCCCCACAGGGAAATATGATCCGGCACCTTGTCCGGCCAGCCCACCGCACCGAAGTAGATGGCATCGAAGCCTTTCAGCTGCTCGAACCAATCGTCGGGCATCATCTGCCCGTGCTCCAGGTAGTAATCGCAGTGCGCCCAGTCGAGCACCTCGATGCTCAGGTCCAGATCCCACTTGTGCGCCGCCTGCTCCAGCACCCGCAGCCCCTCGGGCAGCACTTCCTTGCCGATGCCGTCGCCGGCGATCGCGGCGATTTTGAATGTCTTGCTCATGTCGTTACCTTCGCGGATTCGCGTCAATCAAGCCTGTTCGAACAGCAGTCGCCCTACAGCCCACCGATATGGAAGGCCTTGATTTCCAGGTACTCGTCCAGGCCGTACTTGGAGCCCTCGCGGCCCAGGCCGGACTGCTTGACCCCACCGAAAGGCGCGACTTCCATGGAGATCAGCCCGGTGTTGAGGCCGACCATGCCGAACTCCAACGCCTCGCCGAAACGCCACGAGCGGCGCAGGTCCTGGGTGAAGAAATAAGCGCCCAGGCCATAGGGCGTGGCATTGGCCATGCTCAGCGCCTGTTCCTCGGTGCTAAAGCGCATCAGCGGCGCGACCGGGCCGAAGGTTTCCTCGTTGGCCAGCAACATGCCGGGATGGGCCTCGGCGAGCACGGTCGGGCGGACGAACTGGCCGTCGCCTTCCGGCACGCCGCCGCAGAGCAGGCGGGCACCCTGGCTGAGGGCGTCGTCGATATGCAGGGCGACCTTGCTCACCGCCGCCGCATTGATCAGCGGACCGATTGTTGTGCCGGCATCCAGGCCGTTGCCGACCTTGAGCTTGTTCACCGCCTCGACCAGCCGCTGGGCGAAGCGCTCGTAGATGCCATCCTGAACCAGAATGCGGTTGGCGCAGACGCAGGTCTGTCCGGCATTGCGGAACTTGCTCTGCATGACGCCCGCGACCGCCTGATCCAGGTCGGCATCATCGAACACGATAAACGGGGCATTGCCGCCCAGCTCGAGGCTCAGGCGTTTGATCTGCTCGGCGCTCTGGCGCATCAGCAGACGCCCCACGGCGGTCGAACCGGTGAAGGAAATCTTGCGCACGGTCGGGTTGCCGGTCAGCTCCTCGCCGATCCCCGCTGGCATGCCGGTGACCACGTTGAACACCCCAGCCGGGACGCCGACCCGTTCGGCCAGCACCGCCAGCGCCAGCGCCGACAACGGCGTCAGGTCCGAAGGTTTGACGATGATCGTGCAACCGGCGGCCAGGGCCGGCGCGCATTTGCGGGTGATCATCGCGTTGGGGAAGTTCCACGGCGTGATCGCGGCGCAAACCCCGACCGGTTGTTTCAGGGTGAGCAGACGACGGTCGCCGCTCGGCGCCGGAATGGTCTCGCCGTAGACCCGACGGGCCTCCTCGGCGAACCATTTGACGAAACTGGCGCCGTAGCGGATCTCGCCCTGGGCTTCGGCCAGCGGCTTGCCCTGCTCGCAGGTCATGATCAACGCCAGGTCGTCGAGGTTGTCGAGCATGGCCTGATACCAGCGCTCCAGCAGCGCCGCGCGTTCCGCCGCGGGGCGCGCACGCCAGGCCGGCCAGGCGCGCTCGGCAGCCTCGATGGCGCGACGGGTTTCGCCGCCTTGCAGGGCCGGAACCCGGGCCAGGCATTCGCCGGTGGCGGGGTCGATGACATCCAAGGTGGCGGCGTTATCGGCGCTCACCCACTGGCCGTCGATATAGGCGCGTTCTACCAGCAGGCTAGGGTCTTGCAAGCGATTCTTGAGCATGATCGAGTCCTGTTCCGAGACAGCCTCCAGTCTATGCAGAGGCTACAAACGAGGATGCTGAAAGCGCTCGCCCAGCAGCGTTGAATGCTGAAAATCAGCCTGCGACGGCAGGCTCTACCGGGTATGCGGGTTGCGTGGCGGGAGCGCAGCCCGAGGAGGGGCTGGGCGGCATTGCGCTTTAGCCGCGATTGACCTTGAAGGTAGTGAAAGAATCGCGGCTAAAGCCCCTCCCACAGATGTTTGGCGTTGAGCCGACATTTTGTGGTCGACGCGACATTGGACCGTAGGATGGGTTAGGCGCCCGCAAGTCAACCTGCTGCCAACAGAACAAGCGCGCCCTAACCCATCATCGATGTTCGCCCCGCCAATGGGTACAGGCATGAATCACCCGATGGGTATCGCTGTGCTCAATCCTAGGCGGCCCCACCATCCTACGGTTACTGGCTCCCACCGGACTGCGGCGGGTTCAACTAATGGCCTGCTAGCACTGCGCTCAGACAGCGAAGTGCTTGACCATGCCATTCAGCTCGCCGGCCAAGCCGGCCAGCTCGCGGCTGGAGGCCTGGCTCTGATTGGCCCCGGCCGAGGCTTGTTGGGAGACATCACGGATATTCAGCAGGTTGCTGTCCACCTCGCGGGCGACCTGGGATTGTTCTTCGGTGGCGCTGGCGATACACAGGTTGCGCTCGTTGATCTGGGCGATGGCGGCGGCGATGGCATTCAGTGCCGCACCCGCCTCACGGGCGACCTCCAGGGTTTCCCGGGTTTTGCCGTTGCTGCCGTGCATGGCGCTAAGGGCGCTGCGGCTGCCTTGCTGCACCGAGCCGATGATGGTCTCGATCTGCCTGGTCGATTCCTGAGTCCTTTGCGCCAAGGCCCGTACCTCGTCCGCCACCACGGCGAAACCGCGCCCGCTTTCCCCCGCCCGGGCCGCCTCGATCGCGGCATTCAGGGCGAGCAGGTTGGTTTGTTCGGCGATCCCGCGAATCACATCCAGCACCGAGCCGATGTCACCGATCTGACCCGCCAGGGTCTGCAACGCATCGGCGGTAAGCGCCATGTCGCCGACCAGCGACTCGATCGAGCCAACCGTGCGGGCCACGCTGTCCTGGCCCTGACGGGCCTGCCGGTCGGCGGCCTGGGATACCTCCGCGGCCGAGGCGGCATTGCGCGCCACCTCTTCGATCGCGCACGTCAGCTCGGTCACCGCAGTGGCGGCCTGATCGAGTTCGTCGCTCTGCCGCTGCAGGCCGCTGGTGGCATCCTCGGTCACTGCGCGCAACTCCTCGGAGGTCGTACCCAGCCGCTCTGCCGAGCTGACGATCTGCCTGACGGTGCCGCGCAGATCCGTCTGCATGCGCTGCAATGCCTGCAGCAGGCGCGCCGCCTCGTCGCTGCCGGCGATTTCCAGGGGCCGGCTCAAGTCGCCCTTGGCGATCCGCTCGGCGGCGGCCATGGCGTTGTTCAATTGTTTGAGCAAACGCAGCACGATCAACGCGGCCAAGCTGCCGCCGAGCAACAGCAGCGCCAGCAAGGCTGCGGACATCAGCAGCGTGCTTTGTCCATGGCTGTCGCGCCGTGCCGTCAGCGCCGTCTCGAGCATCGCCAGCGTGGTGTCGCCCAATGCGTGCATGGCGTCGATCGGCCGATCATAGGCGGCCAGGTAGTCCGCGACCGGGTAGTTCACCTTCAAGCCGGCACCGCCGCCGGAAAAATCCAGTTCGATGGCCGAGACCAGTTGCTGATCGGTCAAGTCCAGGGCCTGCCGGGTCTGTTGGCGCAGGGCCGCCATCGGCTGCTCCAGCATGGCGGCGATCGCCGGGTCGGCAGCGGCAGCCTTGGCGAAAGCGCGGCCCATCCTGTCGAAGCTGGCGAGCGCCTGGGCGGTCAGTCCCATCAAGGCCCCCTGCTGCTCCGGCAGAATTCGCCCCTGCACCAGGTACAGGGCACCGAAGCCGCGCAGCTGGCCGAACAGTTCGGCGGTTTGCGGCATCTCGATCAGCGCAGCGTTGATCAGCGAGTAGGTTTGCAGAATCGGATCCAGGGACAGCTCGAAATGATCGAGCAAGGCATCCTCGATCAGCAGGCTGGACGCGATCAGCTGCGAATGCTGTTGCATGCTCTGCCTGGCCTTGATCGAGCCCTGACCGATCTGCTCGGCCAGCGCCTGCCATTGCTCGCGCACCTGACGCCAGGCGGCCAATAGCTCGGGCTCGACCCCGGCGGCGTGCAGCGCCTGCTCGCTCGCCTCGAAGGCGCGCTGCAGCTCGGCCTGCTTGGCCAGGCGCGCCTGTTGCAGGCGGTCGTCGCCGCCCAGCACGATGGTGGCCAGGCCGCGGTGCTGCTGAGTCAGCGCGACCAGACGCAACAGCGCCTGCACCGGCGCAATGCCCTGCACTTCCCGGTCGGCTTGCTGGCCACTGTGCAGCGCGCCCAGCACGTACAGGCTGCTCGGCACTGCGATCAACACGAGGGCCAGCAGACCGAGCAAGACGAACTTGCCGGAAAAGGAAAGACGTTCGAGGACTATCATGGACGGACTCCCGCAGTGTTGTCGGGGACTCGTGAGTCCCGCTTTTTTGGTTATTGTTTTCGGCTATGTCCCAATTGCGCGTTGCACGGCGATAAACCGTAGGTTGGGTTGAGGAGCGCAGCGACGAAGCCCAACGAGACATGCCGATGCCTGTTGGGCTTCGCTGCGCTCAGCGCCAACCTACCCACTGCATGCAGCACCTAACGGCTACGCGGCCTTGTTTTTCGGCTAAGCAAGGGCCCTTCACGGGAGCACTCGCTCCTTCCTCGGGCGAGAAATCGTCAGTGGGTCTATGGAGTGAGGTGAGGACGCAAAACGGCCCTCCCCTATTGCGGAGGGCCGGACGAGAACACCGCGGTTACAGCTTCAGGGAACCGAGCAGCCCATCGAGAAAGCGCTCGCCGGCATCCATCTGGCTCAGCTCGACGAATTCGTCGGGTTTGTGCGCCTGTTCGATGGAGCCCGGTCCGCAGACCACCACCGGCACATTCAGGCGTTGGTTGAACAGACCACCCTCGGTACCGAAGGACACCTTGGCGCTGCCGGTATCCGCTGGGGCGAAGTTCTTCAAGAAGCGCACGGCCTCGACGCTCGGGTGGGTGTCGAGACCGGGGTAGACGTTCAAGGTTTCGATCTCGATGGCGGCAACGCTGGAGAGACGCTTGGCTTCGCCGACGATCGCTTCCGCCTGCTCGCGCATCTGTTCGAGGAACTGGTCGAGATCATCGGCCGGCAGGTTGCGCACCTCGAAGTCCAGGCTGCACAGGTTCGGCACTATGTTCAGGGCCTTGCCGCCGGCAATCTGCCCGACATGCACGGTGCTGTAGGGCACGTCGTAATTCGCGTCCTGCGCGCCCTGCTCCTGCAAGCGCCGCTGGCCCTCGCGCAACGCGGCGATAAAGTCGCAGGCCAGGTGAATGGCGTTGGCCGAACGCGGCGCCAGGGACGAGTGCGCTTCCTGGCCGCGACAGAAGGCGCGGTAGGAACCTTTGCCCTTGTGGCCGAGGACGAACTGCATCTCGGTCGGCTCGCCGACGATGCACAGGAACGGCCGCACCGGTGCCAGGTGCAGCACGTCGAGCAGGCGACGCACGCCGACACAGCCGATCTCCTCGTCATGCGACAAGGCCAGTTGCAGAGGGCGGCTCAACGAACTGTCGGCGGCGTCGAGCATGGCGTCGATCGCCAACGCGATAAAGCCCTTCATATCGCAGCTGCCACGGCCGTAAATGCGCCCGTCCTTCACCGTTGCCTGGAACGCCGGCACGCTCCAGGCCTGGCCGGCGGCGGGCACCACGTCGGTGTGCCCGGACAAGAGGATCCCGGGCACATCGCGCGGGCCGGTGCTGGCGAACAGGTTGGCTTTGCGCCCGCTCTCGTCCTTGACGATCAGCGACTCGATGCCCTTGCTCAGCAGCAGCTCGCGCACGTACTCGATCAGCGCCAGGTTCGACTCCGAGGAGACGGTGTCGAAGGCGATCAACCGTTTGCAGATTTCCAGTGCCCGCGCTCTCATGAGGCTTTGCTCCGCTGTTCGGGGGTTTCGGCGAAACGGCCGATGTTGAAAGGCGCGATCGAAGTGCTGGTGCTGCCGGTGCCGATCAGCTCGGCCATCACGTCGCCAACGCCCGGGCCGAGTTGGAAGCCGTGACCGCTGAAACCGAAGGCGTAATACAGGCCGTCGACCTTGCCGCTGGGGCTCATCACCGGCAGGGAGTCCGCGACGTAACCCTCGATACCGCTCCAGGTGCGGATGATGTTCAGGTTGGCCATCTGCGGCGCCAACCGCTGCATCTGCTGCAACTGTTTGAGCAGGCTCTGCGGCTCGAAATGGGCGCGGCGGTTGAGCATGTCCGGCTTGCTGTGGTTACAGCCGCCGATGATGATGTTGCCGCGGGGGATCTGGCGGAAATACAGCACTTCCTCGGGGTGCTTGGTGTACACGCCGATCACCGTCTTCAGCGCATAGGGCACCGGCTCGGTGACCGACATCTGCGGCCCCTTGGTGACCAGCGGCACCGGTTCGCCGAACTGCGCGGAGAGCTTCTCGCCCCAGGCGCCGGCGGTGATCAGCAACTGCTCGGCGCGGTACTCGCGGCCGTCACCGGTGGTCACCACGAACTGCCCGCCGACCTTCTGTACGCTGGTCACCTCGCAGCGCTCTTCGACGATCGCCCCGGCGCGGCGCGCGGCGCGGGCGAAGGCCGGTGCGGCGAGGCGCGGGTTGGCGTGGCCGTCGTGCGGCGCATAGGAGCCGCCCTTGACCTCGGGCCCCAGGAACGGGAAGCGCTCGTGCAGCTCGCGGCCGCTGTAGATTTTCAGGTCCAACTCCCGTGCCTCGGGCGCCGCGGCGTAGGCCTCCAGCTCGGCGATCTCGTCCTCGCGATAGCAGACCCGCATATGCCCGCTGGCGATGAATTCGAGGTCGTCGTCGATCAGTTCCGGCAAGCGCTTCCACAACGCGAAGGAGCGGTTGGCCAGCTCCAGCTGACCGAGGAAACGACCTTGGCGACGCACGTTGCCGAAGTTCACCCCGCTGGCGTACTGGCCGATCATGTCCCGCTCCAGGAGGATCACCGACTTCCCGCGCTGGCGCAGGAAGAATGCCGAAGCCGCGCCCATCAGGCCGCCGCCGATGATCAGTACATCGCTCTGCTCGACGCTCATGGCGACACCTCCTCGGCCTGCTTGAGTGGCTCGGTCGACATCGACAGCGGCTTGACCGGCGCTTGGCCGCGCTGACGGCCGACCTGCTCGACAGCAACGCCAGCCGCCGCGGCAATCACCTCGGCGCCGGCCTGGGAACAGTAACGACCCTGGCAGCGGCCCATGCCGACCCGGCTGAACGCCTTGGCGCGGTTGACCTCGCAGGCGCCCTTCTCGCGCACCGCGTCGCGCAACTCGCCGGCCGTGATCATCTCGCAACGGCAGACGATGGCCTGGTCCGGCAAGGCCCTGGCCTGTGCAGCCGGCCAGGGAAATGCCTGGTAAAGCCCACTGCTGAACTCATCCATCACCGTCAGGACGCGACGTTGCAGGGCCAGCGCCTCGCCGTGCACCGGTTGTTGCAGGTCCTGCAACAGGGCCAGCGCCACCAGGCGTCCAGCATGCTCCGCGGCATCGGCGCCGCGGATCCGCGTACCGTCGCCCGCGGCATACACACCACTGACCGATGTGCGCCCCTCTTCGTCGGTATCCAGCACCCATTGCTGCGACAGCTCATGGAAGCGCATACGGCAACCAGCCAGATCGGCCAGCTGGGTCTCCGGGCGCAGGTGATAGCCCAGCGCGACGGCATCGCAATCCACCCGCAGGCTATCCCCGCCGGCCGTGCGCACGCTCACCGCGCTGACGCCAGTGGCCGCATCACCCAGCACTTGCACAGGTTCGACCCCCAGACGTACCGGGATCCGCGCCAGATAGAGCTGCGCCAGCAGCTTCATGCCGTTGAACAACACGCCGGGGCGGGCGAGCAACTTGGGCAAAGCCGCAATCCGCTTGCGCAGCGGCGAGGTATCGAGCACCGCGGCGACCTTGGCGCCGGCTTTGAGATATTGGCTAGCGACCAGGTACAGCAGCGGCCCGCTGCCCATGAACACCACCCGCCGGCCGATGGCCACCGCCTGCGCCTTCAGGGCGATCTGCGCGCCGCCCAGGCTGTAGGTGCCGGCCAACTGCCAACCCTCGATCGGCATCAGCCGGTCGGTGGCCCCGGTGCAGAGAATCAGCGCATCGTAATCGACGGTCGTGTGCTTGCCCTGGCTGACGCAGCACAGTTGGCCCGGGGTCAGGTTCCATACCAGGGTATCGGGCCGGTAATCGATCTGCTCGCGCAGGCGGTCGAAGCTCTGGTGCAGCGCCCTCGCCTTGTCCGCCTCGCTGCCGTAGAGGGTCGCGTAGTCGCGGCTGAAGCCCTCGGGTTGCCGGCGGTAGATCTGCCCGCCATCGCGGCGGTTCTCGTCGATCAGGATCGGCCTGATTCCCGCCGCCAGCAGGGTCTCGGCGCAGCGAGTGCCCGCTGGGCCGGCACCGACTATCACCACCCGTACGCCGTCTTTCTGCAGGTTTTTCAGCCGCGCAATGGCCATATCGCCTCCGGTTGCTTGGTGACGATATCCAAGCCCTCGCGAACTTCGTTGGAACAGGCGCGTAGACGCTCGCCGCCGCGGGTCCAGACCCAGCAGTCCTGGCAGGCGCCCATCAGGCAGAAGCCGGCACGCCGCCCTGGATCGAACTCCGACTGGCGCAGTGCCGAGCCATGGGTCAATAACGCAACCATCAGGGTGTCGCCCTGCAAGGCGTCGACGGGCTCGCCATCGACCATCAGCCGCACCTTTGCCCGCTCGCGTTCGGCCAAACGTACGAAACGCGCGCTCATGCGTAGGTACCCACCAGTTTGATGCTGCTCACACCTTGCTGCGCCTTGAGCAGCTCGGAACTTTCGTGGTGGCAGAGAACTTCGCTGCCACCGGCGATGCTTCGTCGTGGCGGCGCGCTGCGATTGCACAGCCCGTCGATACGTACCGGGCAGCGATTGAGGAACGGGCAGAGATGCGCGGTCTGGTCCGCCGCCGCGATCGACGGCAGCTCGCCATTGTTGCTCCCGCAGTTTTCCAGCCAACCCTGGCGCAGCTCCGGCACCGAATTGATCAACAGGTCGGTGTAAGGATGGAACGGCACCTTGGCGAACGACTCGCAATCGCCGGCCTCGACCTTGTGGCCGCTGTACATCACCACGATGTCGTCGCACAGCGCGCGCACGGTGGAAATGTCATGGCTGATGAACAGGTAGGAAACCCCCAGCTCGCGGCGCAGGTCGCGCAGCAGCTCGAGGATCGCCGCGCCGACCACGGTATCCAGCGCCGAGGTCACTTCGTCGCAAAGGATCAGATCCGGCTCCGCCGCCAGCGCCCGCGCCAGGTTGACCCGTTGCTTCTGCCCGCCGGACAACTCGCCGGGCCGGCGTTGCGCGATGCTTGCCGGCAGCTGCACCAGCTCCAGCAGCTCGGCGACCCGGCGCTGGCGCTGCGCGCCCTTCATGCCGTGGTAGAAACGCAGCGGACGGCCGAGGATCTGTTCGATGCTGTGCTTCGGATTGAGCGCCGTATCGGCGTTCTGAAAGACGAACTGAACGCGGCGGAACTGCTCGCGGGTGCGACCGTCCAGCGACCTGCTGAGCGGCTCACCGTCGAGCAGGATGCGCCCGGCCGACGGCTCCGCCAGGCCGGCGATAGCCTGCGCCAGGGTGGTTTTCCCCGACCCCGACTCGCCGATCACCCCGACTGCGGCGCCGCGTCGGACCTTGAGATCGACATCCTGCAGCACCTTCTTGGTGCCGTAGCAAATCTCCAGACCACGGATGTCGAGCAGCACATCCTCTTCCGCGGAAGGTGCCTCTTGATCGCCCGCGCCCTGGCGCGCCGCCGGCCTTATCGCGGCCAGCAGACTACGGGTATAGGGATGCTCCGGCGCCTCGAGGATCTGCTCGGTGCTGTTGTTTTCCTGAATCTGGCCGTCGCGCAGCACGACGATGCGGTCGGCCATCTGCGCCACCACCGCCAAGTCATGGGAAACGTAAATTGCTGTGGTGCCGCGTTCACGGACCACCTGCTTGAAGGCCCGCAGCACTTCGATCTGGGTGGTGACATCCAGCGCCGTGGTCGGCTCGTCGAGGATCACCAGTGCCGGATCGGTGATCAGCGCCATCGCCGCCATCAGGCGCTGCAGTTGTCCGCCCGAGACCTGGTGCGGATAGCGTGCGCCGATGCGCTCGGGATCCGGCAGCGCCAGCGCGCGGAACAGTTCGACGGCCTTGGCCTGCGCCTGCTGCCGCGATAGAACGCCGTGGATCAGTGCGCTCTCGATCACCTGTTCCATGATGCTTCTGGACGGATTGAATGCCGCGGCCGCGCTCTGCGCGATATAAGCCACGGTACGCCCACGCAGCTTGGCCAACTCGGCATTCGACAGTTTCAGCACGTCGACATCGCCGACCCGTACCGAGCCGCCGACGATACGGCAACCGGAGCGGGCGTAGCCCATCAGCGACAGCGCGATGGTGCTCTTGCCCGAACCGGACTCGCCGATCAGCGCCAGTACCTCGCCTTTGTTCAGGCTGAAATCGGCACCGTGCACGATAGGTACATCGATACCTTCCTCGTTACGCGCGGCCACTCGCAGGCCGGTTACCCTGACGATTTCGTTCATCTCACTTCTCCGTCTCGCGCTTGGATCGCCCGCCGAGGCTGTCGATAAGCAGGTTGACCCCCATGGTCAGGGTGGCGATGGCGATCGCCGGTGCCAGTATGGCCGGGGCACCTTCCTCCAGACCCTGGATGTTTTCTCGCACCAGCGAACCCCAGTCGGCGTCCGGCGGCTGTACGCCCAGCCCAAGGAAGCTCATCGCACTGAGCAACAGCACCACGTAGACGAAGCGCAGACCGAAATCGGTCGCCACCGGGCGCAGCATATTCGGCAGCACTTCGACGAAGATGATGTACGGCATGGCCTCGCCCCGGGTACGCGCGACCCGGACAAAGTCCATGGTCATCACGTTCACCGCGACCGCCCGGGCAATGCGGAAGGAGCCCGGCATATAGGCGAATGCGGCCATCAGCAACAACAACGGCACCGAGGAGCCGAACGAGGCCACCATCAGCAGGGCGAAAATCTTGTTCGGGATCGCGATCAGCGCATCCTGGGTGCGACTTATGGCTGCATCGATCCAGCCACCGGAGGCGGCCGCCACCATCCCCAGAACCACGCCGGCCGTGCAGGCGAGCACGGTTGCCGCCAACGCCACGCCGATGGTGTAGGGCGCGCCGTGCAATAGCCGGCTGAGGATATCCCGCCCCAGGTAGTCCGTACCCAAGGGGAACTGCAGGCTGAGCGGGCCGAAGTAACCGTCGCTGGGCATGGCATTGGCATCGTAGGGCGCGAGCATTGGCCCGAAGACCGCCATCAGTGCCCAGAAGGTCACGATCAGCAGACCGATGATACCGCCGAGGGGTAGCTTGAGCCGGCGGCGGTGTGTCCGCACCTGCTCGTTCGATCCATCCTGCTGCAGAGGATTATCCCCGCCGCTCGCTGTGCCCGGCTTCGATGGAATAGTGTTCAGTTTCATTTGCGCAGCCTCGGGTTGGATAGAATTGCACAGAGGTCGGCCAGCAACACCAGCACCAGAAAACCCAGGCAAAACAACATCACGCACGCCTGTACCAGCGGCATATCACGAGTGATCACGCCGTTTACCATCAGCGTTGCGATGCCCGGATAGTTGAAGATCGATTCGACGATGACGACGCCGCCCAACAGGTACGAAAGGCTCAGCGCCACGGCGTTGGCGATCGGTCCGATCGCATTGGGCAGCGCATGACGCAGCACCACCCGGATCGGCCGCGCGCCTTTGAGTATCGCCATTTCGACATAGGGGGCACTGAGCTGATCGATCAGCGCGGCCCGCGTCATACGGGCCATCTGCGCCACCAGTACGCAGCACAGCGTCAGCACCGGCATCGCGTAGACGCGCACCAGTTCGCCGAACGTCTCGACCTCGACGTTGCGCGACAACGCCGACAGCCAGCCCAGCTTTACCGCGAAGATCAGCACCGCAATGGTGGCGATCAGGAATTCCGGTACGGAAACGGCGCACACCGCCAGCATGTTGCTGTAACGGTCGAAGATCGAGCCGCGGTACATCGCCGACAAAATACCGATGGTCAGCGCCAGCGGCACCGAGACCAGCGCGGTGACAGCCGCCAGGCGCAAGGTATTCGGCAGCCGGCTGGCGATCATGTCGTCGACCGCCATGCCGTTGACCAGGGAAACCCCGGGGTTGCCGGTGATCAGCCCGCCCAGCCAGTTCAAGTAACGCAGGTGCACGGGTTGGTCCAGACCCAAGAGCGCGCGCAGCGCCGCCACCGCTTCGGGAGTCGCCTCCTGACCGAGCTGTTCCTGGACCGCGTCGCCCGGCAGCAGGCTGGTGAGGAAAAACACCACCACCGACACGATAAGCAGCGTAAGCACGCCTAGAGCCAGCCGAGTAGACACAAGGCGTGCAATGGTGCTGTTCATAATGGATACCTTTACTTAACGACGTCGCCTGCATCGACCCGCAGACGACGCCTTGGTTATCGAGCTACCGTTGCGCTAATCGCTCAGGCATCCAGCCAGACGTGTTCGGCGAACATGTAGCCCATCAAACCACCGAGCGGATGGGGGCTGAGCCCCTTCAGCTTGGCGTTGTGGCCGTCCAGGCTGCTGTTGAACTGCGGAATACCGATGCCGCAGTGCTCATGCACCAGCACCTGCATGTCGGCGTACATCTGCTTACGCTTGGCCTCGTCGGTCTCGCCGCGCGCGGCAAGCAGCAACTGGTCGAACTGCTCGTTCTTCCAGCCCGATTCGTTCATGCCGGCATCGGATTTGTAGAACAGGCTGAACATCAAGTCGGCGGTCGGACGCGCACCGATGTTGCCGAAGCCCAGCGGATGCTTCATCCAGTGGTTGGACCAGTAGCCGTCCGCCGGCACCCGCTTGATATCGAGCTTGAGCCCGATCTGCTGCCCGGAGAGTTGCAGCAACTGGGCGATGTCCAGCGAGCCGGTAGCGGCTTCGGAAGCCACGATAGGCAGGGTGCGTCCGGCCATGCCGGATTTCTGCAGGTGGAACTTGGCCTTCTCCGGGTCGTACTCGCGTTGCGGCAGACCGGCGAAGTAGTAACGGTTGCTGGGGGCGATCGGCTGGTCGTTGGCGATCTTGCCGTAGCCACGGAAGGCCGCTCGATTGATCTGTTTGCGATCGAGCAGATGCTTCATCGCCAGAACGAAATCCGGGTTCTGCACCGGCCCCAGTTCATCGCGCAGCACCAGGTTGGTGTAGCCACCGGTCGGGGACTCCATCAGCTCTACTTTGCTGCTGTCGAGGATGCGCGAAACCGAGCGCGGATTGACCGGGTTGATCAGGTCCACGTCACCGGCCAGCAGGGCGCTGATACGAGCGGCCTCGTCCGGGATCGAGAAGAATTCGATTTCGTCGAGGTACGGCAGGCCCGGCTTCCAGTAGCTGTCGTTGCGCACGGCGATCGAGCGCACGCCCGGCTGGAATTCCGCGCACTTGAATGGCCCGGTGCCGTTGGCGATCGAGAAATTGCTGGTGCCGTCACGCACGATCAGGAAGTGCGTCGTGGCGAGGATCGCCGGCAAGTCGGCATTCGGACTGGCCAGGCGGATCTGTACTTCATGGGGGCCGGCGGCCTTCACCTCATCGAACTGCTTGGCAATGGTCAGCACCTTGGAGCCGACCTCGGGAACCTTGTGACGGGTCAACGAATAGACGACGTCGGCCGAGGTGAGCGGCTTGCCGTCATGGAAGACGACGTCCTTGCGCAGTTTGACGGTCCAGGAAATCGCATCGCTGGTATCGAACGACTCCGCCAGGGCCATCTGCGGCGCCAGAGACGCGTCCAGCGTGGTCAGGCCGTTATAGAACATGTTGTGACGACAGTAGTCGGTGTAGTTCGCGCCCTTTGCCGGGTCCAGCGTATCGGCGGTCGAGCTGGTCGCACTCGCGACCTTGATACGGCCGCCCCGCTTGCCTTTACCCGGTTTGCCGGCCTCTGCGGCGAACAGCTGGCCGGCCGAACCGAACAGGCTCCCGGCACCCGCGACGGCCACCCCGGCCAGCCCCAACATGCGCAGTGCGTCACGGCGCGACATGCCCCGGTTGAGCCCTTCGAAGACACGTTGGCTGTCTTCACCGGAGATCAGTTGGGATTCGGTTTTATTCTTGTTGTCAGTCATATCGGTTCTACCTGTCGATAATGAGAAGGCTCGAATGCTCACGGTTAAGCGGAGCGACCTGGTAACGCAAACGACGGTGAAGCAACAACTTCAGTGGTGCGAATAGCAATCTCCCTGCAAACAACTCAGCGAGAACATCGAATAGCCTCAGTGCAAATGGTCCTGCAGCCGGTAATAGAGCCCCACTGCCGGCAGGAACCAGGGTTTGCCGAAGTGTCCGGGAATCGCCGGCCAGCTCAGTTCGCCCCAGGGATTGGCATCGGCCTTGCCGTCCATGACCTCGGCCATCACCTGGCCCATATGCACCGACATCTGCACGCCATGGCCGCTGTAGCCCATGGAGTGGTATACCCCGCCATGCTGGCCGGCGCGCGGCAGCCGGTCCGCGGTCATGTCCACCAGCCCGCCCCAGCAGTAGTCGATGCGCGCATCGGCCAATTGCGGGAACATCCGCACCATCGCCGCCTGCAACACGCCGCCGCTCTTGGCGTCGGAGTTGCCGCCGGACATGGCGAAGCGCGCCCGACCGCCGAACAGCAAGCGGTTGTCCGGGGTCACCCGGAAGTAGTTGCCGATGATCCGGCTGGTGACATAGGAACGCCGGCCCGGCAGCATCCGCTCGATCAACTCCTCGGGCAGCACTTCGGTGGCAATGATGAAGCTGCCCACCGGCACGATCCGCCGCCGATACCAACCCAGGTCGCCGTGCTGACAGGCACCGGTCGCCAGCAGAATCTGCTTGGCTTGTAGCGGACCTTTGGATGTGTTGAGCCGATAGCCGCCGGCATTGCTCTGCCAATCGGTCACCGCCGTATCCTGGTAAATCAGCGCCCCATTGCGGGCTGCGGCCTCCGCCAAGCCGACACCGAAGCGCCCGATATGCATCTGTATGCCATTGCGCTGCAGCAAGCCGCCGTGAAACTCGGCTGAGTCGACTTCACGACGGGTCTGCTCGGCCGACAGCAACTCGACATCGGCATCGACCTCGCGGCGGATCAACTCGCACGTCCGCGCCAAGCCCTCGTAATGCTGAGGTTTGGCCGCCAGTTTGAGTTTGCCATCGCGCTTGAAGTCGCAAGCGATATGCTCCTGCTCCACCACCGCGACCACGCTCTGCACCGCACGCTCATAGGCCTGGTAATAGGCCCGCGCCTTGTCGGCACCGAGGCTGGCGACCAGGCCACTGTAGTCCTGGGCGACCCCGGTACTGCAATGACCACCGTTGCGCCCAGAGGCTTCGCCGACCACCCGCCCCGCTTCCAGCACCGCCACCCGAGCGCCTTTCAAGGCCAGCGCCCGAGCCGCCGACAGACCGGTGAAGCCACCGCCGACGATGGCTACATCCACCTGTCCCGGCAGCGCTCCGGTCTGAGCCCCGGTAAACACCGGTGCGGTATCGAGCCAGTAGGACTCACTGCGCATGGCTAACCCCTTTTTACGTTAAGAAGTGAGGGTGACGACTCAGAGACCGACCAGACCGGCCAACCCGCCGATATCGGCGATCTGCCGATAGTTGTAGCAGGCGTTGCCCGGCTGCTCGTGGCCACGGGCGACGAAGGCCTTGTTCTTGATCTTCATGTCGTCGGCCGACATCAGGTCGTAACGGAAACTCGAGGACACATGGAGAAGGTCTTCCGGACCGCAACCGAGGTTGTCGAGCAGGTATTCGAAGGCTTGCAGGCGTGGCTTATAGGCCTGGGCCTGTTGGGCGGTGTAGACCTTGTGGAACGGCACGCCCAGCTTGTCGACGTTGGACATGATCTGCTCGTCCATCGCGTTGGATAAGATCACCAGGGGAATCTTGTCGGCGATCTTCGCCAGGCCGGCCGTCACATCGGGATGCGGACCCCAGGTCGGCACGGCGTCGTAGTAAATCTGACCTTCGCCGCGGTATTCGATGCCCCAACGCTTGCACAGGCGTGAGATGGCGGTCTTGAGAATTTCATCGTAAGGACGCCAGTCACCCATCACCTGATCCAGGCGATACGCGGTGAATTCCTTGACGAACTGGTCCATCTGCTCAGGGGCGACGCGATCAGCGAACAGCTCGCGCGTCAGCGGGCCCATCTGGAAGTTGGTCAGCGTGCCGTAGCAGTCGAAAGTTATGTACTTGGGGCGCAGAAAGCTCATTGGGGCAGTCCTGAAAGTTCGTTGATAAAAGCGACGATACGTCGCATCACCACGACTTCATTACAGCACCGTGAAACCAGCATATGGCGTTAAAAGCGCGAGCCACTCGACATAAACAACCGTTTTGCCGGCCGCGCTCAGCAGACTTTGCGGGGCACTCCAGAACAGAGCATTTCCAGGCCATATGCATCCTTACGGGTCACGAATCCTCTTATAAAAGTAAGTGCAGGGCGCTGCGCCCGCAGAAAATGCGCCCGGCAAAAACGCAAAACGGGCGCCTCCCGAAAGAAGCACCCGTTGTCGTTATTGGCGACTTTCAGAGCCGCGCCGCGCACTCCGCGACACAGCAAAGTCAATCGATCAGCTGGCGATATCGATCAGCACGCTCTTGTGCCGCAGATTCGCCGCGAAAGCTTCGTAGCCCAGATCCTTGCCGATCCCCGAACGTTTGTAGCCCCCGGTCGGCAGGATGTGATCGTCGCTGCGTCCATAGCGGTTGACCCACACCGTGCCGGCTTCCAGACCACGGACCAGGCGCAACGTGCGATTGAGGTCGGCGGTGTGCACACCGGCGGCCAGACCGTAGGTGGGGTGTTCGGCGAGGCGCAGCGCCTGCTGCTCATCTTCGAAGGTCTGAATGGTCAGCACCGGGCCGAAGATCTCCTCGCGCACCGCCGGGTTATTGCTATCCAGCTCGCTCAGCAGGGTCGGCTGATAGTAGGCGCCACCGAGACCTTCGATCATCCCACCGCCGGTCAGCACTTCGGCGCCGGCCTGGCGCGAACGCTGGACGATACCGTCGATCCGCTCGGCCTGCTGGCGGGAGATGATCGGCGACAGGGTGGTTTCCGCCGACCAGGTATGGCCGGGGTGCAGTTCGCGGAAGTAACCCTGCAGACATTCCACGAAGGGTTCGAGGATCGAGCGCTCGATGATCAATCGCGAACCCGACACGCAGACCTGGCCGGCATTGCCGGTGATGCCCATGGCGACGCTGCGGGCGGTCTTTTGCAGATCCGGGATATCGGCGAACACCAGTTGCGGGCTCTTGCCGCCGAGCTCGAGGGTCACCGGCTTCGGCCCGAACTGCGCACAGGTGGACATGATGCTCGCGCCGGTGGCGGTCGAACCGGTGAAGGTCACCTTGCTGATCCGCGGGTGACGGCACAGGGCATCGCCGGTGATCCGCCCATCGCCCTGCACCACGTTGAAGATCCCCGCCGGAATCCCCGCGCGCACCGCCAGTTCGGCGTAACGCAGGATGGAGAACGGGGTCAGCTCCGAGGGTTTGAGCACCACCGCATTGCCGGCCGCCAGGGCAGGTGCGACCTTCCAGTTGGCCATGCTCAACGGAAAATTCCACGGCGCGATGGCACCGACCACCCCATAGGGTTCGGCGATCTGCATGCCCAGACGGTCATGTTGGGTCGCCGCCACCTGGCCGCCGTGCTTATCGGCAAGCTCGGCGAAGAAGCGCAGAACCTCGGCCACGTAGGGAATATCCCAGGCCAGCACATCTTTATGCGGGCGGGTCGAGCCGATCGCTTCGAGCGGCGCCAGGGTGGCCGCATCCGCCTCGATCAAGTCGGCCCAACGGCGCATGGCGCGAGTGCGCTCGCGCGGCGGGCGGGTCGCCCAGTCGCTCAGGCGAAAGGCCTGCCAGGCGTTCTCCACCGCCTCGTCGACCAGCGCCGCGTCGGCGATCGGCAGCGGCGCGTAATAGCGACCGTCGGAGGGTCGCATCACCTCCAGCGCCGGCGGGGCATTGTGGTATCGCCCGCCGATGAAATGGGCACTGCGCACCTTGACGATGCTGGGGTCGAAGCTGTTCATGAAGGACTCCGGATAGGGGCTGGACGCCAGTTCGGCGAGCCGAGTTGCCAGGCCTTCATCGTAGAAAAAATCGGCCAATAGTTGCTGCCGACCTTGGCCTCCATTTGAGCAGTAGCTGCGGTCTTTAACGCCGTCATTTATGCAATCTGCCGAAAGCCCTTTGCAGACCCTACGGGAGCGGCACGCGACACGCGGCCAAAACGGCAACAGACCCCGGTTTCGTAGGGTGGGTTAGCCGCCTGTTACGTTTGCCGATCGACTCGCCGTGCCGGCTGCGGCGTAACCCACCATCGGCGCAACGCGGTCAATCGCCTGGTGGGTTACGTGGCGCACCACCTTCTTCTGCGCCTGGAAACCGGCATCCGGCGCCGCTAACCTGCGCGGCCCGACCCACCCTACGGAAAAGGCGCGCGCACGCTGCCAAAACGGCAACAGGCCCCGATTTCGTAGGGTGGGTTAGCCGCCTGTTACGTTCGTCGATCGACTCACTGTGCCGGGTGCGGCGTAACCCACCATCGGCGCAACGCGGTCAATCGCCTGGTGGGTTACGTGGCGCACGACCTTCATCTGCGCCTGGCAAACCGGCATCCGGCGCCGCTAACCTGCGCGGCCCGACCCACCCTACGGAAGCGGCGATCACTCCCAATCCGGCCTACCACTCGCGATGGTATTCAACGGATACCCGCGCTGATCGAGCGGCTGGCGCAGGACGATCCGGCTGGCAAATTTCTCGATGCCGATATCGTCCTCCAGCAGCCGGTCCATCAGCGCCTGGAACCAGGTGATGCTGGGCGCCACTATCTTCAGCAGGTAGTCGTAGCCACCGCTGACGTTGTAGCACTCGACGATCTCCTGGTATTTGTCGATCCCGGCTTCGAACTTGCGGAAGTCGCAAGGCCGATGGCTGGCGATGGTCACCTCGGAAAACACCATGACGTGATTGCCCAGTTTCTCCAGGGCGACGTCCGCATGATAGCCGCGGATGACCCCAGCATCCTGCAACCGCTTGGTGCGCAGCAGGCAGGGGCTCTCGCTGAGGGCGATGGCCGCCGACAGATCGACATTCGAACAGCGTCCCTCGCGCTGCAGATGCACGAGGATCTTGATATCGAACGGGTCGAGGGGAGCCGTGGGTCGCATGTCGATTTCCTTCGAGGCCGGTTAACGCGCCTTGGCAGATTGCGCTTCGCTCAGCGCAGCGTCGAGCGTCTCGATCACCATACCGGCTTGCTCTGCCGTCAGCACCAGCGGCGGACGAATCTTCAGCACGTTATGGCCCATCGCACAGGCGCTGAGCAACACGCCCTTGTCGCGCATCAGGTTGACCACCCGGGTGGTGAGCTCACGATCGGGGGCGCGCGCTGCGCGGTCGGCGACCAGCTCCACGCCGACGAACATGCCCGCACCACGCACGTCGCCGATGGCCTCGTGCCGCTCGGCGAGCGCCGCGATACCGTCGCGCAGGATCTTCCCGACCTTGGCGGCGTGCTGCAGCAGGCCTTCCTTCTCGATGGTATCGAGCACGGCCAGGGCCGCCGCGCAGGAGACGGTGTTGCCGGCAAAGGTGTTGAAGTACCTGGAGTTCTTGCCGAACTCGGCCAATACCTCGGCGGTAGCCAGCAACCCCGCGATGGGTTGCCCGTTGCCCATCGGCTTGCCCAGGGTGACGATGTCGGGGATCACACCATGACGCTGGAAGCCCCACATGTGCTCGCCGGTGCGGCCGAAACCGGGCTGGACCTCGTCGGCGATGAAGATGCCGCCGGCCCGCTTGATCGCCTCGACCGCGCCCTGCAGCAGGCCCGCCGGCTCGGGCAGGATGCCGTCGCTGGTGAACAGCGAATCGACGATCAGGGCCGCCGGCTTGATGCCGTGACGCTGCAGATCGGCGATCGCCGCCTCGACATCGCGGGTGAAGCGTTCGCCGAGATCGGCGCCCTCGGCATGGTACAGACGCGGCGCCGGCACCAGTCGCACGTGGGCGCCGAGATCGACCGTCGCGCCAAGCGAGGGCGAGAACTTCGACACCGCATCGGTGAAGCCGTGATAGGCAGTCTCGGTGACGATCACGCCGGTGCCGCCGGTGCGCACCTGGGCGATACGGTAGGCGACGTCATTCGCCTCGCTGCCGGTGCAGGTCAGCATCAAATGCGCGAGTTCGGTCTCGGGCACGGTGGCGAGCAGGCGCTCGGCCAGTTCGAGAATGGTGTCGTGCAGATAGCGGGTGTTGGTCGCCAGCGTCTGCACCTGCCGGCAGATGGCCTCGGTCACCGCCGGGTGGCAATGACCGAGCGAGGCCACGTTGTTGTACACGTCGAGGTAACGGCGCCCATCCGGATCGATCAGCCATACACCCTCGCCGCGCACGATATGCAGCGGATGCTCGTACATCAGCCGATAGGCCGGACCAAGCAAGGCATCGCGGCGCTCGATCATCGCCGCGGTGGCGGGGCTCAGGTCGGCGCGTCCGGGGATGTAGGCGTTGACCATGTTGAGGTCGGTGGTGCTCTTCATTGGTTTTGTCCTTTGCGTACTTCGCTGAGTAATAGGTCGCGCGCCTGCTCGCGGGAAAGCTCGGCCATCAGCTCCAGCGCCTCCCACGAGGCGGGGTTGTGACGCATGATGTAGGCGCGGTTCTCCGGATAGCGCTTGGCCCGCCATTCGGAAATCAATACGGTGATCAGGTGACGTGTGGCCATGAGATCGGCAACCACCTCCTGTTCCATTTCGCTGAGCGGCAACGTGGCGTGATAGGCGCCGACGAATTGCGCCGCCCCCTCGAACGGATCGGCGCTGCCCGCCATGTGAAAGGCCGCCGCCGTGGCGACCTCCCCCACCAGCGGCGCGTGCAGCATGTCGCCGAAGTCGATGATGCCGACGATGCGCTCGTGATCCTCGGGTGCGACCAGCACGTTGTAGAGGTGGTAGTCGTTGTGGATGACCTGCGACCTCAGCGCTGGCAGACGCGGCAGTACATGTTCGGTGAAGCGCGTCATGAACGACTCGGCGAGCGCGCGCCGTGGGCCGTCCTCGATGGCATCGAGCTTGGCTGCCAGGTGGTGCGCCGCGGAAACGTTCCACAGCAGATCGTGCGTCGCCGAAGGGTGGCTGAAATCGCCCAATGCGAGGTTGAGCTTGGCGAGAAACCTGCCCATCGCCCGCCGCTGTGCGGCGGTGCGCGGGGTCTCGCGGATCTGCACACCATCGAGATAGGTCAACATCCGCACACAGGTCTCTACCCCGCCGGCCAACATTACGCTGTCGCGCGTCTGCCCGCCGAGCGTGCGCACCACCCGCGGCGCCGGCAGGCCAGGCGCCACGCGGGCGATGTGCTCGAGCGCGGCGATCTGAAAATCCACCACCGCAAGCGGCTCGGATGGATTGCTGATCTTGACCACGTAACGCCTGCCGTCGGCCGTCTCCAAGCAACAGTTCTGGTCGCGCTCGCCCAGTAGAGATTTGACGCTGCCATCGATGCCGTAGAGACGACGGACCAGGGCCCGCACCTCGTCCGCGGCGAGGCTGGGTGCCGCCGTGCTCAACGCCGCTGCCGCCATCGGACGATTGCCTGTCATCACGCCTCCCGTTTCATCAGGGTGGGCTGGACCAGACCATCGAGGCCGAGCAAACCGGGCAACTGGCGAATGTCGGTCAGGCGGTTGACGCCATAACCCTCGAAACCTACGAACGAAGGCTCGTGACCGCGGTCGATGAAGGCCTTGGCCATGAAGCCCAGGTCGTTCGCGGTCATCAGGTCGTAACGATAGCTCGACGAGACGTGCATCATCTGTTCCGGGCCGCAGCCGAGCTGATCGAACATATATTCGAACATCTGCGCCCGCGGCTTGTAGGCGCGCGCTTCCTCGGCGGTGTAGACCGCGTGGAAAGGCGCCTTGAGGTGGGCGACGCTGTGCGGGATCAGATCGACCATGGAGTTCGACAGGATCACCAGCGGGACATGCGGCGCGATGGCTTGCAGCGTCTCGACCACGTTCGGGTGCGGCTGCCAGGTCGGCACGGCCTGGTACAGGGCCAGCGCATCGGACGGACGATATTCCACACCGTGTGCCTTGCATGCCCGTTGAATGGAGTTTTCAACAACGTTGAAGAACGGTTTCCACTCGCCCAGTACCTCATCGAGGCGATAGAAGCCAAAACTGTCTAGAAAAGCCTGCATGCGATCAGTCGGAACACGATCTGCGAAAAGTTTTTTCGCGGTCGGGCCCATCTCGAAGTTGATGAGGGTGCCGTAGCAATCGAAGCTGATGAATTTCGGTTTGAAGGTCATTTGAGCGATCTCCGGGGTATGGATGACTTGGTGAGTACAAGTCTATGAATCGCGGCCCTACGGAAATGCTCTATTGGCGGGTGACTCAGGCAGATTCCTGTTCGATCCGGAGCATGTTGGCAGGATCTGCGGCCGGCCTTGGAAGGCCCGTTATCGCTCGATTTCTTGTGCCACAGGCGAGGCGCAGCAGCGGCCTGCACAGCGCAGCAGCAGGTTCTGCTCAGCCAAGCGAGTTCGGCTCTCACCGTAGGGTGCGCCGTGCGCACCAATGATTCGCCGCCCGAGCTGGTGCACACGGGGCGTTCCTGGGATTCCTCGCCCGAGTCGGTGCGCACGGCGCACCCTACGCGCTGCCGCCCCGCAAAAAGGGTTCAGCCCATCCAATGCATCATTGAGGCAGCACCAAACAAAAACGCCCCTCCATCAAGGAGGGGCGTTCTTTATCGGCGAGCCGAGGCTATGCCCGCCTCTTCACCACACCGCACGCTTACTCGGTAGCCCCATACACCTCGGCCAGGTCGCCCAGGTCCCAGTTGCCGCCGCTCAGCACCACGCAGACCTTCTCATCCGGCCGAACCTTGACCACGCCCGCCAGCAGCGCGCCGATGCCGATCGCGGCGGCGGGTTCGGCGATCAGTTTCGCGTCCTTGGCCAGCGCGCGCATGCCCTGAACGATGTGCTCGTCCTCGACCAGGACGATCTCGTCGACATAGCGCTCGATGATCGGGAAGGGGTTCTGCCCCGGCACGCTGATGCGCAAGCCGTCGGCAATGGTGTTCAGCAAGGGCAGCGAGGTGCGCTGCTTGTTCAACCGGCTGTGGTAGTACTTGGGGGTCAACGCCGGCTCTGCACCGACGACCCGCACCGACGGCTTGGTTTCCTTGATGGCGGTGGCGATGCCGGAAATCAGGCCGCCGCCGCCCATGGGGATGATGACGGTATCGACATCCTCCAAGTCCTCGAGGATCTCGCAGCCGATGGTGCCCTGACCGGCCATCACCAGCGGATCCTCGAAGGCATGGACCGGCACGTAGCCGTTTTCCTCGGCGATTTCGTACACCCTTTTCCAGCGGGCGGCGGTGTCGCCATCAAAGAGGATGACCTCCGCACCGAGCGCTTCGGTATTGGCGATCTTGATCTTCGGGGTGGTCACCGGCAGCACCAGGATGGCTTTCACGCCGAGCATGCGCGCGGCGTAGGCGAGCCCCTGGGCGTGATTACCGGACGAGGTGGCGATGATGCCCTTGGCGATCTCCTCCCTGGGCAGCGACAGCGTCTTGTTCAGCGCACCGCGAATCTTGAACGCCCCGGTGATCTGCAGGGTTTCCGGCTTGAGATAGAGCTGGCAACCGACGGCCTTTTCTATCTTCTCCGCACGCAGCAGCGGCGTATGTTTGATATGGGGTTTGAGCCGCTCTTGGGCTTCACGGATGTCCTGAATGGTCGGATGGTCGCGCATCTGAATGTCCTCTTTCCTACTGCCGAAAAATCACACGTCAAAGGAACGCGAAGAAGGTCCCGACGTTGTTTTCCAGCGCATTGCGATAGATTTTTTCGGCGGTGGTGTTGTCCTGGATGGCCATACCGGTGGAGTCGAAAATGGTGATTTCTTCATCGTTCTCCCGGCCCGGTTTTCTGCCCAGCAGAATCTCGCCGAGCTCGCCGTGGATATCGTCCAGGCCGATGATCTTCGCGTTCAGCGGGTGCCAGGTTTCCCCTTTGTCGATGCACTGCGAGATCGAGTCGTTGACGATCTTGGCGTTGCGGAATATCTCGGGTTCGAACTCCTGCTTGCCTTTCATATCCGTGCCGATGGCGACGATATGGGTGCCGGGCTTCACCCAGCTCGCTTCCACCAGCGGGCCCTTGCCACGGGTGGTGGTGATGAGGATGTCGGCCTGCTCCACCGCCGCCTGCTTCGAGTCGGCCAGGATCACCGGAATATCGAACTCGCCCTCGATGTCCGCCTTGAAGCGCGCGCATGTCTCCGGGTTTCGGCTCCAGGCATGGATCTCTTCGATCTGCATCACCAGGCTGATGGCGCGGATCTGCATCCGCGCCTGGTTGCCGGTGCCGATGCAGGTGATCTTTCTGGCGTTCTTCCGCGCCAGTGCCTTGACCGAGACGGCACCCGAGGCGCCCGTCCTGAGGCCGGTGAGCAGGCTGCCATCCATCACGCAGATCAGCGCGCAGCTCCTGGCATCGAACAGCAGCACGCTGCCCATGCCGTTGGGCACGCCATGCGCGGTCGGGTTGTCGAGGAAGCCGCCGGAAGAGGCCTTCATCGAGATGATTTCATTGCTCTGGCAGTAGCCGACCTTGAAGTCGATTTCGCCGCCGCGCGGCTCCGGCAGATGGATGCCGATATAGTCGGGCTGTATCACCTGCCCGCCGCTGAAGGCCTTGTAGGCCTCTTCCACCGTGCCGATGACCTCCTTCATGGAGATCAGTTTGCTGACTTGCTCTTTGCTGAGCAGCAAGGTTTTCATCTACAGGACCTCTCTGTTTTCTGGAGGAAACCACCCCAACTCGACCTTGATATGCATTACCGGGGTCGGTAATCACGAGCTAGCCGCTGGCAAAGCTCAAATCGCGCCTACTTCCATCTTCGAGCCATCGTTCAGGCGCGACAGGCGGAAGGGTTTGGGGTCGACACAGGGCGTATCGTTGGCGACCAGATCAGCCGCCAAATGGCCGATCCCCGGCCCCAGGCCGAACCCGTGCCCGGAACAGCCCGCCGCCAGGAAGAAACCTGACACCCCATCCACGGCGGAGATCACCGGCACTGCATCGGGCGTGAAATCCACGTAGCCTCCCCAGGTCTCGGCCACTTCGATGTTCGCCAGAGCCGGGAAGCGCATTTTGACCCGCTTGAGGATCTCGGCAACGGCCTCGGGCCGGGCCTCGGGATCGAGCACACGGGTGCGCTCGAACGCGGAGGGTTTATCCGAACCCCAGCCTGCCAAGCCTTCCGGGCCGTGGATGAAGGACTCGCCGATGCCGAATTCCATAGCGGCCAAGCGCTTGATGAACATGGGCATGAAGGCCTTGCCGAAGCGCATGCCTTGAGGCGTGATGTCGAGCCGTGCCTTGCCACTGATGGCAATCGTATAACTGCCATCGAGGCGGCGGGTCAGGGCGAAATCCGGCGTGTAGATCGCGTCCCCGAGGTCCGGCGCCGGGCGCGTACGCAACGCGGTCTGGCGCACGCTCGCCTGCGGAAAGCGCAGCCCGTGCCGGCGGCAGAACGCCGATGCCCAGGCGCCGGCGGCACACAGGACCGCATTGGTGCGGATAAGCCCTTTTTCGGTGATCACACCGGTCACCGCGCCATTGGTGATGTCGAGACCGTAGGCGGCGCAGTTCTGGTGGATGCTGGCGCCAAGCGCCCGTGCGCCCTCGGCAATCCCCGGCGCCGCGAGCGCGGGCTCCGCCTTGCCATCGTCGACCGAGTGGATGCCGCCCAGCCATTGCCGCCCGGCCGCCGGAATCGCGGCGGTGGCCTCCGCGGGGCTCAGCATCCGCGTATTGATGTCGAACTGGCGCGCCGTCTCCTGCCAGGCGTCCCATTCGGCGAGCTGCTTGGCATCGTGGGTCGCGTACTTGAGGCCGCAGCGGCGAAAGCCGAGGTCGATACCGGTCTGCGCAGTGAGTTCGTCCCATAGCCGCAAGGCGATGCCTGAGAGTGGTAGTTCGCGGGCATCGCGGTTCTGCTGGCGGCACCAACCCCAGTTGCGGCTCGACTGTTCGCAGCCGACATTGCCCTTCTCGACAAGGGCGACCGAGAGCCCCCGTTTTGCCAGAAAATAGGCGGCGGTAGCACCTATGATGCCGCCGCCGATGATCACTACATCGGCCTGGGAAGGAAACTTATCGTCGCTGTGGATGCGTTTTATCGAGGGAGACATGCCAGGAATCTCATCTGAATATGGGTTAGCAAGCCGTTGGAAAACCTAGGCGAGGCAACAGGGGTAGTTTTCAATAGGCCGTTAGGATCATTACGCCATGCATCACCTACGAAGCCGTCTCGTTTTCACGCCACTGCATCGTAGAAAATTTTTTGTTTTTGGCTTGCTGCGGCACAATCTGCCGACCTCGCAAGCAGTCACTCGCTGCTGGCAGCGTCGGGTCATTCGGCGCAGAGCCTGACG
Organism: uncultured Pseudomonas sp.; assembly: GCA_966210885.1. GTDB lineage: Bacteria > Pseudomonadota > Gammaproteobacteria > Pseudomonadales > Pseudomonadaceae > Aquipseudomonas. The sequence goes on from CBIHLQ010000008.1 coordinate 43,738, forward strand.
ATTTCCCGCATCAGCAACGGCGGGCTTGCCAGCACCGGGCAACCCAGATCCACGGCAAGCGCGTCGCGCAAATGCGCCAGCGATGCCTGAGCGAGCACCAGCACATCCACCTCGTTGGAAATCTCGCCAGCCGCCTGATAAAGAATTGCGTCATGCCGCGCCCGATCACCTGCCACTAGCGCCTGGTAGGCCTCGGGGCGCAGCACCGTCTTGATCGTGATGTCGCGCCCTTGCTCTGCGGCATGCGCGTGCAGCAGTGCGCTGCTCGGTTCCACCGTACTGGCGGCCGTGCAGAGCAGACCGATGCGCGGGCCGCTGCGCACCGCTTGTGCCGCCATCGGGTCATCGATCTTGAGGATCGGCTGCGGCACGAGGCGCCGCGCGATATCGACGGCCGGCGACGTCGATGAACAGGTGACGACGATCAGGTCGGGCTGCGCGTCCGCCGCCAGCACGATCTGATCGACCACACGCCGGTAGACCAGCGGCTGCGGCGCTCCGCGCAACAGGTCTTGCAGCAGGCTTTCGTTAAGGATGTGGAAGCAGTCGGCGGTGGGCAGCTCGGCGCGCATGCGCGCACGGAAATCCTCGACCAGGAAACCGACGGTATGGACAAAGGCAATGCGCTTGGTCATTCAGAATTCTCCCGCAAGCATGGTGTTTCCTAGATCTCGAGCTTGAAGACCGACTTGAGTTCTTCGATCTGCTCCGCGTTCAAAGGGCTGGTCGGCGTATTGCGCAGCATCAGGAACAGCTTGGCCGTCTCTTCCAGTTCCTCCGTCGCATAGACGGCGGCCTCGAGCGAGGTGCCGGAAACCACCGGCCCGTGATTGGCGAGCAGCACGGCGCAATGCTTGCCCGCAAGGCCGCGGATCGCTTCACCAAGCGCGGGGTCGCCGGGGCGGTGATAGGGAATCAGCGGCAGGCGGCCCACCTTCATCACGAAATAAGCCGTCAAGGGCGGTATGCAATCGTCATGGTTCAAACCGCACATGCAGGAGACGGCCGCGGAGTGGGTGGAATGCAGGTGCACGATGGCGCCCGCGCCCGCACGCTCCTCGTACATCGCGCGATGCAGGAAGGCTTCCTTGGATGGCGCATCGCCGTTGACGTGACGGCCGTTCCAGTCGAGCTTGGCCAGTCGTGCCGGATCGAGGCTACCGAGACAGGCGTTGGTCGGCGTCAGCAACCAGCCGTCGTCCAGCCGCACGCTGATGTTGCCGCTGCTGCCGGCGGTCAAACCGCGCTCGAACAGCGAGCGACCGAAGCGGACGATCTCTTCACGCAATGCGGCTTCGTCGCGGCCGGTGGAAATCATGATGCTCATTGCAGTTTCTCCCAAGCCTTGAGGAAGAAATCCTCGCTGCCGAAATTGCCGGACTTGAGTGCCAGCGCCAGCGGTTGCGTGCCGTCGTCGTGCAGGGTGCTGGTCCACGGCACGCCAGGATCGATTTCGACCCCGATGCGCAATCCCTTCACGCCGAGCGCCTTGACCACAGCGCCTGAAGTCTCGCCGCCGGCCACGAGCATCTGGCCCACGCCAAGCCGTACCAGCCCGCGCGCGATTTCCGCCAGCGCGTTTTCCACCAGCTCGCCGGCTTGCGCCACGCCGAGTTCGGCCTGCACGTGCTTGACCGTATCCGGTGTGGCGGTGGCATAGATCAATACGGGTTGCTGCGCGATGCGCGCGCTCGCCCAGTCGAGCGCGGCGGCGACGAGGTCCTCGCCGCGCGCCAGCCGCAGCGGATCGATACCGAACGAGGGCAAGGACGCGCGCATCACTTCCACCTGCTTCTGCGTGGCCACCGAGCAACTGCCCGAGATCACGGCGCGCAAACCGCCAGTCTTCGGCAGCGCGTCGGCAACGAGGTTCTCGGCTAGCAGGCCGCTGCGGCGAAAGTTCTGCGGTAAGCCGAGCGCGATGCCGGAGCCGCCGGTCACCAGTGGCAGATCGGCACAGGCCGAGCCGATCGCGTCGAGGTCCGCATTGGACAGCGCATCGACGATGGCCAAACCGTGGCCCTGCTGGCGCAGCGCGGTGAAGCGCTCGCGGATCGCCGCATCGCCCCTGCTCACCGTCGCGTAATCGACCAGGCCGACCTTGCGCTGCGCCTGTTGCTGCAGCACGCGCACTAGGTTCCCATCGGTCATCGGCGTCAGCGGATGGTGGCGCATACCGGACTCGGAGAGCGGTACATCGCCGACGAACAGATGGCCCTTGTAGAGGGTACGTCCGTTGGCGGGCAGGGCCGGGCAGGCGATGGTGAAATCGGTCTCCAACGCCTGCATCAAGGCCTCGGCGACGGGGCCGATGTTGCCGCGCGGCGTGGAATCGAATGTCGAGCAATATTTGAAGTAGAACTGCCGGCAACCTGCTTCCCGCAACCAGCGCAACGCGGCAAGCGACTCCGCCACCGCGTCCTCGACCGGATTGGTACGCGATTTCAACGCGATCACCACCGCATCGACATCAGCGGGCGGCGGCCCGGCCGGCACGCCGATCAATTGCACGGTGCGCATGCCCGCCTTCACCAGCATGCCGGCGAGGTCCGTGCCGCCGGTGAAATCGTCCGCGATGCAACCCAGCAGCGCTGTCATGGCCTGCCCCTCCAGATGTCACCGGCAAAGGTTGCCGTTTGCCCGTCGATGACCAGGTGAACGCACGAGCGGTTGGTGTCCGCCGGGCGAATAAATCGGTGGCTGAAAACAACCGGTTTCGCTGCCCCAGGGTTAATCATGTTCTCGTCTCCATATTCCACGAACTCTTGCCACCGGAGGCCGCATGCTTTGCTCGACGAAATGGCTCTTATCCAGGGGCTGGAAGCATGCTTCTGGCTTGGAGAGCCGATTTTCGGGACGCGTATTCGTGTGTTTCATTACGCCACGCATTGCCTACGAAGCCGTCTCGTTTTCACGCCACCGAATCGAAGAAAAGTTCGTATTGACGGCTTAGCGCAGCACGATCTGCCAAGCGCTCAAGCAGTCGACAAACACAGGCTCGATGATGAGTTCGCTGCGCATACCGGACATGCCAAGCCCTTGCCGGTCTTTTGCGGCAGGCGGTCAGCGATAAATGAGACCCTGAGTTGTTCGGTGCGCTGAATGATCCGGCGCCTGCAGCAGAAAACTCCGAGCACGCCCTGGAAAACACCCGATTCTGCGATTGCGCACGCCCAATACGACAGCCCACTTCGGGCCGAGATACCTAATATGGAATCAACGCAACGGCATCGGGCCGATGCCTGGCGCAACCAGGAGAACAGAATGCCGGCTCCCTTGATCACCACGCAGTCCAGCCCGGAGCTGCCGCAGAGCGCCGACGTCGTCGTCATCGGCGGCGGCATCATCGGCGTATGCGCCGCCTACTACATGGCCCGTCAGGGCATGAGCGTTGCCCTGGTCGAGAAGGGCCGTGTCGGCGCCGAGCAGTCCAGCCGCAACTGGGGCTGGTGCCGCCAGCAGAACCGCGACGCGCGCGAGCTGCCGTTGTCGACCAAGAGCCTCGCGCTGTGGGAGGAGATCACCGCCGATCTCGACGAGGACCTCGGTTTTCGCCGCTGCGGGCTGTTCTATCTGTCGGACAACCAGGCCGAGCTCGATGGCTGGGCCAAGTGGCGCGACTTCGCCATCACCCAGGGCGTCACCACCCATATGCTGAGCAGCGCCGAAGCCACGCAGCGCGGCGCGGCCACCGGCAAGCCCTGGCTGGGCGGGGTGTTCTCGCCGTCCGACGGCATCGCCGATCCGGCGCGGGCGGCGCCGCTGATCGCCAAGGGCGTGCTCAAACACGGCGGCACCATCCACCAGTTCTGCGCCGCCCGCGGCGTCGAGACCGAGGCGGGCCGGGTAGCGGGCGTCATCACCGAGAAGGGCGTGATCAAGACCCGCCAGGTGGTGATGGCCGGCGGCGCCTGGGCCTCGTCCTTTTGCGCCCAGTTGGGCATTCGCTTTCCGCAGGCCTCGATACGCTCCTCCATCCTCTCGGTCATGCCGGGCGTCGAGGGGATTCCCGATGCGCTGCATACCAGCGAGGTAACCGTCACCCGCCGCGGCGACGGCGGCTATACCCTGGCCATTTCCGGGCGCGCCTGCGTGGACCCGACCCCGCAGCAACTGCGCTTCTCCTCGTACTTTCTGCCGATGTTCGCCAAACGCTGGCAGATGCTCTCGCCCGGCGATCTGCAGGGCTGGCAGTACGGCCACGAGCGGCTGCGTAAATGGGCGCTCGACCGGCCCACGCCGATGGAGCGCGTGCGCATCCTCGATCCGCGCCCGTCGGAGTCGATCCTGCGCGACACCCTGGCCCGCGCCCGCCGCCTGCTGCCCGCGCTGGGCAGCGTGCCGGTTCAGGCCGGCTGGGCCGGCTACATCGACAGCACCCCGGACGGCGTGCCGGTCATCGACCAGGCGCAGAACCTGCCAGGCTTCATCCTGGCCGCCGGCTTCTCCGGTCACGGCTTCGGCATCGGCCCCGGCGCCGGGCGCCTGATATCCGAACTGGCGATGGGCAAGACGCCGTTTGTGGACCACACGCAATACACACTTGCCCGCCTGAACAAAGGGGTTTGGGGCAAGGTCTCGGATTTCTGACCGTCCTCCCTCGCTGCTTGGCGGGAGCCTCGCTCCCGCCTTTCCCCGCGTGCAAAATTCAGCTATTGAACAACGCACCACTCGCAGAAAGTCGACGATTAGAACGGGCGACCGGCTGACAACATCGCGGCTAAAGCGGAGCGCCGCCCGGCCCCTCCCACCGAATGCAACGGACTATGCGTGTCAAGACACTCGTGTCGCGTCAACCATTATGTGTCGGTAATCGTGGTATCACCCATCTGCTGCGATCCCCGTAGAGTGGGTTAGGCGCACCCTGCCGATAGCAATGAACCAGCAAGATCCATTGCGCCGTAACCCACTATCGGCGCAACGCAGGGAGATCGCTGGGTGGGTTACGCGGCGCACGACCTTCATCTGCGCCTGGAGGACCGGCATTCGGCGCCGCTAACCTGCGCGGCCCGACCCACCCTACGGTATTAGCGCTCTAGGCGATGCGAACTGCGCTGCCAGTGCCCCCATTCAAGAAAATATCAGCCGATATTTGCTGCCGACCGCCCCCCTTATTCGAGCAGTAGCTGCGGTCTGCCGAGCCGTCATTTATGCAATCTGCCGAATTGCCTGGCGCCTCTTGTCAGGGTCAATCGCAGCTGCGATACAGCCTCCGCGCTCCGGGGGTTGCAAGCATAACGAGATGACCGAAAAGCCCCCCGTTCTCATGTGCTTTACCCGGAGCGACTCACCTGTGCTGCCGCAAGAGCGCTGCCCGCCGTATGGGCAACGACCACTAATAAAAGCAATGGAGTAAGCCATGAACATCGTGAAACACAGCTGTCTCGCATTGGCGATCGCCGCCGCGACCTCGCAACTGGCCTTAGCCGGTCAACAGCAGGAAGCCAATGGCTTCATCGAAGACAGCAGCCTGAATCTGCTCAACCGTAACTTCTACATGAACCGCGATCTCCGCAACGGCGGCAGCAACAGCCAAGGCAGCAACGGCGCCAAGCCGACCAGCGAGCGTCATGGCTATCGCGAGGAATGGGCGCACGGCGCCATGCTCAACTTCGCCTCCGGTTTCACCCAGGGCACGGTCGGCTTCGGTGCCGACGCCTTCGCCTACGGCGGGATCAAGCTGGACACTGGCCGCGGCCGGGTCGGCAACGGTCTGCTGCCGATCAGCAACAACCAGACTGCCGACGCCGAAGTGCCGGACGCCTACGGCGAGATCGGCGGCGCGGTGAAGATGCGCGTCTCCTCCACCGAACTGAAGTACGGCGAACAGCGCCCGACCGCCCCGGTATTCGCCATGGGCGACAACCGCTTGCTGCCGGAAGTGGCCACCGGCTTTCAGCTGTCGAGCCGCGAGTTCGATGATCTTTTCCTCGAGGCCGGCCACTTCACCGCGTACGACGGCAGGAACTCGACCAACTCCAACGACGGCCTGTTCAGCAGCTACGGGGGCGTCGAAGCCGACAGCGTCGACTTCCTCGGCGGCTCCTACAAAGTCAGCGACAACCTCAGCCTGATGGCCTACGCCAGCGAGGCCGACGAGGTCTGGCACCAATACTTCGGCAGCGCCTCCTACACCCTCCCGCTCGCCGACAAGCGCTCGCTGTCCTTCGGCCTGGTCGCCTACAAGACCAGCGACGAGGGCCAGGCCCGTGCCGGCGAGATCGACACCACCAGCTGGTCGGCCAAGGCCGCCTACGCCTTCGGCCCGCACAAGCTCACCCTGGCCTACCAGAAGATCAATGGCGACGAGACCTTCGACTTCATCGGCGTCAACTCGATCTGGCTGGCAAACTCGGTGCAATACGCCGAATTCAACCGCCCCAACGAACGCTCCATGCAGGTCCGCTACGACCTCGACATGGCCAGCTTCGGTGTGCCGGGCCTGACCCTTATGACGCGCTACGTCAAAGGCGACCAGATCGACTTCACCAAGGCCGACCCGACCGGCGCCTATTTCCGCGCCGGGGTCGACGACCAGAAGCATTGGGAGCGCGACTTCGAAGCCAAATACGTGATCCAGTCGGGCTCGGCCAAGGACCTGTCCTTCCGCCTGCGCCAAGCCACCCACCGCTCCACGTCCTTCGACAGCGACGTCGACGATGTGCGTCTGATCATCGAGTACCCGCTGAGCATTCTGTAACGGTAACTCCCGGCCGGTTTTCATCGTGGGCCGGCCGGGCCTTTTTCTTCAAGGTCATTACCGTGCTCCCTTGACCTTAAGGCGCCCACCCGGGCGCCTTTTTTCTGCTCCATATCGACTGGCGCATCCCCCTGAGCGAATACCCACACCGCCTTTTTGTTCCAGAAGCGTCGCCCATGGCAAAAATCGGCGAAGCATTTACTGCTGCTGGCGCATCGCGTTCAGGTCATAAATAGGGCCTGGCGAACTGGCGCTTCAGGAATCTGCCGAATTGCTCTCAAGCCCTTGTCAGCCCGCGGCGCAGGTGGGATACAGAGCCATCTGTCGGTCAAAATTCGCCGGCGCGCTCAGCCATCAACGGAGACCTGCCATGTCCGTCGCGCAACGCCCTTCTTATCGTTATCGCCCCATGACCAGCGAAGATGTAGCGGCAGCCCATGCTTTGTCCGTGCAGTTGAAATGGCCCCATCGCCTGGAAGATTGGGCCATGCTGCAACGCGTCGCGGAGGGCTTCGTCGTCGAGGACGACGGCCGCCTGGATGCAGGCCACCTGGATGCAGGCCACCTGATCGGTACCGCATTCAGCTGCCCGCAAGGCGCTTACGCCACCATCGGCCTGGTGATCGTCAGCGACGAGTACCAGGGTCAGGGCATTGGTCGCAAGCTGATGGAACTGGCGCTCGAGGCCTGCATGCCGCGCACCGCCATCCTCAATGCCACACTGGCGGGTGTCCCGCTGTACGCCAGCCAAGGCTTCGTCGAATTCGGTCAGATCCACCAGCATCAGGGCCAGGCGCAAGTCGCCGATATCCCTGCCTTACCAGTCGGTGAACAGTGCCGGCCCTTGGCCGCAGACGATCGGGTTCGCCAACTCGAACTGGCCAATGCCGGCAGCGGGCTGGACCGCGAAAGCGTACTCGACGAGCTGTTCGTGGTGGTCGAACACTCGGTCGGTATCGAGCGCGACGGTCAGCTACGCGGCTTCGCGATGCTGCGCCCGTTCGGCCGTGGCCACTGTATCGGCCCGGTCATCGCGGAAAATTCCGAACAGGCCAAACACTTGATCGCCGAGCTGTTGGCGCGGGTGCCGGAGGCTTTCGTGCGCATCGATATTCCCGCTGACAGCGGCCTCTCCGCCTGGCTGGAGGAGGCGGGCCTGAAACAGGTCGACAGCGTCGCACAAATGGCCCGCGGGACGCCGCCACGCGCTGTCGGTGGCGTCAGCCAATTCGCCCTGGTGACCCAGGCCATGGGCTGATGCAGACAGCGACAGATTCCCCCTTACCTATTCCTACCTGGAGAACCTTGATGTCAGAACCTACCGCAGTGTTGTTGGTGCGTGCCGATGGCAACCCCGTCTCGACAACCTTCACCGCAGGCCCTTTGGGGCCCAAGGACCCGTTCGGCGCGGAGCGGAAAACCGCCTATGCCAGCCCCGGTGAGATCGCTGCGGGCGTGGTCGAGGCCAGCGGACGCTTCAGCGTCGATGAATATCCCTACGCCGAGATGATCGTGGTCCACGCCGGACACGTAACCCTGCAGAGCCAGGGTCGCACGCTCGAACTGGGCCCGGGCGCCAGCGCCGTGATCGGTCGCGGCTCGCCGCTCCAGCTCGAGGCGCAAGCGAATTCCCGTTGGGCATTCTGCGCGGACACCCAGACCGTCGAGCAGCGCAATAGCGGGCTTACCCTGCTGGATCCCCTGGATCTGCTCGCGCCTTCCAACGCACCGGATGCAGAGATTCTGCTCAGCCCGACGCCGCAGTGCCGCTCGCACACTGCCTTTACCGAAGAAGCGAGCAAGCTGCTCATCGGTGTCTGGGACTCGACGCCCTATACCCGCCGGGCGCGGCCGCACAAGATGCACGAACTGATGCACCTGGTCGAAGGCAGCGTCACTCTGCAAACGGCGGACGGCAGCGATCTGACGGTGACCACCGGCGATACGGTATTCGTGCCGAAAAACGCCCCATGCGCCTGGAAAAGCACGGTCTATGTGCGCAAGTTCTACGTCTGCAAATAAACGTGAATGGCGTCCACTTACTACGGAGTACGCATCATGGGATTGGGTGGCATCGGCATCTGGCAACTCCTGATCGTTCTGGTGATCGTGATCATGCTGTTCGGCACCAAGCGCCTCAAAGGCCTGGGTACCGACCTCGGCGACGCGATCAAGGGTTTCAGAAAAACCATGGATAACGACGAAAAGGCGGCGTTCGAAGAACAGCAGGGACAGACCATCACCGTGCAGGCACGCAAGCTCGAAGAGCCGGCGAGAAAAAGCTAGAACGTTCGGAGACGAATTCAAAAGCGCTGGTTACCCCCGGTAATGCTGTTCACTCACGCCAAGCGAGCAGCACTTTTTGTAGCCCGAATGAAATCCGGGGGCAATCTGGCGTCTGAAAAATCGCTCCCGGATTGCATCCGAGCTACGTGCCACCCCATCCTGCGGCTCTAAAGCTCAGAAAATGCCGCTTGCCTGGTAAGGGGAAAGCGGCATTTTTCTTAAGTGAACAGCATTGTGGTTACCCCGGGGCTTTTTCGTGTCCGTCGGATCCTCACCCCTTCAGGGGCCGTGAGATGACAGGTGCATGTTGCGCCATCAACTGCGCGATCCAATCGATGAACACGCGCAACTTGATGCTGATATGCCGGTTCGGCGGGTAGGCCACGTATACCGGCATAGGTTCGAGGAACCAGTCCTCGAATAAGGGCAGCAGCTCACCTTTTTGCACGTGGGCCTTGGCCATGTAGTCCGGCAGCCACAGCACGCCCATGCCGGCCAGACCGGCCGCGAGATAGGCATTGCCATCGTCGACCGCCAATACGTAACGCCCCTGGACATGGAGGCTCTCGGCGTTCCTGTGCATGGCATAAGGCAGGGCTTTGCCGGTGCGTGCCCAGAGGAAGCCGACAACACGATGGTGCGAGTTTTCCAGCTCCCGCGGGTGCGTGGGGACGCCCAGGCGATCCAGGTAGCTCGGCGCCGCGTAGACCCCCAATTGCAAGTCGCCGACACGCCGAGCCATCAGCGACAGGTCTGTCAGCTCCCCTCCCCGCACAACGCAATCCACCTTCTCGCTGATCAGATCCACGATGCGGTCGCTCACCCCCATATCGATTTGGATATCGGGATAGCGAGCGTGGAACTCGGGCAGTGCGGGCATCAGAATGGTTCTGGCCAGCGGGCTCGGCACATCGACTCGCAACCGCCCTCTGGGCAGCGATGAAGCGCCGGACAAGCTGGTGTCGACATCGTCCAGGTCGTCCAGCAGCCTCACCACGCGTTCGTAGTAGATCGCCCCGTCGGCAGTCAGGTTGACCTTGCGCGTCGTGCGGTTGAGCAACTTGACGCGCAAGCGTGCCTCCAGTTGCTGTACCAGTTGCGTCACGCTGGTTTTGCTCATGTGCAATGTCTCAGCCGCCTTGGTGAAGCTACCGGCCTCCACTACCCGAACAAACGCCTGCATCGCATCGAAGCGGTCCATCTGCTGCCCTCGGATTGTTTGGATTTTACAAACAGTGATGGCCAGAGTTGCTCGTTTATCAGGCGGCTACAAGCCCCTACATTCACTCCATCGCTAACTTTCCGGTCGGTTCCGACCCTTGATGGAGGTATCCACATGAACACACGTGACGTCATTTTCCCGCCAGGGCGCCAGGCGCTTTATGAGCGCAACCGCTACTCGCCGGCGATCCGCTCCAACGGCTTTCTGTTCGTCTCCGGTCAGGTGGGCAGCAAAGAAGACGGCTCGCCCGAAGCCAATCTCGAGCAGCAGGTCAGGAGCGCATTCACCAACCTGATTGCGATATTGGGCGAAGCGGGTTGCACATTCGACGATGTGGTCGATGTCACCATCTTTATCGTTGACCCCGAATCCAAGTTCGAGACCATCTGGAAGGTTGTTCCGGAGTTCTGGGGTAACGCCCCGCACCCGACCTTAACCGCCGTTGGCGTGACCTGGCTGTATGGTTTCCAGTTCGAGATCAAGGTGATCGCCAAGCTTCCTGAGCGCACCACCAGCTGATCCGCTGCACGCCCCGCGCCTACAGGCGAAACACGCAGGTCCTGCTCGGTGTGCTGCCCAGAATGCAGCTTGTGCCGAGCAGTGTCTGCGCAGGCTAGAGCCTGAGCGGCTGCTTTTTTTCTGTCGGCGAGTCACTCAAGCGCATTCGATGCGCAAAAACTATCAACTTAATTTCAAACAAATATTTCATCTATAAATCCGAGCTGACTAACCTGCACACAACAGCGAATAATTCTCACTCGAGGTGCGCCATGCTCAAGACCCTGACCTTTACCCTGATGCATTTCGCCATCGCCTTTTCGGTCACCTATGCCTTGACCGGCAGCGTTTCCGCCAGCGGTCTGGTGGCCGCGATCGAGCCGTTGTGCAACTCGGTCGGTTTCTATTTTCACGAGAAACTCTGGCAGCGTATCGATGCACGCCCAAGCGCGGCCACAGAACGTCCACGGCATGCCTGGTTGCATCATCAAGCCTGAGTTACGCGAAGCGATGGGCGCGCCATCGACGATCTCAGAGAGCCACGCAGGGTAAATCCGTTAATATGCGCGGCTCGCTCACCATCGATTCGCGCCCGCTTATGACCGCCACCGCCCGCTTTCCGCTACTCGCTTATCTCTTCGCCAGTTGTGTCGGCCTGCTCGGCCTGGCGGCCCTGTGGTACGGGCTCGGCCGGCCGCTGCAGTTGGCCGACGCGGGAGGCCCTGCGCACAAGCTGCAATGCGCGTCTTACACACCATTCGATAAACATCAGTCGCCGTTCGATCAGCCGCTGCAGATCAGCGAGGCGCGGATGGACGCCGATCTGGCCCTGCTCAGCAAAACCTTCACCTGCCTGCGCACCTATTCGGTCAGCGGCCTCGAAGCGCTGCCGGCGCTCGCCCGCAAGCACGGTTTGAAGTTGATCGTCGGCGCCTGGGTCAGCCGCGATGCGCAGGCCACGGCCGTGGAGATCGCCGGGCTGATCGAGGTGGCGAATAAACACCCGGATATCATCGAAGCACTGATCGTCGGCAACGAGGCCTTGCTGCGCAAGGAAGTGACGCCCCAGCAGCTGGTCGCCTTGATCGAGCAGGTGAAAAGCCAGGTCGAGCAGCCGGTGACCTATGCCGATGTCTGGGAGTTCTGGTTGAAGCACCCGGAAGTCGCACCGGCGGTGGATTTCCTCACCATTCATCTGCTGCCCTATTGGGAGGACGACCCCGCCGGCATCGACGAGGCGCTGGCCAAGGTCGCCCAGGTACGCCAGCAGTTCGGTCGCCAGTTCGCGCCCAAGGACATTCTTATCGGCGAAACCGGCTGGCCCAGCGACGGCCGGCAACGGGAAACGGCGCTGCCGAGCCGGATCAACCAAGCCCAGTTCATTCGCGGTTTCGTCGCCCTGGCGGAGCAGCACGGCTGGCGCTACAACCTGATCGAAGCCTTCGACCAACCCTGGAAGCGCGTCAGCGAAGGCGCGGCGGGGGGCTATTGGGGCTTGTACGACGCCGACCGTCAGGACAAAGCGATACTCGCCGGCGCGGTTTCCAATCTGCCGCATTGGTGGTTCTGGCTGCTCGGCTGCGGGCTGATATTCGCTGCCGCCTTGGTTGTCGCCGGCACGCCGCGGTCCAACCGCAGTGCCCTGGGCATCCCGTTGATCGCCGCCCTGGGCGCGGCCTGTATCGGCTTGTGGGCCGAACTGGCTTGGGTCACCAGCCTTTACCTGGGCGAGTGGTTATGGGCGGCGGCATTGCTGGTTTTGAATCTAGTGGTGCTGGGGCATGCGCTGCTGGCCTCGGGCGACAGGCGCGGCTGGCGCACTCGACTGTTCGCCTGGCTGGATGCGCGGGCCGGCTGGTGGCTGCTCGCCGCGGGTTTCGCCGGTGCCGCGATGATGCTGGCGCTGGTGGTGGACGCGCGCTACCGCAGCTTTCCCAGCGCCGCGTTGCTGCTACCGGCGCTGATCTACCTGTGCCGTCCAGTCGCCGCGCCGCGCCGGGAAGTCATATTGCTGGCGCTGTTGATCGGCGCCGGCATCGCTCCGCAGTTGGTCCAGGAAGGCCTGGGCAACCGCCAGGCAATCGGCTGGGCATTGACCAGCGCGCTATTGCTCGCCGCGCTGTGGCGCAGCTTACGGGTAAGGCAGACTCAGAGCGCTTGAGCCGCCCGGCGCGGCGCCCGCACCAGCAGGCCGTTGAAAAACGTAGGCGAGGCAGGCAAGACAAGGCAAAAACAGGCGAGGAAGCGGACTGGGCTCGCACGCGAGTTTACGAGTTGTAAATGAGCATTACTCGCTTCGCTCGCCCTACGGGCCGCGCTGAAGCGCGTTAGCCGCAAGCGGCTTGCCGAGCCTGTTTTTAACGCAGTATTGCCAACGCAGGTAATTTTTCAACGGCCTGCTAGGCGCAGCAACGCCAACAGCACGGCGAACACCGCCAAGCTGGCGCTGTACAACACCAGCGCGGGCAAACTTAGGAGCAGCGCCGGCACCGCCAATAGCCGGCCGCCGCGCCCCGGCAGGACAAATGCCAGTGCTGCCGTGATCAAGGCGCTCCAGGCCAGCACGCGCGTATGGATCAGCCAACCGAGCGTGGCCCGCAGCTCGCAAGCCCAATACTCCGGCGTCTCGACGCAATGCCCGACCCAGCGGTCGGCTTCCATCAGATTGAACCGCAGCCCATAGCTGCCGGCCAAACAGAGCGCGGCGACGAGCGCGAGCAGAATCCAGGGAAACAGGCGGGCCATATACAACTCCGAGCAAGAAAAAACGGCAGGCATCAGCGGCGTGCAAGAGTAACCGGACATGCTGGTTAAACAAAACCGCGATTGGCGCAGGCATACCATGCAATCGCGCAAGCGAGTCCCTATAGTGGGGTAGCGAATATCCATCGCCCGCCCGCTAGCAGGTTGTTGAAAAACGTAGGCGAGGCAGGCAAGACAAGGCAAAAACGGCCGAAAAAGCGGAGTTTACTGCTGTAAATGAGCATTTTGAGGCCGTTTTTAACGCAGTGTTGCCAACGCAGGTAGTTTTTCAACGGCCTGCTAGGGGTTTTGCCGGCTTGCACTGGCCGCAACCAAACGAGCTTCACTGTTAAGGAATGACCATGCCGCTATTGAATATCCGCCCTGCCGAGCGCGCCGATATCCCGATGATCCTGGGCTTTATCCGGGAGTTGGCCGAGTACGAGAAGCTGGCCGACCAGGTAATCGCCGACCCCGAGCAAATGGCCGAGCATCTATTTGGCCCGCGCCCCTATGCCGAGGTGCTGATCGGCGAAGTGGACGGCCTGCCGGCCGGCTTCGCACTGTTCTTCCACAACTACTCGACCTTTCTCGGCAAGCCCGGGATTTATCTGGAGGACCTCTACGTCCGCGCAAGCGCCCGTGGCGCCGGGCTGGGCAAGGCCTTGCTGAGCACATTGGCGCGGCTTGCCGTGGAGCGCGGTTGCGGACGCCTGGAGTGGTCGGTGTTGGACTGGAATGAGCCGGCCATCGGCTTCTACCAACAACTCGGCGCCGAGCCGCTGGATGAGTGGACGGTCTATCGCCTCACCGGCCCGGCATTACTGCAAGTGGCAAACAAACCATTGGTCACGGCACTCGAAGCTGATCCCGCGGTCATATAACTTCACGTTATTAGCGCTCTTTGAAGGGTACTTTCACGATGCCGTACTTCATGCGTTTCGCTGCATTAGCGGGCACTCTACTGTGGGCGCTGCCCTCGTCGGCCGCCGACATCGCCGAAAAGGACTACGGCTACCCGCTGAGCAATCCGTTCGAAGCGACTATCGCCACCACCCCGCCGGAGCTGCGCCCGCAACTGCCGGACGACAGCGATATCAGGCAGGACGACCACAAGGTCAAACTGCGCCCGGAACGCGAATTCGTGCTGCCGGAAAATTTCTGGCCCGTGACCAAAATGGGCTATCGCCTGGCCAGCCAGAAAGGCAAGGCGCCGCTGATCTTCATCATCGCCGGCACCGGCGCGCACTATTCGAGCAGCCATTCGGAGTACCTGAAAAAGCTGTTCTACGGCGCCGGCTACCACGTGGTGCAGATGTCCTCACCAAGCAGCTACGACTTTATGGCGGCGGCCTCGCGCTTCGCCACACCGGGCTTTACCAGCGATGATGCCGACGACCTGTACCGCGCCATGCAGGCCGTGCGCGCGCAGCACCCGGACCTGCAGATCAGCGACTACCACCTCACCGGCTATAGCCTGGGCGCACTGCATGCGGGCTTCGTCAGCCAGCTCGACGAAACCCGGCGCAGTTTCAATTTCAAGCGCGTGCTGCTGCTCAACCCGCCGGTCAATCTCTATACCTCGATCAGCAACCTGGACCGCCTGGTGCAAACCCAGGTGGAAGGCATAAACAGCAGCACCACGTTCTACGAGTCGGTGTTGGCCAAGCTGACGAATTATTTCGTGGATAAAGGCTATATCGATATTAACGAGGCGTTGCTCTACGACTTCCAGCAGTCCAAGGAACAGCTCTCGGACGAACAGATGGCGATGCTGATCGGCAGCTCATTTCGCTTCTCGGCGGCCGATATCGCCTTCACCTCGGACTTGATCAACCGCCGCGGGCTGATCACCCCGATCAACTACCCGATCGACGAGAGCACCAGCCTCACGCCCTTCTTCAAGCGTGCGCTGCAATGCGATTTCGAGTGCTACGTCAACGAACAGCTGCTGCCCATGTGGCGCGCCCGTTATGGCGGCGCCGATCTGCAGCAGTTGATCGATCAGGTCAGCCTGTTCGCCATCGAGGATTACCTGAAAAACACCGACAAGATCGCCGTGATGCACAATGCCGACGACCTGATCCTCGGCCCCGGCGATATCGGTTTTCTGCGCCGCACCCTGGGCGACCGCCTGACCCTGTACCCGCTGGGCGGGCATTGCGGCAACCTCAATTACCGCGTCAACAGCGACGCCATGTTGGAGTTCTTTCGTGGCTAAGCCTTCTTCCTTCGTGCTGGCGGCCCTGCTCCTCGGCAGCGGTCTGGCTCAGGCGCAACACAACGTCGATGACGACGGCTTCAAGCAACCGCTGGAGCACCTGCAATTCAACCCCGGTCTGAATCAGCGGGAGTTCGAGCGCTCGAGCCTGGACGCGCTGCAGGTTTATGACCCGCTGGAGTCCTGGAACCGCCGGGTCTATCACTTCAACTACCGCTTCGACGAATGGGTGTTCCTGCCGATCGTCGAGGGCTACCGCTACGTCACCCCGGATCTGCTGGAGAAGGGTGTCAGCAACTTTTTCAGCAACCTCGGCGACGTGCCCAACCTGTTCAACAGCCTGCTGCAGTTCAAAGGCAAACGTTCTCTGCAGACCACCGGGCGCCTGCTGCTGAACACCACCGTCGGGGTCGCCGGGCTCTGGGATCCGGCGACGAAAATGGGGCTGGTCAAGCAAAGCGAGGACTTCGGACAAACCCTGGGGTTCTACGGCGCACCGGCAGGGCCTTATCTGATGCTGCCGTTGCTCGGCCCTTCCAACCTGCGCGACACCGGCGGCCTGGTGGTGGATTTCAACGTGGAGTTTCACGCCAACCTGCTCAACGTCGCCGAAGCCAGCCGTGCCCACCCGGAAATCGCTTTGCTGGAAGTGGTCGATCAACGCTCCACGGTGAACTTCCGCTACGGTCAGCTCAACTCGCCGTTCGAGTACGAGAAGCTGCGCTACTTCTATCACGAGTCGCGCAAGCTGCAGATCGCCGAATAACCAACAGGCTTGACCGCGGGGCCGCACCTGGGTTTTAACCTGGTGCGGCCCTTTTATTTGGAGACCTTCCATGCGTGTTGCTCAACTGGCCAAAGCCGCCGAGGTCAGCGCCGAAACCGTACGCCACTACAGCGAACTCGGGCTGTTGCAGCCTTCGCGCGATCCGCACAATGGTTACCAGCAGTTCAGCCAAACCGATCTGCAACGCCTGCGCTTTATCGCCCGCGCGCGTCGTTTGGGCTTCAGCCTCAAGGATGTACAAGCGATTCTCGCCCGCGCCGACAATGGCGCCGCGCCTTGTGCCGAAGTACGCGACCTGATGCGCGAACGCCTGACCGCGCTGCAAGCGCATATCGACGAATGCCAACGTCTGGCCCTGGTGATGCACGATGCGCTCGAGGATTGGGCCGGCAAAGCCGAATGCGCCCCGGACGGCCAAGCGATCTGCCGCCTGATCGAGGATTTCGAATTACCCGGCGCCAGCCGCCCGGCCACGCCCTGCCCCGCGCATTGAAAGGCGGCGTGCAAAACCCTCGGATCATTCCAGGCTAGCGGAGCGCGCACCCGTAGCCCGGATAAGCCTAGGCGTAATCCGGGAATGATCCTGCATCCGAAGCCTTCCCCGGATTTCATCCGGGCTACACAAGCAGACCGTCGCCTGGATAAGCGTCAGCGCAATCCGGGAAAGTTCGTGTATGTGCCATTGCACCTAGGATCATCCGGGCGAGAAAACGCGCGTTGGTCGGGAGGACATGGCGCAGCCTTGTCCGCCCTACGACGCCTCGCGACTACCGCGCGTAGCGTCGATACAGGCCTGGCGGAACACCGCTGCTGTCGGTGGGGCGCCATGGGCCTTGCGGGCTGTTGGCCCAGCTCCAGCCGTTATTCCAGCGGTAATAGGTGCGCTCGCGGTAATACAGGTCGCGCGCGCCGCCAACCACGTAGACGCCCAAACCAGCATCCCAATGACTCTCCGCGCCTGGCGGCGGCGCGTAACGCGGGTGGGATTTAGTGGTGGTGGGGGTCTGGATGATCGGCGCATTGCTGTGCACCGCGCAACCGGACAGGCTCGACAAAGCGATCGCCAGAGCAAGCGGTAACAAGCGTTTCATTGCCCTTGGCCCTCGGCGGTGTCGATGGTCAGTTGCTGCGGCTCGCTGGTGCTGCTGGCCAGCGGTTGGCTGCTGCCTATCCACTCGCCGGCCGTGGCGTTGCCGCTACGCGAGATACGCGCCAGCAGTTGCACCTGTTCGAAACCGGAAATCTTCAGTTGCGGCATCATCGCGTCGCTGTCGGACAGGCTCACCTCGGCCGGCAGATCGGCCACGGTCAGGCGTTTCACCGCCAGCGGCATCGGCGGGCCGGATACCGCACGGGCGAAGACGAATACCGCATCGCCAGGCTGCACTTTGCCTTTGAGCTCGTCGGCCAATGCGACTGTGACGGTCAAGGCCTGCGCCGGAGCCGCTGCCGGGGCGTCAGCCGCCTGCGGATTGAGGCGCTTGCGGGCTTGCTCGATGCCGCCTTGAATGGCCGCGCGCGACGGGTCTTGCGCCGGCAGCGCCGCGACCAGTTGTTCCCAGTAGTCGATGGCCTGCTGAAAACGCTGTTCTTCGTAGGCCGCGATACCGAGCAGGCCCAGGCTGGTGACTTCCGCCGGATCGGCGCGCAAGGCCTCATCGGTCAGCGCTTGCAGTTGCTCGGTCCATTGCCGCTCGCCGGCGAAGTACAGCGCCTGCGCCCATTGGCCCAGCAACTCGGGCGCCCGTTCGCTCAGGCTCACCGCGTGCTCGAAGGCTGCGGCGGCATCGCCGGCGCGTTCCTGAGCCATATAAGTACGGCCGAGGAAATACCAGGCCTCGGCCGAGTCGGGCTCGCTTTTTACCTGAGCCTCCAGGCGCGCGGTCATTTCTTCGATGGTTTTTGGCTGCTCGGCGAAGGTCCGCGCCCGCTCGACATCGTCGATGGCGCCCCAGTGCAAATACAGGCCATAAGCCAACAGCGGCATCAACAAGGCGGCGGTCAGCGGCACCTTGCTGCCGAGCACACGCTGGCGCGGTTGGCCCTGGGCACCTTCGGTATCGGCCAGCAGCTCGCGGGCCGCCTCGTCGCGCCCGGCTTGCAATTGACTGTCATCGAGCGCGCCAGCGGCATGCTGGCTTTGCAACTCCTGCAGGCGCTCCTGATACAGGCTCACATTGAGCGCGGTGCGGTCTTCTTCCGCTTGCGCTTTGCGCCCACGCACCACGGGAAGCAGCAGAAAAGCCAAGGCAGTCAGCAACAGCAGGCCGGCGCACAACCAAAATTCGATCATCAGTCTTTGTTATCCACAGGCGGTTGATTGGCGGGCTGTTGGCTGGCCGGCTGTTGATTAAGCAGTGCAGCCAGACGTTGCTGTTCGTCGGTAGACAGGCCCTCGGGAGCGGCGCTGCGCTTGCCGCGCCGGCGCAGCACTATGACCCCGAGCAGCACGAAACCGCCGACCAACAAAGCCGCCGGGCCGTACCACAACAGCAGGGTGCGCGCCGTCACCGGCGGTTTGTAGAGCACGAAATCGCCATAGCGGTTGACCAGAAACTCGATAATCTGCTCGTTGCTCTGCCCCTCTTCGAGCATGCGATAGATCTGCGCGCGCAGGTCCATGGCGATAGGCGCGTCGGAATCGGCAATATTCTGGTTCTGACACTTGGGGCAGCGCAGCTCTTCGACCAGGGTGCGATAACGCTCGCGCTCGGCTTCGCTGGCGAACTCGTAGGTATCGATGGCGGCCTGGGCGCTGCCGAGCAATGCCAAGCCCAATACGGCGGCGCCGAGCCAGCACCTCATTGCGCCACCTCATCGACCATCTCCTGATAGAGCGGCGCTAGCTGCTCGCGCCATACCCGCTCGTCGATCACCCCGACGTACTTGTGGCGGATGATGCCGTCCTTGTCGACCAGAAAGGTCTCGGGCGCGCCATAGACGCCGAGGTCCAAGCCGAGAGTGCCGCGCGCGTCGTTGATATTGAGCTGATAGGGATTGTGCAGCTCCACCAGCCATTTGCGCGCCGCGGCGTTGTCGTCCTTGTAATTGACGCCATGGATGGTCACCCCCATTTCCGCCAGCTTGTTCAGCACCGGGTGCTCGGCGCGACAGGCCACACACCAGGTCGCCCAGACATTGACCAGCGCGGGTTTGCCCTTGATATCGGCGACGCTGAGGGTTTTATCGCCCTGCACCGCCGGCAGGGAAAACGCCGGGAAGGGTTTGCCGATCAGCGCAGAGGGCAGCTCGGTCGGGTCGAGAAACAAGCCGCGGTAGAGAAACACCGCCACACCGAGAAAGATCGCCAACGGCAACAGCAGAATCAGACGTTTCATGCTTGCGCTCCCGCCATGCCCAGCGCTTCACGAACGCGGGTTTTGACTTTCATCCGGTAGCGTTTATCGGAGGCCGAGAGCACGCCGCCCAGGCCCATCAACAGCGCACCGAACCAGATCCAACGGACGAAGGGTTTGATATGCACGCGCACCGCCCAGGCGCCGTTTTCCAGCGGCTCGCCGAGGGCGACGAAGAGGTCGCGGGTGATACCGGCATCGATGCCCGCTTCGGTCATCACCGATTGCTGCACGGTATAGAAGCGCTTCTCCGGATGCAGCACGGCGATCTGCTCGCCGTCTTCGAGAATGCGCACAGTGCCTTTGTCCGAGGTGAAGTTCGGCCCCTCGTAGTGCTGCGCGCCGTCGAAGACGAACCGGTAACCGCCCATCTCCACCGAGTCGCCGGGCGCCATGCGCATATCGCGCTCGAAGCTGCCGGTGCTGGTGAGAATCACCCCCAGGGCGCATACCGCCAGGCCCAGGTGAGCGGTCTGCATGCCCCAGTAACTGCGGGTCAGACCGGCCATGCCTTGAAGCAGGCCCTTGTGTCGGGTCTTGTCGAACAAATCGCGCAGGCCGGCCAACACCACCCAGGCGGCGAGCAGGCAGGCACCCAAAACAGCCCAACTGAAGTCGCCGATCAGGAAGGTCGCCACCAGCGCCAGCAGCGCACTGGCGATCAGTACCGGGGCGAGCATGCCCAACAGCCACTGCAACGGCGTGTCCTTCCAGCGCACCAGAACGCCGATCGCCAACATCGCCATCAACAAGCCCATCAACGGCACGAACAGCGCGTTGAAATACGGCGGGCCGACCGACAGCTTCGCGCCGGTCATGGCATCCAGCACCAGCGGATACAGGGTGCCGAGCAGGATCATCGACGCCGCCACCACCAGGATCAGGTTATTCACCAGCAGCAGGGTTTCCCGCGACCAGAGCGCGAAGCCGACCTGACTCTTGACCACCGGCGCGCGGATCGCGAACAGGGTCAGCGAACCGCCGACCACCAGCAGCAGGAACGCCAGGATGAACACACCGCGCTCCGGGTCGCTGGCGAAGGCGTGCACCGAGGTCAGCACCCCGGAACGGACCAGGAAGGTGCCGAGCAAACTCAGGGAAAACGCGGCGATCGCCAGCAATACCGTCCAGCTCTTGAATACGCCGCGTTTTTCGGTCACCGCCAGGGAATGGATCAGCGCGGTGCCGACCAGCCAGGGCATGAAGGAGGCGTTCTCCACCGGATCCCAGAACCACCAGCCACCCCAACCCAGCTCGTAATAGGCCCACCAGGAGCCCAGGGCGATACCCACGCCGAGAAACGCCCAGGCGACTATGGTCCAGGGCCGCGACCAGCGCGCCCAGGCGGCATCCAGCTTGCCGCCGAGCAGCGCGGCGATGGCGAAGGCGAAGGCCACGGAGAAGCCGACATAGCCCATATAGAGCATCGGCGGGTGGATGATCAGGCCGAAATCCTGCAACAGCGGGTTCAGATCGCGGCCGTCGCTCGGGGTGTTGAACAGCAAACGTTCGAAGGGGTTGGAAGTGATGATCAAAAACAGCAGAAAGCCGATGCTGATAATGCCCATCACGCCCAGTACGCGGGCGAGCATTTCTTCCGGCAACTGCCGCGAGCAGATCGACACGGCAAAGGTCCAGCCGGCCAGGATCAGGCCCCAGAGCAGCAGCGAACCTTCGTGGGCGCCCCACACGGCGCTGAATTTGTAATACCAGGGCAAAGCGGTATTGGAGTTCTGCGCGACATAGGCGACGCTGAAGTCGTCGACCATAAAGGCGTAGGTCAGGCAGATAAAGGCGAACGCCATAAAGCTGAACTGCCCCCAGGCCGCCGGCTGCGCCAGGCTCATCCACTGGCGATCGCCGCGCCAGGCGCCGATCAGCGGCAGGGTGGCCTGTACCAGCGCCATGCACAGGGCCAGGATCATCGCCAGATGGCCGAGCTCGGGGATCATTGCGCGCTTCCTGTAGTGGATTGGGTGGCGGCGTCATGCTGTTGCTTCATGCCGCTTTGCTCCAGGGCCTGCATGACTTCCGGCGGCATGTAGTTCTCGTCGTGCTTGGCCAGCACTTCATCGGCGATCAGCGTGCCGCTGCCGTCGAGCTTGCCCATGGCAACTATGCCCTGGCCTTCGCGGAACAGGTCCGGGAGGATGCCGCTATAACGCACGGTCACGCTTTTCGCCCCGTCGGTGACCACGAAATCGGTTTCCAGGGAGTCGCTGGAACGCTTCACCGAACCCTTCTCGACCAGGCCGCCGGCGCGGATGCGCGTGTCCTGCGGCGCTTCGCCATTGGCGATCTGGGTCGGCGAATAGAACAGGTTGATGTTCTGTTGCAGCGCGCTGAGGGCCAGGGCAACGGCAATGCCGACCCCGGCAAGGATCGCCAGAACGATATACAGACGCTTCTTGCGCACAGGGTTCACTTCGACTCCTCCCGGCGCAAACGGCGCGCCTCGTCTTGCAGGTAACGGCGGCGCGCCAGGATCGGCAACGCCAGATTCAGCCCGAGCACCGCCAGGCTGATGCCATAGCACGACCAGACATAGATGCCGTGATTGCCCATGGCGATAAAGTCGCTGAAGCTGGCAAAACTCATAGCGGCTTCTCCACCAAGGCTTGGATCTCGGCTTTGGCCCAACTGCTGCGCACCTCGCGCTTGAGCACTTCGAGGCGCATGCGCAGCAACAGCACGGTGGCGAAGAAGCAGTAAAAGCCCAGGACCATCAGCAGCAACGGCATCCACATTTCGAACGGCATGGCCGGTTTGGACACCACACTGAACGTCGCCGGTTGATGCAGGGTGTTCCACCACTCCACCGAATATTTGATGATCGGAATGTTCACCACCCCGACCATGGCCAGCACCGCACAGGCCTTGGCGGCACTGTCGCGGTTGCTGATCGCCTGGCCCAGGGCGATCACCCCGAAATACAGGAACAGCAGAATCAGCATCGCGGTCAGCCGCGCATCCCAGACCCAGTAGGTGCCCCAGGTCGGCTTGCCCCAGATAGCGCCGGTGATCAAGGCGATGACCGTCATCCAGGCGCCGATGGGCGCGGCTTGCTGCAGGGCGACGTCGGCGAGTTTCATCTTCCACACCAGACCGACGATGCCGGCCGCCGCCAGCATCACGTAGATCGACTGGGCCAGGAATGCCGCCGGCACATGGATGTAGATGATGCGAAAGCTGTTGCCCTGCTGGTAATCCGGCGGCGCGAACGCCAACCCCCAGACCAGACCGACGGCCAGCAGCACAGCCGCAGCAATGGCCAACCATGGCAGCCAGCGACCACTGATTTCATAGAACCATTTGGGCGAGCCCAGTTTGTGAAACCACGTCCAATTCATCGACTTACTCATCAGTCAGCGGGGCAGTGGCGAAATCGCCGTAGCCACGGATGCAATTCGGGGGCCAGCTGGCCTGACCGCCCTCAGTGAAACGGTCATTCGCCGACGCTGATCTTCAGGCCGGCGGCGATGGCAAGCGGCGTCAAGGTCACCGCCAGGGCGGTAAGACTCGCCAGCCACAACAGGTGACCGAGCGTCGGCAGCCCTTGCAGGCTCGCCTGCAAGGCTCCGCTGCCGAGAATCAGCACCGGGATATACAGCGGCAGAATCAGCAGCGCCAACAGCAAACCGCCGCGTTTGAGCCCCACCGTCAGCGCCGCACCGACCGCGCCGAGCAGGCTCAGTACCGGCGTGCCCAACAGCAACGACACCAACAATACCGGCAGGCACCGTCCCGGCAAGCCCAACATCAACGCCAGCAGAGGCGCCAAAAGCACCAATGCCAGCCCGGAAAACAGCCAGTGTGCCAGCACCTTGGCCAATACCAGAAGCGCCAGGGGGTGCGGCGAAAGGACCCACTGCTCCAACGAGCCGTCCTCGAAATCGCTGCGGAACAAACCATCCAGCGAGAGCAATACCGCCAGCAGCGCCGCCACCCAGATCAAGCCGGGCGACAGGCTCTTCAACAATTCGGTCTGCGGCCCCACGGCCAGCGGGAACAGCGCGATCACGATGGCGAAGAACACCAGCGGGTTGGCCAGCTCGGCCGGCCGGCGGAATAACAAGCGCGCTTCGCGAGCCAGCAGCAGGGTAAAGACATTGCTCATGAACGGTGCTGCCCCAGATCAAGTTCGCGATAACCGGCAGGCTTGACCGTCAGCGTGTGATGGGTGGTGAGCACCACCAGGCCGCCCTGCTGGCAATGCCGGGCCAGGTGATCTTCCAACTGGGCCACCGCATGCTTGTCGAGTGCGGTGAAGGGTTCGTCGAGTACCCACAACGGCGGGCCGTCCAGGTACAGACGCGCCAGCGCCACGCGCCGCTGCTGCCCGGCGGACAGGGTATGACAGGGCACATCCTCGAAACCGCGCAGGCCGACCGCTTCCAGCGCCTGCCAGATCGCCGCGCGCTCGGCCGGGTGATGCAAGGCGCAGAGCCAGGCGAGGTTTTCCTCGGCGGTGAGCAAGCCCTTGATCCCGGCGGCGTGGCCTATCCAGAGTAGATTGCGTGCCAACTCGGCGCGCTGCGCAGCCAATGGCTGGCCATGCAAACGGATTTCACCGGCGGTCGGTTGCATCAAACCGACCAATAAACGCAGCAAGCTGGTCTTGCCGCTGCCGTTGGGCCCCGAGACTTGGAGCATTTCGCCGGGAACCAAGCGCAACTCCAGGTTCTCGAAGAGCATGCGCCAGTCCCGCTCACAGGCGAGCGCCACGGTTTCGAGCAGGGGACTGGTCAAGGCATGGACACCTAAAATGGACACCTAATGCGGTTCAAGTCGACGGCGTCCCGGCCGCTATACTGACGCCAATTGAATGCGCAGCCGACCCGGACGGGGGGCGATTATACATGCCATGCCCCTTCACCCGCAGTGGGCATTTTCGACAGGTTGTAACCCGCCCATGAGCGAAATCAGCAGCCCCAGAAACATCGGCCCCATAGCCCCGAGCAACCGCCCGAATGCCGCGGTCAACGATTTGGCCCTGAAGCTTCTGCAGCCGCTGCAAGGGCTGCTGGCCAGCGGCGAGAGTGCCAACGCCGAAGTGGTCGAACTCAAGCAGATGGCGCAGAGCTTTCAATTGCTGCTCAAGCTGACCCTCGATAACGGCCGCCAAGCGACCCTGCAAGCCAGCAGCCCGCGGCCGTTGGCCCAGGGCACCGCACTGGCCGTTACCGCGCTGTCCGAGACCCAATTGGCGGTGGCCCTGCAGGCCGGCGGTAACAAAGCCATGACCGCCCTGGACCTTGAGCAACTGCCGGTTGGCACCTTGCTGCAAGGCCGGGTCGAGGCCCGCGAACAATTGCTGCAAGGCAAAACCCAGCAAGTCATCTACAAAGTGCTGGTGAACCTGCTCAACACCCCGCTGGCCGGCAGCAAGCTGTCCTTGGAAACGCCGCTGCAACTACCGCTCGGCAGCCTGCTCAGCGCGCAGGTGCAGGGCAGCCAGGCGCTGAATTTCCTGCCGCTCAGCGGCCGCCTCGATCAACTGGCGCTGAGTCAACAACTGGCCAGCCAGCACAGTCGCCAAGGCTCCCTGGAGGGCCTGTTCAAAGCCTTGCAGGGCCTCGGCGGCAAGGAAGGGCTGCCGGAAGGCCTGCGCGGCAGCATCGACAAGCTGTTCGCCGCCCTGCCCGACGCCGGCCAGCTGAGTAACCCAAAAGGCTTGGGTCAGGCCCTGGAAAACAGCGGGCTGTTTCTCGAAAGCAAACTGCTCGGTGGCCAGGCTCAGGCCCTGCCGACCGATATGAAGGCCAACCTGCTGCGCCTGATCACCCAGTTAATGCCGCTGCTGCCCGGCAGCGCCCCGCTCAACGCCGCCAACGCCGGCA
Source organism: uncultured Pseudomonas sp. (assembly GCA_966210885.1). Classification (GTDB taxonomy): domain Bacteria; phylum Pseudomonadota; class Gammaproteobacteria; order Pseudomonadales; family Pseudomonadaceae; genus Aquipseudomonas. Next base: position 69,390 of record CBIHLQ010000008.1, read on the forward strand.
TGGCGCAGATGCTGCCGGCGTTCGCCCGCAACCTGCTGGGTTCGCTCGGGCAACCCGGCTCGCGCCAGCAGGCCCTGGGCTTTCCGCTGCCGTCGCGGCTATTGCAGGCGATGGAGGGCGAAGGCGACCTGGAGACCTTGCTGAAGCTGGCGGCCGCGGCGGTGTCGCGTTTGCAAACCCATCAGTTGTCCAGCCTGGCGCAAAGCCAAGTCGGCCCGGACGGCAACCTGCTGACCACCTGGCAGTTGGAAATCCCCATGCGCAATCAGCAGGAGCTGGTGCCGTTGCAGATGAAGATCCAGCACGAGGAACAGCAGAAGTCGGCGAAGAACGAACAGAAGGAAACCCTGTGGAAGGTCGAATTGGCCTTCGATCTCGACCCCCTCGGCCCGTTGCAAGTGCAGGCGCAGCTGATGCGCGGCAGCCTGTCCAGCCAGCTGTGGGCCGAGCGCCCCGGCACCGTCAGCCTGATCGATGCCGAACTGAACACCTTACGCGAACGCTTGACCGCCGCCGGCCTGCAGGTCGGCGAACTGGCCTGCCGCCAAGGCACACCGCCGCAAGGGCCGAAAACCCACCTGGAACAACGCTGGGTCGACGAAACCGCATGAAAAAAACCGCACCGCGCCAGGCCATCGCCCTCACCTACGACGGCAAGAACGCCCCCAGTCTTAGCGCCAAAGGCGACGACGAGCTGGCGGAAGCGATACTGGCGATCGCCCGCGAATACGAAGTGCCGATCTATGAGAACGCCGAACTGGTACGGCTATTGGCCCGCCTGGAATTGGGCGATGCGATCCCCGAACAACTGTATCGCTGCATCGCCGAGATCATCGCCTTCGCCTGGTACCTGAAAGGCAAATGCCCGGAGGGCTTCGAACCCGATGGCGACCGCGACATCACCCCACCGCTGCCGCTGCTCGAAGGCCCGGCGAGCTAGCGCGAAAAACCATAGCTACGACGCCATCCCGTAGCCCGGATGAAATCCGGGGGAAGTCGGTGCATGCACCATCGCTTCCCGGATTGCGCCAAGGCTTATCCAGGCTACGAACTGGGCGCTGCGATTCGTAGCCCGGATGAAATCCGGGGAGCGGTGGCGGGCATAAATCTGATCCCCGGATTGCATCCGGGCTACAGAGCAGCGCTGGGGGAGTTAACGGACTTTCGGCTGATTCAGCTTGGCGACCAGCTCGGCTTCGGCCTTGCTCAAACCACAGGATTGGGTCAGGTCGTCGACGCTGGCGCCTAAACCGACCAACCGCGCCGCCTGGGTAAAGGACAGGCTGCTGGGGTCGCGCTGCTCGATCTGGGTCAGTTTGTCCGGCAGGGGCGCAACCGTGCGGCGCAACTCATGGAGTTCTTCGCCCATGCGGATACTGCCGGCGAGGTAGGTATCCAGCCGCTTACGCAATTCCTTGATGTGCTGATCGCGCACGGCGTCGCGCTCGGCCTGCAGCTGCGCCAGATGCCGCTGCTGCATCGCCAGCCAGACACAGGTGCCGACCAGCCCCATACACAGCAGCGCAAGCACGATCAGCGCGATCTCGAGCATGTTCAGCGTCTCGGCATGCAGCGAACGCGGGCGCTGGCGTGAACCCGCAGCCTGGCCGCAGCGATCCGTCGAGGCATTAGATGCTCTCCAACTCGGACCATTCTTCTTCGCTCATCATCTTGTCCAGCTCGACCAGAATCAGCAGCTCGCCGTTCTTGTTGCACACGCCCTGGATGAACTTGGCCGACTCGTCGTTGCCGACATTGGGCGCGGTTTCCACTTCCGATTGGCGCAGGTACACCACTTCGGCGACGCTATCGACCATGATGCCGACGACCTGCTTGTCCGCCTCGATGATCACGATACGGGTGTTATCGGTGACCTCGGACGAATCCAGGCCAAAGCGCTGACGGGTATCGATAACCGTGACCACATTGCCGCGCAGGTTGATGATCCCCAGCACATAGCTCGGTGCGCCCGGCACCGGCGCGATCTCGGTGTAGCGCAGCACTTCCTGGACCTGCATGACATTGATGCCATAGGTCTCGTTATCCAGACGGAAGGTCACCCATTGCAGAATGGGATCTTCAGCGCCCTGTGCAGAACTTTTCTTCATATCCCCAGCCTCGTCATAAGCCGCCTATGCGGCGTGCGCGGTCGGAACCGCCCGTCATCATCTGCCGAACCCGCGCAAACCGCGAGCCCGCTGTCTCTCGATCAATGCACCTGGCCATTGACCATGCGTTTGGTGGCGCCACTGGCGATCAGTTCGGCCAACGCCGCTATATCCAATAAAGCACACATATGCTCGATCACCGTACCGGCCAACCAGGGTCGCTGGCTGCGGCGGGTACGCCATTTGATCTCATTCGGGTCCAGGCGGATCGAACGACTGACCTCATGCACCGCCAGCCCCCACTCGTAACCCCCCACGGAGATCACGTACTGCAAGCCCTGGCGGAAATCGTCGCGATAACGTTCGGGCATCACCCAGCGCGCCGTGTCCAACACCTTCAGGTTGCCGGCTGGGCTCGGCAGAATACCGAGAAACCAGTCGGGCTGGCCAAATAACGGCGTCAGCTCCTGACCCGCCAACGGGTAGATCGACCCCAGGCATACCAGCGGTACGGCCAGCGTCAGGCCGGCAACATCGAACAACAGGCATTCGAAGGGCTCTTGCGCCCAGGCGGGTCGCTCGTTCGACACGACCGGCGCCTGGGCCAGTGGCGCCGCATGCGGATTGATTTCCGCCACCGGCTCGACCACCGACACAAGCGGCTCGCTGATCGGCAGGCGGATGGGCTGGGACACGGGTGCGCTGGCCAGTGCCACTGCGGGTGCAACCGCGGCTACAGGCGCGGGTGCGGCCACCGGCGTGGGCATAACGTCTCGCGCTGCCGGCAGAATCCGTGCATCGCGCACTTGCTCTTCCAGCACCGCCGCTTCGAATTCGTCGAGGCTGACGCTATCGGCCAGCTCGATCGCAGCCTCTTGCAGCAAGCCGTCCAGATAGGACTGCAAGGCAAGTTGATGCCGATTGGCGGTGGCGACGATACGACTCATAAATCAAACCCGCAAAAACGTTCTCTAGACTGTATCGGCCACAGCTGTGGTCCGCTTGAGCCCCTATCTTCAGCATAGACGCTCATCTCAGGCCACCTTGACCGCCATTGCATTGCTCAGCAGATGCTTGAGCAAGGCACGGTAGGCGAGCACCCCGCGACTGCCCGGGTCGAACTGCGACGGCGTCTGCCCGGCACGGCTGGCATCGCGCAGGCGCGTGTCGACCGGTATATAGGCCGGCCACAGATGATCGGGGTAGCTGTTGCGCAAGACCCGCAAGGTGCTCATGGAGGCCTGGGTGCGCCGATCGAACAGCGTCGGCACTATGGTGTAAGGCAAGGCCTGCTTGCGCGAGCGATTGATCATCGCCAGGGTGTTGACCATCCGCTCCAGCCCCTTGACCGCGAGAAACTCGGTCTGCACCGGGATCACCAGTTGCTGGCTCGCGGCTAATGCATTGACCATCAATACGCCGAGCAGCGGCGGGCTATCGATCAAAGCGAAGTCGAAATCCTGCCAGAGCTGCGCCAGGCTCTTGGCGATCACTAAGCCCAGGCCGTTCTGTCCGGGCGACTGGCGTTCGAGCACGGCCAAGGCTGTGCTCGATGGCAACAGCGCGATCCGCTCATGGCTGGTCGGCAACAGCAATTGCTTGGGCAACCCTTCGGGCACGCTGCCTTGATGCTGGAATAAATCGAATCCGCTGTGCTCCAGGGTATCCGGGTCATGGCCGAAATAACTGGTCAAAGAGCCATGCGGATCGAGGTCGACGACCACCACGCGCTTACCGGCATCGGCCAGCAAGCCCGCCAGAGCGATAGTCGTGGTGGTTTTACCCACTCCACCTTTTTGATTGGCTACCGCCCAGACTCTCATCTTCTTCATCCTCCCGGTACGAGCCTGGCCCGACCGAGAACTGGCGCCGGCCCTAAGGGGTTGGCGACGGGGAATTGACGGCACCCGCTTGCGGGGCCTGCACTGTTGGCGTTGCTGCAGGTTGCGTGCCAGCGCGTTGCAAGGCGCTATCCGGTTTGGCGTTGGCGCTGCCCACACCGCTGACGCTACGGCGCACATCGAGGTTGCGCGACACTACCAGCACCACCCGACGATTACGCGCGCGACCTTCGGCCGTGGCGTTATCGGCCACCGGCTGGAACTCGCCATAGCCCACGGCGGCCAAGCGCCCCTGGTTGACGCCATCCATCGCCAGCATCCGCACGATGCTCGCCGCACGCGCCGCGGACAATTCCCAATTGGTAGGGAACTGGGCGGTCTGGATCGGCAGGTTATCGGTAAAACCTTCGACGTGAATGGGGTTCTCGTATGGCGCCAGAATCTTGGCAATTTTCTCGATGATCTCGAAGGCGGCATCGTTCGGCAGCGCATCGCCGCTGGGGAACAGCAAGCTGGAACTGAGTTCGATCTCGATCCACAGCTCGTTGCCGCGCACCTTCAGTTGCTCGCCGAGGATCAACTCGCCAAAGGCTTCGCGCACCCGGTCGGCAATACTTTCCAGGGAGTCGGCGGCGGCCTGATTGACGTCTTCATCGAACAATGCCGGGTCCGGTTCGCTGGTCTGCGGCCGTGCTTCGCCGATGGGGATGGGCTTGACCGCACGATCGGGCTGATTGAACACGCCGATCAAACTATCGGAAAGGATCTTGTACTTGCCCTCGTTGATCGAGGACACCGAGTACATCACCACGAAAAAGGCGAACAGCAAGGTGATGAAGTCGGCGTAGGAAACCAGCCAACGTTCATGATTTTCATGTTCTTCATGGTGACGACGACGTGCCATGGCTCACTCCATCAATCCATGAAGCCTTGCAGCTTCAGCTCGATGGAGCGCGGATTTTCGCCCTCGGCGATGGACAGGATGCCTTCGAGCAGCATTTCGCGATAACGCGATTGGCGCTGGGCGATGGCCTTGAGCTTGCTGCCGACCGGCAGCAGCAGCAGGTTGGCGAAGCCGACCCCGTAAATGGTCGCGACGAAGGCCACGGCGATGCCGTTGCCGAGCATGCTGGGGTCGGCCAGGTTGCCCATTACATGAATCAACCCCATGACGGCGCCGATGATACCGATGGTCGGCGCATAGCCGCCCATGCTCTCGAATACCTTGGCGGCCTGGATATCGCGGCCTTCCTGGGTGTACAGATCGACCTCGAGAATGCTGCGGATAGCTTCCGGTTCTGCACCGTCGACCAGCAGCTGCAAGCCCTTGCGCGCATAGGGATCGGGCTCGGCATCGGCGATCGATTCCAGCCCCAGCAAGCCCTCCTTGCGCGCCGCCATGCTCCAGCCGACCACACGACCGATCCCCCCGGCCAGGTCTATACGCGGCGGGAAGAGGATCCAACGGATGATCGCCATGGCGCGCTTGAACACGCCGACCGGGGTCTGCAGAAAAGCCGCGCCCAGGGTGCCACCGATCACGATCAACGCCGCCGGACCATTGAGCAAGGCGCCCACATGGCCGCCCTCGAGGTAATTCCCCCCGAGAATGGCGACGAACGCCAGAATGACCCCGATAAGGCTCAGTACATCCACTGGCGCACGCTCACGGTAAAGGACAAAGCGCGCACCCCGGAGGCGCAGGCGACGCGAAGGCCGCAGCGCGGCGCTGTTCGTGCTTCGATTGACATCACCTACACCTCTCCTCGTGCCTTGCTGCGCGACACGCCCGTCGCCGACTCGCTATTCCGAACACGCGCTTATATGCAGGTTTCGGCCAAGTGCTTGCCGATTTCTTCCAGGGGGTAGATCGCATCGGTCAGATTGGCTTTGACCACGGCCATCGGCATGCCGTAGATGACGCAACTGGCCTCGTCCTGCGCCCAGATCTGGCTGCCGCTCTGCTTGAGCAGACGCGCGCCTTCGCGGCCGTCGGCGCCCATCCCGGTCAGAACCACGGCCAGCACCTTGTCCTGATAGGACTTGGCCACCGAGCCGAAGGTGATATCCACGCACGGCTTGTAGTTGAGCCGCTCGTCGCCCGGCAGAATCCGGATCACCCCACGGGCGTCGACCATCATCTGCTTGCCGCCCGGGGCCAGCAGGGCCAGGCCGGGACGCAGAATATCGCCATCGGCCGCCTCTTTGACGCTGATCTGGCAAAGCTTGTCGAGACGCTCGGCGAACGCCTTGGTAAAGGCCGCCGGCATATGCTGGATCAGCACCAATGGCGCCGGGAAGTTGGCCGGCAACTGGGTCAACACCCGCTGCAAAGCCACCGGCCCGCCGGTGGAGGTGCCGATGGCCACCAGTTTGTAGGCTTTACGTTTAGGCGCCGGGGAGCCGGCGGGCGCGGGTGCCGCAGGCACGCGCGGCGCGATGCTTTTGGCGGGCGCGGGCTTGGCCAGGCTGCTCGGGCCAGGAGCAGGCGCTGCTGGCGGGGGCGGCGGCGCGACTATGCTGCGGCGATTGGTGCGGGCAATGGTATGCACCTTCTCGCACAGCAGTTGCTTGACCTTCTCCGGGTTGCGCGAGATGTCCTCGAAATTCTTCGGCAGAAAATCCACCGCGCCGGCGTCAAGCGCATCCAGGGTCACGCGGGCGCCTTCATGGGTCAGCGACGAGAACATCAACACCGGTGTCGGGCACCGCTGCATGATGTTCCGTACCGCGGTAATGCCGTCCATCATCGGCATTTCGTAATCCATGGTGATCACGTCGGGCTTGAGCGCCAGCGCCTGATCGATGGCCTCGCGGCCGTTGATGGCCGTGCCGACCACCTTGATATTCGGATCGGTAGCCAGAATTTCCGAAACACGCCGGCGAAAAAAGCCGGAATCGTCCACCACCAACACCTTAACAACCATTAAACACTCCCAAATAGCCAGGCCGATGCCTGCGCCATTAACAATCAGATACGCCGGGCGTAGCGCTTAAGCATGCTGGGCACGTCGAGAATCAGGGCGATACGGCCATCGCCGGTGATGGTCGCGCCGGACATGCCTGGAGTGCCTTGCAGCATTTTCCCCAAAGGCTTGATCACCACCTCCTCCTGACCGACCAACTGATCGACGACGAAGCCGATGCGCTGGTTGCCGACCGTGAGGATCACCACATGGCCCTCGCCTTGTTCGACATGCGCCGCTTTGCTGACCAGCCAACGCTTGAGGTAGAACAATGGCAGCGCCTTGTCGCGCACGATCACCACTTCCTGGCCGTCGACCACGTTGGTGCGCGACAGGTCGAGGTGGAAAATTTCGTTGACGTTGACCAGCGGGAAGGCGAACGCTTGATCGCCGAGCATGACCATCAGGGTCGGCATGATCGCCAGGGTCAGCGGCACCTTGATGACGATCTTCGAGCCCTGCCCTTGCACCGAGAACACGTTGACCGTGCCGTTGAGCTGGGAAATCTTGGTCTTCACCACATCCATGCCGACACCGCGGCCGGATACGTCGGAAATCTCGGTCTTGGTCGAGAAACCCGGGGCGAAGATCAGGTTGTAGCACTCGAACTCGTTGAGCCGGTCGGCCGCGTCCTTGTCCAGCAGGCCTTTTTCCACGGCCTTGGCGCGTAGCACGTTGGCATCCATCCCTTTGCCGTCGTCGGAAATCGACAGGAGGATATGGTCGCCCTCCTGCTCCGCCGACAGCACAACCTTGCCGCCGCGCTGCTTGCCGCTGGCTTCGCGTTCTTCGGGGGTTTCGATACCATGGTCGACGGCATTGCGCACCAAGTGCACCAGCGGGTCGGCCAAGGCTTCGACCAGATTCTTGTCGAGGTCGGTTTCTTCACCGACCAGTTCCAGGTTGATCTCTTTCTTCAGGCTGCGGGCCAGATCGCGAACCAGCCGCGGGAAGCGCCCGAAGACCTTCTTGATCGGCTGCATGCGGGTCTTCATCACCGCCGTTTGCAGATCCGCGGTCACCACATCCAGGTTCGATACCGCCTTGGCCATGGCCTCGTCGCCGCTATTGGAACCGAGACGGACCAAGCGGTTACGCACCAGAACCAACTCGCCGACCATGTTCATGATCTCGTCGAGACGCGCGGTATCGACCCGCACAGTGGTCTCGGCCTCGCTGGCGGCCGGGACTTTATCGGCGGATGGCGCTGGTGCAGAGGCTGGGGCTGGGGCTGGTGCGGCCGGTTTCGGCGGTTCGACCTTGGCCGCAGCGGCCGGCTTCGGTGTGGGCTTGGCCGCTGGCTTAGCCGGTGCGGCTGCCGCAGCTGCCGGGGCAGCAGGCTTGCTCGGCGCCGCAGCCGGTGCGGCGGGCTCGGCGAACTTGCCCTTGCCATGCAACTGATCGAGCAGCGCTTCGAATTCGTCGTCGGTGATCTCGTCACCGCCCGCAGCAGCCGGTGCAGGCGCTACCGGCGCGGCAGCGGCGGGTGCGGCAGCGGGCGGCGCCGCGGCGAACTGCCCCTTGCCATGCAATTGATCGAGCAACGCCTCGAATTCGTCGTCGGTGATTTCATCGCTCGACGCGGCGTCGGGGGCCGCCACCTTGGCTACCGGGGCCGCGGGAGCCGCAGGAACTGCTGTTGCCCCGGCAGCGAACTGACCCTTGCCATGCAGTTGATCGAGCAAGGATTCGAATTCGTCGTCGGTGATTTCATCGGAGTTCGATGCGGACGGCTCGCTGTCCGCGCTGGGCTGCTCGTCCATGGCATCGAGCAACTGCTCGAATTCGCTGTCGGTGATATCGCCGGCTGCCGCGGCTTCATCGGCGGACGGCTCAGGTTCAGGTTCTGGCGCCGCCGCGACGGGCTCGGCACCGGCAGGTTCGGCCAAACGCGACAGCGCCGCCAACAGCTCGGGGGTTGCCGGAGTGAGTTCGACCCGCTCACGCACTTGCGAGAACATGCTGTTGACCGAATCCAGTGCTTCGAGCACCACGTCCATCAATTCGGAGTCGACGCGCCTTTCACCCTTGCGCAGGATGTCGAACACGTTTTCGGCGATGTGGCAGCACTCCACCAGCTCGTTGAGCTGCAGGAACCCGGCACCGCCCTTGACGGTATGGAAGCCACGGAAAATCGCATTAAGCAGATTCATGTCGTCCGGGCGGCTTTCTAGTTCCACCAACTGTTCGGACAGTAGCTCGAGAATCTCGCCGGCCTCTACCAGGAAATCCTGGAGGATCTCTTCATCGGCGCCGAAGCTCATAGACGTGCTCCCTAAAATCCTAGGCTGGACAGCAGGTCGTCGACATCATCTTGATTCGATGCGACGTCATCACGCTTATCGGCATGAATCTGCGGACCTTCACCACGGGAAGGATGTTTTTGTTGTTCTAATTCGGCACGTAACGCGCTGTGGTTGTGCTCGACGCCCGCCAGGCGGTCGACATGGCTGGCCATCAGCACCAGCTTGAGCAAATTGCTTTCGACTTCGGTGACCAGTTGGGTCACGCGCTTGATCACCTGCCCGGTCAGGTCCTGATAGTCCTGAGCCAGCAAGATATCGTTGAGATGCCCGGATAGCTCGCCGCTGCTGCGCTCGCTCAAGGCGAGGAACGCCTCGATGCGCTTGGCCAGGTCGCGAAAGCCGTCGGCGCTCATTTCCCGGCGCATGAAGCGCCCCCAATCGGCACTCAGGGCTTGCGCTTGATCGCCGATGCCGTTGACCAGAGGCGAACTCTGCTCGACCAGGTCCATGGTGCGGTTGGCGGCTTTCTCGGTCATCGTCACCACGTAGTTCAAACGTTCGGTGGCGTCGGTGATTTGCGAAACTTCGGTGGCGTGGGGCACGCGCGGGTCGAGCTGAAAATTAACGATAGCGTTGTGCAATTCGCGCGTCAGCTTGCCGACTTCATGGTAAAGACCACGGTCGCGCGTCTTGTTCAGCTCGTTGATAAATTGCACCGCATCGCCAAAGTTGCCTGTCTCGAGGCTGTCGACCAGTTGGCGAGCGTTGGTTTTCAGGCTCGACTCGAAGTCGTCCTGAGGATGATCGTCATGTTCCATAAAACCTCGCGGCACACATCAGCCGTTGACCCGCTCAAAGATTTTTTCAATCTTTTCTTTCAGCACCTGAGCCGTGAACGGCTTGACTACATAGCCATTCACCCCGGCTTGCGCGGCTTCGATAATCTGGTCGCGTTTCGCTTCGGCGGTCACCATCAACACCGGCAGGCTTTTCAGGCGTTCGTCGGCACGCACCGCACGCAGCAAATCGATACCGGTCATACCCGGCATGTTCCAGTCGGTGACCAGAAAATCGAAGCCGCCGCTCTGCAACATAGGCAACGCGGTAGTGCCGTCATCGGCCTCCGCGGTATTGGTGAACCCCAAGTCGCGCAGGAGGTTCTTGATGATCCGTCGCATCGTTGAAAAGTCATCAACGATGAGGATTTTCATATTCTTGTCCAAGTCGACCTCCGTACCGTCCCAAACGTAACCAGCACCCTGGTTACGCCTTTAATCGTGAAACCGGCCTGGCAGGCCGCTGCAAAACCGCTGCATCTGGCTATGCCTGTTTATCCGGCCGGTTAGTGTCCCGGCCTTCGTTCGCTGAGTTCTGCAACGCCCGACAGGGGTAGCATCAACCTGCTCGCCACTCGCCGAGCCGCGCCCTTAATCGCGCCGCACATTGACTGTGTAGCTGACTGACACGCGATTCGCTAACCCCCAGCACTTCGCCAATTTCTTTTAAATTAAGCTCTTCGTCGTAATACAGCGCCAGCACCAATCGTTCGCGCTCGGGCAGATGCGCGATGGCATCGGCCAAGGCGGCCTGAAAACGTTCGTCCTCCAAATCGCGCGAGGGCTCGGTATAGGCGGAGCTGGCATCTTCGCGCAGCCCGCCATGTTCGCCCTCCTGCAATAAATCGTCGAAGCTGAACAAACGGCTGCCCAAAGTGTCGCCAAGAATGCCGTAGTAATCCTCGAGACTCAATTGGAGTTCGGCCGCAACCTCTTGATCTTTAGCGTCTCGCCCCGTTCTGGCTTCAATTACGCGAATGGCGTCGCTGACCATTCGGCTATTGCGATGCACCGAACGGGGCGCCCAATCGCCCTTGCGCACTTCATCGAGCATCGAGCCGCGGATGCGAATACCGGCGAAGGTTTCGAAACTGGCGCCTTTGCCGCCATCGTATTTTTTCGCGGCTTCGAGCAGGCCGATCATCCCGGCCTGGATCAAATCGTCGACCTGAACGCTCGCCGGCAAGCGCGCCAGCAGGTGGTAGGCAATGCGTTTGACCAAGGGCGCATAGCGCTCGATCAATTGGTGCTGGGAATCCTGAGCCTGCGCTTTGCTGTACATAAGGAGTCCAGTGGCTGCTGTCATATAGCCGAGCCCACAGTCGGTTGCTGCACCAGGCGCTCGACAAAAAACTCCAGATGGCCGCGCGGGTTGGCCGGTAGCGGCCAAGTGTCGACTTTCTGGGCAATCGCCTTGAACGCCAACGAGCATTTCGAGCGCGGAAACGCTTCATAGACCGCCCGTTGCTTCTGCACGGCTTTACGTACCGACTCGTCGTAGGGCACGGCCCCTACGTATTGGAGGGCCACATCGAGAAAACGATCGGTTACCTTGGTTAGCTTAGCAAACAGATTGCGCCCTTCCTGGGGACTGTGGGCCATATTGGCCAACACCCGGAAGCGGTTCATACCGTGGTCGCGGTTGAGCAATTTGATCAGGGCATAGGCGTCGGTGATCGAGGTCGGCTCGTCGCATACCACCACCAGCACTTCCTGGGCAGCGCGGACGAAGCTGACCACCGAATCGCCGATACCGGCCGCGGTGTCGATGATCAGCACGTCGAGGTTATCGCTGATATCGCTGAACGCCTGGATCAAACCGGCATGCTGCATGGGCGTGAGCTGCACCATGCTCTGGGTGCCGGACGCCGCGGGGACGATGCGGATGCCGCCCGGGCCCTGCAACAGGACGTCGCGCAGCTCGCACTCGCCATTGATGACGTCTTCCAAGGTGCGCTTGGCGCTAAGACCGAGCAGCACGTCGACGTTGGCCAGGCCGAGGTCGGCGTCCATCAACATCACCCGGCGGCCGAGATCGGCCAACGCCATGGCCAGATTCACCGACACATTGGTCTTGCCGACGCCACCTTTGCCGCCGGTCACCGCGATCACCTGTACGGGATGCATACCCATGTTATCTATACACCTTGTCAATCTTCGACTGGAGCCACACGACCGCCTCTGCAGCGGCCGGCACTGTAGGCACACTATGCCCCATCTGGCCGATCACGACCCTTGCCATCAACTGGCACGCCGCGCGGGCTGTTGATAGAGGCCGGTAAACATCTCGGCCATCGTATCTTCGCTTGGAATCTCTTCCGTTTGCAGCCCTACCGCACGGCTCACCAGTTGGTGACTGCGCGGCACCTGCACATCGTCCGGAATCCGCGGACCGTCCGCTACGTAGGCTACCGGCAGACGCTGGCCAATAGCCAGACTTAAAACCTCGCCGAGGCTGGTGGCCTCATCCAGTTTGGTCAGAATGCAGCCGGATAAACCGCACTGCTTATAACTATGGTAGGCGGCTTTGAGCACTTGGCTCTGGCTGGTGGCCGCCAATACCAGATAATTTTTCGACTTGACGCCGCGCCCGGCAAGGCTTTCCAGTTGCATGCGCAGCGCAGGATCGTTACCCGGCAGGCCGGCGGTATCGAGCAGCACCACACGCTTGCGCGCCAGCGGCGCCAAGGCCTGGGTCAGGGACTGACTGGGGTCGACCTGAGTCACCGAGACATTGAGGATACGACCGAGAGTCTTGAGTTGCTCCTGGGCGCCGATGCGGTAGCTGTCCATGCTCACCAGGGCGATGTTCTGCGCGCCGTATTTGAGTACGTAGCGCGCCGCCAGCTTGGCCAGGGTGGTGGTTTTACCCATGCCTGCCGGGCCGACCAGGGCGATCACACCACCCTCTTCGAGGGGTTCCTGTTTCGGCGTTTTCAGCCCATGGGCCAGGTGAGCCAGGAGCATGCGCCAGGCCTGACGTGGTTCGTCGATAGCGCCGACGCGTTCGAGCAGGGCGCGCGACAGATCGGCCGACAAGCCCATGCGCTGCAGACGGCGCCAGAGGTTGGCCTGTTGCGGGCGACGGGTTTGCATCTGGCCCCAGGCGATCGAGCCCAGTTGCACTTCGATCAGTTGGCGCAGGCCGTGCAGCTCGAAGCGCATGGCCTCCAGGGCACGCTGGTCGGTCGCGGCGGCGGGCGCTTGCGGTTTGCGCACGGCGGCGGCCAGGCTGTCGGCCGCTACGTTCGGCGTGGCGCCAAAAAGCTGACGATCCTTACCACTGTCGCTCTTCTCGCGGGTGGCCAGTTCGGTTTGCGCCGAGGCGATCCGTGCTTGCGTCTTGCGCAGCTCGGCTTCCAGCGCCGGATTGGGCTGGCGGGCAGGTGCGGCGGGAATCTGGTAATCCAGCGCGGCGGTCAGCTCGACCCCACCGGCGACGCGGCGGTTGGCGATGATCGAGGCATCCGCGCCCAGCTCATCGCGCACCAGTTTCATGGCTTGACGCATATCGGCGGCGAAAAAGCGTTTGACCTGCATAGCCTGTTACCTCGGTTAGTTCTGCCCCACCGTCGCAACGATGGTGACCTGCTTGTTGTCCGGAATTTCCTGGTATGCCAGTACGTGCATACTCGGGACCGCCAGCCGCGCGAAGCGCGAGAGCATCGCCCGGATCGGCCCGGCCACCAGCAGTATCACCGGCTTGCCGAGCATCTCCTGGCGCTGCGCCGCATCCACCAGGGATCGCTGCAGCTTCTCGGCCATGCCGGGCTCCAGGAGGATGCCATCCTCGGAGCCCTGACCGGCCTTCTGAAGACTGTTGAGCAATATCTGTTCCAACCTTGGTTCGAGGGTGATCACAGGCAGCTCCGGCTCTAGTCCTGCAATGCTTTGCACGATTGCCCGGGCCAAGGCCACGCGTACCGCGGCGACCATCGCGGCGGGATCTTGACTCTTGGGCGCGATGTTGGCGATGGCTTCGGCGATGGTACGGATATCGCGAACTGGCACTTGCTCCTGCAGCAGCGCCTGCAACACCTTGAGCAGGGTCGACAGCGACACCATGCCCGGCACCAGCTCTTCGGCGAGCTTGGGCGAACTCTTGGCCAGCAGCTGCATCAGTTGCTGGACCTCCTCGTGGCCGAGCAACTCGTGGGCGTGCTTGTGCAGAATCTGGTTGATGTGCGTGGCCACCACGGTACTGGCGTCGACCACGGTGTAGCCGAGGGACTGCGCCTGGTCGCGCTGGTTCGGGTCGATCCACACCGCCTCCAGGCCGAACGCCGGATCCTTGGCGGCGATGCCGTTGAGCGGCCCGAATACCTGGCCCGGATTGATCGCCAATTCGCGGTCGGGGAACACTTCGGCTTCGGCCACGCTGACGCCCATCAGGGTCAGGCGGTAGGCGTTGGGCTGCAGATCGAGGTTGTCGCGGATATGCACCGAGGGCATCAGAAAACCCATCTCCTGGGAGAGTTTCTTGCGCACCCCCTTGATCCGCGCCAGCAACTGCCCACCCTGGTTACGGTCGACCAGAGGAATCAGCCGATAGCCGACCTCCAGGCCGACCATGTCCACCGGCGTCACGTCGTCCCAGCCCAGCTCCTTGACCTCCTGGGCGCGCTGAGCGGGCAGCAGCTCCTGCTGGCGCTGCACTTCCTTGACCTCGGCCTCCTGCGCCTTGCGTTGCTTGTTGGCGATCCAATAGGCCGCGCCGGCGGCAACCAGACCGAGGCCGATAAAGGAGAAATGCGGCATGCCCGGCACCAGGCCGATGGCGATCATGATCGCTGCGGCGACCGCCAAGGCGCGCGGCGAGGCGAACATCTGCCGGTTGACCTGGGCGCCCATGTCTTCCGAGCTGGAGACCCGGGTGACCATGATCGCAGCGGCGGTGGACAGCAGCAGCGACGGGATCTGCGCGACCAGACCGTCGCCGATGGTCAGCAAGGTGTAGACCTTGCCCGCATCGACGAAGCTCAGGTCGTGCTGGAAGATGCCGATGGCGATGCCGCCGATCAGGTTGATGAACAGAATCAGCAAGCCGGCGATGGCGTCGCCGCGGACGAATTTGCTCGCACCATCCATCGAGCCGTAGAAATCCGCCTCCTGCGAGACCTCGGCGCGGCGCTTCTTCGCCTCGGCCTGCTCGATCAGACCGGCGTTGAGGTCGGCATCGATGGCCATCTGCTTGCCCGGCATGGCGTCCAAGGTGAAGCGCGCGGACACTTCCGAGATGCGCCCGGCACCCTTGGTCACGACCACGAAGTTGATGATCATAAGGATCGCGAACACCACGATACCGACCACGTAATTACCGCCGATCACCACTTCGCCGAACGCCTGGATCACCTGGCCCGCGGCGGCATGGCCGTCGTGCCCGTGGAGCAACACCACCCGGGTCGAGGCCACGTTCAACGCCAGCCGTAACAAGGTCGCGGCGAGCAAAATAGTCGGGAATACCGCGAAATCCAGCGGCCGCAGCGCATAGATGCTGACCAGCAGGACCACGATCGACAGGGCAATACTGAAGGTGAACAACACGTCGAGCAGGAATGGCGGAATCGGCAGCATGACCATGCCGAGCATGACCAGCAGCAACAAGGGGATGCCCAGATTGCCCTGGCGCAACCCGGACAGGTTACTCCGCACATTGCCGATCATTTCCGAGCGATCTACTGCCACAGCACTACCCCAGACAATTCAATCTTTTGACGCCCCAGGCGCCTCTGACGGGTTGATTGCAAGAAGCTGTCCAATTTTGCCCAGCCGTTGGAAAACGCGGCGCGGCGCCGAACCTCCCGACGAAATGCCAGTCCGAACAGCATGGAAGACCTCCACACCGACAGAAGGAGTACAGGATGAACAAATGGATAGTGGCCGCTTGCGCCAGCTGCGCATCGATGGCGCTACAGGCCAGCAACCTCGCCGCCAATCTTAATGTGCAATTGCACAGCGTCAGCGCCGAAGGCCAGGGCGCTTCGATAGGCCACCTGAGTATCGAACAAAGCCCCTACGGCCTGGTTTTCACCCCGCAATTGCAGGGCCTGACACCCGGCATTCATGGTTTCCACCTGCACGCCAAGCCGAGCTGCGCGCCGGCCGAGCAGGACGGTAAAACCGTCGCGGCCGCGGCCGCCGGCGGCCATTGGGACCCGCAGAACAGCGGTAAACACGACACGCCCTGGGGCGATGGCCACCTCGGCGATCTGCCCGCTTTACTGGTCACCGCCGATGGCAATGCCACTCAACCGGTGCTGGCACCGCGGATCAAGAACCTGGATGAAGTGAAAGGCCTGGCGATCATGGTTCATCAAGGCGGCGATAACCATGCCGACCACCCCAACCCGCTGGGTGGTGGCGGGCCGCGCGTGGCTTGCGGGGTGATCGAATAGCCCGGTGCACGTAGGATGGGTTAGCCGCCCAGATGCTGTCCGAGAAGCAGCCGGTTAGACGCGACGCACCCCTTCATTGCGCTGAACCTGCTGATGCCATGTCGGATTACGCGGCGCTCAAATGACCTGTCTGCCTGAAAACCAGCCGCATTCGCCGCTAACCTGCGCGGCCCGACCCGACCTCCTCGCTCTGCCCATCTCGCTATGAGTCGCGGCGCAGATCCGGCGGGATGGGCAGGTCCGGCAGCGGCGCCGGACGCTTGCCCTTGCCGGCCTTGTATTGGCGCAACTGGTAGACGTAGGCCAGCACCTGGGCCACGGCCAGGTAGAGCCCCGCTGGGATTTCCTGGTCCAGCTCGGTGGAATAGAACACGGCGCGGGCCAGCGCCGGGGATTCGAGCAGCATGACCTGGTGTTCCTGGGCGATCTCGCGGATCTTCAATGCGGTGAAATCGCTGCCTTTGGCCAGCAGCAGCGGCGCACTGCCCTTGGCCGGGTCGTATTTCAGCGCCACGGCGAAGTGCGTCGGGTTGGTGATGATCACATCAGCCTGCGGCACCGCCTGCATCATCCGCCGCTCGGCCATTTCCCGCTGCAACTGACGGATACGCTGCTTGACCTCGGGTTTACCCTCGCTGTCCTTGTATTCGTCGCGCACTTCCTGCTTGGTCATCATCAGCTTCTGCTTGTTGTCCCAGAGCTGGAACGGCACATCGACCGCGGCGATCAGAATCAGCCCGCAGGACATCCACAAGGCGCTCCAACCGACCACCTGGGCCGCATGCATGATCGCCGTCTCGACGGGCTCATGGGCAATCGCCAGCAGGTCGTCCTGGTCGAAAGCCAGCACCGTCAGCGCCACCGCCAGGATCACCAGAAACTTGCCGAAAGCCTTGGCCAACTCGACCAGGGCTTGCAGCGAAAACATCCGTTTCAAGCCGGCCAGCGGATTCATCCGACTGGCCTTGGGCGCCATGGCCTCGGCCGAGAACAGCCAACCGCCGAGGGCGATGGGACCGAAAACCGAGGCGATCAGTAGCGCGAGCAACAGCGGCAACATAGCGTCCAGCGCCACCTTCCCGGAAGCCAGCAGCAGCAAACCCATGCTCCGCTCGTCCATCAGCACGTCGCGGGTCAGGGAAAAATTACCCTGCATGATATTCAGCATGGCCGTGCCCAAGGTGCCGCCGGAGGCCAGCAGCGCGCCGGTGCCGGCGATCATCACCGCCAGGGTGTTGAGTTCCTTGGAACGGGCGATCTGGCCCTTCTCGCGGGATTCACGGAGGCGTTTCTCCGTGGGTTCCTCGCTTTTATCGGCACCGCTTTCGGATTCAGCCATGGCTCACCCCGCTCGCGCCATTTCGCGGAGAAACTGCAACGCCTCGGTGGCGAACACCTGGTACTGCGCCAGGATGTCCGCCATGCCGATCCAGACGATGATGAAACCGAGCAACAGCGTCAGCGGAAAACCGATGGAGAAAATATTCAGCTGCGGCGCGGCGCGGGTCATCACCCCGAACGCGATATTCACCACCAGCAGCGCGGTGATCGCCGGCAACACCAGGATCAGCGCGGCGCCGAACACCCAGCCGAGTTTATTGGCCAGGGTCCAATAATGGTCGGTCAATAAACCGTCGCCGACCGGCATGGTCACAAAACTCTCGGCCAGCACTTCGAACACCACCAGATGTCCGTTCATGGCGAGGAACAACAGGGTCACCAGCATCAGGAAGAACTGCCCGATTACCGGCACCGAAATACCGTTGGCCGGGTCGACCATGGAGGCGAAGCCCAGGCCCATCTGCATCGCGACTATTTGCCCGGCGATCACGAAAGCCTGAAAGAACAGCTGCAAGGTGAACCCCAGCATCGCCCCGATCAGCACTTCCTGAGCGATCAGCAAAAAGGTGCTCAGGCTGATGGCATCGACCTGCGGCATCGCCGGCAAGGTCGGCATCACCACCATGCACACCGCCAGTGCCAGATACAGGCGCACCCGGGTCGGCACCAGTTGCGTGCCTATGATCGGCATGACCATGAACAGCGCGGCGATGCGGAACAGCGGCAGCAGAAAGCTGCCCACCCAACCGCCGATCTGCGTATCGCTGAGCTCGAGCATGTCAGCCGATCAACAGCGGAATATTCATGATCAGGTTCTGCGAATACTCCATCAGTTGGCGCACCAGCCAGGGACCGATGGCAATCAGCACCATCAGGATCACCAGCAGGCGTGGCAAAAAGCTCAGGGTCTGTTCGTTGATCTGGGTGGCGGCCTGGAACATCGCCACCAACAGACCGACCAGCAGGCTCGGCACCACCACCACGGCGACGATCATCGCCGTCAGCCACAGCGCTTCGCGGAACAGATCGACAGCGACCTCGGGGGTCATGGCTAAGTCCCTCCGAAACTGGCGGCCAGAGTGCCCATGATCAGCGCCCAGCCGTCGATCAATACGAACAGCATGATTTTGAACGGCAAGGAGATGATCAGCGGCGAGAGCATCATCATGCCCATAGCCATGAGGATACTGGCGACCACCATGTCGATGATCAGAAACGGGATGAAGATCATGAAGCCGATCTGAAACGCGGTCTTCAACTCGGAGGTGACGAAGGCCGGCACCAGAATGGTCAGCGGCGCGTCTTCCGGGGCGGCGATGTCGGTGCGCTTGGACAGCCGCACGAACAGCTCCAGATCGCTCTCGCGGGTCTGCGCCAGCATGAAGTTCTTCAGCGGCACTTCGGCCCGGCTGATCGCCTCCTGGGCCGGCAACTGCTCGTTGAGATAGGGCTGTACGGCCTCGCGGTTAATCTGCTCGAACACCGGCGCCATGATGAACATCGTCAGGAACAGCGCCATGCCGACCAGGATCTGGTTCGACGGCGCCTGCTGCAGGCCCAGCGCCTGACGCAGGATGGAAAACACGATGATGATCCGGGTGAAGCTGGTCATCAGCATGACGAACGCCGGGATGAAACTCAGCGCCGTCATGATCAGCAGAATCTGCAGGCTGACCGAATACTCCTGCTGACCCTGGGCGTCGGTGCTCAGGGTGATCGCCGGAATCGACAGGGGGTTTTCCGCGGCGAACGCCAGCGGCGCGGCCAGGGTGAACAGCACAAGCAACAGCAGGCGCGATGCGCTCATCAAGACTTGTCCTTCTGATCCTTACCCAGGAGTTCCATCAAACGTTGGGCGAACTCGGGGCTCGCCGGCTCGCCATCGGGTAAATGCACCGGCTCGACCATCACATGCAAGGGGGTGATCCGCCCGGGCGTCAGGCCGAGCAGAATCTGCTCGGAACCGACCTGCACCAGAACCAGACGATCGCGCGGGCCGAGCGCCTGGCTGGCCAACAGTTTGATCACCTGGCCGCTACGCGGGCTCATTTGCTGCACGCGGCGCATCAGCCAGGCGAGCAGGAAAATCAAGCCGATCACCACCAGCAAGCCGAGCAGCAATTGCCCCATCTGCGCGCCGAAGCCGCTTTCGCCGATAGGCTTGGCCGCTTGCGCCGCAGGTTCCGCGGCCAGCGCGGCGAAGGGCGAGAACAACAGGATTGCGAGGATTCTGGTCATGGCGTCAGCGCAGCTTCTGAATGCGTTCGCTGGGGCTGATCACATCCGTCAAACGAATGCCGAACTTCTCGTTGACCACCACCACCTCGCCATGGGCGATCAAGGTGCCGTTGACCAGCACATCGAGCGGCTCGCCGGCCAGGCGGTCGAGCTCGATCACCGAGCCCTGGTTCAGCTGCAACAAGTTGCGGATGGTGATGTTGGTGTTGCCCACCTCCATGGAGATCGACACCGGGATATCCAGAATCACATCCAGGTTCGGCCCTTCCAGGCTCACCGGCAGGTTGGGTTTGGCGACGCTGCCGAACTCCTCCATGGGCGCGCGCGGCGCGGCCGGCTGGGTTGCCCCGCCAGCCGCCAACATGGCGTCGATATCGTCCTGGCCCGCGGTATCGCCGGCCTCAGACAGTGCGGCGGCCCACTCGTCGGCCAGTGCTTGTTCCTCGGGGGAGGTGGTTTCTTCGTCGTCTGCCATCGTCTTTCCTCGGCTGGCTCAAAGGGGTTGCCGCGCAATCGCTTAGCGTTGGCGGTCGATTGGTTCGATGATCTGGAAGGCCAGATTGCCCTTGTGGGCGCCCAGCTTGACCTTGAAAGCCGGCACGCCGTTGGCGCGCATGACGACCTGGTCGGGCATCTCCACGGGGATGACGTCGCCGGGCTGCATGTGCAGGATGTCGCGCAGGCGCAATTGGCGTTTCGCTACGGTGGCGCCCAGGGGCACGCTGACATCGAGAATGTCCTCGCGCAGCGACTTGACCCAGCGCTCGTCCTGATCGTCGACGTCGGATTGAAAACCGGCATCGAGCATTTCGCGAATCGGCTCGATCATCGAATAGGGCATGGTGATATGCAGGTCGCCGCCACCGCCGTCCAACTCGATATGGAAGGTCGAGACGACTATGACTTCGCTGGGGCTGACGATGTTGGCCAGGGCCGGGTTGACCTCCGAGTTGACGTACTCGAAGTTGATGTCCATGACCGCGTGCCAGGCCTCCTTGAGGTCGACGAACGCCTGATCCAGCACCATGCGCACCACGCGTAGCTCGGTCGGGGTGAACTCGCGGCCCTCGATCTTGGCGTGGCGGCCATCGCCGCCGAAGAAGTTGTCGACCAGTTTGAACACCAATTTGGCATCCAGAATGAACAGGCCGGTACCGCGCAACGGCTTCATCTTCACCAGGTTGAGGCTGGTCGGCACGTACAGCGAATGCACGTACTCGCCGAACTTCATCACTTGTACGCCGCCCACGGCGACATCGGCGGAGCGGCGCAACAAATTGAACATGCTGATGCGGGTATAGCGGGCGAAACGTTCGTTGATCATTTCCAGGGTCGGCATGCGCCCGCGAACGATACGGTCCTGACTGGTCAGGTCGTATTGCTTGACGCTACCCGGCTCGGCCGCATCTTCGGTCTCGACCAAGCCGTCGTCGACGCCATGCAGGAGCGCATCGATTTCATCCTGGGACAGCAGGTCCTGTACGGCCATGCTCGGCTCCTGACTACTGCAACACTAAATTAGTAAACAACACACGCTCGATCGCCACCTTGCCGGTTTCCTTCTCGGCCAATTCCTGCACGCTGGCAGTGGCTTGCTGCAGCAGCATTTCCTTGCCCACGGGGGTGATCAGGGCCTCGAAGTCCTGGCTGGAAAACAGCATCACCAAGCGGTTGCGCAGCACCGGCATATGAACTTTGAGCGCATCCAGCGCGGCCTGGTCGCGCGCCATCAGCGCCACGCTGACCTGCATGTAGCGGGCGCGGCCCTTGTGTTTGAAGTTGACCACGAAGGCCGGCATCAGCTCTTCGTAGATCGCCGGCTGCTTGAGCGGTGTGGCGCTGGCCACTTCTTCGGTTTTGGCTTCGCTCTTGTCCGCACTTTTGTTCAGGATGAACCAGGTGCCGCCAACGGACAGGCCCACGGCCAAAAGCAGCACCACCACGATCAGGATGATTAGTTTCATTTTGCCGGCCGGCTTGACCACCTCGGCTGGCGCGGTGTCTTGCGGCGGGTTTTTCTTAGCCATGCCAATAATCCGTCGATTTTCGCAGCTCTATACGCTTTCAAAGGGTTAGGAGCAAGTGTTATGCCAGCTTATGAACAATAGCAGCCACGGCCCATTGGCAACGACCGAACTGCACGTATGCACCCCGGGCGATATCTCCAATGGGTCGCCAATGCGCAATGCACACCCCTGAAAGCACCTCGCCCGCGTCTCTTTCGGACGCGGGCGAGGTGCAGTTTAGATCAGTGCCACAACCGACTACAGCGCTAAGCGTAATAATCGACCATACCGCGAGTACCGGCGAGCTCACCGTTGTGCGTTTCCATACGATGCCCGGACACGGCGTCGTCAAGCGCATCCGTGGGGTCGTTGCCGGCATTGCCACGACCCCTGCCCTCGCCTTCCTGGCCTTGCCAACCGCGACTGAGCGACTGGTCGGAGACATTCACATCGAGGGTGTCCATGCCCTGCTGGGCGAAGAGCTCGCGCAGGCGGTGCATCTGCCCTTCCAACGCGTCGCGCACGTTGGCGTTGGGGCTGGCGAAGGTCACCTGGGTTTGCTCCTGGTTCATGTTGATGCGCACCTCGAGACGCCCCAACTCGGCGGGATCCAGCTGGATCTCGGCGGACTTGAGGTTCTGGCTGGACAGCCACATCACCCGATCGACCACCGCCTCGCTCCAGCCGCCTTGCTGCATGGCCACCGGCGAGCCGGGCACCAGGGCCGCACGCGGGGCCAGCGCGGCTTGCTGACCGATCGCCTGGCTCAGCGCACTGAGCTTGCTGACGAAGTTTTCCGGCCGGGTATCGGCCGAACTCTCCTTGAGCGCTTCGAGCCCTTCGGCGGTGAGTTCGAGCAGCGGCACTTCGCCCGCCTCGGTCGCCTCCGGCTCCGCTTGCAGCGCGCCCATCGCGGCCATGGCAGTGGCGAAGCCCTGCCCGGCGTTCAATGCCGCCTGGCCGGCCTGCGCCGCCGGGGAGCCCTGCACGGCCGCCCCGGCCTTGCCCATCTCAAGCGCCAGCTTTACCGCCGGCAACTGATTGAGCGCATCGATGTCCGCATCGAAGCTCGCCTCGGTCAGGCTCGCCGGCCCCGAGCCGACTAGATTGGCGCTGACGGGCAGCCCCTCGAGTTCGCCCTCGAGGCCCGGTTCGAGCTCGCTACCCATACCGCCATCGGCGGTGGGATTCATACCCAGCAGCATCAACGGATCCAATGCCGGCGGCTGCAACGCAGGGTCGGTCGGCAAGGGATTGCCGCTTTCGGCAACGACCGGCTGCTGGGCGGCAGCCTCGCTTTCGCTGGCGGGTTCGTCCGCCGCCGTGGATTGCGTATCGCGGCTCGGCTTGGCAGGCGCGTCGGAACGCTCGGCGGCCTTCGCCTGACGCTCTTTGGCATACACCTGAGCGAAGCTGGAAGCCTCGTTCTTACGCGGTTCCGGTGCTTTTTCAGGCGTTCTTGCCGCGGCGCTTTTCGGCTTCATCTCAGGGGCCGATTTGAGCAGCAGATCGGGAGCGACGGACATGGATAGTCTCCGTTCGGTATGGGTCGTAACGGAGGGAGTGCAAAGGCTGGGCCAAGATGCCGACAACGGCCGTTTGAGGCGTGGGGCTCGATGGATATTTCCGCGCCCCGGAGGGTTTTTCTATATCCGGTAACGCTGCCGTTCGGATTTCAGCAAGATGCGTACGATGGCGAATTCGCGCTCCACCTGTTCGATCAGCTCCGGCGCCTCGGCCAGCAACTCGCGGCGGCCGACTTCTTCCAGCTGCTTGCACAGCCCGGCCAGCATCACGGCGCCCATATTGCTGCAACTGCCTTTGAAGCTGTGGGCGGCCAAGCGCAAATTTTGCGCATCACCCACTCGTTCGGCCTGGCGCAACAGGCGCAAGCGTTCTTCGGAGTCGGCCAGAAAAGTATCCAGCAGTACCGGATACTCGTCTTCCATGACGTCCTGCAATGCAGCCAGAACAGCGCTATCTAGATGAATGTCGGACAAGGGTCGCTCCCCGAACAGAAGGCGTCGGATTATGCCTCAGCTGACCATGAAAACTCCACGCTAACCCCACGGCCGTCGTCGGCCAGGGTGCAGCGCTCGCTCAACTGCCGAATCAGCGCCAGACCCCGACCGAACAACCGATCGGCATGCAGCTGCTGGTCCAGAATAGCTTGCCCGTCGAAGCCCGCGCCGCTGTCTTCGACCCGCACGATCAAGCGCCCGCCCAGGTGCTCGGGCAACAGCTGCAAGTGAAAACGCACATAACCATCGCCGAGATCGGCGAGGCGCTCGCTGCGCTGCCGGTAATATTCGGCGAAACCCTCGGCATTGCGCTTGAGCGCCGAATCCAGCCCCAGCACGCCATGCTCCAGGGCATTCGAATAAAGCTCGGCCAAGACGCTGAACAAGGCACCGCCCTGAGGGCGCAGGCCCTGTACCTCGAGCAGCAACTGCAGGAGGAACGGCAACGGGTTGAAGCGCTGCAAGGTCTCGCCGCGGAATTCGAAACTGGCCGACCAATCCAACGGGCTGCTTTGCCCGCTATCGGCGAAGCGCAACGGCGGACGGTTGAGCAGCGCCTCATCGATCATGCTGATTTCCACCAGACTGACATCGTCTTGCGGCTCGCCGCTGAAATGCGCGAGCGCCTGGCGGATTTCGGAAAACAGTTGCGCCGGCTCGCGGTTATTGGCGAACACCTCGAGCAAGCGCGCTTCGCCGAATAACTCGGCCTGGTCGTTAGGGGCTTCCAGCACACCATCCGAGAGCAGGAAGATGCGGTCGCCGGTCTGAATCGGATAGACCTCGCAGTTGTCGTTGAATTGCGCGGGCTCCAGAATGCCCAGCGGCAGGTGCCGCGATACCAAGGGCGTACGCGTGCCGCCATGGAGCAAGTAGCCATCGGGCAAGCCGCCGTTCCACACCTCGACCACCCGACGCTGGAAACTCAGGTTGAACACGGTGGCGCAGCAGAACACCCCCACCGGCAGGATATGTTTGAGCTTGGCGTTGAGCTCGCGAAGAATTTCCGCCAGGCAATGCCCTTTCGCCGTCATGCCATAGAACACTTCGGCCAGCGGCATGGCGCCGATCGCCGCCGGCAAACCATGGCCGGTGAAATCCCCCAACAGCACGTGCATGCCGCCCGACGGCTTGTAGGCGGCCAGCAGCAAATCGCCGTTGAACAGTGCATAGGGCGATTGCAGATAGCGGATGTTCGGCGCGGCCAGGCAGCCGGAATGCGCCACCTTGTCGAATACCGCCTTGGCCACCCGCTGCTCGGTCAGCAAATGTTCGTTGTGCTTGGCGATCAGGTCGCGCTGTTGCAACACCGTCTCGTGCAAACGGCGCAGGCGATCCATGGCCTTGATCTTGGCTTCGAGAATCACCCGGTTGTAGGGCTTGGCGAGAAAGTCGTCGCCGCCGGCCTCCAGGCAACGCACCAGGGCTTCGCCTTCGGTCAGCGAAGTCAGAAAGATGATCGGCACCAGCGACTCGCCGGCCATCTGCTTGATCCGCCGCGCGGCTTCGAAGCCATCCATCAATGGCATCAAGGCGTCCATCAGCACCAACTGCGGGCGCTCTTGCTCGAACAGCGCTACCGCCTCCAGACCGTTACCCGCGGTCAGGCTGCGATGGCCCTGACGACTGACGATAGTGGACAACAACATGCGGTCGGCCGCGTTGTCCTCGACGATCAGGATGGACAAACTCGCTGGCATTCTGAGAACCGGCTCAGGCGATCTGGAACAGCTGTTCGAAATTGGAGATAGCAAGAATCTTGCGTACGTCCGGGTTGCAGTTGAGCAGGCGGATCTGCGACTGATCGCCACCGGCGTGATCGCGCAGCAGCAACAGCATGCCCAGTGCGGAGCTGTCGAGGTAAGTGGTGCCTTTGAGATCCACTACATAGCTCTTCGGCGTGGTATTGACGCGCTCGTAGGCGTCACGAAACTCTTGATGCGCGCCAAAATCGAAGCGCCCTTGAATCACTATGGTCAACTCTTGCCCATCGGATGATGACAGCGAGGTGATGGCCATGAACTACTCCTTTCTTCAGCCGGACAGTCGATGACGCGCCTGCTCAGCAGCCGGTCGAAGTCCGCCGCGAGTAGTCAAGTGCGTAATCCGCATGGAGAAGATGTAGCACCCAGAACCGTTAACGGCAACTGCCAATCAGCTCAAATCTCTACCGCTCAGGCGTTGCGCCAATTCGTCGAGGAGTTTTTGCTCGCGTTTGTCCTCGGCTAGGCGCGCTTCCTCTCGATAGCGTTCGACCAGTTTGCGCAAGCCTTCGAGGCGCGCGTAGCGCTGCTGCCAGGTCTCTTTCGCGCGCTCGGCATTCTGCCGGTGCCATTCCATGGTGTTGCGCTGTTGGCCGATGGCGGTTTCCAGCTGCGAAAGAAAGCGCTGGTAGTTCATCAGCCATTGGCCGGATACGCCGCGCTGACCTTCGTCGATCCATTGTTGCTGGTAGTCGCTGCGGTAGTGTTCCAGCTCGCCGAGTTTAACCTCGGCCTGGCTGAGCAGCCCCTGGCAATGTCCCAACTGCAAGGCGGCTTCACGCTCGGCGCGCTCGGCCATCGCCACCACCGGCGCTAAACGTGCGGCACGGTTTTGCGCCATACCTTAAGGTGCCGGCGCGGCGGCGGGTTTGAAGGTGGCCGCGAGCAAATCGCTGCTGCGCTGCAGGTCTTCGCTGTCGCGCAGGCCTTGGCGCAGGTACTTGAGCATCGCCGGATGCCGCGCGATGGCCAGGTCGGTATCGGCGTCGCCACCAGGCACGTAGGCGCCCACGCTGATCAAATCCCGGCTTTGCTGATAGCGCGACCACAGTTGCTTGAAGCGCTGCGAGTGTTTCAAGTGTTCGGCCGAGACCACTTGCGGCATCACCCGGCTGATCGAGGCTTCGATATCGATGGCCGGATAATGCCCTTCTTCGGCAAAGCGTCGCGACAGCACGATATGGCCATCGAGCACCCCGCGCGCGGCATCGGCGATCGGGTCCTGCTGATCGTCGCCCTCGCTCAATACGGTGTAGAACGCGGTGATCGAACCCCCGCCCGCTTCGGCATTGCCGGCCCGCTCGACCAGTTTCGGCAGTTTGGCGAACACCGACGGCGGATAGCCCTTGGTCGCCGGCGGCTCGCCGATGGCCAGGGCGATTTCGCGTTGGGCCTGGGCGAAACGGGTCAGCGAGTCCATCAGCAGCAGGACGTTCTTGCCCTTATCGCGGAAATATTCGGCGATCCGCGTGCAATACATGGCCGCGCGCAAACGCATCAGCGGCGCCTCGTCGGCCGGCGAAGCGATCACTACCGAGCGCTTCAGGCCCTCCTCACCGAGGATCTCGTCGATGAACTCCTTGACCTCACGACCGCGCTCGCCGATCAGCCCGACCACAATGATGTCCGCCTCGGTAAAGCGGGTCATCATGCCGAGCAGCACACTCTTACCGACCCCGGTGCCGGCGAACAGACCGAGGCGCTGGCCGCGGCCGACCGTCAGCAGGCCGTTGATGCTGCGGATTCCCACATCCAACGGCTGGCTGATCGGGTGACGGTTGAGCGGATTGATCGTCGGACCGTCCAGCGGCACCCAGTCCTCGGCCTTCATCCCGCCTTTGCCGTCGAGGGCGCGACCGGTGCCGTCGAGCACCCGACCGAGCATCGACATGCCCATCGGCAGGCGTCCGGTGTCGGGCAGCGGTACGACCCGCGCGCCTGGCGCGATACCGGCCAGGCTGCCGACCGGCATCAGGAAGATTTTGCCGCTGGAAAACCCCATCACCTCGGCCTCGACCTGCACCGGCTGATAGCTGTCGTCGTTGATCACCAGGCAGCGGCTACCCAATGCTGCACGCAACCCTTCGGCCTCGAGGGTCAGCCCGACCATGCGCAGCAAACGCCCCTCCATCACCGGCTGGCTGGGCAGTTGGATCGCTTCGCTGTAACCGGCCAGGCGCTTGGCGAAACTGGTGCGTTCAAGGCGCATCGCCGGGCTCCTGCGCGGCGTCCAGGTCCAGGCTCAAATCGGCTGTCGGCACATGGGCCGCCTGCTCGCGCTGTTGCTCGAATAATTGTTTGAGCACTTGGCCGAGACGGGTTTCGACACTTGCATCGATGCGGCTGTGTTCGGTTTCGACCCGGCAACCGCCCGGCATCAGGGTCTCGTCCTCGAGGATGCGCCAGCTTTCCTCGTGGCGCTCGCGCAGCGCCTTGACCATCTCGAAGTCCTGCGGGTTGAGGTGGATGCGGATGTTGTCGGCGCCCATGGGCAATATCTTCAGGGCTTCGCGCAGCACTTGGCGAATCTGGCTGGAATCGTTGCTGAGCTCACGGCGGATGACCTGGCGCGCCATATGGCTGACCAAATCCACCAGCGCGGCTTCCATCTGTTGGTCCTGCTCGGCGATCGGGTCGAGCAGTTGCGTCATCAGGCGCTCGAGCGCGTTCAACTTGGCGGCGAGGGCGGTATCGGCTTCTTGCTTGGCTTTCAGTTGGCCGGCGTGGAAACCGTCCTTCTCGCCGGTGGCGAAGCCTTCGTTGTAGGCATCCTGGCGAATCGCCTCGAGTTCATCCAACGTCAAGGGTTTGACGTCTTCCAGCGCCACTTCTTCGCTTTCGGCATGGGCCGGCGCCTCGGGCTCGGCAGCGCTCAACGCCGGCTGGTCCGCCGCCTCATCGGGCGCATCGCCGTCTTCGCCGTCGTCGAAACTGGGTAGCGACCAACGGTCGAAACCGCTGATGTCTTTAGCGCGAATCAACTCGCTGGGTAATTCTTTGGCAGCCATGTTGGATATCCTTTAGCAGGCCGTTGAAAAACTACCTACGTTGGCAATACTGCGTTAAAAACAGGCTCGGAATGCTCATTTACAACCCGTAAACTCCGCTTCCTCGCCTGTTTTTGCCTTGTCTTGCCTGCCTCGCCCACGTTTTTCAACGACCTGTTAGCCGCGCGGATCAGCGGGCTGTTAAACCATTTCTTCGCCGCCCTTGCCACCGAGCACGATTTCTCCGGCTTCGGCCATGCGGCGGGCGATGGTGAGGATTTCTTTCTGCGCCGTTTCCACGTCGCTGACGCGCACCGGACCCTTGGCCTCCAGATCGTCGCGCAACAGCTCCGCCGCCCGCTTGGACATATTCTTGAAGACCTTTTCCTTGATCGCCTCGTCGGCACCTTTGAGCGCCAGCACCAGCACATCCGAGGAGACCTCGCGCAGCAACGCCTGGATACCACGGTCGTCGACATCGGCCAGGTTGTCGAAGACGAACATCAAGTCTTCGATCTGCGTCGACAAATCCTCGTCGACCTCACGGATGGAGTCCATCAGTTGGCCTTCGATCGAGCTGTCGAGGAAGTTCATAATATCGGCGGCGCGTTTCACCCCACCCATCGACGCCCGCGTGGTACTGGAACTGCCGGAGAATTGTTTCTCGAGGATCTGGTTGAGCTCCTTGAGAGCAGAGGGTTGCACGGTATTCAGCGAGGAGACGCGCAGGACGATATCCAGGCGCACCTTATGATCGAAATGACTAAGCACTTCGCCAGCCTGATCAGGATCGAGATAAGCGACCACGATCGCTTGGATCTGCGGGTGCTCGTAACGGATCACATCGGCCACCGCCCGCGGCTCCATCCACTTCAGGCTGTCCAGGCCGCTGGTGCTGCCGCCCAGAAGGATACGGTCGATCAGGTTGCCGGCTTTGTCTTCGCCGAGGGCCTGGGTCAGCATCTTGCGGATATAGCCATCGGCGCCGACGCCCAGGCTGGTCTGGTCGCCGACGATCTCGACGAACTCGCCCATGACCTTCTCGACCTGTTCGCGGTGCACGTTGCGCATGCCGGCCATGGCCACGCCGACCCGCTGCACTTCCTTGGGCCCGAGATGGCGCAAGACCTGCGCGGCATCGGTCTCGCCGAGCGAAAGCAGGAGAATGGCGGCCTTGTCGACCTTGCTCAATTTAGCGACGCGGCTGTTTTCGTTACTCATCGGCATTGATCCACTCTTTCACGACCTGGGCGACGCGGCCCGGGTCTTCCGCAACCAGATTCTTGATCGCGTTCAGTTGTCCATCATACCCCTCGCTCGGGCTCGGCAGGAGGATGCTTTGCGGCCCGCCCAGGCTGACCCGATCCTCGGACAGCTCGCCGTTCAGGCCGCCCATATCGCCGAGTTCGGCATCGTCGCCACGGCCGTCGCGCAGGGCCTTGCCATTGCCCGCATTGGTGATGTTTTTCATCACCGGGCGCAGCACGAACCACACCAGGATGAATATCAGCAATGCCGGCATCAATTGCTTCAGCACACCCAGCGCCATCATGAAAATTTCGCTCTGATACCAGGGCAGCGCAACGATTTCTTCGCCCGGCGCAGCCGAGAACGGCGTATTGATTACGCTGACGCTGTCGCCGCGGCTGGCGTCGAAGCCGACCGAATCCTGCACTAGGCGGGTAAAGCGCGCCAGGTCGTCGCTGGTCCAAGGCACCCGGGTGGTTTCGCCGGTGGCCGCATCGACCTTCAATTGATCGTCCACCACCACCGCGACGGACAGGCGGCGCAGGCGACCTTGCTGCTGCTTGGTGTAGCTGATCGAGCGATCCAGCTCGAAATTACGCGTCGACTGCTCGCGCTTGTCGGCCGGGTAAGGCGCCAGCATCGGTTGACCGGTGGCCTTGTCGATGACCTGCTCGCCATTGGCGTCCAGCAATGGCTGGCCCGGGGCGACAGCCGCGGCTACCGCAGCGCCGGTGGCCTGCTCGGGCGCGGCAGCGGCGCCCGGCGGCTGATTGCTGATGGCGCCGGGTACGCCTTGCGGCGGCAAACTGCTGGTGCGTTGCTCGTTGACCTGTTGCTCGCTACGCAGCGCCGGCTGATCCGGGTTGAACATCTCGGAAGTCGATTCGACCGCGCTGAAATCCACATCCGCCGAAACTTCGGCCTTGTACCGGCCCGCGCCTAGCACCGGTTGCAATATGTTGTGCACGCGCTGGGTGAACAGGCTTTCCACGCGCCGGCTGTAGTCGAACTGCTTGCCGGCCATGCTCAGCTCGGACAGTTCCTGTTGATCGGACAACAGATTGCCCTTCTGGTCGACCACGGTGACCTGCGCCTTGTCCATCTCCGGCACGCTGCTGGCGACCAGGTTGACGATCGCCATTACCTGGCTCGGCTCCAGCGCCCGCCCGGAATACAACTCGACCAGCACCGAGGCGCTGGGCTTGCGCTCGTCGCGCACGAACACCGAGCTTTTCGGAATGGCCAGATGGACCCGGGCGCTCTTGACGTTATTCAGGCTCGACACGGTGCGCGCCAATTCGCCTTCCAGGCCGCGCCGGTAACGGGTCGCCTCCATGAACTGGCTGGTGCCCAGGCCCTGCTCCTGATCGAGGATCTCGAAGCCCACGCTGTTATCGCGCGGCGCCACGCCGGCGGCGGCCAGACGCATGCGCGCGCGGGCCAGATCCTCGGACTTGACCAACAGGGCGCCGGAATTGGGTTCCACGGTATATTGAATATCCGAAGCGGACAGGGTCTCCATGACCTGGCTGGCGTCCATCCCCTCGAGGCTGCCATACAGCGGACGGTAGTCCGGCTGTTGCGACCAGAGCACCACGGCGAAACCGATCGCCACGCTGGCCGCCAAACCGACCAGCAGGCCGATCTGCCGCAGCATCGACATATCGGAAAGGTTTTCCAGAAAGGTCAGGCCGAAGAGTGGTTTCTTCGACTCGTCGCCATCCAGGGTGGCGGGTACGTTTGCGGCAGCGGCTTGGGCCATGATCTAGCACCTATCCTTAAACGGGCATCTGCATGATGTCTTGATACGCCTGAACCAGCTTATTGCGTACCTGGGTCATGGCCTGGAAGGACACGCTGGCTTTTTGCGAGGCGATCATCACATCGGTGAGATCCACCCCGCTTTTGCCCATTTCAAAGGCGGTCGCCAGCTGATTGGAAGCCTGCTGGGTTTCGTTGACCTTATTGACCGCCTGGCCGAGCATTTCCGAGAAACTCGGCGCGCCCGGCTCCGGGACGCTGGTCACCGGCTTTTGCCGGGCCATGGCCTCGGTTTGCATGGAACGCATTTCCAACATCAGGCGATTGAATTCAACACCCTGGCTCATGATCTTTCCTCCACGACCGCAGATTTTTGACGCTATGCGGTTTGATGCAGGGATGTTTGCAACAAGGGTGCCAGATAGGGGCAGCCACAAGCTTCAAGCCATAAGCCGCAAGAAAAAGGCCGTTCCTGGAACGTAGGATGGGTTAGCCGCACGCCGCAATTACCGCCATCACGCCACAAGGGACGCGGCGTAACCCATCATCGGCGCAACGCGGTAAATAGCTTGGTGGGTTACGCGCCGCGCCACCATCGCATTTAGATTGGCGACCGGCGTACCGCGCCGGTAAGCCATCCTCCGAAGCTAGCTGGCGAACAGATAAGCCTCCACATCCATTCCCGCATCGCGCATCTGCGCCAGCTTGTAACGTAGGGTGCGCGGGCTGATGCCCAGGCGTTCGGCGGCTTCTTTGCGGCGGCCGCGTTCGGCGCGCAGGGTGTCGATGATCATCTGGAACTCGTGGCGGCGCATGTCGTCGCCCAGGGCGCCCGCCTCCGCCGGCTGCTCGACCGGCTGCGGCGCCGGCGCGCTGACCGGCACCATGCTCAGGAGCGGCGTGGCGACGGCCGGCGTAGCGCCGATGGGCGCGCTCAGGCACAGGTCCTGAGGCTGGATCAAACCACCCTGCTGCAGGATCAGAGCACGCTGGATGGCGTTGTCCAGCTCGCGCACGTTGCCCGGCCAAGGGTGGCGGATCAGGCCGGCCTGCGCTTGGGGCGACAGACGCACGGGCGCGTGATTCATTTTTTTGACGTACTTGGTCAACAGGCGCTCGGCCAGCGGCAGGATATCCGCCGGGCGCTCGCGCAACGGTCGCCAGGCCAACGGAAACACCGACAGGCGATAGTAGAGGTCTTCGCGAAAACGCCCCGCCGCCACTTCGCCGGCCAGGTCGCGGTTGCTGGTGGCCAGCACGCGGATGTCCAGGGTGATGGGTTTACGCGCGCCGACCCGCTCCACTTCGCGCTCCTGTAACACGCGCAGCAGCTTGGCCTGTAAACCGAGGGGCATTTCGGAAATCTCGTCGAGCAGGATGGTGCCGCCATCGGCCATTTCGAACTTGCCCGGCGCGCTGGCGATAGCGCCTGTGAAGGCGCCTTTTTCATGACCGAACAGGGTCGCTTCGAGCATGTTGTCAGGGATCGCCGCGCAGTTGATCGCGATAAACGGCTTGCTGGCACGCGGCGACTGCTGATGGATATAGCGCGCCAACACTTCCTTGCCGGTACCCGACTCGCCGGTGATCAGCACGGTCGAATCGCTTTGCGCCACTCGCGTCGCCAGTTCCAGCAGTTGCACGCTGGCCGGTTCCAGAGCCACGGGACCGTCCTGCTCGCTGACACTCACACGCCCCAAGGCATGCCGCTCGACCAGATTCAGCAAGGCTTTCGGCTCGAACGGTTTGACCAGGTAATCCGCCGCGCCCTGGCGCATCGCGTCCACCGCCCGCTCGACCGCGCCATAAGCGGTCATCAGCAGCACCGGCAATTGCGGTTGGCGCTGACGGATCGCCGCCAGTAATTGATGGCCGTCCATGCCCGGCATATTTACGTCGCTGACCACCAGACCGAAGGTTTCCCGATCGATTGCCAGCAAAGCAGCTTCGGCGCAGTCCACCGCGCGGTAATCATGCCCACCCAAGGCCAGGGTATCGGCCAGGGCCTCACGCAGGGCGCGGTCGTCTTCGACCAACAGAACTTTGGCAGCCATGGGGTTACTCCTGAATCAAAGGTAGCGCCGCGGGAATCAGCGGCAAAATCAACGAGGCGCAGGTGCCACGACCCGCGCGCGAACGCAGCTGCAACTCGCCCTGATGGGCACGCGCCACGGCCTTGACCACTGCCAGGCCGAGGCCGGTTCCGGTGGTTTTGGTGGTGAAAAAGGGTTCGCCCAGACGCGCCAGCGTGGCCGAGTCCATGCCCGGACCGTTATCGCTGACGCACAGGCGCAGACTATTGCCGCGCCGATACAGGTGGATCTTCAAGCGCACCTCGCGCCCGCCGGCCTGGATCGCGTTTTCCAGCAGGTTAAGCACGGTGCCGACCAGAGTATCGCGGTTGCACAGCAACTCGCCGTCGCGGCTGTCGCACTGCCAACGCACGGCCATGCCCTGCACATGGGATTCGGCCGCCGCGCGCAATGCCTCGAACAACGCATTGGGCGCCAGCCGATCGGGCAGCGGCAGATCGCCACGGGCGAAGATCAGCATGTCGCGTACCTGATGCTCCAGCTCGTGCAGGCGCTCCTTCAAGCGACCGGCAAAACGCTGCTGCTGTTCAGCCGGCAGCACCTGCTCGGTCAAATGGCTGGCGTAGAGCAACGCGGCGGACAGCGGCGTACGAATCTGATGGGCCAGCGAGGCGACCATCCGCCCCAGGGCGGACAAACGCTCATGCCGCGACAATTGATCCTGCAGGCGTCGGGTTTCCGTCAGATCGGTCAACAGCACCAGTTGGCCGGGCTCGGCATGCAGCGAACGGGTGGCGATCGACAGACGCCGCCCGTCCTTCATCGAGATTTCATGGCCGTCGTCTTCACGGGGGGCGAAGTTACGCGCGATCACCTGGCGCCAGAGCATGCCGACCAGGGGTTGACCGAGTAGGTTGCGCGCCACCGGGTTGGCTTCGCGCACCACGCCCTGGCCATCGATCACGATCACCCCGCCGGGCAGCAGATCGAGCAAGCTCTGCAAGCGATGGGCGAGGCGCTCCTTTTCCGCCAACTCCTGCATGCGCTGGGCGCTGACCAGGGCCAATTGCCCTTTCAGCTCGGTCACCCGCGCCTCCAGCATGCTGTAGGACTCACTGAGCTGGGTCGACATCTGATT
The DNA here is from genome assembly GCA_966210885.1 of uncultured Pseudomonas sp. GTDB lineage: Bacteria > Pseudomonadota > Gammaproteobacteria > Pseudomonadales > Pseudomonadaceae > Aquipseudomonas. The sequence goes on from CBIHLQ010000008.1 coordinate 104,318, forward strand.
GAACAGCGCGAAGGCCTGTTCCAGGCCGGCGCGGCTCGCATCCTCGGCGGTTGCGGGCGAGGCGGGTTCAGCGTGCAGGGGCGATACGGCGGATGGCTTCATGGTTCTCTCTCGTGCAGCAAGCCGTCATAAGACAGTCGGTTACAGGAGAGATAGCAATACCCGTGCCTAAAAAATAGTCGTTACTTTTCAATAAGTTAAAAAATAAGCTGGAAAATGCGTCAAAGCGCTGGCTAGCAGAGGAGGGATTGGGTTGGAGGTAATCTGCCCCGGATTTCATCCGGGCTACAAAGACTTGGCGGGTTACACCCGCCATACGAGGTTGGAAAACGCGCTTTTGTAGGGTGGACATGGCGAAGCCTTGTCCACCATGCGGCCTTAACGAGCCGGGCTTACTCGTCCAGCCCTTCGTCTTCGCGGCGGCCCATGCCGTACTTGCGCATCTTCTCCACCAGGGTGGTACGGCGGATGCGCAAGCGTTCAGCAGCGCGCGCGACTACCCCGCTGGCGTCGTCCAGCGCCTGCTGGATCAAGCCCTGCTCGAGGTTGCCCAGATAGTCTTTGAGATCCAGCCCCTCGGGCGGCAGCATCGCCGGTGCATCCATACCGGGCAGACCGGCAGCCACTATCGCGGCGCGCTCTTCCAGTTCGTCGCGCAGGCTGGTGGTCAAATCTTCGTCTTCGTCGTCGACATGGCGGAATTTCTTCGGCAACTCGCCGACACCGATAACGCCGTAGGGGTGCATGATCGCCATGCGCTCGACCAGGTTGGCCAGCTCGCGCACGTTCCCCGCCCAATCATGCCGACACAACGACATGATGGCCGCCGAGTTGAAACGAATCGAACCACGCTTCTCGAACTCCATGCGCGAGATCAGCTCGTTCATCAACAGCGGAATGTCCTCGACCCGCTCGCGCAGCGGCGCCATCTCGATGGGGAAGACGTTCAAGCGGTAATAGAGGTCTTCGCGAAAGCTGCCGGCCTCGATCATTTGTTCCAGGTGCTTGTGCGTGGCGGCGATGATGCGCACATCGGCCTGCTGGGTTTTGTTGCTGCCCACACGCTCGAAGGTCCGCTCCTGCAATACCCGTAGCAGCTTGACCTGCATGGGCAGTGGCATGTCGCCGATTTCATCGAGGAACAGGGTGCCGCCGTTGGCCAGTTCGAAACGGCCGGCGCGGCTGGTGATGGCGCCGGTAAAGGCGCCCTTCTCATGACCGAACAATTCGCTTTCGAGCAACTCCGCGGGAATAGCGCCGCAGTTGACCGGAACGAAAGGCGCATCACGGCGCTTGGAGTGGTAATGCAGGTTGCGCGCGACCACTTCCTTGCCGGTACCGGACTCGCCGAGGATCAACACGCTGGCTTCGGTATCGGCGACCTGCTGCATCATCTGCCGCACTTGCTGGATCGCCCGACTGGTGCCGACCAGGCTGCGGAACAGATTGGTCTCGCGTTGGCGACCGCGCTCGCGGGCCTGGTCGTACATTTCGCGGTAGACCTGCGCCCGGTGCAGGGAATCGAGCAGTTTATTGTAGCTGGGGGGCATATCCAGGCTGGTCAGTACGCGGCGGCGCAGGCTTTCCGGCCATTCCGCAGCCACCTGCTGGGCGAGCATCAGCACGGGCAAAAACTCGTCCCAGGCCTCCAACTGCTTGAGCAGTTCGAGCGGGCCGCCCTTGCTTTGCACCTCGCCCATCAACACGGTCAGTACGTCTCGACTGGACGACAACGCATCCACCGCTTCGCGCCAATTCTGGCTGCTGCAGGCGAGATGATCTTCCCCCAGAAAATTCAGGATGACCGTTACATCGCGACGACGCTCATGATCATCGTCAATCAACAGAATTTTGGTTTCACGCCACATATTATTTTTTTCTGACCCGGGAATGACAGGACGCACAGATCCATTGGCGCTAAACGAACGCAATCAATTGGCCACTAGTAAAGTCAATTTGACCGACGTAGTCAATTTTATGGCGTGCTTTTTTTGTTCCATCCGACAGATAGTCCAAGAGACTGTTTAAAAAGATCGGATAGATTCAGAGAGTTTAGTCGAGGTTGGCGATAGCGCAGGTGGAAGGGCCTGCCTCGTGACAAGGTTGGCAGGCTGCTGAAAAACCACCTGCCGATCATGTTCAACCAAACAGTTGATAGACCTTGGCCCCTTGCTGGGACTGGTTCAATTGCACGAGCTCCCTGGCCAGGCGTTGCTGTTCGGCCTGACAGACGCCGACCAGCTCGCGGTAAAGGTCCAGCAGTTCTTGCATGCGCGCACGCAGGACTTCCTCGTCGAGGACAGCTTCGACCATTGCCTCATCGACGGCTTGCCGGCACTGCAGATCCAATTCGCCGATCCTCGTCCAATCTTTATTGGCCAAAGCATGGCGCAAGGCGCTTCCGGTTTCTTGCAGCCGCTGGACAGATGAACTCATGGACTTGCTCCTCACACGCGAAACGCGCTCATTGGCTGATGGCGTCCCAACCGGTCTTCACATTACGCAGTAGACCCGCCACTTCGTCCAGAGGTGCGGCCTCATTTTTCAGGTTCGCTTCAAGCAATCGCGCGACCATGTACTCATAGAGGTTATCCAGATTGGCGGCCACTTCGCCACCCTGTTGCAGATCGAGCCCCTCGCGCAAGCCGCCGATGATACCTATGGCTTTGCCGATAAGCTCGCCCTTGAGTGCGGTCTGATCGCGCTCCATGGCACCGCGCGCTTGCGCCAAACGCGCCAGGCCGCCTTCCATCAGCATCTGGATCAGCCGATGCGGGCTGGCTTCCATCGCCTGAGCCTGAGTGTTGACGGTTTGATACTGCTTGAGGGCCGCCATCGCGTTCATTGTCGCTCTCGCTATTCTGCTTGCTGGATACCTTAAGTATCGGCGCTGCAGCGCAAAGCTTTAACGCGAAATCAGTTCGTCGCGGTCGGCTCCACCTCGGGACCTATGGCGTCCCAGGCACTCTTGATCTGCTCCAGCAACACCTGCACTTCATCGAGGGTGCGCGGCGTATCGTCCAATGCGACACCGGCCAGACGGCGGGTCATATAGTCGTAGAGCGAATCGAGGTTCTCGGCGATGTCGCCGCCCAGCTGTTTATCCAGACTGGCTTGCAGCACGCCGAGGATGGTGATGGTACTGCCCACCGCCATGCCGCGGATCTCGGTATCGCCTTCGAGTTGAGCGTGCTTGGCCAGCATCACCCGCTGCAACGCGCCATCGAGCAACATCTGCACGATGCGGTACGGCGATACGTCCTGGCTGGTCTTGACCTGCTTGTAGGTGTCGATGGGGTGCTTGCTCATTAGCTATCCTTTTTCACGAAGCCCGGCAGGCTGGCCAGTTGATTGGCGAGGCTTTCGCTGGTTTTCTGCAACCGACCGACCAACGCATCCATAGCGTTGTATTGGCTATAGAGGCGCGCCTGCACCTTCTCGATCCGCAGGCTCAGTGCCTCGCGCTGTTTGTCGATACTGCTGATAGTGGTTTGCAGACCCTTTTCACGCTGCTGAAATACCCCCTCGGTGCCCAGATAGGGTTTGACCACGGCTTCCAATCGCCCCATCAAACCGCCATCGCCCGAGAGGAATTCGGCGACCTTGTCGTACTTGCCGGTAAGCGCGCTGTCCAGCTTTGTCGAGTCGATGCTCAGCTTGCCGTCTTTCTGAGTGGTGATGCCCAGCTCGGCAAGCGACTGCACACCCAAGCTGTCGCCCAGTTGCACAAGCTCCTTGCGCATCCCGCTGAGCAGATTTCGGATGGAGGTGTCGCCCAGCAGAGGGCCGGTGACCGGCTGTTTACCTTCACCGACCGGCACCACTGCAGTCAGCTCGCTGGTGGTTTGCACCAGCTTGTTGTAGGTATCGACGAATTTCTGCAGATTGCCGCGCACCGTCCCCTTGTCCTGGGCGACCGTGATGTCGATGGTCTTGTTTGCCGCGATGTCGTCCGCCGACTGAGCGCTGACCAGATTGATGGTGATGCCTTCGATCACATCGTCGACGGTATTGCTCAGTTTGACCACCGAAAGGCCGTCGACCGTGAACAACGCGGATTTCGCCGTATCGATCGTCTTGCTGTTGCTGCCGCTGGTGGACGCCAACGTCGTCAGACTGTTGTCGCCGGCGCTCAAGTCATCGGTGGTCGCCGTGACGCTCAGGTCCTCGCCGTTGCTCGACTGAATGACCAGACGCGAGCCGCCATCGACGGTTTCGATAGTGGCGCTGATACCCTGGCCCGCGCCATCGGTGTTGATTTTCTGACGGATCGTATCGAGCGAATCCTCTGCGCCTATCGCCACGGCCAGATTGACCGCACCACTGCCGATATTCAGTGTGCCGGCCTTGAACGTCGCCGCCGCGCCGCCCGCCACTACCGGTAACTGAGCCGTGCTGTTACCCGCGGAAAAGGCCAAGGCCGTCAGGGCATTTGCGCCTTGGGTGACGCCGTCCTGGCTGGCGGCGACTTGAATATCGTTACCCTCGCCGGTTTTCGAGGAACTGAGGATCAGCCGCGAACCCGAGGCGTCGGTAACGATACTGGCGCTGACGCCCTGGCCGGCTCCGGCCGTATTGATCGCATCGCGCACACCCAGCAAGCTGTTGTTGCTCGCATCGATATCGACATCGAAGCTGCTCGAGCCGGTACTGATGGTCAGCGTGCCCGAATTGAAAGTGGCCGCCGAGCCGCCGGTTACCGAAGGCAGCGCGATCTTGCTGCTGGAGGCAAGCTGCTGCACTTGCAGACTGAACTTACCGGCCGGTACGTCGCCGGTAGCGGTAGCGGTCAGCACCGAAGAGCTGGAAGACGACACCGTCTGCTTTTGAAACGCAGAGGCTTTGTTAAGGCTCTGCAACACCGTGCTGAGTTCGCTGACAACCGAGCGCAGACTTCCGAGTGCAGAGATACGCGAGGTGGTGGTCTTTTCAAGCCGGTTCAGCTGCGCCTCTTTCGGGGCGCGCTCCGAATTGACCAGAGCCTTTACGATGCTGTCGATATCGATTCCTGAGCCAATGCCCGTAATCCCAGCCATGTTTCACCTCGCCAAAATAGTGACAGCGCAACGCTAATAGCGCTTACGCAGTCAAAAGCCGTGCCAGCTAAAAGCTAGGCTTCGGCTTTGAACAACAAACTGCGGACCTCCGAAAGATTCTCTGCCAGTTGCAGGGCTTCCTCGGAAGGAATCTGCCGAATCACATCGCCAGAGCCCGCATCGGTCACCTTGACCACCACTCGGCCACTGGTTTCCTCCACGGAGAAATTGATGCTGCGGCGAACCGATTGCACAAAATCCTGGATGGAAGCGACCGCTTCCTCGATTTGCTCGCGACTGGTGGCGTTCTCGCCTTCAGCCGCTGCTCCGGGCTTGGACTTGCCAGCCACCGGCTCATCGCCAATCTTGCTTGCACCGGACTCCGAAGCCTTATTTTGCATAGCGTCGTGCGGTGCTAAACGCGCAGACTCGCGGGTTGCGACCTGAATAAGCGGTTTTTGTATCGAGCCGATGTCCATAAATTTCTCCTCACAAAGAGGGAACGGGGAGAAGAGCTGAGCCCTTCTCCCCGCAGTCTAGCGCTTTTACCCTTAGCCGAGCAGGCTAAGTACAGCCTGTGGCAACTGGTTGGCCTGGGCCAGGATCGCGGTGCCGGCTTGCTGCAGGATCTGATTCTTGGTCAGTTCCGAGGTTTCCGCAGCGAAGTCGGTGTCGCGGATCCGGCTGCGGGCAGCCGAGGCGTTTTCTGCAATGTTCTGCAGGTTGGAGATGGTGTTCTCGAAGCGGTTCTGTACCGCACCGAGCTGAGCACGCTGGCTGTCGATGTTGGAGATCGCACCGTTGATCACGCCCAGGGCGTTCTGCGCGCCTTCGGCAGTGCTGATATCGATATCCGCTACCGCGTTCAGCTCACTGAAGCCATCGGTGCCGACAGTGGCATCCAGGTTGGTCAACGAGAAGGCGTCGGCCGCTTCGAACCGAACCACACCGTCTGCCCGAGCGCCGCCTGCTGCCGCGATGGTGGCCGCAGCGCCGATGACATCGCCCGCTTCGGTCCCTTCGAAGTCGTAGGACTGCAGGGTCGCGCCATCCGCGGCACCGTCCTGGAAGGCATCGATGATGATCGAATCACCGCGCTCGCTGACCAGTTCGATGGTGTCGCCCAGGGAGCGTGCGGCGATACCGGTGGAACCGGTTTCCTTGTTGATCGCGTCAGCCAGGGCCGAGAGGTCGGTGGCGTCGGTGATGTTCGCGGAGATGGTCACGCCGGCGTCGGCGTTGGCATTGTTCGAGCCGTACAGGGTGAACGAGGTGGTACCACTGGATACGCCGGACAGCTGGGCCACGGTACGGGCATTGGCGGTAACGCCAGTGGTATCGGACTTGCTGTTGACCGACTGGGCGATATCGCGAGCGCTCGCACCACCGGAGTAGGAGAAATCGGCAGTGCCGAGTTTGCCGGTGATGGTACCGCTGGCACCCTGATAGCCCTGGCCGGAAGCGGTCAGATCGCTGAAGCCGGAAGCCGAAGCGGCGGCGGCGACACCCGAGCTGTCGAAACGGTTGATACCGATACGGTCGGAGGTAGCGGCGCCGATGGAAACGTTGATGGTTTCGTAGGCGTTGGCACCGACCTGGAAGCTCTGCGAGCCGAAGGAGCCGTCGAGGATCTTGCGGCCACCGAAGCTGGTGGTTTCGGCGATACGGTTCAGTTCCTGTTGCAGCTGGGACACTTCGGACTGCAGGGCGGCACGTTCAGTGGCGCCGTTGGAGCCGTTGGCGGACTGCAGGGACAGGTCGCGGATACGTTGGAGAATGCCGGTGGACTGTTGCAGTGCGCCTTCAGCGGTCTGCGCCAGGGAGATACCGTCGTTGGAGTTACGTACCGCTACGTTCAAACCGTTGATCTGACTGGTCAGACGGTTGGAGATCTGCAGGCCCGCGGCGTCGTCTTTGGCGCTGTTGATGCGGAAACCGGTAGACAGGCGCTGGAGGGAAGTGTCCAGGCCTTTGGACGAGGTGTTCAGGTTACGCTGAGTGTTCAGCGAGGCGACGTTTGTGTTGACTGTAAGGGCCATGGTAATTGCCTCCAAAGGACCGTGCTACTGAGTTTGTCTGAGCCTGCGAGCTTTGGGTCTGCTTTTGCTCAGACGCCCCATTAAGTTCGCATTCGTACTTTGTATCGGCGCTCCATGGGGAAGCTTTAGGAATTTGCTTGAAGTTTTTTTTTGCATCCTTGACAAGCACTTAGCGTTAAAAAGCAGGAAAAAAGACCGAAATGCCGAGTTTCCGACAGGCATTTTGCGATCATTCCACCGCCTTACCGCTCACTCCGGCCCGGCAGCAACAAGGCCGGGCCGTGTCAGGCATCAGTCCGGCAACCAGGCGGCACGCCAGGCTTCGACGTTGCCCGCTTGCAACATCCATTTATCCAGCACCTGAGCGCGCAATTCGTCGCCCGCCTTGGCCGCCGCGTCCAGATCGTTGATGTGCATGCGAATCGCATCCACCCAATCCTTGAAGCGGTTCTTCACCCGGGTCACCGGTAGCGCATCGCGATAGCAACGCACGTCGCTGCAGATCACCGGGAAACCACAGGCGCCGTATTCCAGCAGACGCAGGTTGCTCTTGCATTCGTTGAACAGGTTCTGCTCCACCGGCGCCAGGGCCAGATCGAGATCGAGACTGGCGAGGGCCTGCGGATAAGCCTCTATATCGACGCCGACGTGCACTTCATGAACGTAGGGCCGGATTTTTTCCGGGCACAGACCGAAAAACACCCACTCCACCTCGCCCGCCAGCGCCTTGATCACATCGGCGATCAGTTCCAGGTCGCCGGTATGGCCGATGCCGCCCGCCCAGCCGACCCGCGCCTTGCTGCCGCGCCGACGCTGGGCGCTCAGGTCTTTCCACCAGTGCACCGGCAAACGGTTTTCGATCACCCGGATGTCCGCGTGCAGCCCGGCAAAGGCCTCGGCCAGGGGCTCAGTCGAAACCACGAAGCGATCGACGAAGCCGAACCCTTTGCGCAGCGATTGCAAGATATCCTTGGGCATCGCCTCGCGGTGCACACTTTTGATCGGCAGGTTGGGCAGGTAGTCGTCCAGCTCGTAGACCTTGAAGGCACGGGAGAACGCCTTGATCCGCCGCATGGCCTCCAGACGGTCGTCGCCGATCTGCCGCTGCAACACGATTACATCGGGGTCGTAGCGCTCCAGGTCGACGACGTGCAGCAAGCCGGGCGAAAGCATGCCTTCGATCAGGCCGGCTTCCTGCAGCGCCTTGAACGGTTGAATGACGCGGTAGTTGCCACAGCCGTAAGGATCGGCCGGATGCGCCAGCACTACCGGCAACGGCTTCCAGGTCAATGGTCGCCAGGTCAGCTGCACGTCGGGCTCCAGGTCGAAGCCGCAGCCGTTCAACGACAGGTTGCGGTTATACGCCGGGTCGCGCGCCAACACCGGCAACCATTTGCCGTACATGGCGTCCTGCTCGCCGAGGAAGCGTTTGCGTTTGGCCTCCCCGGCTTTGGGGTCGATCTTGGTCTGGCTGACGCTACCTTCGTGCAAGACCACCGCGTGGGGCGTCCATACCGACAGGTAGCCGGCGTCGCGGACTTTCAGGCAGAGGTCGACATCGTTGTAGGAGACCTTGAATTGCACCTCGTCCATGCCGCCGACGTCTTCGTATACGGATTTGCGGATCATCAGGCAGGCGGCGGTCACCGCGCTGTAATTCTGATCGACCTGCAAGCGCTGCATATAGCCGGGCGCATCCATCGGCTCGCCAATAAAGGGGTGATCGGCCGGGCCACGCAGACCGAGCAATACCCCGGCGTGCTGGATGCGCCCGTCCGGGTAGAGCAACTTGGCGCCGACGATGCCGACCTCGGGGCGCTGAGCATGGTTGAGCAACTCGTCCAGCCAGTCCTCACGGATGATCGCGGTATCGTTGTTGAGCAATACCAAGTATTCGCCGCGCGCCTCGCCCACGGCCATGTTGTTGATCGCCGAATAGTTGAACGGGTATGGATAGCGCAGCACGCGCAACTGCGCCTCGCCCAGGCTTTCGATGCCGGCCAGCCACTCGCGGGCTTCGGGGGTTTCGCTGTTGTTGTCGACGATCAGCAGTTCGTAGTGCGGGTAGCGGGTCTTCTCCAGCAGGCTTTCCACGCAGCGTTGCAGAATCGGCAGCTGATCCTTGGTCGGAATGATGATGGAGACCAGCGGCTGCGCCTGATGGCCGTAACGGATGCGGTAGCGCCCCGGCAGATGCGGCGTCAGCTCGGCCTGATAACCGCGGCTAGCCAGATGGCGCAGGATGGCCGCACGCTCCGCCGGTTGGTCCTCGAGCCTCGGTGCGTCGGTGATGACCAGGGGTTCGTCGATATGACCGAAACCGCTCAGCCCGCCCTGCTCGATCAAACGCAATATCAGCTCGAATTCCAACGCCCCGGCGTACTCGGCGGCGAAGCCACCGGCTTCGATGACGACATCGCGACGCAACAGCCAGTGCCGCGCCATGCCCGCCGGGAAGCTCAACAGCATGTCCAGGTTGAAACCCGGACGGAATGCCGGCCCCAGGCCATCGGCCGAGCGCAGCAGTTCATCACCATAGGCCGCCCGGCAATCGTCGCCGGCCTGCAGTAACTCCAGGGCCATCATCAGCAAGCCGCTGGCGGTGAACTCGTCACCGGCCCGGACCAGCATCGCCCAGTCGAAATCCGCCTGGGCGATAAGTTGGTTGAGCGCCTCGACATGCCCGGCAGCGCTCACGCCCAGGCAGCGCACGCGGGGATCGGCAACTTTGAACTCCGCCGCTTCGCCGGTGCTGAGCACGACTATCTGCAAACGCGAGTAGCGATGTTCCGGCGAGGCCAGGCTATCGAGGGTTGCCCGGACCTTGTCGGCCTCGTCCTGCAAGTCGAGCAGCAGAATGCCGAACCTTGGTGCGCCTTCGTTGGCCTGCAGATGGTCATGAATCATGCGTTCCTGAACGGCAGTGGGCACCCGTGCGTCCAGCCACATGCGGATGCCGTCGCGCGCCGGCTCCTGCAGCACTCCACCGGCATCGCGCAGCGGCGCGAATCCGGCCGACGCGGGCGCCACACGGGTGACCGTCTGGCGGGCTTCGGCGCGCTTGGCGGCCTCGGCCAGGCGCTCACGCAGCGGGAAATCCTGCCATTCCTCGGGCGCGCGGCCGAGTTCGCGGCAGCGCACCCGGGCCTCCGGACGTGGGTTGTAGAGGCCCATGGCACGGATTTGCCCGGCGAATACCTGCACGCCCTTCTGCCACAGGGGCAGCATGTCGCCCTGTTGCTGGCGCTGCTCGGCATGCTTGCGAAAGCATGACAAGGGTTCGCACAGATAGGCCAGGCTGCCATGGCGCAGCACATTGACGTACATCGCCAGGTCGTTGATCGCGCGTACCGTTTGTCCATCCAGGCAGCAGACGTTCGGTTTGATGTCGGCCAGATGGGCGCGACGGAACATCACCGTGCTCGGTTCGCCGATAAAGTTCATCGGCGCATCGGCGAGGTAGGCGATCAAGTCGTCGCCGTGCAGGATGCTATCGCCGTCGAACGGGCAGCAGGTCGCCGGCACGTCCGGCAGCGGCAGGCCGGATTCGTCGATCAACAGACGCCGACTGGTGACCAGGCTGACATCGGGGTTGGCCTCGAACACCTCGACCATACGCGCGATGCAGTCGTTGAGCAGGATGTCGTCGTCGTTGAGGAATTTGACGAACTCGCCCTCGGCCTCGACCACGCACTGGGTGTAGTTCATCAACCCGCCGAGGCCCGGCTGGTTGCGGATCACCCGGATGGGGTGGCGGCTGTGTTCGCGGTAACGCTCGAGGATCTGTTGGATGCCCTCGTCCGGGCAGTCGTCGCTGACCAGAATCTCCAGCGCCCGGTAACTCTGGGCCAGCGCGCTGAGCAACGCCGCCTCGAAGTGCCGCGGCTTGAAGGTGGGAATCACGATACTGACGAGGGGTTGCTTGCTCACGTGCGATGTCCTTAGCGAATCTGTAAGGGTGGCGCTGGCGCCACGGCGATTCATATCAAGCGTCGAGAATATGGGCGTGGCTGGTCAAAACCTGACGCACCTGCTGCGGGCTGTTCCACATCAATACGTCGAGCACCGACAGACCCGGCTCGAAGGCATAGGGCCCGGTGTCGTAACGGAACTCGTCGAACTGCAGAAAGGCCAGCCGGATGCCGTGACGGGCAAAATCCTGCGGATCGAACAGGCCGCGGCCGCCAGGCGGATTCAGGTAGAAGCTGGCGCCCAGTTGCCGGCTGATCGCCGGCGCCCAGCCACCGGGGCTGTCGATGTGCTGCAGATCCAGGTCCAGTTCCGAGCAGATCGCATAATCGAACGGCAGCTCGAGATAGGCGCAGACCGCCGCCAATCCCTGCACGTTGAGTTCGACCAATGAATCGCCGGCCACCGCATCGAAAGTGCGATTGACCAGCTGCACCACCTGCTCGTAGAACGGCGCCTTGCGGCGGTAGTGAGTCAGCTTGCCGAGCACGCTGGCGCGGGTTTTGTGCATGTCCTGCACGCGGGCTTCGCGGGTCGTGATGGCGATAGAGGAATTGGTCAAGGGTACGTTGACGTAGTTCCAGCCGGCCTGCGGATGCAACACACGGTTGCGGCTCATCCAGGACTTGGGCGTGTATTGGCTGACATCGAACACCACCCAGCGCTCGGTATGGGCGATCAGCGCGAAATGCCCGAGGTACGGGAAAAAGTACGGTTGCATGATGCCCAGCTTCACCGCGGCCCTCCCAGGCTGTGGCGAATGCTGACGGCCTGCTCATGGGCGGCGCGGACGATCTGGCCGATGCGCCGCGCGCCGGCCGCGTCTATCGGTTGGCCGATCGGCAGCTGCAGCACCTTGGCGCACAGGGCCTCGGTCACCGGCAGACGCTCGGCCGCCTCGGGGTAACGCTCGTCATAGGGTGTGCAGCGATGGATGCCGGGATAGAAATAACGCCGCGCCAGCACGTTTTCCGCACGCAACACTGCCTGTAGCTCGTCACGGCTGAGGCCGAAGCGTTCCGCGTCTATCTCGCAGACCACATATTGATAGTTGGTCGTGCTCACCGCCTGCGGCTCGATCAGACGCAAGCCCGGCAAACCGGCGATGGCGTCGCGGTAGGCAGCGAAAATGCCCTGATTGCGCTCGATGATGCGCGGGAAGTTGTCCAGGCTGAGCAACGCAACGGCCGCCTGCGCCTCGGACATGCGACCGTTGGCGGTACGGCTGACATGCACCGGGCGGCCAGCGCCGTAACTGCTGCGGATATTGCGCAGGCGCGCGGCCAGTTCGTCGTCGTTGGTACACACGCAACCGCCTTCGGCGGCGCTCAACACCTTGGTGGCATGGAAGGAAAACACCTCAATGGCGCCGAAGTTGCCGACCGCCCTGCCCGCCACCGCGCAGCCGAAAGCATGGGCCGAGTCGTAATACAGCGGCACGCCGCGCCTGTCGGCGAGCTGACGCAAGCGGTCATGGGCGCAGACATCGCCCCACAGGTTGACCGCCAAAATGGCGCTGACCGCCTCGTCCTCGAGCAAGCGTTCCACTTGGGCCGGGTCGAGCTGATGAGTCAGCGGATCGACATCACAGAACAGCGGCTCCAGCCCCGCCCAGGTCAGCGACTGCGACGTGGCGATAAAGGAGAACGCCGGGGTGATCACCTTGCCGCGCAAGCCGAGGGCATCGGCGGCCATCAACAGGCCGATGGTGGCGTTGGTGACACAAATGGCGTGGCGCACCCCCAGTCGTTCCTGCAGCACCTGCTCCAGTTGCTGGGTCAACGGCCCCTGGTTGGTGTAGTACTGGCGCTCGAAGATGCCGCGCATGGCTTCTTCATAGGCCGACCACTCGGGGAAATACAGCTGGCCGACCGGCAGCGGCTGCTCGAACGCCGGAGTGGCGCCGAGGATGGCGAGTTCGACGGTGCTCATACGGCGACCCTCTGGCGCAGTTCGGCGGCGTGTTCGTGAAGGAAGCGCAGCAGGACGACGATCGCGTGGATGTCCTGCTCGTCGACAAAATGGCCGCAGGGCAGCAGCACAAAGCGCTCGGCGAGCCGCTCGGTGACCGGCAGCGAACCGCCGATGGTCGGGTAATCGGTGGGTTTCTGGTGTAACGCCGGCGCGTAGTAGGCGCGGGCGAGAATGCGTTCGGCGTTGAGCAGGCTCAGGGTCTGCGTCCGCGGCAGCGGCCAGTCGTCGAGCAGTTCGATAAGGATGTTCTTGAAGCCGCTCCGCTCGCTCTCGTCGAACTCGACCAGACGCACGCCCGGCAGGCCCGCGAGCCCCCGGCGATAGGCCTGGTAGCGCTCGCGGTTGCGCGCCACCTGGGCGTCCAGCGCATCCAGGCCGGCCAGGGCCATGGCCGCGTGCACCTCGTTGAGCTTGGCGTTCATGCCCAGTTCCTGGACGTTGTCCGGGGTATAGAAACCGAAGCCGCGCATGCGCACCAGCTTGGTCGCCAGCTCGGCGTCGTTGGTGGTGATATAGCCGCCCTCGAAACCGTTGAGCAGCTTGCTCGCATGCAGGGAGAAGCATTCGGCGCGGCCAAAGCTGCCGACCTTGCGCCCGGCGTAGGTTTCATAGACCGACTCGACGGCATCGATGAACAGCGGGATGCCGCTTTCCTCGGCCAGCGCTTCCAGCCCGACGGCGTCGCAGCAATTCATGATCGGGTGCACGCCGAGGATCAGCGCGGTCTGCTCGCTCAAATGCGGACGCACCGTGTCGGCGCTCAGCGCCAGGGTCTGCGGATCGACCTCGCAGAAACGCGGCACCAGGTCGGCCCAGGCGGCCACATCGGCCATGCGCCTGTAGGTCAGCGAAGGCATGACGATTTCCCGGCGCCCCGGCAGTGCCAGGCATTTGATCGCCAGCACCAACGCCCAGAAGCCGCTGCAGAAGGTCACGCAATGGGCGGTCTGGTGGAACTCGGCCAGACGCCGTTCCAACTGCTGCACCAGCGGCCCGTTGTTGGTGAATTGGTGCGCCTCGTAAAAGGTGCGCGAATACTCCAGGAAACGCTCGAAATCCGGCTGGACCAGGCTCGAGGTCGAGCGCGGCAGGTCGAACAGCGGCTGGCCGCCGAACAGCGCCAGCTCATCGCAGCTGGACTTGGCCGTCATGGGCGCGCGCGCTCGAGCAAAGCGTCATAGCGGTAGTGCGCCGTGTAGAAGCCCTGCGGCATGCGCTGGATATGCGCCTGCCAGCCGCAGTCGGCGGCCAGTTGGCAGAACTCCTCGGCGCTGCGCCAGATGCCGATTTTCGAATCATGATGCTTGAGCTCGGCGGAGTGATCCCGGCCATCGGTGTAGAAATCCTGATAGCGCTCGAGGTCCGGCAGGTTGCCGATAAACACCCGCTCGACCTGGCTGTAATCGCGGCACAGCGTGGTCAGCACCAGGCGTGCGGTGGCCTCGGGAAAGTACGGGAAGCTGCCGTAGCACAGCACCTTGGTGAAACGCGCCGGGTTGGTCTCGGCGACTATGTATTCGCCCACGTCGGCCAGATCGAAACGACGTAGCGGCTGTTGCTCGAAATAGCGCTTGGCCACCTCGATCAACACCTCGGAATAGTCCACGCCATAGACTTCGGCGCAGTCGTCGAAGAAGTAACGCGACAGCGCGCCATTGCCACAGGCCAGATCCAGCAGGCGATCCTCGGGCTGAAACGCCAACGCGCCCTTGATGGTCGCGACTATCATCTGAATCTGTTCTTCCGAAACCGGCTGGCCATTGACCGAGCGCTTTATCTGCCCCCAGAAGTCATCGGGAGCTAGGGTTTTCGGGTATTCCTTGAAATCTGATTCCACGGGAGTTCACCCCTGCCTGCTGCGATTAAGTTGACCGTCGTCCGGCGCCTACCAACAGCGTAGGCCATCCGCCCGGCGATCCCGCCGTGCCGCTATGCGCGCGCGATATAGAGAATGCTGCTGGGCTTCAGGCCCATCGCCGCGTACACCTCGGCGCCGAAGTAATCGATGCCGTACTGGTCGACCCTGAAACCGTTGTCCTCGATTTTGCGCACGAAGTCATCGTGGGCGTATAGCCGCACGTGATCGTTCTGTCCATAAAGACGCCAGCGCCCGGCCTCGTCGGTAACGCTGGGGTCTTCAAGGGTGTGTTCGATACCGACGATGATTGGCGCCATTAAAATGCCGCAGCCGCCATCCCGGATGATCCGGCGCAACTCGCGAATCGCCTTGCCGTCGTCGGCCACGTGCTCGAGCACGTGGCTGCAGATGAAGAAATCGTAGGTACCGTCAGCGAACGGAATGTCCATCAGGTCGACCTGATAGTCCACGCCCTTCATCGCCAGGTCGGCGGTGGCGTAATCGAATAACCGGCTACCGCGGATCAGCCGCGACATCGCCTGTTCCGGCGCGAAGTGCATGACCTTGGCGCCTTCGCGCAAACGGCCGGCGGCGACTTCCTGCTCCATCCAGTAGACGTATAAACGTTCGCGGTCGGAGGCGCCGCAACGTTTGCAGGTGTAGCTGTCGTGGGCGGTCATCTCGCCCTGGCCGTAATGCACGAAGCCATGACGGCGGGCGTTTTCCCGGTAGAACTCGGGGATCGCGGCGAAGCTGGCATCCGATTGCTTGCACACCGGGCAGGGATAAACCCGTGGCGCGGCCGCGGCTACCGACTGTTGCGCCGCCGGTTTCGGCGGCTGCGCGCCCTGCTGCTCTTCGAGAATGCCGAGCAGGTTATTGGCCACCAGGTGCTCGGCCTCGCCCTGCAGCGCCAGGGCCTGGCGAAACAGCTGCAAGGCGCTCGGCGTATCGCCCAGCTTGTGATGGATCACGGCCAGGTCGTTGGCCAATTCGGCATAGAGGCCGATGGCCGCCCTGACCTGTTCGAGCAGGGCCAAAGCAGCGGCGAAATCGCCCGCGGCGAAGGCCTGATAAGCCTGTTCCTTGATTGCTTGCAGATCGCTTGCCATGAAAGCCTCATGTGCGGGACCACGTCGAACGCGCCAGGAAGACCACCCGGCGGCGACGGGAAAACGTCAATGATTTGGCCAAAGGCCGTACTGATGAGGGTAGCAGCAAGAAATCGGCCAACTCGGCGCGAGTGATAAACGAGGCGCGGAAGGCGCGTGGAGCGCTTTCCAGAGGGCTGTTTAACGCAACTGGTTGAACAGATTCAACCCAGCAATCTTCACGTAACTCTGCTGCGCCGCTTCCAGCACGATGCTCTGGAACGACAGACGCGACAAAGCTTCGGCGTAGTCCAGCTCACGCAGGTCGGCCTGCACCGACTTATTGACCAGGGTGACGTCCTCGTTGTCGATCTCGGTGGTGTCGATCAGGTTCAAGCGCGCGCCGATTTCGGTCTGCACTTCGAGCACTTTGCCCAGGCCGTTGTCGAGGTTGGTCAGGCCGATCGCCACTTCGTTGCGAATCGCCAGGTTGCCCGCCGGCGAGGTCGGCGAGGATTCCAGCGCCTGGCGCAGACGGCTGATGGTGTTGAGGATACTGCGCTGTTCCTGGAATTGCGGCTGCACGCCGAACTCGTCGCCCCCCGCCACGGTGGCGGGCGCGGAAATACTGAAATCGGCGCCGAACACGGTGAAGGTCGATGGGTAAGGTCCGGCCGCGGTGCCGGTGGCGATGGCCGGGCTGGAGGGCCCGACGGGCTGGGCATAAACCTCGTAGTCGGTATCGTTGATAAAGCGCAGAACGATGCCCGAGGTCGGGAACTGGCTGTCGAAGGTCGTCTGGTTGCTGATGCCGCCGGGCGACACCACGGCCGTCGAATTGTTGGTCGATGAGCGGGTGACGGCGAACTCAGTCGGCGCGGACTGCAGGGTAAAACTGTGAGTATTGATCCCCGGCGAACCCGGCGTTGTGGTGTCGGCCAACAGACTGTCGAGATTGAGCTCGTTATCGCCGGCTTGCAGAACCACATCCAGCTCGAAGCGCATGCCGCGGAAATTGATCGCATTGCCGCCATTGGCCAATGGCTCGATCTGCCCGCCGCCGGGAATTTCCGAGGTGACGTCGGTGCCCGCACCGTCGTAGATACGGAATTCGTTGCCACTGACGAACACCAGCGAATAGGGTTCGGCGCTGCGGAAATCCTCGTTGAACGCCTGATTGTCCTGCACCAGGCCGGGCGAGATGAACACCCGCTGATCGGCACTGGGTACGGCCAGGATGGTGGTCGCCGGCAACGGCGGGGTCGGTAGCGCGGCGTTGCTCACCCCACTGCTTTCCCTCACCCGGTTGGCATTGCTCACGTCTTCGAACAGGCGCTTGCCGTTATCGTTGATCGCCACGTTGCTCGAGCCTGCCACCTGCAGGCTGCGCTGCCCTTCATCGCCCTGGTAGGAATAGGTGCCGTCGGGGTTACGCAGAAAAGGTTCGGTCTTGCCGAGAAAGCCGCTGAACAGATATTCGCCACGGGCGTTGCGGCTGTTCATCAGGTTGAGCAATTCGCTTTCGCGCTCGCCCAGCTCTTTGGCGATGGACTTGCGATCCTCCGCCGACAGCGCGCCGCCGCCGGCCTGCACCGCCAACTCGCGAATGCGTTGCAGCACGTTGACCGTGGACGTCAGGGTGGTTTCTTCCTGGGTCAGGCTGTTCTTCGCCGCGGTGAGGTTGTCCTTGTATTGCTTGAGCACCGATTGCTGCTGCTCGAGCTGTAGCAAGCGCACCGAGGCCACCGGGTCGTCCGCCGGAGTGAGGATGCGGTTGCCGCTGCTGATCTGCTCCTGGGTACGAATCACATCGGCGTAGTTGCGCCCGATGCCGTTCACACCGTTGTTGAATGCCTGAATGGAGGAGATGCGCATGACCATAAAACTAGCCTCGTTGCCCCGAACGCCATGAACAACCGCGTCAGAACGTATTAATCAATGTATCGAACAGATTACGCGCAACTTGAATGATTTGTGCCGACGCCTGGTAGTACTGCTCGAACTGGATCAGTTTCGCCGCTTCTTCGTCGAGGTTGACCGCCGATATCGAGTCGCGGTTATTCGTGGCCTGCTTGAGGATCGCCTCGGTCGCTTCGCCATCGACCCGGGCCTGGCTGGTCAAGGTGCCGACCCGCTCGATCAGGTCACCATAGGCATCGGTGAAACTCGAGCCCGTAGTGGTCGGCGCCGCCGGGTTGATGCCGATCACCGCGCGGTTCTGCAGATCGATCAACTTCAGCGCGTTGCGGTTATCCGATACGCCATTGGTGTTGAAGGACACCGAAAAGTTGTCGCCCGCCTGGGGACGACCGCTGATGCTCACTTCGTATTCGAACGCCGTGGGCACCACGGGCGGGCCGGCAGACGCGGGCACGTTGATGGTCAGGGTGTTGTTGTCCCCCGGCACTATGACCCCGGAATCGATGATGTTGCCGTTGATATCGACCACGTCGTAGCCCTGGGTCGCCCCGCCCGTGGCGCCCATGACGATGCGCAGCGGCGGCGCATTGCGCAGGCTGGTCTCCATATCGGCCTGCGCTACCGGGTCGTAGATGTCGATTTCGGTGATCAGGGTCGGCTGGCTGATTACCCCGGTGCCGATATTCGCCGGGCTGGTTTGCGATTTCAGCGGCGCTGCAAAAGCCAGCTCTTCGGGGTTCTTCATGTCCGCGCGGATATAGGAACCGGCATTGCGGGTCGGCATCACGCGGAAACGATCGCCGGCGGCGAAGGTGCCACTGGCCACGTTGAGGGAGAAACCATCGACCTCGGCAGCCGGCACCACGGTGATGTCGAAGGGGCCGAAGCTGGTGCCGTCGGACACCCGGCGCACGGTGTAATCCACGGCGCTGGTGAACTCGACTTCATAGTCGCTGGTGGTCAGTTGCGTGGTGTCTTCGATCAGCACATTGAGGTTGGCGGTGGTGTCGCTGTTGCCGACCCGCGCCAGGCTGCGCTCGCCGATCAACCCGGGGTCGTTGAGCGCGCGAAACAAGCCATTGCCGAACTCGCCATTGAGATCCAGGCCCTGGCCGAGCTGACGGTTGACCTGATCGGTGATCGACAGGGCCAGGCGCCCGACCGAGTTCAAGGTGGTGTCCAGCACGTCTTCACGGTAGCGGATCATCCCGCCCATCTCGCCGCCGGTGATCAGCGAAGTGATGCCCTGGCGCGAATTGCCGCTGACGAACTGCACTTCGCTGCGCAGCGGGTCGGACAGGCCCGGCGTCACTTCCAGACGGGACGCGGTACTGCCAACCACCAACGGCTGCCCCGAGCCGATAAACAGGTTGTAGCTGTTGTCGTCCTGGGGCACCACGGTGACGCCGATAAAGGTCGAGAGCTTGCGCACCGCTTCCTCGCGGGCGTCGAGCAGGTCGTTGGGTTGCTGGCCGTTGGAGGCGGCCACAGCGATGGCATTGTTATAACCGGCAATCACACCGGCCAGCTGATTGACCTGATCGGTCACCGCCGACAGCTGCTTATTGATAAAGGCGTTCTGTTCGTAGAGCCGGTCGTACACAGTGTTGAAGCGCTTGGCCAGGCCCTCTGCCTCGGACAGCGCCAACTGCCGCGCCGGAATATTGGCGGGGTCTTCGGCGGCGGTTTGCAGCGCGGCGAAGACCTTCTGCATGCCTGGGTTGATCCCCGTGGTGCTGCCGGCCAGCAGGGAATCGAGCTGGTTGATCTGACTCAGGTAGGCCTGGGTATCGCTGTTCAGCGCGGTGCCGCTGCGCACCTGGGTATTGAGGAAATCGTTATAGATGCGCCGCACATCGACCAGGGTGGTGCCGGAGCCGATATAGCCCGCGCCACTGAATTGCGGAATACGCGTGGCCTGGATGGTTTCCTGGCGGGAAAAACCCGGCGTATTGACATTGGTGATGTTGTGGCCGGTGACCGCCAACGACGTCTTGTTCGCGGATAGCCCGGACAGGCCAATGTTGAGTAAGTCAGCCATGGCTCGATCTTATCCGCTGGTGGTCGGGGTGCTGGCAGCGGCGACCATTTGGTAGGTCTGCATCTGCCGGGCGATCTGATTGATCTTGCGCGCATAGTGCGGGTCGGTGGCATAACCGGCCTGCTGCAACTCGCGGACGAAACGCTCGGGGTTCTCGGTGGACTTCAGCGCGGTTTCATAGCGGCCGTTGCTCTGCAGGAAGCTCACGTAATCCTCGAAGCTCTGGGCGAAGGAGTCGTACTGGCGGAACGACGCCGCCTCCTTCACCGCTTTACCGCCCTTGTATTCGGTGGTCAGCACCTTGGTCGACTCGCCGTCCCAGCTGTTGTGGGTTTTGATACCGAACAGGTTGTGGCTGCTGGAGCCGTCGCTGTGACGGATGATCGATTTGCCCCAACCGGTTTCCAGGGCCGCCTGGGCCACCAGGTAACGGGGGTCGACGCCAATTTTCTCCGCGGCTTTTTCCGCCATCGGCAGCATCGCGGCGATGAATTCGTCCTTCGAGCCGAAGGCTTTCTTGCCCGCGCTGCCCGCGGCCTGGGCCAGACGCCGCCCGCTGATGGCATCGCTGCCGTTCACGCTCAGGGCTTTGTCGCCCGGTGCGGCGAAACTCTTGACCGGCAACCAATCCTGCTGCGCCAGGGCCTGACCGGCTGCGGCATCGGTAGCCGGCACTATGCCGGCCAGCAGCCGGTTGGTCAGGCTGACGGGCAAAGACAGCCGACGCTGATTGAGCAAGGCCGCGTCGTTGCGGCTGCTATCGACCTTGGCCAACGGCTTGCTCGGCGCAGCCGGCGAAGGCTCGCCGACCTGGGCGAACGGGTTGGGCCGGCTGCCGGGATCCTTGATCTTCGACATCTGCCGCACCAGCACGTCAGCCAAGCCGATACCGTTCTGGTTATTGGACATGGTCACCGACAACTGCTGGTCGTACATGTCCTGGTAGGTCTTGCTCTCGTTGCTGTTCATGAAGTTGCCTTCGGCGAACACTTCGTTGGCCGAGCGCATGGCCTTGAGCATCTCGTTGAGGAACAGCGACTCGAACTCCTGGGCGACCTTGCGGATGTTCTGTTCGCTGTCGCCGCCGACCTTGAATTGCTGCAGGCGATTGAGGTCGTTGAACGCACCGCTGTCCAGCGGGCTGTTACCCGAGCCGAGTAGGCCGGCGGAGAGTCGAGAGTCCATGGCGTGCCCCCTTTAAATCACGATCAGGTCGGCCTGCAGGGCGCCGGCTTGCTTGAGCGCCTCCAGGATGGCCATGAGGTCGGAAGGCGCGGCGCCGACTTGGTTCACCGCACGAACGATTTCATCGAGGGTGGTGCCGGGGCCGAACTTAAACATCGGTTTGGCCTCCTGGTCGGCATCCACCCGCGAGCGCGGCACCACGGCGGTGACGCCACCGGACAGCGGGTCGGGCTGGCTGACGATCGGGTCTTCGGTAATGGTCACGGTGAGGCTGCCGTGGGTCACCGCCGCCGGCTGCACGCGTACGTTCTGGCCGATGACGATGGTGCCGGTGCGCGAGTTGATGATGACCTTGGCCACCGCCTGACCAATCTCGACTTCGAGGTTCTCCAGGATCGACAGATAGTCGACGCGCTGGCTCGGGTCGAGCGGCGCGCTGACCTGAATCGAGCCGCCGTCGAGGGCCTGGGCCACACCCGGGCCGAGCAGCTCGTTGATGTGGTCGACGATGTTCTTCGCGGTGGTGAAGTCAGGGCGGTTGAGGTTCAGGGTCAGCGTATTGCCCTGGTTGAAGCCGCTCGGCACCGGCCGTTCGACGGTGGCGCCGCCGGGAATCCGCCCGGCCGAGGGCACATTGACGGTGATCCGCGACCCATCGCCGCCCTGGGCATCGAAGCCGCCAACGACGAGGTTGCCCTGGGCAATGGCGTAGACGTTGCCGTCGATCCCTTTGAGCGGTGCCATCAGCAGGCTGCCGCCGCGCAGGCTTTTGGCGTTGCCGATCGAAGAGATGGTCACGTCGATGGTCTGCCCGGGCTTGGCGAACGCCGGCAGATCGGCATGGATGGACACCGCGGCGACGTTCTTCAATTGCACGTTGCCGCCTTGCGGCACCTTGATGCCGAACTGGGCCATCATGTTGTTGAAGGTCTGCACGGTGAACGGCGTCTGCGTGGTCTGGTCGCCGGTGCCGTTGAGGCCGACCACCAGGCCGTAGCCGATCAACTGGTTGGTCCGCACGCCCTGGATGCTCGCCAGGTCCTTGAGCCGCTCAGCTTGAGCGGCGCCGGCCAGTAGCAGGGCGATCAGGGCAATCGTCGATTTGAACATGCGCATGCTCCTCAGCCTTAAAACGGCCACAGAGGGCTGATGAAGAAGCGATCCAACCAACCCGGCTGAGCCGCGTCGGCGAAGGCGCCGGTGCCGGAATAGGTGATGCGCGCGTTGGCGATACGGGTCGAGGGCACGGTGTTGTCCGTGGCGACGTCATCGGAACGGACCAGACCGGCGATGCGTACCAGCTCGTCGCCGGTGTTGAGGGTCATCCACTTCTCGCCGCGTACCGAGAGAATGCCGTTGGGCAGCACCTCGGCCACGGTCACGGTGATCGAGCCGCTCAAGCTGTTGCTCTGCCCGGCCTGGCCGGAGCCTTCGGTCTCGCGGGTCGCTTCGTAGCTGGAGTTGAGCCCCAGGTTATCCGCGCCCATGCCCAGTGCGCCGATCGCGGCGAGCGGGTTCTTCGGCGTGACCGCCATGCCGAACAAAGTGGGCAGGCCGATATCGGTGTTGCTGTCTTTCTGAATCTGGCTGTTGGCGTTCTTGCTCGCCTGGGTACGCTCGTTGAGGGTGATGGTGATGATGTCGCCGACGCGATGGGCTTTGCGGTCGTCGAACAGGCTGTTCTCGAAACCGGCCTGATAAATCGCGCCGTTGTTCTGCGCCGCCGGCAGCGGGGTACGTGGTAGCACCGGCGCGTAATAGGGGTCGTCCGGCTTGGGCGCAGGCGCCATGCAACCGCTGAGGACCGTCGGGCCCAGGGCTGCGAGAAGAATAAGAAGCCGATTCATAACCACTACCTCACGGCGTTGCTTGACTAAACGGGACCGGACCTGCGCCCTACCCCGGCGTTAAAGGTTCTGCGACAGGGCGCCGAGCATCTGGTCGGCGGTGGAGATGACTTTCGAGTTCATCTCGTAAGCGCGTTGGGTGGTGATCATGTTCACCAACTCCTCGACCACGCTGACGTTGGAGTTCTCCAGGGTGTTCTGCAGGGTCGGGCCCAGGCCGTTGAGGCCCGGCGTGCCGACCTGGGGCGCGCCGCTGGCGGCGGTTTCCAGGAACAGGTTGTTGCCGATGGCTTCCAGGCCGGCCGGGTTGATGAAGTCGGCGGTTTGCAGGTTGCCGACGATCTGCTGCTGCGGGTTGCCGGTGGTGGTCACCGACACGGTGCCGTCTTCGCCGACGGTGAAGGTGCGTACTTCATCGGGCAGGACGATCGCCGGCTCCAGGGCATAGCCGCTGGAGGTGACCATCTGGCCGTCGGAGTTCAGGTGAAAGCTGCCGTCGCGGGTGTAGGACACGGTGCCGTCGGGCATCAATACCTGGAAGAAGCCGCGACCGTTGATCGCCAAGTCCAGCGGCTGCTCGGTGGTTTGCAGACTGCCGGCGGTGAAGATCTTCTGGGTGCCGACCACCCGCACGCCGGTACCCAGCTGCAAGCCGGACGGCAGTTGGCTGTCCTGGCTGGACTGGCCGCCGGGCTGACGACGGATCTGGTACAGCAAGTCTTCGAACTCGGCGCGATCGCGCTTGAAGCCGGTGGTCGAAACGTTGGCCAAGTTGTTGGAAATGGTGGTCAGGTTCATGTCCTGGGCGGACAGACCGGTTTTACTGACCCACAGTGCCGGAAGCATATCGATTCTCCTCGGGCGTCGTTTTAACGGCGCCGCGTGCTGGTAATTAGCTCATCTGCAAAACGCGCGCCATCGCTGAAGAATTGTCTTCGGCGGTGCGCATCATCTTCACTTGCAGCTCGAATTGGCGGGACAGGGAGAGGATCGCGGTCATCTCCTCCACGGCGTTGACATTGCTCGACTCGAGAAAGCCAGAGGTGACCTGCACCGTGGCATCGGCCAGCACGGGCTCCTGGCCCTTGAAGCGGATCATGCCGTCGCTGCCCTTCTCCAATTGCTTGGGATCGGGGTCGACCAGCTTCAAGCGGTCGACTTCGGCGAGCACGCTGGGCCCCTCGCCGAGGGCGCGGATGCTGATGGTGCCGTCCTGACCGATTTCGATTTTCTGCTCCGGCGGCACGGCAATCGGCCCGGCATTGCCCATCACCGGCAAACCATTGCCGGTGCGCAACACGCCCAGGGAATCGATATTCAGGCTGGCGGTGCGCACATAGGCTTCGCTGCCATCCGGCGCCTGTACCGCCAACCAGCCCCGGCCGCCCACCGCCACGTCCAGGTCGCGGCCGGTTTCCTGCATCGAACCGGGGGTGAAGTCGGTGCCGGGGCGCTCGCTCATCGCATAGACCCGCGTCGGATAACCGTCGCCGAAGATCGGCATCGCCCGGGCTTGCTCGAAATCGCGACGGAAGCCATTGGTCGAGATATTCGCCAGGTTGTTGGCGTGGGCGCGCTGGGCCAGGGTGTTGTTGTGGGCTCCGGTCATGGAGACGTACAGCATTTTGTCCATGGTCAATTCTCCGCGATGGGCATGCCGCCCTGTGCTCTGTACAAGCAGTACAGCAAGCCGCGTGCCAGCCAGCGTAAAAGCGAATTAACCGATTGAAATAATTGACTATTTATAAAATAAAAAGACTCCGCAAAGGAGTCTTTTCCGGCGAACCATTGCCGCTGGCGGCAAGGCGCGGCACGGGGCGGCCACCCCGGGCGCGCCGCCCTATCAACGCAGGTTGATGATGGTCTGGGTCACCGCGCTCTCGGTCTCGATGGTCTTGGCGTTGGCCTGGTAGTTGCGCTGGGCGACGATCAGGTTGACCAGTTGATCGGAGAGTTCGACGTTGGAGTCCTCCAGGGCACCCGATTGCAGGGCGCCGAGGGTGCCGCTACGCGGCGTGCCGATCACCGGCTCGCCCGAAGCGAAGGATTGCACCCAGGCGGTCTTGCCGACCGGGGTCAGCCCCTGCACGTTGGCGAAGTTGGCAAGGATCACCTGCCCCTGGATATTCGATTGGCCGTTGGTGTAGCGGGCGAAAATCACCCCGGTGTCGTCGATCTCCAGGCCCGCCAACTGCCCGGTGGTGTAACCGTCCTGGCTGACGCTGTTGACCGCGAACGAGCTGGCGAACTGCGTGGCGCCACGCAGATCGATATTCACCCCGGTAGCCGCGGCGGTCGCGCCGTTGGCCGACCATACCGGCGGCACCGAAGTATCCGGTGCGGCCGGTACCCAGGTGGTCAGGTCGATGGTGCCGTCGGCGGTGACCGAGAAGCCGGTCGGTGTCGAGGCGATCAATGCCGCGGTATCCAGTTGTCCGGCAGTGGTGAACTGCAGATTCACCGTCGAGGGCGTGGTCAGGGTCGGATCGTCCGGATTGCGGCCGTCGATCAATACGTTCATGTCCCAGGTGTTAGGCCCGGTTTTCAGGAAGTACTGGGTGAACACGTGGGAATTGCCCTGACTGTCGTAAATATTGGTCGAAGTCGAGGAGTTGTAGGTGGTCGGGTCGCTCGGATCGAACGGCACGGTGGTCGGCACCGTGTTGGTCGAATTGAGGTTGAACACCTGGTCGAGGTTCTCGGTGGCCCGCGGCGCCTGGCTGGCGGTTTCGATCCGCAGGTCGTCGACGATACCGTTCTGCAGGTTACCGGCGGCATCCACGGCATAGCCCTGCAGGCGGTAACCGAAGTTATTGACCATGTAGCCTTCGCGGTCGGTGCCGAAATAACCGGCGCGGGTGTAGCTGACCTCGCCGTTGTTGCTGGTCTGGAAGAAGCCGTTGCCGTTGATCGCCAGGTCCAGGGCGTTCTGCGTGTAGTTGATATTGCCCTGGTTGAACAGCTGCGACACATCGCCCAGAAGCACGCCACTGCCCTGCGGATTGGAACCCGAACCCAGCACGGAAGCCGCATAGACATCGGCGAACTCGGCACGCGACTGTTTGAAGCCGGCGGTGCCGGCGTTGGCAATGTTGTTGCCGGTCACGTTGAGATCGCTGGTCGCCGCACGCAGGCCACTCAAACCGATATTGAACGCCATGGATGTCTCCTTTGCCGGCCCCGCCGGCGCTTAGAATCTGTTGGTTACTGACCGATGACCTGGACTTGCGAGAGCGGCACAGTGCCGAGCCCGGCGAGATTGAGCATCAACTCGCTGCCGCCCAGGGTCACGCTGTCGACGTTGGCCGGCAGCAGGGTGTGCAACCCCTTGGTCTCACCGTCATAGGTCGCCTGGGCCTCGAACTTGTATGTGCCGGGCGGCAACAAATTGCCGCTGGAGTCCTTGCCGTCCCAGATAAAGCTGACATTACCGGCAGGCTTCTCGCCCAGGTTGATACGGCTCACCACCGAACCGGCACTGTTGTAGACGTTGACGAACACGTTATTGCTGGTCACCGGCAATACCGCGCTGGCTTTAAAGCTTTCGCTGGTATCGACCACCGCCTTGTCGGTCGGCACTATCACCTTGCGCCCGACCATCGACGAAGCCTGCAGCGCCTGGGACGACTGATAGCCGCTGAGCAATGAGCCCATGCTGGTGTTGAGCTTCTCGATGCCCTCGACCTGGCTGAATTGCGCCAGTTGGGCGATGAACTCGCCGTTGCCTTGCGGTTCCAGCGGGTTCTGGTTGTTCAATTGGGCTACCAACAGGTTGAGGAACTCGTTCTTGCCCAGGTCCTTATTGGTACTGCGCTCGTTCTTGATCTGGTATTGATCGAGGAATGAACCGCTAACGTCGCCAACACTGCTCATGTCTATGCGCTCCTTATCCGATGGCTCACTGACCCAGGGTCAGCACGCGCTGCAACATCTGCTTGGCGGTATTCATCATTTCAACGTTGGTCTGGAAGGCGCGACTGGCGGAAATCATGTCGGCCATCTCCTCGACCACGTTGACGTTGGGGTAATACACATATCCGCCCGCATCGGCAGCCGGATGATTGGGCTCGTAGCGCGGCATCAGGCTGCCTTGATCTTCGACGATGCCCAGCACCTGCACACCGCGACCGGCCTCGTCCTGCTCGGCGAACAGCGAACCGCGGCTGCCGTCCTGCGCCTGCTGAAACACGGTTGCGAACACCGGGTGACGGGCGCGGTAGGTCTGGTCGATGCTCGAGGAAACCGTCTCGGCGTTGGCGATGTTGCTGGAGATGGTGTTCAGGCGAGTGCTCTGGGCACTCATGCCGGTACCGGCAATATTGAAAACACTGGCAAGTGACATGGCATCAGGCTCCTTTATTCGCCGCGCAGGGCGCCGATCAGCCCTTTGAATTTGCTGTTGAGGAAGGTGAAGCTGGCTTGGAAATCGATTGCGTTTTCGGCGTAGCTCGATTGCTCGATCTGCAGATCGACGGTGTTCTGATCGATAGAGGCATGCATCGGATTGCGGTAGACCAGGCTGGCATTGCCGCTGCTCATGCCCTCGGCGGCGATATGACGGCTGTCGGTACGATTCAGATCGACCGGGCCGCGCTGGCTCTTGCCGGTCTGCTCGGCGAGCACCGAGGCGAAGTCCAGATCGCGCGCCTTGTAGTGCGGGGTATCGGCGTTCGCGATGTTATTGGCCAATACCTCGGCACGCTGGGCGCGAAAGCCGAGAGCCTGCTCATGGATGCCGAGTGCGCGATCGAAGCTGATACTCATGGTCTGAACCTTTGCCGTTGGCTTGCAGTTGTTCCGTGCAAGACATTTAGCAAGGCCCGTGCCAGTTTATTTTTACCTTATTTATCAGTAACTTAAACAATAACAGCAGCCAATAATCGGGCCAAGCGGCAAAGCCTTTCCGCCTACCGGCAAGCAAAGCGGCAAGCCTGAGCAGCGTCGCAGGCAGCGACGCACGCCAGGTCGGGTAAGGCTCAAGATCAAGCGCAGGCGCCCACCCGGCTGTCGAGCACACCAGCGACAACGAGCAGATCCTGCAAATCGAACCGACCGGGATTCACCCCGAGAGTCGGCTGGAACGGGACATTCAAGATCGAGCACGGATTGGCACGCAATAGCCCCACAATCGTTTCGCAGACGATCAGGCTGCCGAGAGGGCCGAGACGGTTGCCGCAACCCTTCACCTTCGCTTCCGCCAGGATGTAAAACCACAGCGGTGTCCGCTTCTCGAAGCCACCGGCCCGCAATGCCGTGAGCTGGTCAATTTCCTCGTCGCTGGTTTTCGGCCGACAGGCGGCCTCAATGTCGGCGGGCGTCATGCGATCGCATTCGGGCAACACCAGCTCGGCCATGGCCTGGCCCGTGGGAAGGCTGAACAGGTAGCCACGCAAAAGGTTGCGCTTGGCCAGGAAGCTCATCACATCCAAGGGGCCCGCTTGTTTCGGAAGCTCGGCGAGGAAGCTCGTCAGGGTCGGATCGATCTGCAGAGCATGGTCGGCCAACAGGCGCTCCCATTGAATGATCCAGTTGGACGGTAGCGTTTCCTCGCCACCGAGGTCCCCGCTCACTTCAGAGAATCGAAACAACAGCTCGAGAGTCCCTTTACCCTGGGCGCCGCCCTGCTTCAGAAAATTCAGGTTGAAGTCATAGCTACTCCTCACCAGGCTATGCCCGAACCGAAAGCCGGCGACAGCGAACTCGAAAGGCATGAATTTCTCGGCGCCCGGACGGTACAAACGGTTCCCTCTCGTCAGCACCTCATTCAGAACACAGCGGTCGCAAAAGCGCGGAAGGAAGTCATGCAAAACCAGCCACTGGTAGTGGTGGGTCACCAGCCATCGCGCGTCATCGAATGCGAATCCGCAATCGACCACGGCATTGTGAAACCTCAGGAAAGCCAAGTGGAGCTGCGCGACTATGAGGTTTTCATCATTGCGCGGGTCCCCGATACGGGCTTTACGGTGCCGCGACGGATCCGTCGAGGAGACGCGCGGAAGGTCATGGGCCATCCCCTTGATACCTTCCAAACCACCGATAAACGGGGTTACCTCGCCGATCACGAATTTGTCGCCATCGAAGGGGATCGCCAAATCGGCTTCCTTCGGCTGCAGCCCGTACAGGCTGTCCAGATCGAAAGCGCTGGTGCGTTCGTTACGCAGCGTCCGCCGGGCCTGGCTCAACGTCAGCGGTTCGAAATCAGGGCGAGCGATGGCCTGGTCAGGTGTCTCGCCCGGCGCGATGGTGATGGTCTTGGTGATGTCATGATCGATGAACTGCCCCAAGTACGTATAGGGCGCTGGTATCGAGGAATCGGCTTCGGGCGCCGCCCCAGGGACCGTCATCGATGCGCCCAGATCGAGCAATGCCTTGATGGTATCCGGCGAGCGCGGGAGGAAGGCCTCGGAACACAGCAGGTCTATCGCCGGACAGATGTAGTCGAACTCATCCCAGTAGACGGCGTTGAGGGGGTTATCGTTTTTCCTGGGGAATACTGCGGTTCCATGAGTCATGGTTGCCTCCAAAAGCAGGTCCTTATCACTGCTTGCTATGCGCTGGCGCGGTGATGGCGCAAATGGACAGTTGACCGCCGTCGCTATGCCAACACCAGTTGGGGCGTTTGAAGGAAAAGGGGTTCCCTTAATTGAAGGAAAAAGTTGCGAAGGGCTGGCTGAGCAACTGTCGATTCCCGGCGTCCTGCAACACTTGTTGTCAGCCACTGGCGAAGGTAACGCCTCAGCGCCTTTCCCGAACCCGGCAATACAGCGCGTCATCGCTACAAACCAAAACGGGAGACCCTTGGCCTCCCGTTAAGCAGTTGCGCGTGCGGCTATTTAGCCTTGTAGATGATCCCCGGGCTGCATTGCACCATTTGGTAGTGGTCGGGCAAGCCATTCAAGGCTTCGGATGCGCCTAGCACCAGGTAGCCGCCGGGCTTCAAGGTGGCGTGGATGCGGGTGAGGATGTCCTTCTTCACCTCGGCCGAGAAGTAAATCAATACGTTGCGGCAAAATACGATGTCGAATTTGCCGAGTGCGGCATAGCTGTCCAACAGGTTCAGCGGGCGGAATTCAACGCGGCTCTTGATCGCCGGCTTGATCACCCAGCGGCCCGGCCCTTTCGGATCGAAGTAACGCTGCAGGCGCTCCTGGGACAAACCACGCCCCATGGCCAGGCTGTCGTACTCGCCGGATTTGCAGTTGGCCAACATCGATGGCGACAGGTCGGTGGCAATGATCTGCACTCCGCCCTTGAGCTGGCCGATATTGGTTTTTTCGAACTCATCGATGCTCATCGACAAGGAATAGGGCTCCTGCCCCGAAGACGAAGCCGCGGACCAGATACGCAAGCGCTGCCCAGGACTGGCCTTGATCATCTCCGGCAAGATGCGCTTTTTCAGTACTTCGAACGGATAAGTGTCGCGAAACCATAGGGTTTCATTGGTGGTCATGGCGTCCACGACCTGTTCACGCAAGCCGCTACGCGGCTGATTTTGCATACGCTGCACCAATTCCCCGAGGGTTTTGATGCTGTTCTGCTCCATCAGTTTGTTCAGCCGGCTGGAAACCAGGTACTGCTTATTGTTACCCAACAATATGCCGCACGCTTTTTCCAGGAAAGTCCGGAACTGCTCAAAATCCAAATTACCTGAAGACACTAGCCAGGCCTCGCCGATCATAGTTAGCACTGAGGGCAACGCCCTCAGCCCCCATCTGCCGCATTGATGCGCTCTGCCACCCGAGCAGCCAGGTCATCCGGGCGGAACTTGGCCAAGAAATCATCCGCCCCTACCTTTTTCACCATAGCTTGGTTGAATACGCCCGAAAGCGAAGTATGCAAGATGATATGCAGCTTTTGCATACGCGGATCGGCGCGAATTTCCGCGGTCAGGGTGTAGCCGTCCATTTCCGGCATCTCGATGTCGGAAATCAACATGAGAAATTCTTCTTCCGGTTTCCTGCCCTCCTCCACCATGGCCTTCAAATAGTCCAGGGCCTGGCGCCCGTCGTTCAGCGCGACGACCTCTACGCCGACGGTTTGCAAGCAACGGGTGACCTGTTTGCGGGCGACCGAAGAGTCGTCGCAAGTCAGCACCTTCTTGCTCACGGCCTTTTCCTGGGTTTGCTGGTCGAGCACCCCCATGGAGATGACCTCGGAGGTGGGCGCCACCTCGGCCAGGACCTTCTCCACATCGATGATCTCGACCATCTTGTTATCCAGATGGGTCACCGCCGTGAGGTAGTGATCGCGCCCCGTGCCCTTGGGTGGCGGATGAATTTCCTCCCAGTTCATGTTGACGATGCGCTCCACCGAATGGACCAGGAAACCCTGAACCTTGGTGTTGTACTCGGTGATTATCACGAAACTGTTTTCGATGTTGTCGAGGGGCCCGCTACCCGTGGCCATCGACAGATCCAGGATGGGGATGGTGCCGCCACGGATGCTCGCCACGCCACGCACGACCGGGCTGGATTTCGGCATGATGGTGAGTTTGGGGCATTGCAGCACCTCCTTCACCTTGAACACGTTGATGCCATAGAGCTGACTACCGCCCAGGCGAAACAACAACAACTCCAGGCGATTCTGCCCAACCAACTGAGTGCGTTGGTTAACCGAATCCAATACACCGGCCATGCCCAAACTCCTCTTATTTTTCAGTCATGCACCCTGTACTTAGCGTAGCAGGCGGCACGAGCCTTGCTTTTCACTGAGCATGAACGCACAAACGACAATTTATCGACATGCAATGGCAAAATGCCGCCAATGGTTGGCAGTTTTACCCGCTTTGCTGGCGCTCGGCTATCCCCTCCAAGTTTCTGCCCGCATAACCACGCCCGAACAGCTTATCGGCACCGCTCAAGGGTTTCTTGAGCAGGCGGTCAGCGACTATTTGCAGCGTAGCGGAATCCAAGGACGCCATGAAATTCAGATCAATCGGCTCGATCCGCGCCTGCGCATGCCGCTATGCGACAAAGAATTGACTACGACCCTGGAAAGCCCCGCACAACCCATAGGTCGCGTCACCCTGCGCGTGCGCTGTGACGGCAGCGCGCCCTGGACCCTGTTCGTACCCGGGCAGGTGCAGCTGTATCGCGAAGTGGTCACTGCCGTTCGTCCGCTCAAGCGCGACAGCGTATTGAGCGAAAGGGATGTCGCCCTGGCCGAACGGGATGTCGGCCTGCTCAACCAGGGCTACCTGAACGCACTCACGCAGGCCATCGGCAAAAAACTGACGCGGCCATTGCAGCCCGATCAAGTACTCGCACCGATTCACGTCGAGCAGGCCGAAGTCGTTCGCCGCGGCGACCAGGTGATCATCAGCGCGCGCAGCGGCGGCATCAGTGTGCGCATGCCGGGCGAGGCCTTGTCCGACGGCGGAATGGGCAAACAGATCAACGTTCGCAATCTGGGTTCGCAACGGGTGGTCAAGGCACGGGTGACCGGCCCCGGCCAAGTCGAAGTGGCTATGTAGGCACGATTCTTGTTAGCTATTTATTAAGTCGAATCAAATGCCGGAATAACGACGATTGGCTGACGAGTTTTCATACTGCGTTTAGACTATGGCTACTGCACGGGCACTATTGGCATAGCCGCTGTTGCGGTCGGCAGCGAGCGATTCAGGCGGTTGTACCGCACCCTTTAGCCTGTCGCGATAGTTTTTCAATAAGTGGCTAAAGTTTTACTGGGCATGGCCGACAAGCTAGGCAAGCGTCCAAACACTGTTCGAGGTTTAGCACCATGGTCATCGACTTCAACCGACCTAACAATGCCGCATCGCCAGCCAATTCGGGGCGTACCGGCGGTGCTCAGTCCGGCGGTCGCAACGAAGCCATCGGCACCCAGCAACCTGCGAGCGCACCTGCCACCGAGCAAGCGCAACAGGCCAGCAAGAGCGGCGAATCCGTTCAGCTCAGCCGTGAAGCTCAGCAGTTGCAGAGCATCAGCGACAAGCTGCGCGACCAGCCCAGCGTGGATAAAGAGCGCGTCGCCCAGCTGAAACAAGCGATTGCCGATGGTAGCTATCAGGTCGACAGCCAGCGCGTTGCCAGCAAACTGCTCAATTTCGAATCCCAGCGCTAGCTTCAGACGGGCGCTGGGGATGTTTGACGCTTAGCAACAGATTGTCGCGCAGCACCGCTTCGATTCGTTGCCTCCCCCAAGAGCCCGCGCATGCAAGACATTACCCTGCTCGACCTTTTCACCCAGGACATCGTTACAGCCGAGCACCTGCTCGAACTGATCGATGAAGAATTCCACGTCCTCGGTGAGCGCGACCTCCCCCGCCTGCAAAGCATTCTCGCCGACAAACTGCCGCTGCTCGCCCTGCTCGATCAACACGCCAAGGCGCGCAGCCAGGTGCTGCTCGGCCTGAAATTGAGCGCCGATCGTACCGGTCTGCAGGCAGTCGCTGCGAATTCCGCCCGGGGCGAGGAATTGATGACCAGCGGCGATCGTTTGAATGTGCTGCTCGAACGCTGCCAGGCGGCGAACCTGCGCAACGGACGACTGATTCGTTCCAGCCAGGCCTCGACCAACAGCATGCTCGGTATTCTGCGCGGTGGCGAAACGCCAAACCTCTATGACAGCCGTGGCAGTACCGCTAGAATCGGCCAGCATCGCCCACTCAGCCAAGCCTGAAATATTCCAATAAGGCACCGGGGGACATGCTGCCATAATGCCAGTATGCTAGTGCCCAAGTTTTTTGCTCGGAGATTACTGGACCGTGTCCAATCCCTTTATCGAGGACAATGGCCCGCAACCGCCCAAGGTGCTCAAGACGCCTGTGGAGATCGTTGCCAACCTGCGCCAGCTGCAGCAGAACCATGATCCGCTGATCATCACCTTTCATGAACGCAATCAGCGCTTTCAAAGCTATTTGATCGAGGTCGATCGCGACAAGAACCAGGTCCTGCTCGATGAAATGATCCCCCGGGACGGCGAACGCTACCTGCAGAATGGCGAAACCTTTCATATCGAGGCCTACCACGAAGGCGTGCGTGTCGCCTGGGAATGCCTGCAAAGCCCGGAAATCGTCGAACACGAGGGCGCTCGTTGCTACGTCAGCCAGATGCCCCGCGAGGTGCATTATCATCAGCGCCGCAATGCATTCAGGGCCCCGCTGAAGCAAGGCGAACAAGTCTCGATCGAACTGGCCGGGGATAAACTGAGCAAACCACTGAAAGGTTACCTGCTGGATATTTCCGCCACCGGCTGTAAGTTACGCATACCCGGCAACTTCACCACCGGTCTGCAATCCGGCCAAATCTACGAGCGCCTGACCATTCAACTGCCGTTCGGCGCGATGACCACTGCAGTTGAACTGCGCCATATCCAGTACGTAGAAAAAGTCGACACCACCTTCGCCGGTGCGCGTTTTCATCGTTTGAGCGGGCTGGAGCAGCGCCAAATCGAGCGCTTCGTCTATCAATTGCAGCGCGAGGCCCGCCGCTTCGACAGCGACGGCTTGTTCTGAGTCCGCTCAGCGATCGACGTGGATACCCAATTCGGCCAGACGCGGCAAATCCTCCGGACGGTCGACGTCCCATAGCACCGGCAGCAATTGGTGCCCCCACCCCAATTGCTGCAAGCGAACGCGAGTCATGGCCAGGACCTGATCGGTGCCCCAGGGCAGGTTGTTGAACAGCTGCGGATCGATGCGGCGCAGACCAAGCAACACATAACCACCATCTTCTGCCGGCCCCAATACCACCGGCTCGTTCTGCAGGGCCAAGCAGGCGCTGCTCAGGTACCCGCCATCCAACGCCGGGCAGTCGTTGCCGATCAGGACCACGGCATCGCTTTCCGCCAGGCCTAAAGTCGCTATGCGACGCATGCGTTCGCCCAAATCGCCCGCAGGCTGCTCGACCAGTATCCACCCCCGATCCTCCGCCAACGTCTCCAGCTCGTCATCGGGCATATCGTCCAACCAGAGAAAACGCTGGCTGAAATTCGCATCCGGTAGCTGCAAGGCACGGTTGAGCAGGCGGCGCTGCAAGTCACACGCGCCCTCCTCGCCCAAGGCGGGAATCAAACGGGTTTTCACCTGGCCGGGAATGGGCGAACGCGCCAGCATATGCAAGGAAATCGTCAGACTCATAAAGATGGCCCTCGATAATACTGGCGCGCCAACTGCTCGGGATTCGTGCCGCAATAATAGGCGAGACGCAGACGCCACATGAGCAGCACGGTACGCCAGACGCCTCCGCGCTCCCAGCGCCGACTGGAAGTCGACAAGGGCGGTCGCAGGCATTGCGGGCGGGCCAAACGCTTGAGGCGGCGACAGAGTTCCAGATCCTCCATCAACGGGATCGGTGCATAGCCGCCCAACGCTTCGAAGGTGGCACGCGCCACGAAAATGCCTTGATCGCCACTCGCCACTCCGGTCAACCGCGAGCGCAGATTGATCATGCTGCCGATAAGCCGAAATGCCAACCCCGGACCGGACAAGCTCACATCGAAGCGCCCCCAGCACGGCCGACCGGCCAAGGAGCCGAGCAGACGCTCGACAGCCTGCGCGGAAACCCGCGTATCGGCATGCACGAACCACAGGTACTCGCCGTCGGCCGCCGCCGCGCCGGCATTCATCTGCCGCGCCCGCCCGGGCTCGCTCTGTAGTAGCAGGTCGACCTGCCCAAGCGCCCGTTCACGGGTACCGTCGTCGCTACCGCCATCGACCACGATCAGCTGTGCGCCGGCCGCGCGCAACGGCGCCAGATCCGCCAGCAACAAGGGCAACGCCTGCACCTCATTGCGCACGGGAACGATCACGCTCAGGCAAGCCGCTTTCACCGAGGTACGCCTTGCTCAACCGGCGGTTCGGTGGCGCCCCCATCCGGCGGCACATCGAGCATCTGCTCCTGCACAACCTGTTCGTCGACGCGCGGATCGAGAGCGGCAATCAACGGCGAGCCGGTCATGTTGTCCGGCGTGGGGATATGGTGCAGCGGCGCATCGTCAACCTGATGCAGATGGGTGACGTTGTCCGGACGCACGCGCCAGACCAGGATCAAACCGCAGGCGCAGGCAAAGGCATAGAGCATATGGGCGCCGTAAAAGCGCATCAGCACACCGGCCAGCAGCGGCCCCAGGCTGGCGCCCACCCCGAAGGTGACCAACAGCGTCGCGGTAAGCGATACCCGCCGCTCGCCCTCGACATGGTCGTTGGCCAGGGCGACCGCCAGCGGGTACAGGCTGAACATCAATGAACTGAAGGCGAAACCCATGCCGAACAGCAACAGCAAGGAGACTTGCGGAGCTATGGCCAACGGCAACGCGGCCAGTGCCATCAACCCCGCGCAGATACGGATCAACCAGACCCGGTCGCTGCGATCCGACAGCCAACCCAACGGCCACTGCACCAACAACCCGGCAAGAATGCTGAAGCCCATGAACAGGCCGACCTGCTCGGTGGACAGCGCCATACGAGAAGCATAGAGCGGCGCCAAACCATAGAAGGAGCCGATCAGCAGCCCGGAAACCAGGATAGTGGTCAGCGACAACGGCACCCGCTCGATAAAGAAGCGCAAATCCAGAGGCGCCGGATGCAAGGGCGCCGGGTGCAGCCTGCGGGTCAAGGCCACGGGCACCAGACACAGGGAAAAACACAGCGCGACCAACATCAGCAGCTCAACGCCAAGGCCCGGATGTACCACCAGCACCAGTTGACCGAGGATCAGACCGAGGTACGCAGCGCTCATGTAACCGGAGAACACCTGGCCGCGCTGACTGCTATCGGACTGCTCGTTGAGCCAGCTTTCTATCACCATGTATTGGCACATCATGCCTAGACCGACCAGCATGCGCAGCACCAACCAACTCGGCAGCCAATCGCTGAGGCCGTGGCCGAGCACCGCCGCCGTGACCACGCCGGCGCAGGCAACATAGGCGCGGATATGCCCCACCCTGGCGATCAAGCGGTGCCCCACCTTGCCACCCAGCACCAGGCCGACATAGTTGGCCGCCATAAGGGCACCCACCCAAAGACCATCTACCGTGTCCGCCAGGCGTAGGGCCAGGTAGGTGCTCAACAAACCCGAGCCCAGGAGCATCAGCAGGGTGGCGAAATACAGCGAACCGAAGGATTTCAGAATGAGTGGCATGGACCTGCAGATGGCTCCGAAGAAAGTGAAACGCCGGTCGAGTGCCGGCGAACAAACCCTAGGCTATGTCCTAGAGCCCTGTATATCCAGAAACGACGGAAAAGCTGTCGAGTTGTGCAGGATACCTAAGCCGGTCGATGCAAGCTCGCATCACCTCGATATACATGGGGTCTTGGTCAAACTGACGCTCCAACCCGATAAAACATCGATTAATCAGATAATTAACATTGAAGGCATTTTGCCTCCAGACTCCCTTATGAAAGCACAATAAAAACCTGTATACCCCCAAATAGAGCGCTCAAAACACACTATCGACGGCATCGATTATTACCATGCCCGAGCTGCACTTCTTCATCAAATTTCCCCATGTAACATGGGCTCCGTAGTCACCCACCGCCCTATACAAGGAGCCAGACATGAAAAAGCAAATCCTCGCCGCCTTGATCCTCACCAGCTTATCCGCGGGCGCGTTCGCCCTGCCGCAAAGCGATCCCCAACCGCTGCTCGGCGAAGCCAAAACGAGCACACTCAAAGCCTTCAGCCCTCTCGATCCGTTGGCGGAAAACGGTTCCGAACGCCTGCAACAACGCTTGCGGATTGCCGAAGACGGCGCTGACCGTACTGCGCCTAACCGTGTCGCCGAAGGCGGGGCCGATCGCCTGCAGGAACGCCTGCGGATTGCCGAAGACGGCGCCGACCGTACTGCGCCTAACCGTGTCGCCGAAGGCGGCAGCGAGCGCACCGGCAATCAACGTATTGGTTGAGACCATGATGCCGATAGCGGCTTGTCCCGCACCTATACCAAAGGCGCCCCATCAGGCGCCTTTGGACTTTCTGGAGTCCGCTACGGGTTACTCCAAGCGGGACAGACGCTCCTCCAACGCGGCGACCCGGGCCTCCAAGGCCTCCAACCGGCTCTCCTGTTGCGCCCCCGCGCGCAGCGGCTCATGGGCACGCGCCTCCAGCGCAGCCTGCAAATCCGCCGGTTCGCCCAATAGATGCATATAGCGATCTTCGCGCTGCCCGGCTTGTCGCGGCAGCTGGCAGAACAGTCCGCGATTGATCATGCGCTCGAGGTGATGCTGCAATTGCTCGGCGTCCTCGAAATCATGCATGCGGTTGCTGCGGGTCAGCAGCTCGTTGACCGTCTGCGGCCCGCGCAACAGCAACAGCCCCAGCAACACCAGCTGCGGCGCTACCAATTCCAGGGCCTTGTCGCAACGCTGCTCCCAGCGATCGGCGCGACTGCCCATCACCAGACGCGCGAACCCACGCCCTTCGAGACTGCGCAAACCTTGGCCGACCGCTCCGGCGGTGAGGTTCATCAGCGGTTCGCGACTGGTCTTCTGATTGCAGGCCAGCACCAGCGCATTCAAGGTCAACGGGTAGACTTCGGGGGTAGTGGCCTGCTTTTCGATCAGACAGCCGAGGATGCGCGCTTCAACCGCGGTCAACGGGGCTTCTGCGGTCTCGGTGAGGGTATCGCTGGACATGGCGGCTCTCTCTTAATGGGTAGCTGGCGCTAAGCCTAGCCCGACTGGCGAGCGCTTGATACGCGAACGTCGCGCCACCTTACCGATAGACACACAAAAAAAAGCCCGCGCATTGCGCAGGCTCTTCATATGGCGTCCCCTGCTGGAGTCGAACCAGCATCTAGCCCTTAGGAGGGGCTTGTTCTATCCATTGAACTAAGGAGACTTATTCAGGCCAGACGGCGAACATCCAGCGGGCGGCATCTTAGCGAGCCTGAGCGAATTTGTCATGCCAATGCCTTGTCGCGTTGCCATACTGCTCAGAGATCGCTTTGGAGATCGCCATGCGCCAAGCCACCCCGCAACACCCGCCCGATTCCCCCTTCGCCGACTTCCAACTGCGCGCCGCCAGCGTCAACGACGCGCCGGCGCTGACCGCACTGCTGCAACAACTGGCCCCGCACGAACCGAGAGCCGACGCCAAGCTGATGGCTCTGCGCTTGGCCGAACTGCCCAGCAGCCGGGTGGTGTTGGTGGCCGAGCGCGACGGCAAATTGCTCGGTACCTGCACGCTCAACCTGATCGAACACCTGGCGCACAATTTTGCCCACTCGGCGATTCTCGAAGACGTGGTGGTGGATGGCAATGCCCGCGGCCTGGGCATCGGCCAGGCACTGGTGGGCAAAGCCGTGGAACGCGCCCGTGCCTGGGGTTGTTACAAGGTGGCGCTATCCAGCAGCCAGAGCCGCGAAGCCGCTCATCGTTTCTATGCGCGACTGGGCTTCGGGCCCCACGGCATCAGCCTGGCCCTGGCGCTGGACTAGCGGAGGATCAACGTCGGCCGAAACGCTCTTCGGCCAGGCGATCGGTGACCTCGACGGTGGTACGCCCCTCGTGCTCGGCGCGCTGGAATATCTGCTGCAAGGTCTCGCCGATGCCTTCGATATGCGCCTTCAGCTGCATGGCGCTGCCGCCGGTGCGCTCGTAGCAGACATCGATGATGCCGCCGGCGTTGATCGCATAGTCCGGCGCATACAGGCATTCGCGTCGGCGCAGTTCCTCGGCCAGACCGGCATCGGCCAACTGGTTGTTCGCCGCCCCGGCAACGACGGGCGCGCGCAAGGCTTCGAGGGTCTGCTGGTTGATGATGCCGCCCATGGCACAGGGGGCGAATACATCGACATCCAAGCCGAAAATATCCTGCTGCCCCACCGCCTTGGCACCCAATTGCTCGACCGCGCGCTGCACATTGGCTGGAACTATATCGGTGACCCACAACTCGGCGCCGGCCTCCTTCAAGTGCCGTGCCAGGCTGAAACCGACCTGCCCGACACCCTGAATCGCGACCTTGAGACCGTGCAAATCGTCGCGCCCCAGGCGCTGTTTAACCGCCGCCTGGATGCCGACGAATACCCCATAGGCGGTCGACGGCGACGGATCGCCATTGCGCATGCCGCCTTCGAACGCCTCACGCTGGCCGGCGCCGGATACATGCTTGGTGCGCTCGGCCATGATCTGCATCTCGGCCACGCCGGTGCCGGAATCCGCGGCGGTGATATAGCGCCCACCCAGACTGTTGACGAAATCGCCCATGGCCTGGAACAGCGCCTCGCTCTTGCCGGTGTGCGGGTCGCCGATGATCACCGCCTTGCCGCCACCCAGCGGCAAGCGCGCCAACGCCGACTTATAGGTCATGCCGCGCGACAGGCGCAGCACATCGCGCAATGCCTCTTCGTCATTTGCGTAGGGCCACATGCGGCAACCGCCCAGGGCCGGGCCGAGGTTGCTGTTATGGATGGCGATAATGGCTTTCAGGCCGCTGGTTTTGTCGTGGCCGAATACAACCTGCTCGTGGCCATCGAACTCGATATGGGAAAACACGGACATGGGGGTTCCTTAGGCATTTTTGTTATGAGGGATTTGGGGGCTTTGCGTAGACCTAACGACCTGTAGGAGCCAGGGGAACGCCTAGTTCTTGCTGCGGTCCGGCGTCCCGGCGATCCGTTGGACTGCACTGGGGCGCCAATGATCGCCAGGCCGCTGCCGTTCCCTACGCCTTGCGGCATTTCCCACATCCATGTGGGTCACAGCTGGCTCCTACAGGGGGATGGGTATCAGGCGGCCGGTTCGAACAGCTGCACCGCCTGGATTTCGCTGACCAACATGCGCGCCTTGAGCTGCCGGCTCTGCTCGCGCACCTTGGGCAAACTCTTCTCCTTGACGTGGCCGTAGCCGCGGATCTGCTCCGGCAACTCGGCCAGGGCCACCGCGGTGCGGTAGTTGTCGGCGTTGAGCTCTTTCAACAGGTAATCGAGGTTGCGCTCGTATTCCTCGATCAAGTCCAGCTCCAGCCGGCGTTCGGCGCTGTAGCCGAACGGATCGAACGGCGTGCCGCGGAGGAACTTGAACTTGGCCAGCACACCGAAAGCCTTGAGCATCCAAGGGCCGAATTGACGTTTGCGCGGTTGACCGGTAAGCGCATCGGGCTTGCTCAGCCAGGACGGCGCCAGGTGGAACTCCAGACGGTAATCGCCCTGGAACTGCGCCTCTAGCTGCTTGATAAAGCTGCCGTCGCTATATAGCCGCGCCACTTCGTACTCGTCCTTGTAGGCCAGCAATTTGAAATAGTTGCGGGCGACC
The DNA here is from genome assembly GCA_966210885.1 of uncultured Pseudomonas sp. Lineage (GTDB taxonomy): Bacteria > Pseudomonadota > Gammaproteobacteria > Pseudomonadales > Pseudomonadaceae > Aquipseudomonas. The sequence continues at coordinate 145,489 of CBIHLQ010000008.1, forward strand.
GCGCGGCTCAGCGCCTGATCGGCGCCCTTGTCGGCGCGGCTTACCCGCGCCACCAGCTCGCGGTAACGCTCGGCGTAGCCCGCATCCTGGTATGCGGTGAGAAACTCGACGCGGTAGTCGATGACTTCTTTCAGGGTTTCGCAGCGTGGCGACGCTGCCGTTTTTGGCATCGCCAACTTCTCCACCGCGGCCGCATCGTGGGCCGTGCGACGCCCCCAGAGGAACGCTTGCTGGTTCAGTTGCACCGCCACACCGTTGAGTTCGATGGCCTTGTCGATGGCCTCGGCGGAAACTGGGACGAAGCCCTTCTGATAAGCAAACCCGAGCATAAACAGGTTACCGGCGATGCTGTCGCCGAGCAGGCGCGTGGCCAGGCGGGTGGCGTCGACGAAATGCGTCTTGCCCTCGCCCACCGCCTCGATCAATGCCTCGCGCATGGCCGCACCAGGCACCTGGGCATCAGGGTTGCGGGTAAATTCAGCGGTGGCCGCTTCATGGCTGTTGATCACCGCATGGGCGATATTTTCGTTGAGTTTGGCCAGAGCCTCTTCGCTGGCGGCCACCACCAGATCGCAACCGAGCAGCAAATCGGTTTCGCCGGCGGCGATGCGCACGGCGAAAATATCGTCCTGCTTGGCGGCGACGCGGATATGGGTAATCACCGGGCCGAATTTCTGCGCCAGACCCGCTTGGTCGAGCACGCTGCAACCCTTGCCTTCGAGGTGCGCGGCCATACCCAGCAGCGCGCCGACCGTGGTCACGCCACTGCCGCCGACACCTGGCAGCAGGATGTTCCAGGGCCGCTCCAGGCTCGGCTGCTTGGGCTCCGGCAGACTGATAAACAGCGCATTGGCGCCCACCGCTTCGGGCTTGCGCAGGCCGCCGCCATGCACGGTGACGAAGCTCGGGCAGAAACCCTCGACGCAGGAGAAATCCTTGTTGCAGGAGTTCTGGTCGATCTCGCGCTTGCGCCCCAATTCGGTTTCCAGCGGCAGCACCGACAGGCAGTTGGATTTCACGCTGCAATCACCGCAACCCTCGCACACCGCCGGGTTGATAAAGGCGCGTTTTTGCGGGTCGACCAGCTTGCCGCGCTTGCGCCGACGGCGCTTCTCGGTGGCACAGGTCTGGTCATAGATGATCACCGAAGTGCCTTTGCATTCGCGCAGCTCGCGCTGCACCGCATCCAGCTCGCTGCGATGGTGAAAAGTCACGATGGGCGCGAACGTCTTGCGGGTCGGGTATTTGTCCGGCTCATCGCTGACCAGGGCGATACGTTGGACGCCCTCGGCGAAGATTTGCTGGCTGAGCTGGTCGACACGCAATTCGCCGTCGATCGGCTGGCCGCCGGTCATGGCCACCGCATCGTTGTAGAGAATCTTGTAGGTGATATTCACCCCGGCCGCGACCGCCGCACGCAGGGCCAATTGACCGGAGTGGAAGTAGGTGCCGTCGCCGAGGTTCTGGAAGATATGCGGCGTATCGGTGAACGGCGCCTGGCCGATCCAGGTCGCGCCCTCGCCGCCCATCTGGGTGAAGGTATCGGTATTGCGATCCATCCACTGGGTCATGTAATGGCAACCGATACCGCCCTGGGCGCGGCTGCCTTCCGGCAGTTTGGTCGAGGTGTTGTGCGGGCAGCCGGAGCAGAAATGCGGGGTACGCGCGGTGGAGTGTTTGGGCGCGGCCAGGGCCTTTTCCTTGGCGGCGAGAAAGGCCAGACGCTGTTCGATGGTATCGCTGGTATAGATCGGCGCCAGACGCTTGGCGATGGCCCGGGCGATCATCGCCGGGGTCAGCTCGGACAGGTTCGGTAGCAGCGAGACGCCCTGCTCGTCGAACTCGCCGACCACCACCGGGCGCTTGCCCACCGGCCAGTTGTAGAGCTGGCCGGTCAGTTGGTCCTCGATGATGCTGCGTTTCTCCTCGACCACCAGAATTTCGTCCAGACCCTCGGCGAACTCGTGCACCGAGACCGGCTCCAGCGGCCAGCTCATGCCGATCTTGAGCACGCGCAAACCGACCCGAGCGCAGAGTTCCTCGTCCAGGCCGAGGTCTTCCAGGGCTTGGCGCACATCCAGATAGGACTTGCCGGTGGTGATGATGCCCAGGCGCGGATTCGGCGAATCGAGCATCACTTGGTTCAGGTTGTTGGCGCGGGCGAAGGCCCGGGCCGCATAGATCTTATAGGTATTGAGGCGCTTTTCCTGGGCCAGGGGCGGGTCGGGCCAACGGATGTAGACGCCATCTTCCGGCAGCTGAAAATCCTCCGGAATCTGCACCTGAATACGCAACGGATCGACATCCACCACAGCGGAGGAATCGACGTTTTCGGCGATGGTTTTCAGTGCCACCCAGCAACCGCTGTAGCGCGACAGCTCCCAGCCGATGATCCCGTAGTCGAGGATTTCCTGGACGTTGGCCGGGTTGAGCACCGGAATCGAGGCGGCGATAAACGCGTGCTCGCTCTGGTTGGCGATGCTCGAAGACTTGCAGCCGTGGTCGTCGCCAGCCAGCAGCAGAACACCACCATGCTCAGAAACGCCGGCCGAGTTGCCGTGCTTGAACACGTCGCCGCAGCGATCGACGCCGGGGCCCTTGCCGTACCACATGGCGAACACACCGTCATAACGTGCGCCGGGAAACAGGCTGGTCTGCTGGCTGCCCCACACCGAGGTGGCGGCCAACTCTTCGTTGACCCCGGGCTGGAAGTGGATGTGGTTTTCCTGGAGAAAGCCCTTGGCTTCCCACAAGCTCTTGTCGAGGTTGCCCAGCGGCGAGCCGCGGTAGCCGGAAATGAAGCAGGCGGTGTTCAGACCATGGGCCGTGTCGCGTTGCTTCTGCAGCATCGGCAGGCGGGTCAGCGCCTGGGTGCCGGTGAGGTACAGGTGACCAGTGGCAAGGCGGTACTTGTCATCCAGGCGGATCTCGGCCAGAGACATGCGTGCGCTCCTTTTATTATTTTGACGAGCTATGGCGGCACCGGTTAATGCCGTCCCGATTCTGTCGCGCCCGGGATCGCCGGGCGTAACGGCTGGCTAAAAATATGACTGAACGGTATCGCTTTTTTCTTTCTAATTTTCGGCCTAAACGCTGATACTGCGCATAAATCCTCTAATAAAATTAGGAATAAGAGATAGAACATGCAAGAAAAGCTCAGCCCTCTCGACCGCAAGATTCTCCGCCTGCTGCAACACAATGCCGACCTCTCCGCCGCCGAAATCGCCGAGAAGGTCGAATTGTCGCAATCGCCCTGCTGGCGGCGGATACATCGCATGCAGGAGGAAGGCCTGATCGAACGCAAGGTCGCCCTGCTCAACCCCAAGCTGCTGGGCCTGAGCATGACGGTCTTCGTCGATATCAAACTGTCGGCCCACGGCCGCAAGAACCTGGAGGAATTCGAACAGGCGGTGGTCGGCTACCCCGAGGTATTGGAGTGCCACACCATGGCCGGCAGTTCGGACTACCTGCTCAAGGTGGTGGCCAAGGACATCGCCAGCTATGAGCGCTTCCTGCGTGACCACCTGCTGCAGCGCCCACACGTGCAGGAGGCCCACTCGAATATCGCCATGAGCGAGGTCAAACGCACCACCGAGTTGCCGCTGGATTGAGCGCCAGACTGCCCCAATGCACCTGCCATGCGAACATCGCCGGTGCCCAGCAGGCTCAAGTGCATGCGCTACGGCCGATCAATGCCAGCAGCTTATCCACGGTGCGCTCGAAATGGCTGGAATTGTCCAGCACATGAATGCCGTCGAGGTCGGTGACTGCCTCGTCGAACAGTGCATTACGCGCCAAGCGCTCTTCGATTTGCGCCGGCGCTTCACGACCACGGGCCAACAGACGCTCGCGCAGCACCGCGCCATCGACCCGCAGCAACACCGCAACCAGATCAGGGTAGCGCTGACGCGCCTGGCTCAAATAGGCCCGCGAGCCGTTGACCAGCACACTCTCGCCAGCCGCCAGCCAATCGTCGATCTGCCTGGGAATACCGTAGGCCAGGCCATTTGCACGCCAACTCAAGGCGAAAGCACCAGCGGCCTCCACCTGTTCGAACTCGGCCAGGGACACCGCAACGGCATCTTCGCCGACCGCCTCGGCGGAACGGGTGATCACCCGGCGGGCGATCCGGCAAACACTGGTAGACCGCTGAGCGATTGCCTGGGCCGCCGATGCCACGTTGAGAACGCCCTCGTCCGTCAGGCGCTCGCGCACGGCATTCAACAAGCTGTCCTTGCCCGAACCCGAAGGCCCCATCAGATAGATCAACCTGCCGCCCATCAAAACACCCTATTCGCCCGCAGCCAGACTTGTTGTCACTCGCCCGCGGTAGATCATAGCTGTTGCCCGGCCCGCCAGCATCGCCTGTAATTGGTGCACGTACTTACCGCAGAGCTGGCACCGCCACTCGCCAGAACACCGAACAGGATGGTGATGTGAAAACGGACACGCCGATTAGTGCAACCATTTCACCGGGCTCGATGGTCAATACCAAATCGGCTAGCACCTATTTGTGACCGAAGATTTTCTTCAAACTCTCGACCCGGATCACTACAGCCATGAAGTGCCTCCTTTATAAAGGGTTACGAAACGGCTTGAAGGCTCGCCGGTAAACCGAGGTAGGCAGTTCTCGTTTCAGTGCAGTCAATGAATGACCAGCTCCCACTGCGGCGACAATGGCTTGAAGGTTTTACGCAGTGCACTAAATTGCGCTTTTATGCTCAATAGCATGCATTAGCGCGCATTTCTGACAGCTGGTACTGGCAAAAAGCCTTTATTGCTACCAAAATATGCCATGTATTTGGCGTCAAGCAACTGACAACATTTTTAAGCTAGCGACCGTACCGATACAAAATGCGATCCTGACGGAACGGCTAATGCTAAAGGTGGTCAAAACGGTGACTATCAAATAGCTCATTGCCAGTATCGCCTTCCTGAACTAACCGGTTTATTGTGTGCGCCCTATGAAACAAGCTCTCTACTCCAGCCGTACCGCTGACAAATTCGTCGTTCGCTTGCCTGATGGCATGCGCGAACGCATTGCCGATGTAGCTCGCAACCATCATCGCAGCATGAATTCGGAAATCATCGCCCGCCTCGAGCAAAGCATGCTCCAGGAAGGCAGCCTGGGTGATGACCTGAATATGCGCCTGGACAGCCCAGAACTGTCCTTGCATGAGCGAGAACTACTGCAGCGCTTCCGACAACTGTCTCGTCGTCAGCAAAATGCCTTGGTGGCATTGATTGCTCACGATGCCGAGATGGCCGCCGAAGAAGCCTGATAGTCGGCACACCGAAAAAACCGGCTCCCTGCCGGTTTTTTGGTTTGCGCGGAAAAACCTTAAGCAAGCGCCGACGCCGACGCCGATGCACATGGGCGGTATTTCCAACAGAAGCACGGATCGCCAAAGCATCGCCACCTTCGCGCACTATCAACGCAAGCCGTGCAATCGCCGCAACAAGCGAAAACATAAAAAAACCGCCTGGGCAGGCGGTTTTTTCATTCAAATGCGGCGTTAGCCAACGAAGTTGAGCAACACCCCCGCCGCCACCGCCGAACCGATGACGCCCGCCACGTTCGGACCCATGGCATGCATCAACAGGAAGTTCTGCGGGTTGGCCTCAAGGCCGACCTTGTTCGACACCCGCGCCGCCATCGGCACCGCGGATACGCCGGCAGAGCCGATCAACGGGTTAATCTTGTTGCTGCTGAAGAAATTCATCAATTTGGCCATCAACACACCCGCCGCCGTGCCCGCACAGAACGCCAACATACCCAGCGTGAGGATGCCGAGGGTTTTAATCTGCAGAAAGGATTCGGCCGACAACTTCGAACCCACGGTCAGACCCAAAAAGATCGTGACGATGTTGATCAACGCGTTCCGCGAGGTATCCGCCAGACGCTCGACCACGCCACTTTCACGCAGCAGATTACCTAGGGCGAACATACCCACCAGCGGCGCGGCATCGGGCAGCAGCAAACCGACCAACAGGCATAACACGATAGGGAAGATGATCTTCTCGGTCTGGCCAACCGGACGCAGTTGCTGCATGACGATGGCGCGCTCTTCCTTGGTGGTCAGTGCGCGCATGATCGGCGGCTGGATCAAAGGCACCAAAGCCATGTAGGCATAAGCCGCCACGGCGATCGGCCCGAGCAGATGCGGCGCCAGCTTGGAGGTCACGAAGATCGAGGTCGGGCCGTCCGCACCGCCGATAATGGCGATGGATGCGGCTTCCTTGAGCGTGAACTCCAGCCCCGGAATCCCCGTGGCAGCCAGCGCCAAAGCGCCGAGCAGCGTACCAAAGATACCGAACTGGGCAGCGGCCCCCAATAACAGCGTCTTGGGGTTGGCCAGCATGGGCCCGAAGTCGGTCATGGCACCGACACCGAGAAAGATCAGCAATGGGAAAATACTGGTCGGCAAGCCGACCTCATAGATCATATGCAGAAAGCCGGCGCCCTCCGCCATGTTGGCCACGGGAATGTTGGCCAACAGACCACCGAAGCCAATCGGGATCAACAGCAAGGGCTCGAAGCCCTTCTTGATCGCCAGATAGATCAGCAACACGCAGACCGCCATCATAAACAGCTGGCCCGGCTCGATATGGTACAAGCCCGTGCTTTGCCAAAGTTTGAGGAGCTTATCCATTACCGCGCTCCTTAACCAATGGTCAGCAGGCTGTCGCCCACCGCCACCGCATCGCCAACCTTGACGTTGACCGCACCAATGGTGCCAGCCTTGAACGCGCGAATCTCGGCTTCCATCTTCATGGCCTCGAGAATGATCAACAGATGACCTTCCTCGACTATCTGGCCCGGCTGCACCAGTACCTTGAAAATATTGCCGGCCAACGGCGCAGCCTGCGGCTCGCCCGCGCCGATCGGCGCGGTGGGCACAGAGGCAGCAGCCGAACCGACCGAGCCGCCGACAGGCTTGATGCCCTCGATATCGCCGCCTTCGTTGACCTGCACGACAAACGACTTGCCGCTGACTTCGACGGTATAGACCTCAGGCTTGCCGGCCTCACGAGCCGGCGCCTCGTTACCCGTCGGCACAGGTTCGAAAGCCGCCGGATTGCCGCGGTTTTCCAGGAATTTCAAACCGATCTGCGGGAAGAGCGCATAGGTCAGGACGTCGTCGATCTCATCCTTCGCCAGCTTGATGCCTTTCTCTTTGGCGAGACCCTTGAGCTCGGCGGTGAGCTTATCCATCTCCGCATCCAGCAAATCGGCCGGGCGACAGGTAATGGCTTCGGCACCATCCAGTACGCGCGCTTGCAGTTCTTTATTGAAGGGTGCCGGCGCTGCGCCGTATTCGCCCTTCAACACACCCGCGGTTTCCTTGGTAATCGATTTGTAGCGTTCGCCGGTCAGGACGTTGATCACCGCCTGAGTGCCGACGATCTGCGAGGTCGGCGTTACCAACGGGATGAAACCGAGGTCTTCGCGCACGCGCGGGATTTCCGCCAGCACTTCATCGAATTTATCCTGAGCGCCCTGCTCTTTCAGCTGGCCTTCCATATTGGTGAGCATGCCACCCGGAACCTGAGCGACCAGAATGCGCGAATCGACGCCCTTGAGGTTGCCTTCGAACTTGGCGTACTTCTTCCGCACTTCGCGGAAATAAGCGGCGATTTCTTCGAGCAGCTCGAGGTTCAGGCCGGTGTCGCGCTCGGAACCTTGGAAAATCGCGACCACCGACTCGGTCGGCGAATGGCCGTAGGTCATCGACAGCGAGGAAATAGCGGTATCGACGTTATCGATCCCTGCCTCCACCGCCTTGAGGATGGCCGCGGTCGACAAGCCCGCGGTGGCATGGCATTGCATGTGGATCGGAATCGACAAGGTGGCCTTCAGGCGCGTCACCAACTCGAAAGCGGTATAGGGATTGAGAATTCCGGCCATGTCTTTAATGGCCACCGAATCGGCGCCCATGTCTTCGATCTGCTTGGCCAGATCGACCCACATATCCAAGGTGTGCACCGGACTGGTGGTATAGGAAATAGTGCCCTGAGCGTGCTTACCCACTTGCTTGACCGCCTTGAGCGCGGTCTGCAGGTTACGCGGGTCGTTCATTGCATCGAATACGCGAAACACATCGACACCATTGAACGCCGCACGCTCGACGAACTTTTCCACCACATCGTCGGCGTAGTGACGATAGCCCAGCAAGTTCTGCCCACGCAGCAGCATCTGCTGACGGGTATTGGGCATGGCCTTTTTCAGCTCGCGAATACGCTCCCATGGGTCTTCGCCCAGGTAACGAATACAAGCATCAAAAGTCGCCCCACCCCAGGACTCGACCGACCAGAAACCCACCTGATCGAGCTTGGGCGCGATCGGCAACATATCTTCCAGGCGCACGCGGGTGGCCAGGATCGACTGGTGGGCGTCGCGCAGCACCACATCGGTAATTCCGAGTGCTTTCTTTACGGCAGTCATACAGGTGCTCCCTTTCGAACCTGACTCAACCGCGACGAGCGCGGTGCTGATGAATAGCGGACTGGATGGCGGCGAGCAGCTCTGCGCTGGGGGCGTCATCGGCGAATTTAGCGACAACGGGCGCGGATGCGGACACGGGTGTTTTGGAGGACAGAAGCTCGATGATCCGCGACATCACACGAATCATCAGCACCAACAGCGCCAGGAAGAGAAACACGAAGCCTAAGCCGAACAGCATAAGCTCGACACCCTCGAGCAGGAGTTCACTAGGGGTCATTTTGGCTCCTTGTGCCAGCAGCGCCAGCTGCATTCATTATTAAGAGGAGCGCCCGGGAATTTGCCCCGGGCAAAGCTGGCGAACCTTAGCCTGAAACAGTTGTTTGAGGCAAATCCAAGCGCCACTAATGGGACATTTTCTGATAAAAATGCGCCATGGATCGACCGGAGCCGTTAAAGCAAAAACAGACTGGCCAGTCCCAGAAAAATAAAGAAGCCGCCGCTATCGGTCACCGCCGTGATCATCACACTGGCGCCTAATGCCGGGTCGCGCCCCATACGCACCAGCGTCATCGGAATCAGCACTCCCATCAATGCCGCCAACAGCAGGTTGAGGGTCATCGCAGCAGTCATCACCACCCCCAACGACCAACTGCCGTACAGCAAATAGGCCACGACGCCGATCACTCCACCCCAGACGATGCCGTTGACCAGGGCGACGCCCAGCTCCTTGCGAATCAGGCGCCGGGTATTACCGGTGCCCATCTGATCCAGCGCCATAGCGCGCACGATCATGGTGATGGTCTGGTTCCCGGAATTACCGCCGATGCCCGCGACTATCGGCATCAGCGCCGCCAAGGCCACCAGCTTCTCGATCGACCCCTCGAACAGACCGATCACCCGCGAGGCCATAAAGGCGGTGATCAGATTGATCGCCAGCCAAGCCCAACGGTTGCGCAAGGATTTCCATACCGAGGCGAAGATGTCTTCTTCCTCGCGCAGACCCGCCATGTTGAGGACTTCGCTTTCGCTCTCCTCACGAATCAAATCGACCATTTCGTCGATGGTCAAACGCCCGATCAGCTTGCTGTTCTTGTCCACCACCGGCGCGGAGATCAAGTCGTAGCGCTCGAACGCCTGGGCAGCGTCGTAGGCATCCTCATCCGGATGGAAACTCACCGGGTCGGTCGCCATGACGTCGCTGACCAGTTTCTCCGGATCATTGACCAGCAGGCGCTTGACCGGCAGTACGCCCTTGAGCACGCCGTCGTAGTCGACCACGAATAATTTATCGGTATGCCCCGGAAGCTCCTTGAGGCGGCGCAGGTAGCGCAATACCACCTCCAGGCTGACGTCTTCACGGATGGTGACCATCTCGAAGTCCATCAGCGCACCGACCCGATCCTCCTCATAGGACAACGCCGAACGCACGCGCTCGCGCTGTTGCGCGTCGAGGGTTTCCATCAATTCATGCACGACATCGCGCGGCAGCTCGGAGGCTAGGTCCGCCAACTCGTCGGCGTCCATGTCCTTGGCCGCCGCGAGAATTTCGTGGTCGTCCATGTCCGCCAGCAGCGTTTCGCGCACCGCGTCGGATACTTCGAGGAGGATATCGCCGTCGCGCTCGACCTTGACCAACTGCCAAATGGTTAGACGGTCATCGAGCGGCAGCGCTTCGAGGATATGAGCGACGTCGGCGGAGTGCAGCTCGTCGAGTTTGCGCTGCAACTCGACGAGATTCTGCCGATGCACCAGGTTTTCCACCCGGCTTTGCTGCTGACCTTCCTGACGATGGGTCAGGTCTTCGACCAGCTTGTGCCGATGCAGCAGTTCGACCACCTGGGCCAGGCGATCCTGCAGGCTTTCTTGCGGTTTTTTTACTTCTACTTCAGTCATGGCGCGCTCCACCCCCAGCGGCAGCGCACGCCACAGAGGGTCAATCAGTCAATACGCGATTGCACAATCGAGATTCTGAGGAACTACTGGGTAAGTCCATGGTGGTATTCCATAAGCCCCGGCGGAGCTGACGCCGCGAATGATAACACTGCAAGCCCCCTTTGCACGTTACAAAACCAGTGTAGAACAAGCCGTTGCATCACAATCTTCAGCAGTTTTTCAACGTCCGTAGTTGCGACGCCCAAGATCCAATTCAAGACACCACTGGCACCACCAGCAGCATCGACTACCCTTGCCTTTCAACCGTCAAGGAGGACACCCGCATGCAAGGACTGCATCGCGTCGCTTTCTGCGTCATCGTGCTATGCCCAACACCCATCCTGGCTTCTACGGTTTTCCGCTGCGAAGACGCCAACGGCCATGTCACCTTCACTCTGCAAGGCTGCCCCGTGGAGCAGTCGCAACACCTGCAAGACGCCTACAACCCCACACCCGGCAACGGCAAGCCGATCCCCCTGGCGAAAACAGCGAAATCCTCGCGCAAAAAGGCCAAGGAAACAGATAACGTCAGCGAGCTGGTGGTGGTCGGCGAAAAGCAGGACGGCTGCGGCAACCGCGTTACCGGCAACGAAAGACGCGAGGCGGTGATCAAACAGCAGATCCGCAGCGGCATGACCCAAAGCGACGTGGAAAGCAGCCTGGGCACACCGGACAAGGTCAGCCGCCAGAACGGCCAAACCCGTTACCACTACCGCGATCAACAGGGTAATAGCCGGCAGGTGAGCTTCGATGAAGCCGGCTGCGTCAAAGGCAAACGCTAGAACGCGCAATGACCGGGCAAAGAAAAAGGGCCTGCATCGCTGCAGGCCCTTTTTTTGTTACTTCTATATGGTGCACTCAGGAGGATTCGAACCTCCGACCGCTCGGTTCGTAGCCGAGTACTCTATCCAGCTGAGCTATGAGTGCAAATGGCGCTTTTAGACCAGATCACCACTGGTTGAAACAAAATGGCTTGCATTGCTGCAAGCCATTTGAAGATGGTGCACTCAGGAGGATTCGAACCTCCGACCGCTCGGTTCGTAGCCGAGTACT
>CBIHLQ010000009.1:0-155397 GCA_966210885.1 uncultured Pseudomonas sp.
AACCTACGACCAATTGGTTAAAAGCCAACTGCTCTACCAACTGAGCTAACGACCCAAGGCGATGCGCATGATACTGATTTAATTCGTTAAATCAACAGCAAACGACAAACTTTTAACGATAGCGGGTCGGATCGGCCACACCGGCGCCGGCAAACCCGGCGGCGCGCAGCCGGCAACTCTCGCACTTACCGCATGCGCGGCCGTCCGCATCGGCCTGATAGCAGGACACCGTCAACCCGTAGTCGACACCTCCTTGAATGCCCGCCCGAATGATCTCGGCCTTGCTCATATACTGCAACGGCGCCTGGATGCGAAAGCCCTGCCCTTCGACGCCGGCACGGGTCGCCAGGTTGGCCATGCGTTCGAAAGCCTCGATGAATTCCGAACGGCAATCCGGGTAACCGGAGTAATCCACCGCATTCACGCCGATAAAAATATCGCGCGCACCCAGCACTTCCGCCCAGCCCAAAGCCAGCGCCAGAAATACCGTATTGCGCGCCGGCACATAAGTGATGGGAATCCCCTCGGTCGGGCTTTCCGGCACATCGATACTGCTATCGGTCAAGGCCGAACCGCCAATGCCGTTCAAATCGATCCCAACCACCTTGTGCTCGACCACACCCAAGTGCCGCGCCACGCGCTCGGCGGCCTGCAACTCGGCGCGATGACGCTGGCCATAGTCGAAGCTCATGCTGTAGCAGCTGTAACCCTGCGCCTTGGCCAGGGCCACCACGGTGGCCGAATCCAGCCCGCCGGACAAAAGAATCAGCGCTTTTTTATCGCTCATCGATAACACCCCATCTTGCAAAATCCGCAGGCGAGCCCACGGGTTCTGAGCACATTGCAATTATTTACGCGCCGTTACCCGGCAAGCGATCCGAAAGCCATGCAACCGGGCTCAGTGTCCCGGTTCGTCGTTCCAGAGGATCTTGTGCAGCTGCATCTGCAGGCGCACGGGCAGGTTATCGGCGACGATCCAGTCGGCCAGGGAGCGCGCGCTCAGCTCATGGTGACTGGGCGACATCAGCACCTCGCCGACGCGCTCAGCCAACCGATACTGGATTAGCTTGCTCACCGCCCAGTCGTAGTCTTCGCGCGAGCAGATGACGAACTTGACCTGATCGTTGGGCGTCAGCAGCTCGATGTTTTCGTAGCGGTTGCGTGCCACTTCCGCCGAGCCCGGCGTTTTCAGATCGAGCACCTTGCTCACCCGCGGATCGACCGCCGAAACATCCAGAGCGCCACTGGTTTCCAGCGACACTTCGTAGCCGGCATCGCACAGCCGCTCGAGCAAGGGAATGCAATTGGGTTGGGCCAAGGGTTCGCCGCCGGTCACGCAGACATAGCGCGGCTTATAGCCGGCAACTTGCTCGAGGATGGCTTCCAGCGACTGGATCTCGCCGCCGCTGAAGGCATAGGCGGTGTCGCAGTATTGGCAACGCAAAGGACAGCCGGTCAGGCGAACGAACACGGTCGGCAAGCCGGCGGTGCGCGTCTCGCCCTGCAGCGAGTAGAAAATCTCGGTAATGCGCAGGGTTTCTTGCATATCAGCCACGGGCGTGACGGCTAAACAGGCCATCCGCCTCCGTTGCGGGAAAAAGGGGTGCGAATTGTATACGAAAAAAATTCCGGGAGAAATTTTTAACGTCGTGCAGCGACGGCCCGAAGGGTGGCCGCCAGGGATAGCAGGCAATAAAAAGCCCGCGACAGACGCAGGCTTTTAGGTCGTTGAACCAGGCTTACTGCAAGCGCTGTAAATCGCGCTGCGCCAATTGTGCTGCCGAGCTACCCGGATACTGGGCGACCACTTGCTGCAGGATGCCTTTGGCCTTATCGGTATTACCCAGACGCTGCTCGACATCGGCGAGCTTGAACAACGAGTCGGGCACCTTGGCATGGCTCGGATAAGCCTGACTGACTTTGGCGAAGGCCTGACCGGCGCCTTGCAGATTGCCCTGCGCCAGGCTCACTTCGCCCAGCCAATACTGGGCATTGCCGGCATATTGGCTGTTCGGGTACTTACGCAGGAAAGCGCTAAAGGCCTGATTGGCCTTGTCGAAGTCCTTCGCCTTGATCAGATCGAAGGCCGCTTCGTAGAACAGTTTTTCCTTGGCAGGATCGGCCGGCTCATTGCTGGCTGCCGTTGGCGCCTGACCCGCTGGCGGGGTCGGCGCACCGCTGGCGTCGATGGCGCCATCGGTTGGGGAACTCTGGTTGACTGCAGCACCGGCTGCGCCACCACTACTCATACGTCGATCGAGATCCTGATAACGCTCCAGGCTCTCCTGTTTCAGACGCTGAATCTCATTCTGCTGCTCTTCGAGCATGCCGCGCAATTGCGCGATTTCCTGCTGCATCTGCTGCAGCTGGTTGAACAGCATGCCTTGCGCCGAGGCAGGGGCCGTAGCCCCTCCCCCGACGTAGGCGCCGGACGTGCCGTAACCAGCAGGGGGATAACCGCCATATTCGGCATTATTATCCACCACGGGAACCTCAGCCCAAGCCGCGAACGGCAGGCTGAGCGCCAAAATGGTCAAAGCACGGCGGCAGGTACGCATATCGAATTACTTACGCAGTTCGACGCGGCGGTTTTGCGCCCAGGATTGCTCGTCGTTGCCAGTGGCAATCGCACGCTCTTCACCGTAGGAAACCACTTCCAGCTGAGCAGGGGAAACGCCCTGCAGCACCAGGTAGCGCTGAACGGCTTTGGAGCGACGCTCGCCCAGAGCCATGTTGTATTCACGGGTACCGCGCTCGTCAGCGTGGCCTTCCAGAACGACGCGAGCGCCGTTGCCTTTCAGGTCTTTGGCGTGAACGTCCAGAGCGCGCATGGCTTCCGGCTTCAGGTCCGAGCTGTCGTATTCGAAGTAGAAGGTGGTGATAGCGCGCAGAGCCGCTTCTTCGCTCAGGCTGCCATCGACGTCGCCAGTGTTGGCGCCGTAACCAGCGTTAGGATCGGTTGCGCCTTCGCCAGCAGCGTCGCCGCCCTTGGACGAACAACCAGCGGCTACGGCCAGAGCCAAAGCCAGAGCAGCAAACTTACCAAATTTCAGCATTTCCATCGTGTAACTCCTAGTGAACCCCAGTGTGTTAAAGCAGTGTTGCAAAAGCAGATCAAACAGTTATGTGTAACGGCCGCATCAGTTCAGGAAGGGGGACCAGGAAGGCTCTCGAACTTCGCCTTGAGCGGTAGGAAGAGGGAGCCTAACGCGACCATTGGTGGACGCTAACATCAAGACTCCCCGACCCTGCTGGCGGGTGGCGTAGATTACCATGGTGCCATTAGGCGCAACAGTGGGCGACTCATCCAGACTGGTGTCGGAAAGAATACGAGGCGCACCGCCGCGGGCCAGGTCCAGCGCCGCTACCTTGAACACGGTGAAACCGTCCTGGCGATGGATCATCACCAGGGTTTTTTCGTCAGCGGACAGTTTCGGGTTGGCGTTGTAGTTACCGACAAAGGTCACACGCTCGACTGCACCGCTGTTGATATTGGTTTTGTAGATTTGTGGTTTTCCCGAACGGTCGGACGTGAAATACAGGGTCTGACCATCCTTACCCCAGAAAGGTTCAGTATCGATCGAGCCCTGGTTAGTCACCTGGCGCAGTTGCCGGCTACCCATGTCCATTACATAAACTTCCGGATTGCCGTCCTTGGACAGTACGAATGCCAGACGGTTGCCATCCGGCGACCAGGCCGGCGCGCCGTTAAGGCCTTCGAAATTGGTGATCTGCTCACGGCGACCGGTATCGACGTGCTGCACGAAAATCCGCGGGCGCTTCTGCTCGAAGGAGACATAAGCGATACGCCGGCCATCCGGAGCGAAGGATGGAGAAAGAATCGGTTCGCGCGATTGCAGCAGGGTCACCGCACGGGCACCGTCGTAGTCGGAGCGCTGCAGGGTGTAACGGGTGTTATTGACCGAAAAGCGCTCGGCGGTCACGTAGAGCAAACGGGTGGAAAACGCACCTTTGACCCCGGTCAGCTTCTCGAACGACTGATCGGCGATATGGTGCGCCATATCACGTATTTGATCGACGCCACCGCCGACGCTGCCGGTCAATACCTGCTGTTCGGTGGCCACGTTGAACAGGGCGAACTGCACCTGCAAACGCCCGCCGCTGGGCACCATATTGCCGACCAGCACGTACTGGGCGCCGAGCGCTTTCCAGTCGCGATAGATCACTTCGCTGGCCTGGGTCGGCAGGCTGATCATGTTCTGCCGGGCGATAGGTTCGAACACGCCGGAATTGCGCAGGTCGTTGCCGATAATTTCCGCCATGTCGTCCGGCAATACGCTGCCGCTTTGCCAGCCAAAGGGGACAACGGCGATGGGGGTGGCGCGGTCGGTACCAGTGCTGATCACCAAGGGATCAGCCGCCTGAACGACGCCGACCATCATGGTCAGGCCGAGCAGGACGATACGCATCAGGATATTCACAGACCTAAATCCTCCGGTTTGAAGACAGCGCGACGCTGCCGGTAAAGACGATCGAATGTGGCACGATCCAATTGCTGCATTTCCGCGATACGCCCGACGTTACGCACTGCCTGCACGGCGGAGCTGTCGAAAGGTGCATCGCCACTCGAACGGGTTACGCTGGCATTGATGATAGTGCCGTCGGGCAACATCTCGATCAGTACTTCAACGCTCATGCCGGCCCGCGCCGACGGTGGGCGGATCCAGCGTTCGCTGACCAGCTTAACGATCAAATCGTCCAGATTGCCCGCCACCTCATCGCCCTGGGTCTCGGCGATGGCTTGCTGGCGCCCCACATCCTCGGAGAGCAACTCGGCCAGGGCCGCCGCTTTCTTGTCTTCCAGGGCTTTACGCTGCGCGGCTTCGGCGGCCTTTTTCTTGGCATCCTCCGCGGCTTTTTTCTTCGCTGCTTCGGCTGCCGCCTTTTTCTTCGCCTCTTCGGCCGCCTTCTTCTTGGCATCCTCGGCGGCTTTCTTTTTCGCGGCCTCGTCTGCGGCTTTTTTCTTGGCGATATCCGCTAGTTTCTTCTGCTCGGCGGCCTTTTTCGCCGCCTCGGCTTTCTTCGCTGCGTCGGCCTGCTTCGCGGCCTCGGCCTTCTTGGCTTCTTCGGCTTTTTTCTGCTCCGCAGCCTTGGCGGCGACGGCCTGTTTTTCCTGCTCGGCTTTTTTCTGCTCGAGCTGTTCGGTTTCATAAACCGGCGCGGTGGTTTTCTTGGTTTCCCCGGCGATCTTCTGATTGGTCTGGGTGGTGGCCTGACTCTGCGACTGCAACTTATACAAGGTCGCCTGTACCACCGGCCTGGCCGGCGGCAGATCCGGGGCGAAGGCGAAGCTGACGAACAGCATGGCGAACATCAGCACGTGCAGCGCCACAGCCCAAAGCACCGGCCAGAACAGGCTTTCCGAAGGGGAACGCTCGCGTTGCTGCATCAGGGGGCCTCGGTGATCAGCCCGACGTTACCGACGTCGGCCTGCTGCAGGCCGCCCATGGCAGCCATCACGGTGCCGTAATCGACCGCCTTGTCGCCGCGCACGAATACCTGCACCTGTTTACCCTGGGTGCGACTCTGATTGATGATCGCAGTCACTGCGCGGGTCATTTCCTCCAAAGTCATCGCCTGATCCTGCACGGTGTCGACATCGACTTCGCTGCCCATATTCCAGTAATAGGACTTGTCGGCCTTGATCGAGATGGTCAATACCTGGGCGTTGTTGTCCTGCGGCAAGACTTCGCTGCTGACTTTCGGCAGATCGACCTTGACCCCTTGATTGAGCATCGGCGCGGTCACCATAAAGATGACCAGCAGTACCAACATCACATCGATGTAGGGCACCACGTTCATCTCGGCGACCGGCTTGCGTCTGTTGCGAATTCTCGCCATGGCTTAAAACCTGTAATAAAGATGCCGAGGGCTTAGTCGTCGCTGGTGTGCACTTTGCGATGCAGAATCGCCTGGAACTCGTCGGCGAAAGTGTAGTAACGGCCGATCAGCATCTCGCCACGCGCGGAAAAACGGTTGTAGGCGATCACCGCCGGGATGGCGGCGAACAGGCCGATGGCGGTGGCGATCAGCGCTTCGGCGATACCCGGCGCCACGGTGGCGAGAGTTGCTTGCTGCACCTGGGCCAGGCCGCGGAATGAGTTCATGATCCCCCAGACGGTACCGAACAGGCCGATATAAGGACTGGTGGAACCGACGGTGGCGAGAAACGGCAGGCTCTGCTCAAGTTTCTCTTCTTCACGCGAGATGGCCACACGCATGGCCCGTGCCACGGCGTCCATCACCGCATCCGGGTCAACGCCCTGCTGCTGGCGCAGGCGCGAGAATTCCTTGAAGCCGGCACGAAAGATCTGCTCCAGCCCGGAGTCCGGGTCCGGGTTGCTGCCCGCCTGACGGTAAAGCTTGGACAGGTCGATGCCGGACCAGAAACGCTCCTCGAAGTTGTCCAGGGCACGCTTGGCCGCGCGCAGCAAAGTGGTGCGCTGAAAGATCATGACCCAGGAGGTGACCGACGCGGCGACCAGGGTCAACATCACCAATTGCACCACCAGGCTGGCGTTGCTGATCAAACTCCACATCGACATATGGTCAACGGCGTTGGCTTCCACGCTTACTCTCCTGCTCTACTAGATGTACCCGCGCCGCCCTGCTCGGCAAAGGCCGCACGCAGAACTGGGGGAATAGCCCGGGGTTTCAAACTGCTGGCGTCCACACAGGCCACCAAAAACTGCCCCTCACAGAGCAGCACATCATCCGCGACTCGCCTGACCTGTTGACGGAAACGCAGGCTGACACGGTTCAACTCGATCACTTCGGCCGTTACCAGCAGCTCGTCGTCCAGGCGTGCCGGCGCGTGGTAGCGCGCCTCTGCCGAATGCACGACGAATAACAGGCCCTCACCTGCCAGCGCCGACTGGGCAAAACCCAGATCGCGCAGCCGCTCGGTGCGAGCCCGTTCCATAAATTTGAGGTAATTGACGTAATAGACGATGCCGCCCGCATCGGTGTCTTCGTAGTAAACCCGACAACGATGGGCGAAAGACTGAACTCCGTTTGATGCGCGCATACTCTAGTGCCAGCTCCCGTTCTTGCCAATTGCCTGAGATAAGTATTTTTTTCTATTCATTGTCGTCCGCAAATAGATCGGCACTTGGCAATTCGCCCATGCGCTTGGGCGTATTCAGGCCGAAGTGCAAGTAGGCGTGACGGGTAACCACGCGCCCGCGCGGGGTGCGCATGATGTAGCCCTGCTGAATCAGGTAGGGCTCCAATACGTCTTCGATGGTGTGGCGCTCTTCGCTGATCGCCGCCGCCAGGTTGTCGACCCCGACCGGGCCGCCGTCGAACTTCTCGATCATGGTCAACAACAGCCGACGATCCTGGTGGTCGAAACCGCGCTCGTCGACATCCAGCAGGTTCAACGCCTTGTCGGCGATGGCCTGGGTGATCTGGCCCTGGCCGCGCACTTCGGCGAAGTCGCGCACGCGGCGCAGCAGACGGTTGGCAATGCGCGGGGTACCGCGGGCACGGCGGGCGATTTCGAAGGCGCCCTGCTGCTCGATCGGCAAGCCGAGAATCCCCGCCGAACGCATGACGATAGTGGTCAGGTCGTCGACGTTATAGAACTCCAGACGCTGGACGATACCGAAGCGGTCGCGCAGCGGATTGGTCAGCATGCCGGCGCGGGTGGTGGCGCCGACCAGGGTGAACGGTGGCAAATCGAGCTTGATCGAACGCGCCGCGGGGCCCTCGCCGATCATGATGTCGAGCTGGAAATCCTCCATGGCCGGGTACAGCACCTCCTCGACGATGGGCGACAGACGATGGATTTCATCGATGAACAGCAGATCGCCCGGTTCAAGATTGGTCAGCAACGCGGCGAGATCGCCCGGGCGTTCGAGTACTGGACCCGAGGTGCTTTTGATCGAGACGTCCATTTCCTGGGCGATGATATTGGCCAAGGTGGTTTTGCCCAGACCGGGTGGGCCGAAGATCAATGTGTGGTCCAAGGCTTCGCTGCGCCCACGGGCGGCCTGGATGAACAGCTCCATCTGTTCGCGCACATTCGGCTGACCGATGTAATCGGCCAGCTTGAGCGGACGGATAGCACGGTCGACCTGCTCGTCGCGATCGAGCGTGGTGGAGGTAATCAAGCGATCGGCTTCTAGCACTACAGCATTCCCTTCAGGGCACGACGAATCAAATCTTCACTACTCAGGCCTTCTTCCTTGATGGCTGAGACGGCGCGACTGGCTTCCTGGGGTTTATAACCGAGAGAAATAAGTGCACTGACCGCATCATTCTCCGCGCTTATGACTGCGCCCTTGCCACGAGGTTCAACCACCAGCGGGGTCATACCCGGCGCGGTTTCCCAGGCCTTGAAGCGATCCTTGAGCTCGACCAGCAAACGCTCGGCGGTTTTCTTGCCGACGCCGGGTATCTTCACCAGTACCGAGGTGTCCTGCGCTTGCACGCAGCGCACCAGCTCGTCGACCTCCAGCCCGGACATCAAGGCCAGGGCCAACTTGGGTCCGACGCCATTGAGACGGATCAACTCGCGGAACAGCTCGCGCTCGCGCTTCTCGTAGAAGCCATATAACAGGTGCGCATCCTCGCGCACCACCAGATGGGTATGCAATGTCAGGGGTTCGCCCACCGCCGGTAAACGGTACAAGGTCGTCATGGGGACTTCCAGCTCATAACCCAGACCATTCACATCCAGAATTACATGGGGCGGGTGTTTCTCCGCCAGGGTACCGCGCAAACGTCCGATCACCGATGCTTCCTTGAATATGCTTATAAACGAAGACGACCGGCACGCCGCTTGGCGCCGACCAGACCATGGGGAATCAGACTCTGCCGGTGGTGGGCATGGCAAAGCGCGACCGCCAGGGCATCGGATGCGTCGATCTGCGGCTTTTGCACCAACTTGAGCAGGTGCATGACCATCAATTGCACCTGCTCCTTGTTCGCCCCGCCGCTGCCGGAAATCGCCTGCTTGACCTGGGTCGCGGTGTATTCGGCGACATCCAGACCCGCTTCGATCCCCGCTACTATGACCACGCCCCGCGCCTGACCGAGCTTCAGCGCCGAGTCCGGGTTGCGCGCCATGAACACCTGTTCGATGCCCATGGTCACCGGCCCATAGGTTTCGATGACCTCGCGCACCCCGCGAAACACGATCTGCAGGCGCTCGGCCATGGAACCGCTACCCGTACGGATACAGCCCGAAGCGACATATTCGCAACTGCGTCCGGTGTCGCGCACCACGCCGTAGCCGGTGATGCGCGAACCGGGGTCGATGCCGAGAATCAAGGTCATTTAATGCCGCCCACTCGAACCGCCGATACTCTCTGACCGGCCGCACTGTCTATTTATCCAGTCGCCGAGTATAGGGGCAGCCCATGCCGGCGTCACCCCGAATACGCTTGCGCACTCGCCATGAAAAAAGCCGGAAGGGCCTGGGGCGACTTCCGGCTTGGCGAGCGACAATCGCGATCAGCCCAGCTGTTCCATGATCTCGTCGGGAATCTCGGCGTTGTGGTAGACGTTCTGCACGTCGTCGAGGTCTTCCAGCATGTCGATCAACTTGATGACTTTTTGCGCGGTTTCCAGGTCGGTGATGGGCGCGGCTATCGACGGGATCATCGATATCTCGGCCTCGTCACCCTTGAGCCCGACGGCGCTGAGCGCCTCGTTCACCGCATGGAAGTCGGCGAAGGCGGTGTAGACATCCACCGAACCGTCGTCGTTGCTGACGATATCGTCGGCCCCCGCTTCCAGCGCGGCGTCCATCAGAGCTTCTTCATCGACCCCAGGGGCGTAGCTGATATGCCCCTTGCGCTCGAACATATAGGCCACCGAACCATCGGTGCCGAGGTTGCCGGCGCACTTGGTGAACGCATGACGCACCTCGGCGGCCGTACGGTTGCGGTTATCGGTCATGGCTTCGACGAAGATCGCCACGCCGC
This sequence comes from uncultured Pseudomonas sp., assembly GCA_966210885.1. Taxonomy (GTDB): domain Bacteria; phylum Pseudomonadota; class Gammaproteobacteria; order Pseudomonadales; family Pseudomonadaceae; genus Aquipseudomonas. The sequence continues at coordinate 9,954 of CBIHLQ010000009.1, forward strand.
TCGGCGCGTAACCTTCATAGCTCAGCTCGGCCATGTTGTCGGATTCGTCCGAACCCACACCGCGGGCGATAGCGCGGTCGATGGTGTCGCGGGTCATATTGGCGGTCAGGGCCTTATCGACCGCCAGACGCAGGCGCGGGTTATCGGCCGGCAGACCACCGCCCTTGGCGGCGACCGTCAGCTCACGAATGATCTTGGTGAAAATCTTGCCGCGCTTGGCGTCTTGGCGCCCTTTGCGGTGCTTGATATTGGCCCATTTGGAATGACCAGCCATAACTCACTCCATCATCTATTCAGGTTTCATCACACCCATAACGAAGAAGCCTGGCAAACCCAGGCTCCTCGTCGTCCACCAGGCTTATTCGGCCTTGGGCTGCTCGCGCAGGCGAATGTGTAATTCGCGTAGCGCCTTGTTATCCACCAAACCCGGCGCCTGGGTCATGACACAGGCCGCGCTCTGGGTTTTCGGGAAGGCGATCACTTCGCGGATCGACTGCGCACCGGTCATCAGCATCACCAGGCGATCCAGACCGAAGGCCAGGCCACCATGAGGCGGCGCACCGAACTTCAGGGCGTCGAGGAGGAAGCCGAACTTCTCCTGCTGCTCCTCTTCGCTGATGCCCAGTACGCGGAACACGGTCTGCTGCATGGCCTTGTCGTGGATACGGATCGAACCACCACCCAGCTCGGTGCCGTTGAGCACCATGTCATAGGCACGCGACAGCGCGGCCGCCGGGTTGGCTTCCAGCTCGGCAGGACTGCAGCTCGGCGCGGTGAACGGGTGGTGCATGGCGGTCAGGCTGCCGTCGTCGTTCTCTTCGAACATCGGGAAGTCGACGACCCACAGCGGCGCCCATTCGCAAGTGAGCAGATTGAGGTCATGGCCCAGCTTGATCCGCAGCGCGCCCAGGGCTTCACTGACGATCTTCGCCTTGTCGGCGCCGAAGAACACGATATCGCCATCGACCGCACCGACGCGATCGAGGATCACGTTGATATTGTCCAGCGGGATGTTCTTGACGATCGGCGACTGCAGGCCATCGACGCCATTGGCGCGCTCGTTGACCTTGATGTAGGCCAGCCCTTTGGCGCCGTAGATGCCGACGAACTTGGTGTAGTCGTCGATCTGCTTGCGCGGCATGCTCGCCCCGCCCGGTACGCGCAGTGCGGTCACGCGGCACTTGGGATCGTTGGCCGGGCCGGCGAACACTTTGAAGTCGACGTCCTTGAGCTGATCCTCGACGTCCACCAGCTCCAGCGGGTTACGCAGGTCCGGCTTGTCGGAACCGAAACGACGCATGGCTTCGGCCAGGGTCATGTGCGGCAGCTCACCGAACTCGACGTTCAGCACCTCCTTGAACAGCTGGCGCACCATCTTCTCGGTGATGCCCATGATGTCGTCTTCATCGAGGAAGCTGGTTTCGATGTCGATCTGGGTGAATTCCGGCTGACGGTCGGCGCGCAGGTCTTCGTCGCGGAAGCACTTGGCGATCTGATAATAGCGGTCGAAGCCAGCGACCATCAGCAACTGTTTGAACAACTGCGGCGATTGCGGCAGGGCGAAGAAGCTGCCGGCGTGGGTGCGGCTCGGCACCAGGTAGTCGCGCGCGCCTTCCGGGGTGGCGCGGGTGAGAATCGGCGTTTCCACGTCGAGGAAGCCATTCTCGTCCAGATAACGGCGAATGCTGCTGGTGATGCTCGAACGCAGCTTCAACTTGGCGGCCATCTCCGGACGACGCAAGTCGATAAAGCGATAACGCAGGCGGGTTTCTTCGCCCACATCGCTGTATTCGTTGAGTGGGAACGGCGGGGTTTCCGCTTCGTTCAGCACTTCCAGTTCGTAGCCCAGCACCTCGATAGCGCCGCTGGCCATATTGGCGTTGCCGGCGCCGGCCGGGCGCAAACGCACCTTGCCGGTGATCTTGACCACGTATTCGCTGCGTACTTTGTCGGCAGTTGCAAAGGTGTCGGCACGGTCGGGATCGAATACCACCTGGGCCAGGCCTTCACGGTCGCGGATGTCGAGGAAGATCACCCCGCCATGATCACGGCGGCGATGGACCCAACCGCAAAGGGTGACTTCCTGACCTTCCAGGCTCTCGTTCAGTTGGCCGCAATAGTGGCTGCGCATCATGGGGTAATCGCTTCTCTCGAGTCTTGAATTCGTTGGGCCGCCAGAGCGGCGCGCGTGTCCAGGTCATGCCGGCCAGCGGGGTTGCCCGGCAAACCCGGCAACCAGCATTTCGCGGCAAAGCGCAGGATTATATATGGTTAAGCCGCCACTTGCAGCCGCCCGCCCACGCGCTTTCGCCAGGCTTTTCTATACTAAGGGTTCTCACTACAGGAGAGCGGCCATGGCCAAGCCAACCCTCGCCGAAATACCCCGCGACCTGCTGGACGACTTTCGCCAGGAAACCGCCGAGCAATTCCAACGCAGCGAGCAATTGCTGATCGAGCTCGAGAAAGCCCCGGACGATCCCGAACGCTTGCACAAGCTGTTCCGGCAGATCCACAGCCTCAAAGGCAACCTGGGTTATATCGGCCTCAACGCGCGCATGCCGCTACCGCAGGCAATGGAAGACGTGTTGTCGTGCCTGCGCGAAGCGCAATTGAGTTTCGATAGCCTGCTGGGCGATATCCTTCTGCTTAGCCTGGATAACCTCAAGGAATTGATCGCCCAGGATCTCGGCGGCGCGCCTGCAAGGCTCAACGCCGCGCAAGTCGAAGCCCTCTGCCAAGCCCTGCGCGCACTGGCGACGACTCCCTCGGACCGGCAGATGACCGTGCGTCGCGCATTGCTGCAACAACTGGACCCCAACACCCAACTGCTCGACCCTGCGCCCACGGGCGATCCGCAAGCCGAACAACTGCTGGCACGCTACGGCATCATGATCGATGCCGATCTACTGTTCTTTATCGAGCTCATGCAGGCCAGCGAGCGTCGCTCCCGCTACTGGCAGGGCCGCGGCATGCGGCAATTGGATCTGGCACTGATGATCAACCAACTCGGCGGCACCCCGGAGCCGCCCGAGCAACTGGCCGCCGCGGTCTGCCTGCATGACCTGGGCATGGCCTTCCTGCCCCTGGAAATGCTACACAAGGACGCCAGTTTCAATCGCGAAGAACGCCGGCACATGCAATCCCACCCGCGCCTTGCCTATGACCTGTTCAAACGCATGCCCAAATGGCAAGGAGCCGCCGAAATAGCCCTGCAGCATCAGGAGCATGCCGACGGCACCGGCTACCCCAAAGGTCTGAAGGAGGCGGAAATCTGCGCCGGGGCATTAATCCTCGGTATTGTCGACACCTTCGATGCGCGAACCCACGAACGCGCCCACCAAACGCTGAGCAAGCGCCCCCTACTGCGCGCCATTCTGGAAATCAACAGCCTTGCGGGCAGCCAGTTCAGCGCGCACTGGGTGGAACGGTTCAACCACACACTCAACCAGCACCCCGAATTGGGCCACAGATAGATTCCGCCCGACACGCGGCTAGGCGGGCACGGGGCTAGGTACTGACTGCTCGCCTTGCCAATTTACCGACTAAGGAAGACTGCCATTTGGCGCGAACTGAACCGCACCAACACGGGCACTTAGTCAGCAGCCATATTCTCTATGTCGCCCATCACGACCACCCGAGCTGATCGACAAGGATACGCGACTGCAATGCCCGCTACCGCCAACTCCCCCTGAATGCCGAGCAAGCTGCTGGACAGCATTGAACCGCCGAACAGCCAATAGCCTCTAAAAATCGTATCTATTGGTATAAGTCAGCACGAGATCCATAAGAATCTGTGTACTATTTTCATTTACCCAACAGAGAGGAAGAAGGTATGGAAATCAATATCGGTATCGCCGAACAGGATCGTGCAGCAATCGCCGAAGGCCTATCGCGCTTACTCGCCGATACTTACACCCTGTACCTGAAAACCCACAATTTCCACTGGAACGTAACAGGCCCGATGTTCAACACCCTGCACCTGATGTTCGAGGGGCAGTACACCGAATTGTCCCTGGCGGTCGATCAGATTGCCGAACGTATCCGCGCCCTCGGCTTTCCGGCGCCCGGCACCTATGCGGCCTATGCCCGCCTGTCCTCTATTAAAGAGGAAGAAGGCGTGCCCAGCGCCCCCGAAATGATCAAACAACTGGTCCAGGGCCAAGAAGCCGTGGTACGCACCGCCCGCGGCGTTTTCCCGTTACTGGAAAAAGTCAGCGACGAACCCACCGCCGACCTGCTGACCCAGCGTATGCAAGTGCATGAGAAAACCGCCTGGATGCTGCGCAGCCTGCTGGCTGAATAAACCGCAGGACGCATACAAAGACCCGATTCATCGGGTCTTTTGCTATGCGCCCGATACTTGCCTGTTCTATGCTTTGCACATTCGCAACCCACCGCAGTGACAGGCATGAGCAAGCCCAACAAGCCACCGTCCATTCTGGAGCTATACCCCGAGGAAACTCGCGAGGCGGCGGCACTCCTTCGTCAAGCCGTACCACTGATGGTTCGCCACGACATCCCACCCAACCCGGTGCATTACGCCCTCTGGTACACCTACAGCCGAGGCAATGAACCGGAGCTGAACCAGCGGCTGGATAAAACCCTCAGCAACTTCGACAGTTTCCCCCCGGAAATTGCGGTGAAACTGTTCCGCGAATACATCATTCGCGGCGAACTGGAAGAGGCGCGCTCAGGCCAACAGCAAGTCATCGAACTGGTAGACGATATCGAAGGCAGTATCGCAACCAGTGTCATGGGCAGCCGCAATTACCAAGCCAGCCTTGAACAGGGTCTTGCGGCCCTGCAGGAGCCGGTCATCGACGACCTGCCCAATGTGCTGATCGAGCTGCAGGAAAACACCCAGCAGATGCAGAACCAGCAGGAAAAATTTCTACATCGCCTGCGAGCAGCGCAAGAAGAGATAAAGCACCTGCGCAGCCAATTGGATCGCGCCCACCTGGCCGCGACGCTCGACAGCCTGACCCAGGTGTTCAATCGGCACGCCTTCAATCGCTTACTCGAACAAACTTTGAGCCAAGGCCATGAAGGCGTCGCGCTGATCATGCTGGATATCGACCATTTCAAGGAATTCAACGATCAGTACGGCCACCCGCTCGGCGACCGGGTGCTACAACATGTCGGCCAACTCATGCGCAACCTGCTGCCCACCAACGCCATGGCGGCGCGCTATGGCGGAGAGGAGTTCTGCATAATCCTGCGTGAATGCACCAGCAACACCCAAGCCCACGCGTTTGCTGACAGATTGCGACTCAAAATCCAGTCGCTGCGGATCAAGGTACGCAGTACCGATCAAATTCTCGACAGCGTCACCGCCTCTTTCGGCTACTCCCTGGCCAAGGCTGGCGACGACATTGAAAGCCTGATCACCCGTGCCGACGATGCTCTCTACGAAGCCAAGCGCAACGGACGCAATCAAGTTCATCCTTCGGCCCCGGAACCAGCCCTATCCGCTTAATTTGAGTCGCCATCCCGTTTGCTGTTAAATACGCCCCGTGCCATCAACCCGCCTCTTCAAGTTGGTGCATAGGCTGTTTTCGCGCGACCCAACTTCCTTCATTTCAACCCGGCCCGCGCGGCCAGCTCTCTGGCGTCCTTATAAATTAGCGAGTTCATTGAATATGCTGAAAATTGTCCACCTGATCACGGGCTTAACCGCCCTGCTCCTGTCTTTTGCCCCTAGCCTCAGCGATAGCGCCCAGCCATTTCTGCAACACCCGGAAGCCTTGATTCTGGCTTCGCTTGGCTTGCTCAACCTGATTCTCGCGCCACAGCTACCCATCTGGCATGCCGGCTTGCGCCATCAACTGCAAAACTCAGTTTCCGTTTTACTGATTCTCGCCAGCTTGCTACAAGCCCTTGTTTTACTTGCACCTCTGCCCGTCATCGCCAACCAACCCGCCAGTCTGTTTAGCGTAGTGATCGTGCTGCTGGCCGTACTGCTTCATTTGAGCACCAATTTGCGCCTGCAAACCCGTAGCGCCAGCACACCGCAAGACATGACGGACCGCGAAACCGGCACCGTCAAATGGTTCAACACCTCGAAAGGCTTCGGCTTTATTTCTCGCGACTCGGGCGACGATATCTTTGTGCACTTTCGCGCCATCCGCGGCGAAGGCCATCGCGTCCTGGTCGAAGGCCAGCGCGTGGAGTTTTCGGTCATGCAACGCGATAAAGGCCTGCAGGCCGAAGACGTGATCGCAGCAATGCCCACCCGCCGCTAGTCGGTTGCCGTAAAACAAAGACCCGCTTTCAGACTATCTGAAAGCGGGTCTTTTCATTTCAGCGACCCGAACCCCAGCCACTGGAGGGTGGTCATGCCCTCAATAATGCGGTGGCGGCGCCTCATCGCCCGCCATATCGAACTGATTGTTCGACTCCTGTTGACGCTTGGCCAGTGCGACCAGCTGCAACTGCATACGCTCCATAACCCGCTGCTGGGCCACTAATACGTCGTTCAGCGCCTGAATAGTGTCGTCCTGAAACGCCAAACGACTTTCAAGCTCAGTGATTCGCTCTTCCATAGTCACGCCTCAGCCCTCCGCGAAACAAAAGTTATCGGTCAGCACCAACTGCAACTTCTCTTTGATTGCCGCCACTTGCCGCTCGCTGTAAGGCTGCGCCGCATGCTTGCCCCAGACCGGCGCCGGCCAGGCCGCATCGTCACGGCGCCGCACGACCACATGCATGTGCAGCTGACTGACCACGTTGCCCAAGGTTGCGACATTCATCTTGTCGGCCGCGAAAGTATCTTTGAGCTTTTCCGCCAGCCAGGTGGTTTCCCGCCACAGCGCTTGCTGCTCCTCGGCATCCAACTGGAACAGCTCGCTGACCGCCTCGCGCCTGGGCACCAGGATGAACCAGGGGTAGTGCGCGTCGTTCATCAACAACAACCGGCACAGCGGAAAGTCCCCCAATAACAAGGTGTCCTGCTGCAAGCGCGCATCCAAGGTGAACATGGCAGTTTCTCCGAGCGTTCTATCGATGACGCATTCTAACGATCTATCCACCGATCGAGTGCAGAGAACGCATAAACCCACAGCCCAAAAACAGGGTTACGCGCACCAAAATCCAGCACCGGCGTACCACCTCCTGCACCATTTTGTTTCTTACCGTAATAGCGGCGAAACACAGGTTACATACCCGCCCGCCTGTACAACACAAATCGCCTCTTGCACTCCCTATCAATCGCTTGTTCAAACAGCTGCGAAGTTGCTAGCAAATTGTTAACAGGGGACTTGAAGTACGCACGAGCCCTGGATAAAACCCCAAGGCAGAACTATTCAGGTGAGCGAAAATCAACGAATAAACATCAGAAAGCATTTTGAGCACGAATCTTGCTCTACACTAGGGACTGGCCTGCATGCAGCACAGACAGGCCGGCAAAACCCGGATTCCCGTAGAGAAAGCCCGTTGGCGCTGACAGCCGCAAGTGAAAGCTATAAAAATGCGACATTCTTTTTCACTCTTTGCGACATGGCGAGAAAGAATTCGTAATGAATAGATTGCAACTATCGCCAATAAAGGCTGCGTGCTATAAGTTACCGCCGACACAAAAAGAAAGAGCCGTCCATACAACAAAACAATGGCCGGCGCAACCCTTCTAAACCAAGGAGCAATCACGATGCAAGTGATGAAGTGGAGCGTTATCGCCCTCGCAGTAGCAGCAGGCACCAGCCAAATGGCATTCGCCTCGAGCCAGTCCGAGTCCAAGGGTATTGTTGAAGACACCAGCTTCAACATCTTCAACCGTGTTCTTTATCACAACCGTGACTTCCGCAATGGCGCCGGCAACATTGCTGACCCATCGAAATCCAGCGGCTTCAAAAACGGCTACTACGAAGATACCGGCCTGGGCATCCGCCTGCTGCTGGAATCGGGCTTCACTCAAGGCACTGTAGGCGTGGGCTTCGACGCTCATTCCTTGAGCAGCATCAAGCTCGATAGCGGCCGCGGCCGTATTGGCTCTGGCCAGTTCGGTACCACCGATGATGGTCGCGGCGATGACACCCAGACCGAAATCGGCGGAGCCATCAAGTTCCGTATCTCTGATACCGTTCTGAAGCACGGCAATATGTTTACCGGTAGCCCGGTCTTCAGCACCGATGACAGCCGCATCCTGCCTGAAGTTGCCACCGGCACCCTGCTGACCAGCAACGAAATTGAAGGTTTGGAATTGACCGCTGGCCGTTTCACCGCTTTGAGCAGCCAAACCGGATCCAGCCGCGACGATATCAATGGTAAAGGCGCAGCCGGCTTGACCTCGGCCAACATTGTTGGCGCAAACTACAGCTTTACCGACAATTTCAGCGGTGGAATTCACCGTTCCGACGTCGAAGATTACTTCAAGAAGACCTATGTCAACTTGAACTACAACCTGCCTCTGGCAGACGACCAAGCGCTGAATTTCGACTTCAACGGCTACAAAACCTCCGGTGACGGCAAGGAACTGGCAGGCGAATCAGACAACAAAATCTGGAGTCTGGCTGCCGCCTATTCCATGGGCGCACACAAATTCACCTTGGCCCACCAGCGCTCCTCGGGCGACGCCGGCTACAACTATGGTGTTGACGGCGGTGGCACTATCTGGCTCGCTAACTCTGTTCAGATTTCTGACTTCAACAACGAAGACGAAACCTCCTGGCAGGTCCGTTATGATCTGAACATGGCTTCCTATGGTGTTCCAGGTCTGAGCTTTATGACCCGCTACATCACTGGCGATAACATCCATCGCGCTGGCCAAAGTGACGGCAAAGAGCACGAATGGGATGCGGAAGCCAAGTACGTAATCCAGGAAGGTGCTGCGAAGGACCTGTCTTTCCGCGTGCGTAACGCAGTAATACGCGCCAACACTGGCGTTATCAGCGACCGCAACGACTTCCGCCTGATCGTCGAGTACCCGCTGAGCGTCCTGTAATTCAGGCCATTCAGTTAGCTGCATAGAAAAGCCCGACTTCGGTCGGGCTTTTTTTGTGGTCGAGATTTTTTTGGTTACAGCGGCAGCGCGTAGGTCCCCGTCACGTGCGCCACCAGTTCTTCCGTATTCCCCGCCGAATACAACGACACCTCGCAGACCGCCTGACGCCGGCTCAGACGAAGGATGCGCGCTTCGGCCAGCAGATCCACCGGCTTGGGCTTGACCAGAAAATTGATATTCAGGTTCGAGGTCACCGCCATTTCCACCCTCCCCAAGCGGCCCAGCACGACGGCGTACATGGCCGCATCCGCCAGCGCCATGATGGTCGGCCCCGACAAGGTGCCGCCCGGCCGTATCAGCTTGCTGTGAAACGGCACCCGCGCCAGCACGCCCTCGGCGTCCAGCCTATCGATGCACAGCTCGATATCCTCGGCCATGGGTAAACCCGCGCGTATCAGCGCCTGCACTTGCTCCGCCGTCAGTCCCGACACCGCACTCTCCTCTCGCTTGTTCTCGTCGCCACGCCCGGCAACCTGTACGCATCTGTATAGGCACCGTACAATGCCGGCCTATCGAAAGCCTTCGCAACCGACAAAACGGCCAAACATGCGTACCAGTCAGTTTCTGCTCTCCACCCTCAAAGAAACCCCTTCCGATGCCGTAGTGATCAGCCATCAGCTGATGCTGCGCGCCGGGATGATCCGCAAACTCGCCTCCGGCCTCTACACCTGGTTGCCCATGGGCCTGCGCGTACTGCGCAAGGTGGAAAAGGTGGTGCGCGAGGAAATGAATGCCGCAGGCGCCCTCGAGGTGTTGATGCCTGGCATTCAGCCAGCCGAGCTGTGGCAGGAGTCAGGACGCTGGGAGCAATACGGCCCCGAGTTGCTGCGCATGAAGGATCGTCACGGTCGCGATTTCTGCGCCGGCCCGACCCATGAGGAAGTGATCACCGATCTGGCGCGCAACGAGCTGAACAGCTACAAGCAGTTGCCGATCAACATGTACCAAATCCAAACCAAGTTCCGTGACGAAATCCGTCCGCGCTTCGGTTTGATGCGCGGCCGCGAATTCATCATGAAGGACGCCTACTCCTTTCATATCGATCAGGCTTCGCTGCAGGAAACCTACGACCGCATGCACCAGGCCTATTGCAACGTATTTACCCGCCTGGGCTTGAATTTCCGCCCGGTGCAAGCCGACACCGGCTCGATCGGCGGTACCGGCTCCCATGAGTTCCATGTCCTGGCCGAATCCGGCGAAGACGATATCGCCTTCAGCGACAGCTCCGATTACGCCGCCAATATCGAGAAGGCCGAAGCCATTCCGCGGGAAAAAGAGCGCGGCGCCGCCACCGAGGCGCTGCGCCTGGTCGACACCCCTAACACCAAGACCATCGCCGATTTGGTGGAAGGCTTCAATCTGCCCATCGAGAAGACCATCAAGACCCTGGTCGTGCATGGTGCCGAAGAAGGCACGCTGATCGCCCTGATCATCCGCGGCGACCATGAACTGAACGAGATCAAGGCCGCCAATCTGGCTCAGGTCGCCAGCCCGCTGACAATGGCCAGCGAAGCTGAACTGCGCGACGCCATCGGTGCCGGCGCCGGCTCCCTCGGCCCACTGAACCTGCCGTTGCCGTGCATCGTCGACCGCTCGGTGGCCCTGATGAGCGATTTCGCCATCGGCGCCAACATCGACGACAAGCACTACCTGGGCTGCAACTGGGAGCGCGACCTGCCGCTGCCCGAAGTCGCGGACCTGCGCAACGTCGTCGCTGGCGACCCCAGCCCGGACGGCCAGGGCACCCTGGAGATCAAGCGCGGCATCGAGGTCGGACATATCTTCCAGCTCGGCAGCAAATACAGCGAAGCCTTGAACTGCCAGGTACTCGGCGAGAACGGCAAACCGGTGATCCTCACCATGGGTTGCTACGGTATCGGCGTATCGCGGGTTGTGGCTGCGGCCATCGAGCAGAATAACGATGAGCGCGGGATTCTCTGGAACGACGCTCTGGCGCCCTTCCAGATCGCCCTGGTGCCGCTGCGCTACGAAACCGAAGCGGTGCGCGAAGCCACCGACACCCTGTATGCGCAGTTGACCGCGGCCGGTTTCGAAGTATTGCTCGACGACCGTGACAAAAAGACCAGTCCGGGCATCAAATTCGCGGACATGGAATTGATCGGCATCCCCCATCGCATAGTGGTCAGCGATCGCGGCCTGGCCGATGGCAACCTGGAATACAAGAGCCGTCGCGACACCGACGCTCAAGCGGTTCCCCTCGCCGAAATCATGTCGTTCATCCAAGCACGTATCAGCCGCTGATTTCAGCCTTTAGCCAGAGTCATCATGTTCAAGCGAAGCACCTTGCACCTGGTCGGCGCCACACTCGGCGCCGTCCTTTTCCTCAGCGGCTGCGCCAATCAGCTACCGCAACGCAGCGAGCATGAAGAGCGCGTCGAGCGCAAACTGCTCGACCACAACCTGCAGATAGATGTCGGCGAGCCTCGCGTGCTGGAGCTGCCGCAGCGCCGGGTGCGCGTGCAGGAACAAAAAACCTTCGAGGTCACCGCCTTCGCGGTCACCCGTCGCTACGACCGCTATACCCCCTACCAAGCCTGGCGCGAACTGTATGAAGTACCGCTCGGCACGCTCGCCGTGGTGGCCGGTATTGGCGCCAACGTGCTGAACGTGGTGGCGCTCGGCAGCTTGCCCGATAGTGCGACCAAGGACTGGATCAGCTACGGTTTCGCCGGCCTCAACCCCTTTATGAACGCCGAGTCCAATGGCCGCTCGCAGCAGAACCTGGCCAGCCTCGACGAGCAGCGCCAGGACGCCCGCACGGAATACTCCAGCCTGCCGTGGGCCGAACGCATCGTCAGCGTCAAAGCCGCCGAGCAGACCCATGAACTGCTGACCGACCGTAACGGCGTGCTGCGCCTCAACCTGCTCGACGGCCCTTTTGCCGAACAGGACATCAGCCATATCGGCGTTCTGCTGCTGAGCGTCGAAGAACCGCAAAGCGGCACCCGCGCGGACGCCAGCCTGTTGGTCAGCCATACGCTGCGCGGCAAGTTGCTGGAAGCCCATGGTCTGATCTACGACGACCTGGAAGACGACGACGTCGCGCAATGGGTGCACAGGGTCAAACGCCTGTCCGAGCTGGGCCTGGAAGAGGAAGCCAGCGAGCTGGAACAGAGCCTGATCGAACTGACCCGCAACGATCCAGAACTGCAGGAAGCCTTTCTCAAGGCCCTGATGCAGGATGCCGGACGCTTGGTCGCCGATCCGGGCGCTGACTGATTCGGTATGCCATCGCGCCTGACCCTGGCGTTACTCGGCCTGCTGCTGTGCCTGCCCGCCACTGCCAACCTGCGCCAGGCGCCGGAACCCGAGCTGCGCGACTTACTGCAGCGTACGGTCGCCGAAGCGGATAGCTTCGCCGACAGGTTCGACGCCGAAGTCTGGCTGCTGGATATGTCCACCCGCCTGACCCGCTACATCCCCGACCCAGAAGAACGCCTGACCCTGCTCCGGCTGGTGCATCGGGAAGCCAGCAAAGCCGGCTTGCGCCCCGACCTGGTACTGGCGCTGATTCATACCGAAAGTCATTTCAACCGCTTCGCGATTTCCTCGGTCGGCGCCCAGGGCATGATGCAGGTGATGCCGTTCTGGAAGGCCGAACTAGGCCGCCCGCAGGACAACCTCACCGACAACGCCACCAACCTGCGCTACGGCTGCACCATCCTCAGCTTTTATCTACGCAAGGAAAACGGCAATCTCAGCCGCGCCCTGGCCCGCTACAACGGCAGCCTGGGCAAACAGACCTACCCGGCCAAGGTGATCGGCTTCTGGCACGACTTCTGGTACGTCAAACCGTAGGTTGGTACTGAACGTAGCGAAGCCCAACTGCCTTAACGCGCGCCAACCATTCAACCACGCACGATGAATCCGGCGATACCCTGTAACGGCTGGCTCTCCAGCTCGACGCCAGCGACCTTGGCCGCATCCGGCCCCTGCTCCAGCCAAGTCGCCAGCTCACGCACCGCGTCCTCTTCGCCCTCGAACAAGACCTCGACGCGGCCGTCGGCAAGATTGCGCACCCAGCCATCCAGGTCCAGGCGCTCGGCCTGACTCTGCGTATGCTGACGAAAACTCACGCCCTGTACTCGACCGCTGACATAGCCATGCATGCAAATCCGCGACATCCGATCACTCCTGCGTCCGTAATATTGTTAAGCGCGCGCCGAGTCCGGCGGCGGTTTGTTCGCCGAGCAGACGCTCACGCACCTGCCCTTGCCCGTCGACGATAAAAGTAACCGGCAATACCTCGGCGCGCGGTAGGCCGAAGCGCGGCGCCGGGTCCTCGGCCAGCACTGTGAACTCGATCCCCAGGGCCTGCGCCGCCTTGCTCAGCTCGGCGCCCTGCAAACCGTCGAAGTTCACCCCGAGAACGCTGATCGGCTGTCCGCTCAGTTGCTCGGCGAGGGTGTTCAACTCGGGGATCTCACTGCGGCAAGGCGCGCACCACTCGGCCCAGTAATTAATCACCAACCACTGGCCTTCCAGGCGTTCAGCCGCTACCTTTTGCCCATGCTGATCGACGCCGAAGTCCTCGGTGCAGCCCGCCAGGAGTAAACCAGCGACAATTCCCGCAATATTGGCCATAACCGCCTGGAGCCGTATTACCATGCTTTCGATCCTCGCCCACACAGGGTTGCTATGACGCTAGATGCCTTGCGCCTGGAAGTGCCGGAGATTCACGAGGAAGACGCTATCTCCCTGGCCGATCTCAACGAGCAATTGCTGCAAGCCCGCTCGCAACCGCAGGAACATGCACTGCAGGCCGTCCTGAGCCTGCTGTTCCACCTCAATCGCAGCGTCACGACCTTACTCGAAAGGCAGCGCGCGCTGCAAAGCTTCAGCGAGGAGTATCGCCACTACGCGGCGGCCTATCGTAACGACACCCCGCCCTCGAGCCTGTTCGTCCGCCTATGCCGCGAGCTGGCCGTAGGCTTCAAACGCCTGCTGTTGCAGATACTCCAAGGGCGCCAGCCCTCGCGGCCGCACCTGGCCTGGTGCCTGTACATGGCGCAACACTTTCTCGCGCAAAACCTGCTGCGCCATTACCAGCTGTATCAGGAGCCGCCGGCAAGCCTGTGGCGCGACAGCCATCTGCTGTATTGGATCGGCGAGCGCCAGAATTGCCTCGACGAGCATGTCGCCGCCGCCTTTCAACCCCTGCCGGCCAGCAGCTTGCGCGGTCTCTATCAACAGATGCTACTGCTGGCCCTGAGCAACCCTTTCCACCTCGCCGAGGGCGAATGCCTGCTGCTGTTCGGCGCACTGGCGCAGCTTGCCGAACTGCCGCGCCTGCTGCCCTGGGAACAGGACGATGAGATCGAGGGGCCGATCGTCAGCCTGACCGAGCCGCAACCCTGGATCGATTCGGTCCAGCTCAGCGACAGCGACCCCAGCCATTTGCGCCGCTTCGAGCTCGGCGCCCTGTTGGTCGCCCTGCACGAGCCCGCGCCCTTGCAGAGCCAGGCCGAACGACAACTACTGGAACGCGTGCAGCAGCATTGGTCGGGGCAACAACCACGCCGTCACCAACGCGCCGAGCAAGCGCAGGCATGCAATCTGGTAGTCGGCCTGCCCGCCATTCATGCGCAACTGCTGGAAAAGCGCCCACCACCCACACCTGCTCAGATGCTCGACAACAGCCCGGGCGGCGCACGCCTGCTATGCAACCCGGATCACGCCCTGCATCTGTCCGTCGGCCAACTGGTACTCTTGCTGAGCACCAGCACAACCCCCACGCTGGCGCTGGTGCGCTGGCGCCACCTGAATGCCGACGGCCTGCACCTGGGCCTGCGCTACCTCAAGGGCTTGCCGCGCCCGGCATGGTTACGTCGTGCGCCCAGCGCTCAAGCCCATCCAGGGATTCTGCAAAGCACGCCGACCCCTGGCCATGGCTGGCACCATGGCCTGTGGCTGCCCAACGATCAATTTGTCGAAGGGGAAAATTTCTGGCTGCAACTGGCCAATAGCACCAGCCAGACCGCAATGCTCCTACCTGCCGCCAACCTCAGCAGTGCTTCGGTAAGCCGCCACGCCATGCGCTTGGGATAAACACGCAAAACTGCGAGCAATGTCACGCCGAGCACCGCCCGAGTGCACAGTTTCATCGGCAAAGCCGCGCTTATACTTGATCGCACTCGTGTTTGATTCGCCCTGCTACCAGCCTGGAATTGCGCCCATGACCCAAGCCCACGACAAGTTGATCGGTCCAGTGCCTTCGCGCATCGTCGATGCCGCCCGCCTTCTGGTCACGCCTTACGAAGGGCGCGTTGCCGAGTTCAACGTTGCTACCTGGCTGCAACTGCCCGGTTTGGCGACATTGCCCGTGTCCCTGCTGATCAGCTACCGCGATGGCGACAAGCGCCGCGAAGTCGCGGTGGATCACGGCAAGGTCAACGCCCATGGCAAGATCCTGTTGTCCGGCGTGGCGCGCTTACCGGTCAAGCAAAAGATTCAGGACATGCAGGTCCGCCTGCGTACGGCGGTACCGACGCAAGCCCTGATAGTCGAAGAGTTGTTCGTTCAGGCAGTGGAGCCGGCACACAGCGAGAGCCGCCAAGCCTTGGCTTAAACAACGCCATCCGCCACCCCAAGCCCCGCGCCCTGTCGCGGGGTTTTGCGTTCAGCGACTCGCACGCTCGTAGTCGGCCTCGATGATCTGCAGTGCATCGCTTACGCCATCCTCGCCAACGGCGCCCTCCGCGGCAGACCGGACCAACGACTCCGGCCATTGCGCGAAACGCAAGCCGGTAATCCGGTTAAGACGCTCCAGGGCCTCGTCGGGATCAAGTCGATGGAGATGAATAACCGCACTTCTTTTCGCTGTCATAAAACGCCTTTAACTCCGCTAATCCCTGCTCTGCTGGCAGCCTGATCGCAATCTGCCATTAGGCAATAGCCAAAAGCGTGCCAGCCTCCTTGTGCTCTACTTCCTGGCTCTCTCGCCCTGTTCAGGCGAGATCGAGCTTGCTACAGCGCCGTAAACTGACGTTTTTCGTCACTCCGCGTCGGACGTACTCAGCCACTGCGCCAGGCTGTCGCCGAACAGCGCCTCTTGCTGCTCATGCAAGGTATGCAGGGCGGTTCGCAGCGCCGGATACCAAGGCTCGTCCAGCTGCTCCGGCAGGTGACTCAACTGCGGCAACGGCCAGGGGCTGCGGCTCAATAGCTGCTGCAAGCTGTAATGGTTGAGGTCGCGGCTCAACACCCAGAATCCCGCACCGGCGGGGGCGATCAAATGCTGCTGCTCGAGAAACTCCAGCATCTCCTCCCATTCGAACTCCGGCAATAACCAGCCATGGCGCTGCACATCGCGATAGCGCACCTTGAGGCCGGACTGCTGACGCATATAGAACACCCGCAAGATGCCCAGCATGATCAACAGACGTGGCAATGCGCGCTTACGCCATTGATGGGGAGTGCCCAGGTTGCACACCAGTTCGGCGCCCAATAGCACCAGCACCCACGAGAGATAGATCCACAGGAGAAACAGCGGCACGGTGGCAAAGGCGCCGTAAATCAATTGATAGCCCGGAAACATCTGCACGTAGAGGCCGAACAGCGACTTGGCCACCTCGAACAGCACAGCAGTGAACAGCCCGCCCAGCAACGCGTGCCCCAAGCGCACCTGCGCATTGGGCACGGTGGCGTACAGCAGGGTGAAGGCCGCGATGCTCGACAGCATGGGCATGACGTTCAACATCGCTTTCAACCCGAGCAAAGCATCCGGCCCGGAAATCAGCGATAGCGATGCGACATAGGTGCTGATGGCGAAGCCGCTGCCGAGCAGAATCGGCCCCAAGCTCAAAATCGCCCAGTACAACAGAAAGCTCGAGGCGCCGCGACGCGGTTGGCGCACCCGCCAAATGGTATTGAAGGCTTTTTCGATGGTGACCAGCATCAGGAATGCGGTAACCGCTAGCACGACCACCCCGACCCAGGTCAATTGCCGGGCTTGGGCGGTGAAATCGCTCAGGTACTGCTGGACCAGCTCGCCGGCGGACGGCACGAAATTGCGGAAGACGAAACTTTGGATCTGCTCGCCCGTGCCCTGGAACACCGGCACCACGGAGAGCATGGCGAAGGTCACCGTCATCATCGGCACCACGGCAAACAATGTGGTGTACGTCAGGGCGGCGGCATTATTGATACAGCGGTCGGCGATAAAACGACGCAGCAAAAAGCGCCAGAAGTCCATCCAATCATTAACGCGCTGAAGCATGCATTCTCCTTAACCAGCAAACGGCGGCCGATGCGAATCCCTGGCAGGCCGTAAAAACCAAGCGAGCGATGGCCTGTTAGAATAGCCGCCATCCGAGACGAGACGCGACCCGCATATGACCGATCTGACGCTCTATCACAACCCACGTTGCTCGAAATCGCGCAGCGCCCTGCAACTGCTCGAAGAACGCGGTCTCGCGCCGAGCATCGTACGCTACCTGGACACGCCGCCCAGCGCCGCACAACTGCGCGAGCTGCTCGGCAAACTCGGGCTCAGCCCGCGGCAGTTGCTGCGCAACGGCGAAGACGAGTACCAGGCGCTGAATCTGGCCAATCCCGAACTGACGGACAGCCAACTGATCGAAGCCATGGTTGCGCACCCAAAATTGATCGAGCGCCCCATCCTGATCGCTGGCGATAAAGCCGTAGTGGGCCGCCCACCGGAAAAAGTCCTGGAGATCCTGCCATGAGCACGCCCTACATTCTGGTTCTGTACTACAGCCGCCACGGCGCCACCGCGGAAATGGCCCGGCAGATCGCCCGCGGCGTCGAGATGGGCGGCCTGGAGGCGCGCCTGCGCACCGTACCGGCGGTTTCCACCGAGTGCGAAGCGGTAGCCGCCGAGATACCGGCCGAAGGCGCGCTCTACGCCAGCCTTGACGACCTGAAAAACTGCGCCGGCCTGGCGCTGGGCAGCCCGACCCGTTTCGGCAATATGGCCGCGCCACTCAAGTACTTCCTCGATGGCACCAGCAGCCTATGGCTGAGCGGCGGCCTGGTCGGCAAACCGGCAGGCGTGTTCACCTCCACCGCCAGCCTGCATGGCGGCCAGGAGAGCACCCTGCTGTCGATGATGTTGCCGCTGTTGCACCACGGCATGCTGATCGCCGGCCTGCCCTACAGCGAATCCGCCCTGCT
Source organism: uncultured Pseudomonas sp. (assembly GCA_966210885.1). Classification (GTDB taxonomy): domain Bacteria; phylum Pseudomonadota; class Gammaproteobacteria; order Pseudomonadales; family Pseudomonadaceae; genus Aquipseudomonas. The sequence continues at coordinate 28,105 of CBIHLQ010000009.1, forward strand.
GGAGACCCGCGGCGGCGGCACGCCGTACGGTCCCAGCCACCATGCCGGCGCCGACAGCAAACGCGCACTCGACGAACAGGAAATCGCCTTATGCCGCGCGCTCGGCCAACGCCTGGCGCAAATCGCCGTGAAATTGGAGCCCAGCCGTGGCTAGAACCGCCAAACCGCTACCGGCACTCGACTGGCTGCAACCACGCATGACGCTTAGCCGTGGCGTCACCTTGCTGAGCTTCTTCGCCCTGGCCGCCGTGTTGCTGGCCTGGACCCTGCTGTTCGCCAATATCCCCGGCACGCTGCTGTGGGTCATCCTCGGCTTGCAACTGGCGCCACTGCTGCTGCTCGCCCCGGGCCTGATCATGGGCAACGCACGTGCCCACGCTTGGGCCTGCTTTGTGGTCAACCTGTACTTTATCCAGGGCGTCCTGGCCGCGTTCGACCCCGCCAAAGCGCTGTTCGGCTGGTCGCTCACCCTCCTCAGCTTCAGCCTGTTCTGCGGTGCTTTGATGTACACCCGCTGGCGCTTTCAGTACGACCGCAAGCTGGCTGGCGAAAGTTGAGAACACGCCTGGTCCTGCTGCCCGGCTTGAACGGCAGCAGCACCCTGTTCGCACCTCTGTTGGCGCATCTGAATCCGGCATTGGAGGTGCAGACGCTAAGCCTGCCGCCCCAGGGCGAACAGGATTACCGGACGCTGGCCGACGGCGTGAAAAATCAGCTCGGCGACAGATCTTTTGTGTTGCTCGGCGAGTCGTTCTCCGGGCCGCTGGCTTATCGCCTGGCACGGGATAACCCGCCGGGGTTACGCGGGGTGATATTCGCTGCTTCGTTTCTTAGCCGGCCACACCCGCTGCTGGTACTGGCGAACTACCTACCGCTGCCGAAGGGGTTGCTGAAGCAAAGCAGCCTGTTGCGCCTGTTCTGCCTGGATAAATCGGCCAGCGCCGAGTTGATCGAGCTGCTACAGCAGGAAATCGAGGCGTTGCCGCTCGCGCTGTTGCGAGCGCGCCTGGCCAGCCTCAACGACTTACAAGCCCCCACCGGCTGCATAAGCCTGCCGGCACTCCAACTACTGCCGAGCCGGGATCGTCTTGTCACACGTAGTGCTTCAGCAAGCCTGCAGGCTCATTGCAGCCAGCTGCAGTCAGTCGCCATCGACGGCCCGCACTTTCTTCTGCAAGGCCAACCGCAGGCTTGCGCTCGGGCTATCGAGGGTTTTATCGAGACGCTGTAGGGGATACGCCATCAAGCGATGGCGGCAACAACCAGCAAACTGATCGCTACCAGCCCAACGTCTCTTTCAGAAAAGGGATGGTCAACTTGCGCTGGGCTTGCAGCGACGCCTGATCCAGCCGTTCCAACAGTTCGAACAGCGAACTCATGCTGCGCTCGCCGCGGGTCAGGATAAAGCGCCCGACGTCATCGCCCAGGTGCAGGCCGCGCCTCGAGGCGCGCAATTGCAGGGCGCGCAGCTTATCTTCGTCGGACAGCGACTGCAGCTGGAAGACCAGCGCCAAGGTCAGACGCGACTGCAGGTCCGCCAACTGCACCGGCAATTCACGGGGCGAGGCGCCGGCTGCCAGAAGCAGACGCCGGCCGCTGTCGCGAAGACGGTTGAACAGGTGGAACAAGGCCTCCTCCCAATCGGCACGCCCGGCCACCGCATCCAGATCGTCCAGACACACCAACTCGCATTGTTCGAGGTTATCCAGCAACTCCGGGCCGTAGTCCGCCACCTCGGCCAGCGGCAGATATACCGCGGGCTCGCCGCGCTGTTCGAAACGCAAGCAGGCCGCCTGCAACAGGTGGCTGCGCCCCACACCCTCGGCGCCCCACAGATAAATCAGGCTTTCCGTCCAGCCGGCCTGCGCCTCGCACAAACGCTCGACATAGCCAAGCGCGGCGGCATTGGCGCCGGGATAGTAGTTGGCGAAGGTGGCGTCGTCGCGCAGACGCACCCCCAAGGGCAGTTGAATAGGTGTCATGCAGGACTCGGGGGCTCATCCGAAGCGCTGGACCGCTCTCCGTAAAGTGCTGAAAGTTTATATAAATCATGCAGATGACGCACTAGCACCATGATCACCGCGGCGACCGGCAAGGCCAGCAACACGCCGGTGAAGCCAAACAGCTGGCCGCCGGCCATGATCGCGAAGATCACCGCGACCGGGTGCAGACCGATGCGGTCGCCGACCAGCCAGGGCGTCAACAGCATGCCTTCGAGCAGCTGACCGACCGTGAATACCGCGGCAATCGCCAGCAAAGGATAGAAGTCGCCACCGAACTGGAACAACCCGGCGGTCAGCGCCGCCCCCAGCCCGACCGCCACGCCGAGATACGGAACTATGCTGGCCAGGCCGGCGATCACGCCGATCAGCAAGCCGAGTTCCAAGCCGATCAACATCAGACCGCTGGAATACACAGCCCCCAGGGCCAGCATCACCAACAATTGCCCACGCAGAAAGGCGCCGAGCACTTCGTGGCATTCGCCGATCAACTTCACCACCAGCCCCTCGCGGCGGCGCGGCAGCAGTCCGCGCAACTTGGCGACCAACAGGTCCCAGTCGCGCATCAGGTAAAAACTCACCACCGGCACCAGCAGCAGGTTGGCCAACCAGGCCAGCAGCGCCAGGCTCGATTTAGTGGCGTGGGACAGCAGCATGCTGAGGATATCGGTGGTTTTGCCCAGATGCTGGGAGAGCGACGCCTTGAGCTGATCGAACCGCCAGAAGCCGTCGGCCAGGCCGAGCTTCAGCTGGATCCAGGGCAAGGCATCGTGCTGCGCCCAGTCGAGCATCTGCGGCGCCAGTTCGTAGAGGCGTACCAATTGCCGGCCCAACATCGGCACCAGCACCAGCAGCATGGCCAGCAGGATCAGGCCGAACAGCGCGAACACCACTACCACGCCCCAGGTGCGCGACAGTTTGCGACGTTCGAGGCGATCGACCAGCGGGTCGCCCAGGTAGGCCAGCAGGATACCGACCAGAAAAGGCGAGAGAATCGGGTGCAGCAAATACAGCAACCAGCCGAGCAGCAATAGCCCAGCCATCCATAGCCAGCGATTCGAATCGGTCATGCTCAGCCCTCCATTGACAACACGACCGCTCGGCGCGGGCGTAAAAACACTTGGCTATCGGATACACAAAAAGAAACCGCTGCTTAATCCGCAGCGGTTCTCAGATAACGCCCCGCAGTTTACCAGCGAAAACGCAGAACATCGTTGCGCGGCAGCACCTGCGGCACCGAACCCGTCGCCGTGGGTTCGACCGGCGTCTGGCCGACTTCGATGGGCGCGGGTTGATCCGTCACTTCCTGCAGGTGCAATAACGCGAGCTGCGCCCGCAGTTGCTCGGCGCTGGCATTGACCTGATAGACCAGACGATCGCCCTGGGCCTGGCGCAACTGCGCACCCATGGGTTCCAGGGTGCGCTGCAACTGCGCATAGTGGGCCAGATCGACGCCCTGTACTTCCAGGGTCAAGCTCGCGCTCGCCCCCGGCGCCACCATGAACCGCGGCGCCAGCCGTTCGCCGATGGCCAGGAACAGCGCATCGGCCAATGCCGCCTGGTCGGCGCCCTGCACACTGCCCTGCTCACGCTCGTCGCCCAGCCATAGACGCCACTTGGCTTGCCACTGACCGTTATCCTCACGGGCCTGGACCACCAGCAGGGCGTCCGTGGCATAGCGCTCGGATGCCGTACGCAAAGCAGCCGGGTCACTCGCCTCCAGAGTCTCCGGGGTCGCCAGCAATTGCTCGCTCAAGTCGGCGATCGGCAGGCGTAGCGGCAGGCCGCGGTGCTGCGCAGCCTGGCTCAGGGTCTGCGCGCCGCTCTGGCCGTCGCCGATCAGGCTGCTGCCGCTGGTGCCGTCGTTCAGCCACCAGGCCAGAATCGCCGGGCGATTCGCACCCCACAGCGACAGACCGGCCTGACGCAAAGTACGCTCGGTACTGACGGGGTCGAAATCGACCAGCAGATTGTCGTCCTCATAACCGTACTGACTGACGATCTGCTGGGGATTCTTACGCAGCGCCTCCAATGCCAGGGCTTTCAGCGCTTCAGGATTGCCCGTCAAACGCAGCACCAGGGTATCCAGAGCACGCAGCAGGGCCGCGTCGCGCTCTTCCGGTTGCTGACTGGCGACCGGCTCGCGCACCTGGTAAAGGCCATTCACCGTGGCCGCGATACTCGGCACGCTGAACAAGGACAGGCACAACAGAAATACACGGGCGAACAAACGCATAAAGAACTCTCGAAGGATGAATTGGCATCTAACCGGTACCGCGCAGCACAGCGGTCGCGATCCTTTTAACACAGGCAGAAACCGTGCGTGCGTGGGCCCTCGCAAAATACATCGACTTTAATGAGGGCCGGTTCAGAGGGCTGCCGGATGCTTGTCACCTTAAACAGCCCTCCGCCCGACGGCAACCTCCGCTCGGGCCGGGTGGTCGCTGCCCGGCAAGCCTGATAAAATCGCGCGCCTTCGCAGACTGGCGGCAAGCAAGCCTGTCGGACTTAGCCCTGGACTAAGCCGATAACGCTGTGCCTGAGCCGATGCACATCCGACTTCCCCCTTAAAGGCCTGGATCTATGAGCAAGCAACCCTCCATCAGCTACAAGGACGCAGGTGTAGATATCGACGCTGGCGAAGCCTTGGTCGAACGCATCAAGAGCGTGGCCAAGCGCACCGCCCGTCCGGAAGTCATGGGTGGCCTGGGCGGCTTCGGCGCCCTTTGCGAGATCCCGGCCGGCTACAAACAACCCGTGCTGGTCTCCGGCACCGACGGCGTCGGCACCAAGCTGCGCCTGGCGCTGAACCTGAACAAGCACGACAGCATCGGCCAGGACCTGGTCGCCATGTGCGTCAACGACCTGGTGGTGTGCGGCGCCGAGCCGCTGTTCTTCCTCGACTACTACGCCACCGGCAAGCTCAACGTCGACGTGGCCGCTACCGTGGTCACCGGCATCGGCGCCGGTTGCGAGCTGGCCGGCTGCTCCCTGGTGGGCGGCGAAACCGCCGAGATGCCAGGCATGTACGAAGGCGAAGACTACGACCTGGCCGGCTTCTGTGTCGGCGTGGTGGAAAAAGCCGAAATCATCGACGGCTCCAAGGTTATCGCCGGCGATGCGCTGATCGCCCTGCCGTCTTCCGGCCCGCATTCCAACGGCTACTCGCTGATCCGCAAGATCATCGAAGTCTCCGGCGCCGACATCGAAGCCACCCAGATCGACGGCAAACCGATGGCCGACCTGTTGATGGCGCCGACCCGCATCTACGTCAAGCCGCTGCTTAAGCTGATCAAGGAAACCGGCGCGGTCAAGGCCATGGCCCACATCACCGGCGGCGGCCTGCTCGACAATATTCCGCGCGTGCTGCCGCAAGGCGCCCAGGCGGTGGTCGACGTGGCCAGCTGGACCCGCCCAGCGGTATTCGACTGGCTGCAACAGGCCGGCAACGTCGACGAGCACGAAATGCACCGCGTCCTCAACTGCGGTGTCGGCATGGTCATCTGCGTCGCTCAGGATCAAGTCGACATCACCCTGCAAACCTTGCGCGACGCCGGCGAACAACCTTGGGTGATCGGTCAGATCGCCACAGCCGCCGAGGGCGCTGCCCAGGTCGTACTGAACAACCTGAAAAGCCACTGATGCCGGACGTCTGCAATGTAGTGGTGCTGATCTCGGGCTCCGGCAGCAATCTGCAGGCGTTGATCGACAGCATTCAGGACACCTCCAAGAGCAGCCCGGCACGCATCCGCGCGGTGATCTCCAACCGCGCCGATGCCTATGGCCTGCAACGCGCCCAGCAGGCCGGCATCACCACCCAGGTGCTCGACCACAAGCAATTCGACGACCGCGAAGCCTTCGATGCGGCCCTGGCGCAAGCCATAGACGCGCACGAGCCGCATCTGGTGATACTCGCCGGGTTCATGCGCATTCTCAGCCCCGGCTTCGTCCGCCACTATGCCGGGCGGCTGTTGAATATCCACCCCTCGCTGCTGCCCAAGTACAAGGGCCTGCATACGCACCAGCGGGCGCTCGACGCCGGCGACAGCGAACATGGCTGCAGCGTGCACTTCGTCACCGAGGAACTCGATGGTGGCCCTCTGGTCATACAGGCAATCATCCCGGTACGGCCCGACGACTCGCCGACCAGCCTGGCGCAGCGCGTGCACGAACAGGAACACGTGATTTACCCGCTGGCCATGCACTGGTTCGCCGAAGGCCGCTTGCGTCTGGACGACGAGCTGGGTGCGACGCTCGATGCGCAACCTTTACCGGACAGCGGCTACGTTATCCGCCCGTAGCCCGCATGGCACGATCAGGCAACCCGGCAATACAGCCAGGCAGGAGGCCGCCGAGTTTAACCGCGCGCAAGAGGATTTTTTGGTTACACTCGCCCGCTGGAACGCACTCATGTGCATTAGCGACAAGCTGCTTGCCGACGCTATTTTCAACCCCGGCCCGCCACGTGCAGCCAACTTGAAAACAGCTTTTTAGGAGACCCCATGCGTCATCTCTTAGTGTTCGCCTTCGCCCTCTTCAGCCTGCCGGCGCTGGCTGTGGAGCCGAAACCGTTTTCCGCCAGCTACACCGCCGACTGGAAGCAACTGCCGGTCAGCGGCACCGCCGAACGCAGCTTGCGCCACCTGGACGGCGACAACTGGCAGCTCAGCTTCGAAGCCTCGATGCTGGTTGCCAGCCTCACCGAACAGAGCACGTTCCGGGTGGAGAACACCGCCCTGCTGCCACTGACCTATCACTACGAGCGTAGCGGTTTGGGCAAGGGCAAAGAGATCGAGCACGACTTCGACTGGAGCGAAAAGCAAGTGATCGGCAACGACCGCGGCACGCCGGTTCGTATTCCGTTGAACCGCGGCATGCAGGATAAATCGACTTACCAACTGGCCTTGCAATACGACGTGGCGGCGGGCAAGAAGAGCATGAGCTATCAGGTGATCGACGGCGATGAAGTCGAAACCTATGATTTCCGCGTGCTCGGCGATGACGTGGTGCGCACCAAGGCCGGCCTGATCGATGCGGTCAAGGTCGAGCGGGTACGCGACCCGACGCAAAGCAGCCGTAAAACCGTGCTCTGGTTCGCCAAGGACTGGAACCATCTGCTGGTGCGCCTGCACCAGGTGGAAAAAGACGGCAAGGAATACCAGATCATGCTCAAAGACGGCAGCGTCGACGGCAAACCCGTCGAGGGCCGCCGCGACTGATAGTGCGCCAGATATAAAAAACCGAGCCAGTGGCTCGGTTTTTTATGGCCTGCGTTATCTTGCACCTGCGCTAAGGGGCATGGTTCATACGCTGTAGCCCGGATCAGCGCCAGGGCAGGCTTGGGCTATCAACAACACCGCATAACGACCTTGTCGGGTTACGCGGCGGCCGACGGCGATGCCGCCGCTAACCCGATCTACCCTGCTGGGTCGGCGGACAAGGCTTCGCCATGTCCACCCTACCAAAGCGCGTTTTCCAACCCGTAGGGCGGGTGCAACCCGCCAAGCCTTTGAAGCCTGAGTAAAACAGCGCCTGAAAGAACGCTCCCGGATTGCATCCGGGCTACAAATAGGCGGCCAAACGGTGCTCACCCATCACCACATCAAGTCGTCCGGCACCTGATAGGCCGCATAGGGATCGTCTGCATCCGGCGCTTCGGTCGGGGTGTTGAGCAGAATCACCCGGCGCGGGTCGCGTTCCTGGATTTTCAATGCGGCCTCGCGCGGCAGCACTTCATAGCCGCCGCCGCTGCGCACGATGGCCAGCGAGCCGCTGCTGAGTTTGTCGCGCATCAGCTTGTTCACCGACAGGCGTTTGACCTTTTTCTCATCGACGAAGTTGTAGTAGTCCTCGGTGGTCAATTTCGGCAGGCGGGAGACCTCGATCAACTGTTTGATCTGCGCGGCGCGGGCCTTCTGCTCGGCCTTCTCCTGCTGCTGGCGGTTGAGTTCCTGATCGCGCGCTTGCTTCTCGGCCATCGCCTGCTGGGCGGCGAGCTTCTGCGACTCGTCCTTCTCTATATGGCCTTTTTTCTCCAGGCGCTGCTGTTTCTGCTTTTCCTTGCCGACCTGCTTGGCCTGCTTTTCGTTGACCAGCCCGGCTTTGAGCAACTGATCGCGTAGTGAGAGAGCCATAACCTACCTTTACCGACGAATCATGAATGTTGGGCGGGAGCAACCGAGCTGCGGGCTCAACAATCCCGTGCCTGCTGTTTTTCCAATTTCTTGGCTTCGCCCCAGAGCGCGTCCAATTCTTCCAGGGCGCAATTTTCCATGGCGCGACCGGCTTCGCGCAATGCCTGCTCGATAAAGCGAAAGCGCCGCTCGAATTTGGCGTTGGCAGCGCGCAATGCGGCTTCCGGGTCGACCTTGAGATGCCGCGCCAGGTTGCCGACCACGAACAGCAGGTCGCCGAGCTCTTCGGCAATCGCCTCGGGATCGTTTTCGCTCATGGCCTCGAGCACTTCGTCCAGCTCCTCGCGCACCTTGTCCACCACCGGCAGGGCCTCGGGCCAATCGAAGCCGACCTGAGCGGCACGCTTCTGTAATTTGACCGCTCGGCTGAGCGACGGCAAGGCATGGGGCACGTCGTCGAGCAGCGACAACTGCTCAGGGGCGGCGGCCTTCTCGGCGCGCTCTTCGGCCTTGATCTCTTCCCAGCGCTGCTTGACCGCGGCTTCGTTCAGCTTGGCCGCATCGGGCGCGCCGTACAGATCGCCGTCGACAAACACATGAGGATGCCGACGCAGCAACTTACGGGTAATGCCATCGACCACCTGGGCGAACTCGAAACGCCCCTCTTCGCGCGCCAGCTGGCTGTAGTACACCACCTGGAACAGCAGATCGCCGAGCTCGCCGGGCAGATGCTCGAAATCGCCGCGCTCGATGGCATCGGCTACCTCGTAGGCTTCTTCGATGGTGTGCGGCACGATGCTCGCGTAGGACTGTTTCAAGTCCCACGGGCAGCCATACTGCGGATCGCGCAGGCGGGCCATCAGGTGCAGCAGGTCGTCGAGTTGGTACATGGATAGTTCCGGTCGTAGGATGGGTTAGCGGCGCGAGGGACGAATCCCGCAACCATGATAAAAACAGCGCGCCGCGTAACCCATCGAACCGATGCATCGCCAATGCCGATGATGGGTTACGGCGCAACAGACTCAGCGCTCGTTACCCTGACCGTGACATGCGCCTAACCCATCCTACGAAGCCCGGTGGCGACGGGCTTCGATAATATTGGGTAGCTGACTGATACGGCCCAACAACCGGCCCAACGCATCCAAACCCGGAATCTCCACGGTGATCGACATCGAAGCGGTGTTGTCGTCCTTGTTCGAATGGGTGTTGACCGCCAGCACGTTGAGCTTTTCGTTGAGCAGCACCTGGGTCACATCGCGCAGCAGACCGGAACGGTCGTAGGCGCGGATGACGATATCCACCGGATAGGTTTGCACCGGCACCGGCCCCCAGTTGACCTGAATCATCCGCTCGGGCTCGCGGCCGGCCAGTTGCAGCACCGAAGCGCAATCCTGGCGGTGAATGCTGACGCCACGGCCCTGAGTGATATAGCCGACGATCGGATCGCCCGGCAGCGGCTGGCAGCAACCGGCCATCTGCGTCAGCAGGTTGCCGACCCCCTGAATCTGGATATCGCCACGTTTGCCGGGCTTGAAGCCCAGCGCCTTGCGCGGAATCAGTTCAAGCTGTTCGTTGCTGCGTTCCGGCTCGACCAGTTGTTGCGCCAGGTTGGCCAGATGCGCCAGGCGCAGGTCGCCGGCACCGAGCGAAGCGAACAGGTCTTCGCTGTTTTTCAGATTGGCTTTTTCCGCCAGCTTGTCGAAATCCACATGCGGCAACCCCAGGCGCAGCAGCTCGCGCTCGAGCAGCGCTTTACCGGCTGCGACGTTCTGGTCGCGATCCTGCAACTTGAACCAGTGGACGATCTTCGCCCGCGCCCGCGAAGTGGTGACATAGCCCAGGTTGGAGTTCAGCCAATCACGGCTCGGCACGCCATGCTTGCTGGTGATGATCTCCACCTGCTCGCCGGTTTGCAGGCTGTAGGTCAGCGGCACGATACGCCCGTTGATCTTGGCGCCGCGGCAGTTATGGCCGATCTCGGTGTGCACGCGGTAGGCGAAATCCAGGGGCGTGGCGCCTTTTGGCAGGTCGATGGCATGACCGTCCGGGGTGAACACATAGACCCGATCGGGCTCGATATCCACCCGCAGCTGCTCGGCCAGGCCGCCGATGTCGCCGAGTTCTTCGTGCCACTCCAGCACCTGGCGCAGCCAGGAGATTTTCTCTTCGTAATGGTTGGAGCCGGATTTGACGTCGGTGCCCTTGTAACGCCAGTGGGCACAGACACCCAGCTCGGCTTCCTCGTGCATGGCGTGGGTGCGGATCTGCACTTCCAGCACCTTGCCGCCCGGGCCCAGCACCGCGGTGTGCAGCGATCGGTAACCGTTTTCCTTGGGGTTGGCGATGTAGTCGTCGAACTCCTTGGGGATGTGCCGCCACAGGGTGTGCACGATGCCGAGGGCGGTGTAGCAATCGCGCATCTCCGGCACCAGCACGCGCACCGCGCGCACGTCGTAGATCTGGCTGAATTGCAGGCCCTTCTTCTGCATTTTTCGCCAGATCGAATAGATGTGCTTGGCCCGCCCGCTGATGTCGGCCTTGACCCCGGTGGCCTCCAATTCCTGGCGCAGGTGGTTCATCACTTCGTTGATGTACTGCTCGCGGTCCATGCGCCGCTCATGCAATAGCTGGGCGATCTGCTTGTACTGCTCGGGCTCCAGATAGCGGAACGACAGGTCTTCGAGTTCCCACTTGATATGGCCGATGCCCAGACGATGGGCCAGGGGCGCATAGATATCGAAGACTTCACGGGCCACGCGCTGACGCTTCTCGCCGTCGGCATGCTTGACCGCGCGGATCGCGCAGGTGCGCTCGGCCAGCTTGATCAAGGCGACGCGCACGTCGTCGACCATCGCCACCAGCATCTTGCGCAGGTTTTCCACCTGGGCCTGGGAGCCGAGCACCAGGGAATCGCGCGGATTGAGGCTGGCGCTGATCGCCGCCATGCGCAGCACGCCATCGACCAGTTTGGCCACCACCGCGCCGAAGCGCTGGTGCACCGCGCTCAGGGTCACCTTGCCCTCGCGCACGCCGCGGTAAATCACCGCGGCGACTAGGGAATCCTGATCGAGTTTGAGGTCGGCGAGGATCTCCGCGATCTCCAAACCGGCGCGGAAACTGGAGGCGCCTTCGGTCCATAAATTCTGCGCGGCGTTGGCTTGCTGCTCGGCCTCGCGGGCGAATTCGCAGGCCTCGCGCAAGGCGTCGCCGTCGAGTGCCGGGTCGATACTCAGGACATGGGCCAACCAGGCCTCTAGGTTGATGCTGCCGTCGTCGTTGATCGGCTGATGCGCTCTAACCTGAACCATTTCGCTACCTTCCAGAAGGTGTGCGACTGGCACACCTGTAAAGTCGCCCGCTTCTGTGAGCCGGTCGGTTTAACCACTTAAGGCGCAATTCCGTGCGCCCCTGCACCACTTAAATAGTGGCTGAGTGCGACGAAACCAAGGGGCCCCGTCCGCATTCGTTCATCCAGCCCTCAAGGCCGCTCGAACAACGCCATCGCCTCGACATGCGCGGTCTGCGGAAACATGTCGAGGATCCCGGCCTTTTTCAACCGATACCCTTGGCGCTGCAACTCGACACTGTCACGCGCCAACGTGGTCGGGTTGCAGGACACATAAAGCACACGCTTGGCGCCCAGCGCCGCGATCTGCTTGACCACCTGCAACGCGCCGTCGCGCGGCGGGTCGAGCAACACAGCGGCGAAGCCCTCGCCCAGCCAGCCGGCGTCGGCCAGCGGGTTGGACAGGTCGGCCTGAAAAAAGTGCGCGTTGCCAATGGCGTTACTCGCGGCATTCTGCGCCGCCCGTTCGACCATCGTTCGCACCCCTTCCACCGCCACCACTTCCCGTGCCCGACGAGCCAGCGGCAAGGCGAAATTACCCAGGCCGCAATACAGATCCAGCACCCGCTCATCCGCCGTTACTGCTAACCAGTCTAGCGCCTGGGCGACCATTGCTTCATTGACCTGGGTATTGACCTGGACGAAATCGCCGGGCCGATAGGCCAGTTGCAAATCCCAGGTCGCCAGGTGGTAACCCAGGGCTTGGCCCTCGACATAAGGCTGCGGCTCGGTCTCGCCGTGCAACCACAACTGTGCATCGCGGGCGACGCAAAAAGCCTGCAAACGGGCCAGATCGGTTTCGCTCAGCGGCGCGGTATGGCGCACCAATACCGCGCTGGCACTGCCGTGAAACAGCTCGACATGCCCAATCGCCCGCGGGTTTTCCAACTCGCCCAGCACAGCCGGCAAACCCCTCAAAATGAACTGCAAGGGCTGTACCAGAACCGGGCACTCAGCGATGGCGATGATGTTCTGACTGGCGGCGGCGCGAAAGCCGACATCCAGACGTTTGGCCTTGGCGTCCCAACGCACGGCAATCCGCGCGCGGCGACGATAGGCGAATGCCGGGCCGTACAAGGGGGGCTCCCATTCGTCCGGTTGGATATCGGCCAAACGGCTCAATTGCTCGGCAAGCATGCGCTGTTTCAGCGCAAGCTGATCGGCATGGGGCATGTGTTGCAGGCTGCAGCCGCCGCATACCCGGGCATGCGCGCAAGGCTCGACGAGCCGCTCGGGGCTGGCGCTGAAGATGCGTTCGACCCGCGCGTCGACCACCTTGCCATGGGCAGCCAACACCCGCGCTTCGATCTGCTCGCTGGGCAAGGCGCCGCTGACGAACCAAGTGCGACCGTCGCTGAAGGCGATACCGCGGCCGTCGTTGGCCAGCCGCTCGATCATCAGCTTCTGTTTTTTGCCGACCGGCACCTGGGGCGTGCGGGTTCCGCCGCTGGGCTGAAAACGTAGACCGCCGTCTTTCTTGGCCACTGATTATTCCTGGCCATCAGTGCTGGGCGCGTCGTACACGCCGCTGGACAGATAGCGATCGCCACGGTCGCAGATGATCGCCACCATCACTGCATTCTCGACTTCCCGGGACAAACGCAGCATGGCCGCCACCGCACCGCCGGAAGACACGCCGCAAAAAATCCCTTCCTCACGCGCCAGGCGCCGCATCACCTCTTCGGCTTCCTGCTGGCCCATGTCGATGACCCGGTCGACGCGCTCGGCTTGATAGATCTTCGGCAAGTATTCTTCGGGCCAGCGGCGGATGCCCGGAATCGCCGAGCCTTCCATCGGTTGCAACCCGACGATCTGCACCGTTGGCGACTGTTCTTTGAGGAAACGTGAAACACCCATGATGGTGCCGGTGGTGCCCATGGAGCTGATGAAGTGGGTGATCTCGCCGCCGGTCTGCTGCCAGATTTCCGGGCCGGTACCGCGGTAGTGGGCTTCGGGGTTGTCGCCGTTGGCGAACTGATCGAGCACCTTGCCCTTGCCTTCCGCCTGCATCTGCAGCGCCAGGTCGCGGGCCTCTTCCATATTGTCGACCAGGATCAGCTCGGCGCCGTAGGCGGTCATCGCCGCCTTGCGCTCGGCGGTGGAATTGCTCGGCATGATCAGGATCATCGGGTAGCCCTTGATCGCCGCCGCCATCGCCAAGGCGATGCCGGTATTGCCCGAGGTGGCCTCGATCAGCATGTCGCCCGGGCGAATATCGCCGCGCTGCTCGGCACGCCCGATCATCGACAGCGCCGGGCGGTCCTTCACTGAGCCCGCCGGGTTGTTGCCCTCGAGTTTGACCAGCAAGGTATTGGTGGTATTACCCGGCAGGCGCTGCAAACGCACCAGCGGGGTGTTGCCGACGCAATCGGCGATAGTGGGATAGTGCAGGGGCATGGCGTCGATCGAATCCGCACGGCAGGAAAGGCGCCTATGATAACGGCAAACCGACGATGGCCATAATCGCCGTTGACCTCATACGGGCTTGGACTCAAGGGCGCAAAACCTCAGCGCGCGGCAGGCCGCCGGTCCGGGTGCATGGACAAACCCGCTCACGCGATTACAGATTCTGCGCCGTCGAATCGCTACACTGCCGCAACCAGATCGCGGGAGGAATAAAGTGTTCAAGGATTTAGGCATCAAAGGCCGCGTGTTACTGCTTACCCTGTTGCCGACCAGCCTGTTGGCGCTGGTGCTCGGCGGTTACTTCACCTGGGCGCAGTTATCGGGCATGCAAGCCCAACTGATGCAACGCGGGGAAATGATCGCCGAACAATTGGCGCCGTTGGCCGCGCCTGCGCTGCAGCACAATGACGCCCAATTGCTGCAACGGATCGCCACCCAGGCGCTGGAACAACCGGATGTGCGCGCGATCAGTTTTCTCTCCGCCGAACGCGGCCGCCTGGCCCATGCCGGCCCGAGCATGCTCAACCCGGCACCGCGCGGCAATGTCCTGCAAGGCGAGCGCCTGACCAATCAAGACGCGACGCGCTTCCTGTTACCGGTGCGCGAACAGCACCTGAGCCTCACCGGCCAGGCCCTGCCGGTGCCCGGCAGCGAATTGCTCGGCTGGGTCGAGCTGGAATTATCGCACCACAGCACCCTGATCAGCGGCTATCGCAGCCTGCTCGCCAGCCTGCTGTTGATCGCCGCCGGCTTGATCGTCACCGCCCTGCTCGCCGCGCGCATGAGCCATACGATCAACGAACCGCTGCGCCAGATCAAACACAGCGTCGCGCAGCTCAAGGACGGCAATCTGCAAACCCGCCTGCCGCCATTGGGCAGCCATGAGCTGGATGAATTGGCCTCCGGCATCAACCGCATGGCCGAGGCCCTGCAAAATGCCCAGGAAGAGTTGCAACACAATATCGAGCAGGCCACCGAGGACGTGCGGCAGAATCTCGAGACCATCGAAATCCAGAACATCGAACTGGATTTCGCCCGCAAGGAAGCCCTGGAAGCCAGCCGCATCAAGTCCGAATTCCTGGCCAATATGAGCCACGAGATCCGCACGCCGCTCAACGGCATTCTCGGCTTCACCAATCTGCTGCAAAAAAGCGAGCTGACCCCGCGCCAGCAGGATTACCTCAGCACCATCGAGAAGTCCGCCGACAGCCTGCTGGGGATCATCAACGAGGTGCTCGACTTCTCCAAGATCGAGGCCGGCAAACTGGTCCTGGAAAGCATCCCCTTCAACCTGCGCGACCTGCTGCAGGACACCCTGACCATCCTCGCCCCGGCGGCTCATGCCAAGGATCTGGAACTGCTCAGCCTGGTCTACCGCGACACCCCGCTGTCGCTGATCGGCGACCCGCTGCGCCTGAAACAGGTGCTGACCAACCTGGTCAGCAACGCGATCAAATTCACCAGCAAGGGCAGCATCATCATGCGCGCCATGCTCGAGGACGAAAGCGCCGACCACGCGCAACTGCGCATCAGCGTGCAGGACACCGGCATCGGCCTGTCCGACGAGGACTTGCGCGCACTATTCCAGGCCTTCAGCCAGGCCGACAATTCGCTGTCGCGCCAAGCCGGCGGCACCGGCTTGGGCCTGGTGATTTCCAAGCGTCTGATCGAACAGATGGGCGGCGAGATCGGCGTCGACAGCACCCCCGACGAAGGCTCGGAGTTCTGGATCACCATCAACCTGCCGAAAGCCCGCGACGACGCCGAAGACCTGCCGCGCCCGCCCCTGCTCGGGCGCTATGCGGCGATCCTGGAAAGCAACGAGCTGTCGCGCCAAGCGTTGCAACATCAACTGGAAGACTGCGGCCTGCGGGTCAGCGCCTTCGCCGACCTCGATACCCTGTGCGAAGCGGTGAGCAGCGCCCAACAGGGTACGCAACCGATCGAACTCGCGGTGCTCGGCGTAACCGCCCAACTGATGCCGCCGGAACTCCTCGGCCAGCGCATCTGGGACCTCGACCGCTTGAACTGCAAAGCACTGGTGCTGTGCCCCACTACCGAGCAGTCGCTGTTTCACGAAGCGCTGCCGGATGCGCACAGCCAGTTGCAGGCGAAACCGGCGTGCACACGCAAATTGCAGCGCGCCCTGGCCGAACTGATCAGCCCGCGACAAACCCGCATAGCAGAAAGCAGCCAAGCCCCCAGCCGATCGCCACAGGTGCTGTGCGTCGACGACAACCCGGCCAACCTGCTGTTGGTACAAACCCTCCTCGACGGCATGGGCGCCGAGGTGGAGACCGCCGAAAGTGGCTATGTCGCCGTGGAAAAGGCCAAGCGAGGCGGCTTCGACCTGATCTTCATGGACGTGCAGATGCCCGGCATGGATGGCCGCCAGGCTACCGAGGCGATTCGCCAATGGGAGAACGAACAGGAACGCACGCCCGTGCCGATCATCGCCCTGACCGCCCACGCCCTGGCCAACGAAAAACGCGCACTGCTGCAGAGCGGCCTTGACGACTACCTGACCAAACCGATCAGCGAACGGCAGTTGGCGCAAGTCATCCTCAAGTGGACCGGCCTGGCCCTGCGCAATCAAGGCCCGGAACGCAACGGTGCGGGGACCGCGCCCGGCAACAGCCTGAGCGTGCTGGACGCCGACGAAGGCCTGCGCCTGGCCGCCGGCAAAGCCGACCTGGCCGCCGACATGCTGAGCATGCTACTGGCCGGCTTGCCCAGCGACCGCCAGGCGATCCGCCAGGCACGCGAGGCCGGGGAACGCAGCGCGCTGATCGAACGCGTCCACCGCCTGCACGGCGCCACCCGCTATTGCGGCGTACCGCAACTGCGCGCGGCCTGCCAACGCAGCGAAACCCTGTTGAAGCAGGATGACCCGGCGGCGCAGCACGCACTCGACGAACTGGATACGGCGATCGAACGCCTGGCCCGGGAAGCCAAGGTCAGCGCCTAAAAACCTGGCTTGTAGCCCGAATGCAGCCCGGGGGCTAAAAAACGCGTAATCCGTAGCCTGGGTCGAGCACAGCGACACCCGGGGAAAGGGTGCCCCGGGTATCGCTGTGCTCAACCCGGGCTACAGGCTGCATGTGTAGCCCTGATGCAATCCGGGGCAGGTTGTGCGGTCGGCATCGCTCCCCGGATTTCATCCAGGCTACGAGTTCGCAGGCCTTGCAGATAAACATGGGATCTACGGCGCTGCACGCTCTGGTAGTCCGGATGAAATCCGGGAAAAGCTGTCGCCTTATAGATAGCTCCCGGATTACATCCGGGCTACGCCATTCACCCGCCCTCACCGAACAACCGCGAGGAGCCCGCATGGATATCCTGTTTTTCAGCAGCAAACCCTATGACAGCGCCAGCTTTCTCGCCGCCGAGGTCGCGCCCGGTTATCAACTGCATTTCCAACAAGCCCGCTTGACCCTCGACAGCGCGGCGCTGGCGGCGGGCCATGAGGTGGTGTGCGCCTTTATCAACGACGACCTCTCGGCACCGGTACTCGAACGCCTGGCCGAGGGTGGCACGCGCCTGATCGCCCTGCGCTCGGCGGGCTACAACCATGTCGACCTCAGCGCCGCGCAGCGCCTCGGGCTCTGCGTGGTCAGGGTGCCCGAGTATTCGCCGCATGCCGTGGCGGAACACGCAGTGGCGCTGATCCTGTCGCTCAACCGCCGCGTGCATCGCGCCTTCAACCGCACCCGCGAAGGTGACTTCTCGCTGCACGGGCTGATCGGCTTCGACCTTTATGGCAAGCGGGTCGGAGTCGTCGGCGCCGGCAAGATCGGCAGTGTTTTCGCCCGCATCATGGCCGGCTTCGGTTGCCACGTGCAGATCTTCGACACCCGAGCGATAAGCGGCCTGGAGGCGCTTGGCGCAACGCAAGTGCCGTTGCCGCAGCTGCTCGCCGAAAGCGACATCATCAGCCTGCATTGCCCGCTCAACGAACACAGCAGACACCTGATCGACGCCCAGAGCCTGGCGCGGATGAAACGCGGCGCGATGCTGATCAACACCGGCCGCGGCGCCCTGATCGACACCCCGGCGCTGATCGGTGCCTTGAAAAGCGGGCAACTCGGCTACCTCGGCCTGGATGTCTACGAGGAAGAAGCCGAGCTGTTCTTCGAGGACTGCTCCGACCTGCCCCTGCAGGACGACGTCCTGGCCCGGCTGCTGAGCTTCCCCAACGTCATAGTCACCGCGCACCAGGCCTTTCTCACCCAGGAAGCGCTGGCGGCCATCGCCCGCACCACCCTCGACAACATCGCCGCCTGGGCGGCCGGCACGCCGAGCAATCAGGTGCAGTTCGGCGCGTGATAGTATTCGCGCCGAACTGGAGGAACCATGGCCGAACACGACTTTCGCTACAACCTGCTCAACCCCGAGCACACCCTTATTGAATGCCGCGCCCTGGCGCCGGGCCGCTATCAAGTCACCGGCAACGGTGGCTCGATGCGCGACGGCGACAGCCTGCTGGTCACCCTCAAAGGCAGCCGCGACCTGAGCATGCGCTTGACCGTCGACAAGGTTCGCCACCTGATCAACCCGGCCGGCCAATGGGTCGCCGTGGCCCGCGGCCCGGTGTTCGGCGAACTGGCGATATTCAACTGGCAGGTCAACTGCGACAGCTGCGCCTCCACCCTGGACTTCGAATTCGCCGTGGACGCCGCCCTCGGCAAGAAAGCCCAGGCCCCGGCTGCCGAAGCGCGAATCAACGAACTGGGCTGGCGCAGCGAGAAAGGCCGCCACCTGTGCCCCGCCTGCGCAAAAACAGCCTGACCCACGCAACCCGATCAGGGCGCGAACAACTCCAATTGTTCGTGCCGGTTGCGCAGGTCGTGTAAGCGCACCCCCACGCCGAGCAAACGCACCGGCTTGCCGCCCCGGGCGAAGGCGGCGCTGAGCAGCGCCTTGTAGCTGTCCAGATCCCGACGCGCGCCCGCCTGTTCGAGGGTGGTCTGGGTGAAATCATGGAATTTGATTTTGACGAACGGTTTGTCCGCTCGATAGCTGGCATCCAGACGCGCCATGCGCGTCGCCAGTTCATCGAGCAAGTGCGGCAACTGCTCGTAACAGGCAGCCAGATCGGGCAGGTCCTGATCGAAGGTGGTCTCCACGCTCACCGATTGCCGCCGGCTGTCAGTCTGCACCCGGCGCTCATCGATACCTCGCGCCAAGCCCCAGAGCCGCTCGCCGAAGCTGCCGAACTCCTTCACCAGCCCCAACTTGCTCCAGGCGCGCAAGTCGTCGCAG
This sequence comes from uncultured Pseudomonas sp., assembly GCA_966210885.1. Lineage (GTDB taxonomy): Bacteria > Pseudomonadota > Gammaproteobacteria > Pseudomonadales > Pseudomonadaceae > Aquipseudomonas. The sequence goes on from CBIHLQ010000009.1 coordinate 47,253, forward strand.
CTGCGCACGCCCAAACGCCCGAGCTTTTCCGCCGTCACCTTGCCGACGCCATGCAGCTTGGCGACCGGTAGCTGCGCGACGAAATCCTCGACTTGATCCGGGGTGATGACGAACAAGCCATTGGGCTTTTTCCAGTCGCTGGCGATCTTCGCCAGAAACTTGTTCGGCGCCACGCCGGCGGACACCGTGATATGCAACTCCTGGGATACGCGCCGGCGAATGTCCTGGGCGATACGCGTGGCGCTGCCGGCGAAATGCGGGCTATGGGAGACATCCAGATAGGCTTCGTCCAGCGACAGCGGCTCGATCACCTCGGTGTAATCCCGAAAGATCGCCTGGATTTCCCGCGATACCGCTTTATAAACGTCCATCCGCGGCTTGACGATCAACAAGTCCGGGCACAATTTCAACGCATGCCCGGACGCCATCGCCGAGCGCACGCCATAGGCGCGCGCCTCGTAGTTGCAGGTGGCGATCACCCCACGTCGATCCGCCGCGCCGCCCACCGCCAGCGGCTTGCTGGCCAGACTCGGGTCGTCGCGCATCTCGATCGCCGCATAAAAGCAGTCGCAATCGACATGGATGATCTTTCGCGCCGTCATAGGAGTCGCCGACTACTGCGACTCCAGCGTCTTGACCGCTGGCGCAGGCTCAGCCGGCTGCTGCTCCTCTTTTTTCATGTAGGAGGAAATCACCAGAATCACGATCAGCATAAAAGCCGCGATCGGCAACAACTTGGTCTTTCTCGGCAACGCCGCGCCACAGGACGGGCAGCGCTCAGTGTCCGCGGCCACCTGGGCGCCGCACTCAGTACATTGCATTCCCATCGTCATGCTCCTGTTCAATAGCCGCGGACTCTAGCTCAACGGCCGCCGACGGGCTACGTTGGCCGGAACGGCAAAGCCTTTGCTCGGCAAATATCGCCGCGCGCCCGCCTTCCGAGGCTATAGCAGGCCGTTGAAAACGTAGGCGAGGCAGCCTAGTGCAATACCGTTGGCGGCCCCACAAAAACAGGCGAAAAAGCGGAGTTTACGAGCTGTAAATGAGCATTTTGAGCCTGTTTTTAACGCCGCAATGGCAACGCAGGTAGTTTTTCAACAGCCTGCTAGGAAAACCCCGCAATGCCCCATATGGCACGCCCCGCTGCATATTCGCATGCACGGGCCAATGCTAAGCATCTGAAGCAAAAGTAATTTTTTCTCAAGCTTTAGGTTGACAGCCTGGGCTTTGGCTATACAATGGCCGCCGCGGGATGGAGCAGTCTGGTAGCTCGTCGGGCTCATAACCCGAAGGTCGTAGGTTCAAATCCTGCTCCCGCAACCAATTTCCGAAAAGGCCACTCAATCGAGTGGCCTTTTTCGTTTCTGGCTTATGCATTTAAGTAATTGATTAAAAAGCAAAAACCGATTGACAGAAACTCAGTCCCGGATAGAATGGGCGTCGCGGGATGGAGCAGTCTGGTAGCTCGTCGGGCTCATAACCCGAAGGTCGTAGGTTCAAATCCTGCTCCCGCAACCAGATACTCAAAAAGGCCACTCAATCGAGTGGCCTTTTTGTTTGCGCGTGAAAAACCTTGATCAACGCTGGAACCACCCACCTTCGCGGTGCTGGTCAAGCCTGCGATCCACCGTTAGAATTGCGCACTTTTTGATCAGAGGCGCACCCAGCGCCCATCCTTCAAAGCCTGAGGTCAGCCGAATGTCCACCCCCGCCACGCCGAAAGTCGGTTTTGTCAGCCTTGGTTGCCCGAAAGCCCTGGTCGACTCCGAACGCATCCTGACCCAGTTGCGCATGGAAGGTTACGAAGTGGTGCCGACTTACCAGGACGCCGACGTGGTGGTGGTCAACACCTGCGGCTTTATCGACAGCGCCAAGGCCGAATCCCTGGAAGTGATCGGCGAAGCGATCAAAGAAAACGGCAAGGTGATCGTCACCGGCTGCATGGGCGTGGAAGAAGGCAGCATCCGTGACGTGCACCCCAGCGTACTCTCGGTCACCGGTCCGCAGCAGTACGAGCAAGTGGTCAACGCCGTGCATGAAGTCGTACCGCCGCGTCAGGATCACAACCCGCTGATCGACCTGGTGCCGCCGCAAGGCATCAAGCTGACCCCGCGCCACTACGCTTACCTGAAGATTTCCGAAGGCTGCAACCACAGCTGCAGCTTCTGCATCATCCCCTCGATGCGCGGCAAGCTGGTCAGTCGCCCGGTCGGCGAAGTGCTCAGCGAAGCCGAGCGCCTGGTCAAGGCCGGGGTCAAGGAACTCCTGGTGATCAGCCAGGACACCAGCGCCTACGGCGTCGATATGAAGTACAAGACCGACTTCTGGAACGGCCAGCCGGTAAAAACCCGCATGACCGAACTCTGCGAAGCGCTGTCGAGCATGGGCGTCTGGGTGCGCCTGCACTACGTCTACCCCTACCCGCACGTCGACGAACTGATCCCGCTGATGGCCGCCGGTAAGCTGCTGCCGTATCTGGATATCCCCTTCCAGCACGCCAGCCCGAAAGTGCTGAAGGCCATGAAGCGCCCGGCCTTCGAAGACAAGACCCTGGCGCGGATCAAGGCCTGGCGCGAGATCTGCCCGGAACTGACCATCCGCTCAACCTTTATCGTCGGCTTCCCCGGCGAAACCGAAGAAGACTTCCAGTACCTGCTCGACTGGCTGAGCGAAGCCCAGCTCGACCGCGTCGGCTGCTTCCAGTATTCGCCGGTAGAAGGCGCGCCGGCCAACCTGCTCGACAACCCGGTGCCGGACGACGTCAAACAGGACCGCTGGGACCGCTTTATGGCCCACCAACAGGCCATCAGCAGCGCACGCCTGCAATTGAAAGTCGGCAAGGAAATGGACGTGCTGATCGACGAAGTCGACGACCAGGGCGCCGTCGCCCGCTGCTACGCCGATGCCCCGGAAATCGACGGCAGCGTGTTTATCAACAGCACCGATATCAACCCCGGCGACAAGGTGCGCGTGCGTATCGTCGATGCCGATGAGTACGATATGTGGGCTGAGCTGGTCTGACCCTCTAGCAATAAGCACCGAAAGCCCCGTCCAAACAGCGGGGCTTTTTTGTGTTTCATCGCATTTCTGCGGCGAAGAGCCTTTTCTATTGGCTCGGGACTGAAGAGGCAGGTAGAAACGGCAAACACAGCCGGGCAAGAATGTTTCCATCATGCCCGCAGAGCATTGGCACACCACCTGTTGTCTATCGTCAGGGCTGCTTAGTAACCTTCGGTCGATGTGGAGGCAGATTGGAAAATGAAGCGAATTCGATTGTTCGTTGCATTTGTTCTCGCCGGTTGCGGCTTGCTTGGTTTGTCCTTCTGTACGTCACACGATACAAGGCCGATTCTCGGCGTCGATGGTGCACCTCTTACCGGCAGCATCGCCAAGCTCGAACGCATCGATCTCGGCGGAGTACCTCAGTGGATATTGATTCGCGGTAATAACGCCGACAACCCTGTCCTGCTCAAGCTGCATGGCGGCCCGGGGCAGGCGGAAATGGCGACTGCCGGACTCAACCGCCAACTGGAGAAGGATTTTGTCGTGGTGGAGTGGGACCAACGCGGCGCCGGCAAGTCAGCGGCCAGCGTAGAACCCATCGCCGGCATGAATCTGGAACAGATGGTTGCCGACACGATAGAACTGACGGAGTTGCTGCTCAGGCGCTTCAACCGTAACGAATTGATCCTGGTTGGTCACTCCTGGGGAAGCGTTCTGGGTCTAAAGGCCGTTCAGAGACGACCAGAGCTGTATCAGGCATTTGTCAGCACCGGCCAGATAGTCAACTACTCCCGCGGCTTACGAGCCGGGTACGAATTCCTCATGGCAGAGGCCAACGGTCGAGGCGAAGAAACTGCGCTGTATGAACTGCAACAAATTGGCGAGCCGCCCTACAGTGGCAAGAACAGCAAAGCGAAAAGAGAAGTCTATATCCGCTGGATGACTCGCTTCGGCGCCCTCTGGCACAGTGCCGAAAAATTCGACCGGGTCGGCTGGATGATTTCATCCGTCGAGTATTCCTGGCCAGAAAAGTTGCGCTATACGCGAGCTGCGGATCGAGCGTTCAACTTACTACTGCCAGACTTACTATCGGTTGACCTGAACACCTCGGTACCCACGGTGGACGTGCCTATCTACTTCGCGGTCGGCCGCCATGACTACGTAGCGCCCAGCGAGGTGTCGCGCGACTATTTCAACCATGTCATCGCCCCAAGGAAGAAGTGGATATGGTTCGAGAAGTCAGCGCACTTTCCGCAATGGGAAGAGCCCGAAGCATTTCACACACTCTTGCTGAAACAGGTTCTGCCAGAAACACAGCATCACCATACACTCCCCTAACACCTCGGCAAGCAGGACCTTCGCTTTGCGTAGTACCGATTAACAAAACCATGTATGCAGAGCGACAACCCGCTGCTCGTGGCGGGCGGTCATAGACTACGGAGGAAACATGAGAGCGCAGGGAACCTTGATATTTTTCTGCGGCAAAATGGGTGCAGGAAAGTCAACTCAATCAAAGCTGCTAGCGGCAGAGAAGGATGCAGTGCTGCTTTCTGAGGATGAATGGTTGTCATCGCTATACCCTCGCCAAATCACCAATTTCGATGACTACTTGAAGTACTCAGCCCAACTAAAGCCACTACTCAAATCCCATATCCAAAACATACTTTCTACGGGCACGAACGTGGTGATGGACTTCCCGGCGAATACGAGGAATCAAAGGCGATGGTTTCTGGATCTGGTTTCTGAAATTAATGCCAAGCACGAACTCGTCCACCTCGACATCAGCAATGAACAATGCCTACGGCAGATAGCGCAAAGACGGTTGCAGCATCCTGAAAGAGCGTTATTCGATACAGAGATAGTTTTTCATCAGGTCACGCGGTATTTCGAAGCACCAAGTGAAAGCGAAGGTCTCAATATCGTGAAATTGAACGTAGCCCCATAACACCGCCTCGCTAGCGAGAGACAACTTACCAATCCCGCCCCAACCGCTCATTCACTCAAGGAAGACAAGATGAAAAAAGCAGCGCTCCCCCTCGCCGTATTGATCGCATTCAGCCTGTACACACTCTTCGTCATGGCGCAGGCCGAGCAGTCGTTGATTGAATTCGGGTTGCAGTTGATGTCCGCACCGGACACCGCTCAGGTGGTTATCGATCTGTACATTCTGGCGGCATTGGCCTGCGTGTGGATGTATCGCGACAACAAGGCCCGCGGTAGATCGCTGGCGGCGGTATTGCCCTACTTCGTGCTGACCGCGATTTTCGTGTCGGTGGGCCCGCTGCTTTACCTGGTGGTCGGCGCTTTTGCCAAGCAGCCGGCGGTCGAGCTCAACTAGCAAGCGCTCGCGGCAGTGCTGTCACGACTGTTGTGATCGCCAGCAGGCCTCGGTAACGTGGCCGCTCTTGCCAGGAGAGCCTCAATGTCCGTTCGCCGCCCCTTCGTATTCGCCCTGTTGCCGTTGCTCGCCAGTTGCCAGGTGTTCACCAGCCAACCAATCGACCCATTGGCCAACCATGTGCGCATGCAGGGGGAGCTCGCTCTCGAGGCTGGCCAGTGGCTGTTCAGCCCCTGCCATGAACAACGGCGCTTCGTGCTTGGCGAGGGACAAACCGACGCCATCACAGAAGGCGCCAAGCAATTGCTGGCGGGCGGCTCGAGCCCGCTGTTCGCCGATATGCGCGGCGAGTTGGCGGCCAGCCAGCAAGCCGGCGTGGACGGCCGGTTCACGCCGAGCCAGATCTACCGCTTGCAGGCCGAGGGCCAAGGCTGCGACGACCTCAACTTCAAGCGCAGCACGGTGCGCGCCAGCGGGCACGAGCCGGACTGGGCGGTAACGGTCAATGCCAAGGGGCTGTTGCTCGACCGGCCCGAACAGCCACTGCAAGCGCTGCCCTATCTCGAAGAACAACTGCCTGGCGGACGCCTCAACCTGGCCAGCGAAGCCAACGGGCAACGCCTGGAACTCTGGATTACCCCGCAGCGCTGTGTCGATGGCATGAGTGGCGCGGTGCAGCATCTGACCGCGGAGCTGCGCATCGACGGCCAGGTTATGCGCGGCTGCGGCTACTTCGGCGGCGCGCGCAACGACTAGCAGCGCTGTGCCCGGTCAACCGGCGTCAATACGGCCGGTTGTCCCTTCGCGCCACCGGCGCCCTGAACTCTGCCGGTATCTGCGGGCTCCTAGATGCTGTAGTCCGGATTTCGCCCGGTAGCTAGATGCCCCGCAGGCAAAACCGCGTGCCCATTTGCCGCTGCGTTATCGCGTGACTCACCTAAGCTCAATGCATTGGCTACGTGGGAGGACGCCTTATGTTGCGCATCGCCATCAATGGATATGGACGTATTGGCCGGGCGCTGCTGCGCACGCTGTTCGAGCGGGGACTGGAACACAAGATCCACCTGACCGCGATCAACGATCTCGGCGACCCGCAGACCCTGACTCACCTGACCCGCTTCGATTCGACCTTCGGCCGCTTCGCCAGACAGGTCACGCTGCACGACGATATTCTTCAGGTCAACGGCCAGTCGATCCACCTGCTGCGCGAGCCCGAGACGATCAACCTGCCCTGGGTGCAGCATGGCGTCGACGTGGTGCTGGAGTGTTCCGGCCGCCTGAAGAAGCGTGGGCAGGTCGAGCAGCACATCACCGCAGGCGCATCCCGGGTGTTGTTATCGCACCCCCTGGCGGACGCCGACCTGACAGTGGTGTACGGCGTCAACCACGAACTGCTCGGCACCCAGCAGATCGTCTCCAACGCCTCCTGCACCACCAATTGCCTGGCGCCGCTGGCCAAGGTGCTGCATGAAACCGTAGGCATCCGCCAGGGCCTGATCAACACCGTGCATTCCTACACCAATGACCAGAACCTGCTGGATAAGACCCACCGCGACCTGTACCGCGCACGGGCCGCGGCGCTCTCGATGATCCCCAGCACCACGGGGGCGGCCAAGACCATCGGCCTGGTGCTGCCGGAGCTGGATGGCCGTCTGGATGGGCTGGCGGTGCGGGTGCCGACGCCGAATGTCTCGCTGCTCGACCTGAGCTTTATCGCCGAACGCCCCAGCAGCCGCGAGGCGATCAACGCGATCCTGCAACATGGCGCCGCGCAGATGCCCTTGGGGGTGATGGAGTGCAACGAGCTGCCGCTGGTGTCCAGCGACTTCAATGGCTACCCGATATCCTGCGTGGTCGACCTCAACCACACCCGCGTCCAGGGCGAGCTGGTCAAGGTGCTGGCCTGGTACGACAACGAGTGGGGCTTCGCCAACCGCATGCTCGACGTGTTGCTGGCCTGGGTAAAGCCCTAAAGCCCTCCTACAGCAGACAGCCGCTCGACTATCGTGGTCGGCATCGACGAATTCCGAGGTGTTCGCGCGTATAATCGCCGCCTCGTAAAGTTGCCGGGTTGCCTCCGGCCCTGATTGTGGACCTCCGCCATGCTGCGCATCACCGAACTCAAGCTGCCCCTCGATCACCCTGAAGAGGCCCTGCGCCCGGCCATTGTCCAACGCCTGGGAATCGCCGACGATGACCTGCTCGACTTCAGCCTGTTCAAGCGCAGCTACGATGCGCGGAAGAAATCCAGCGAACTGCAGTTCATCTACAGCATCGATTGCCAGGTGCGCGACGAGGCGGCGCTGCTCGCCCGCTTCGAAGACGACAAGCACGTTGGCCCGGCGCCGGACATCGCCTACAAGCCGGTCGGTCAGGCCCCCGAGCATCTCGAAGAACGCCCCCTGGTGGTCGGTTTCGGCCCCTGCGGCATCTTCGCCGCGTTGATTCTGGCGCAGGCAGGGCTGCGGCCGATCGTGCTGGAGCGCGGCAAGGAAGTACGTCAGCGCACCAAGGACACCTGGGGCCTGTGGCGCAAGAACGTGCTCGACCCCGAGTCCAACGTGCAGTTCGGCGAAGGCGGCGCCGGCACCTTCTCCGACGGCAAGCTGTACAGCCAGATCAAAGACCCCAAGTACCTGGGGCGCAAGGTACTGCAGGAGTTCGTCAAAGCCGGCGCGCCGGAGGAAATCCTCTATGTCAGCAAGCCGCATATCGGCACCTTCCGCCTGACCGGCGTGGTCGCCACCATGCGCGAGGAAATCAAAGCGCTGGGCGGTGAAGTGCGCTTCCAGCAGCGGGTCAGCGATGTACTGATCGAGGACGGTCAGTTGCAGGGCGTGGTACTCGATAGCGGCGAGCAGATCCGCAGCCGTCATGTGATCCTGGCCCTGGGTCACAGCTCGCGCGACACCTTCCGCATGCTGCACAGCCGCGCTGTGTTTATGGAGGCCAAGCCGTTCTCCGTGGGCTTTCGTATCGAGCACCCGCAATCGCTGATCGACCGTGCGCGCCTGGGCAAGTATGCCGGTCACCCCAAGCTCGGCGCCGCCGATTACAAACTGGTGCACCACGCCAAGAACGGCCGCTCGGTGTACAGCTTCTGCATGTGTCCGGGCGGCACCGTGGTGGCCGCCACGTCCGAGCCGCACCGGGTGGTGACCAACGGCATGAGCCAGTACTCGCGCAACGAACGCAACGCCAACGCCGGCATCGTCGTCGGCATCACCCCGGAGCAGGACTATCCGGGCGGCCCGCTGGCCGGCGTCGAGCTGCAGGAGCGCCTGGAATCCCACGCCTACATCCTCGGCGGCAGTACCTACGAAGCGCCGGGCCAGCTGGTCGGCGACTTTATCGCCGGCAAGCCGTCGACCGCATGGGGCAGCGTCGAGCCGTCCTACAAGCCGGGGGTCAAGCTCGGCGACCTGGCGCCCTCGCTGCCGGACTTCGCCATCGAGGCGATCCGCGAGGCGCTGCCGGCCTTCGACAAGCAGATCAAGGGCTTCGCCCTGCACGATGCGGTGCTCACCGGCATCGAGACGCGCACCTCCTCGCCGCTGCGCATCACCCGCGGTGCGGATATGCAGAGTTTGAACGTCAAAGGCCTGTACCCGGCCGGTGAAGGCGCGGGTTATGCCGGCGGGATTCTTTCCGCCGGGGTCGACGGTATCCGCGTGGCCGAAGCCGTGGCGCGGGATATGCTGGGGATCGCCGAAAGCTAAAGCCCTAGCGCATCATCCTCTGGCCTTACATTCTGTCGGCATAGCAAACCGGCGAATTGGGCGGGCCACGGCGTTCCAGTTCGTCTTCGAGGAACTCGGCCAACACCCGGGCGTTGTTCAACTGCGCATCCTTCGCGCTGAACAGCAGGGTCAAGACGCCCTGCTCGGCGCGCTCCAGCAGCCCTTGCCAATATTCCGGATGCGCCGCCAACTCGGCGCGGTACTGCGTGCGGAACGCCTCGAACGCCTCTGGCTCATGAGCGAACTGCCGGCGCAGTTGCGTGGACGGCGCCACCTCGGGCAACCAGGCATCCAATCGCAACTTCGCTTTACTCAGCCCACGCGGCCATAGGCGGTCGACCAACACCCGGCAGCCGTCCGCTGCCGAGATGTCTTCGTATACCCGTTTGCACTGGATCATCTGCCTTCTCTCCTGACGCCGCAGCTGCGGCGCCGTGGTGCATCAGACTAAACGCAGGCAACACAGGGTGGTACGGCCAGAACCATTTGGCCTGCGCTGCGGATCGGCATAGGTTTCGACCTCGATGAAGCCGACTTTGCGCATCATCCCCGCCGAGGCGGCGTTTTCCTCGTGGCGGTCGATATAGATATCGCTCATGCCCTGCTCGCCCAGCTGCATCACCGCCTGCTGCAACAAACGCGTGCCGAGCCCCTGCCCCGCCACCGCGCGATGAGTGACGGCCTCGCAGATATAGCCGTGTAGTTGGCCACGGCGCGCCTCGGGTTGATGACGCTCGAAGTGCCGGGACGGCTGGTAACTGACGAAGCCCAGCAACTCGCCCTCGCGCTCGGCCAACACGGCCAACACCGTGCCGTCGGCGATGGCCTGCAGATGGGCGATAACGTCGTCTTCGGGTAGATGATTCCAGGGGTTGGGGCCGTGTTCGAAGATCAACTCGCACATTCCGGCGATGTCTTGAGCCTGTGCCTGGCGTATTTCGAGGTCGCTCATTTGTCCTCCTTTCAGAAACCCCGCGGCTCTGGTAGCTCGGATGCAATCCGGGGCGGTGTTGGGTTGGCTGCAATCTCCCCGGATTTCATCCGGGCTACGGGTCTGCCCCATAACCCCGGCTCGGCGCGGTGCGCCATGATGGGTTACGCCGCACCTAGATGGATGACTTGCACGCACATCCTGCTCGCGGCTAACCGATCCTACAGGCCTGCTGTTGGCAAATCGCCCGGCAACGGCTCGCCGCGTTCGGCGCTGGCGGCGACCGCGGCGATCAACGGCGCCAGGTCGTAGCCCTGGGCGCTGAGCCAGGCATCGTCGTAATAGCTGCCGGCATAGCGCTCGCCACCGTCGCAGAGAATCGCCACCACCGAGCCGGATTCGCCGGCCGCAACCATACGTTGCGCGACCAACAGCGCACCAATCAGGTTGGTACCGCTGGAACCGCCGACGCGCCGGCCCAGGCGTCGCGCCAGGTAATGCATGGCCGCCAGGGACAGGGCGTCCGGCACTTTGCACATGGCGTCCAGCACCGACGGCAGGAAGGACGCCTCGACCCGCGGCCGGCCGATGCCTTCGATGCGCGAACCGCAATCCAGGGTCAGGCTGGCGTCGCCGCTGCGGTAGTAATCGAAAAACACCGAACGCTCGGCATCCGCGCAGAACACCCGGGTGTTGTGGCGGCGGTAGCGCACGTAGCGCCCCAGGGTCGCCAGGGTACCGCCGGTGCCAGGGCTGGAAACCAGCCAGGCCGGTTCGGGGAAACGCTCGCTGCGCAGCTGCTGGAAGATCGATTCGGCGATGTTGTTGTTGGCGCGCCAGTCGGTGGCGCGCTCGGCGTAGGTGAACTGGTCCATGAAGTGGCCGCCGCTCTCGCGGGCCAGACGCTCGGACTCCGCATAGATCTGCGTCGGGTCGTCGACCAGGTGGCTTTCGCCGCCATAGAAGGCGATCTGCGCGATCTTTTCTTTCGAAGTGCTGGCCGGCATCACCGCGATAAAGCGCAAACCCAGCAAGCGTGCGAAATAGGCTTCGGAAATCGCCGTGGAGCCGCTGGACGCCTCGATCACCGGCGCGTCGGGCTTGAGCCGGCCGTTACACAAGGCGTAGAGAAACAGCGAACGCGCCAGGCGATGCTTGAGGCTGCCGGTCGGGTGGCTGGACTCATCCTTGAAGTACAGCTCGATGCCCGGCAGACCGGGCAGCTCCAGGGGAATCAGGTGGGTGTCGGCGCTGCGTTGAAAATCCGCTTCGATAATGCGGATGGCCTCGCGCGCCCAGTTTCTTGCATCGTTCATCTCATCTCCTCAATCGAGCACACCGGCAGGCAGCGGCGGCGCGGCACGCCATTGGCTCAACACCACCCCGCCAAAGACCAGCGCGGCTGCCACCATCTGCGGGCCGTTCAGCCGCTCGCCGAGCAATAGCGTGGCGAACAGCAAGGTGAATACCGGAATCAGGTTGGTAAAGCCCGAGGCCTGACTGGCCGGCAGGCGGCTGACACCGAAGTTATAGAGCCCGTAAGCACCGACGGTGACCAACACGCCCAAGTACGCGACCGCCGCCCAACCCAGCGGGCTGACCTCGCGCGGCCAGGGCTCGCCAAGCAACGCCAACGGCAGAAAGAACAGGGTGCCGACGAACGCCACCATGGCCGTCAGCAGAAACGCCGAATAGCGCGCCGACAGGTGCTTGAGCATTAGGGTGTAGCCCATGGCGCAGAGCATGGCGAGCAGCTCGAAGAAATTGCCCAGCAAGGGATTGGCCGCGTGTTCGTCGGCGCTGCCGGCCAGGCTCAGCCAGACGGCGCCGACGACGGCGATCAGAAAACCCGCCAGGGTGGTGCGACTGATCCGCTCGCGCAAGAAGACGAAGGCACCGACCGTTACCAACAACGGCAGCAAAGCACTGACCATGCCGGCCTGGGACGCGCTGGTGTTCTGCAGCGCCAGGGCCTCGAAGAGGAAGTACAGGCAGGGCTCGCAGGCCGCCAGGCCGAGCAGGTATTTCCAGTCGCCGCGGCGGTACTGCATGCGCCCGCGCCAACGCCAGGCCAGCAGGAAGACCAGACTGCCCAAAGCCATACGGCCGAAGATCACCCACATCGCGGGCAACTCGGCGAAGGCCACTTTCAAGGCGATAAAAGAACTGCCCCATAGCGCCATCGCCACGACCAGGCAGATCACTGCCACCCCGCTGCCCTGTCCGCGCATACGCGACCCCATGCAAAACGGCAGTGTAGAGAGGCCAGGACGGGGATAACAGATACAGTCAGGCGCGCGAACTGTGTGGCTGGCTGCGTAACGGAAAAGAGCGTCAACCGTTCCCGGATTTCATCCGGGGGAAATCGCACATTCACTCGAGAACTATCCAGACAACAAAAGCGGCGGCCCTATTGCTCCCAGGGCTTGCCGCGGGTCTTGTCGCTGAGGCGCAGCTTTTGTTGCAGAGCGGCTTTGGCCAGCATATGGGCGCTGACCGGCGCGGTGATGAACAGGAACAGGGTGATCAGCAGTTCGTGCAGGCTCAGGCCTTCGCCGCGAGCGCTGAAGTAGATCAAGGAGGCGATGACCATGCCGCCGACGCCCAGGGTGGTGGATTTGGTCGGCCCGTGCAGGCGCATGAAAAAATCCGGCAAGCGGTACAGACCGATCGCCCCGACCAGGGCGAACACGCTACCGAGCAGCAGAAACAACGCGACCAGGCCTTCAATCAGGGAGTCCATATAGCCGTCCTTATTCGATGATGTCGCCGCGCAGCAAATATTTCGCCACCGCCACCGTGCCGACGAAGCCCATGACCGCGATCAGCAACGCGGCCTCCAGGTACAGATCGGTGCCGAGCCAGATGCCCAGCAGCATGATCAGGGCGATGGCGTTGATATACAGGGTATCCAGAGCGAGAATCCGGTCCGGCATGTCCGGGCCCTTGATCAGGCGCATCACGGTCAGCACCAGGGCCAGACCCATGATCGCCAGGCACAGCGGAATCACGTAGGCGAGCATGTGAACACCTCCAGCAGCGGCGCTTCGTAGCGGCTTTTGATCTCGGCAACCAGCGCGGCCTCGTCGGCAACATCCAGGCTATGCACCAGCAGGGTTTTGCGGTCGTCGCTCAGGTCGGCGGAGACCGTGCCCGGGGTCAGCGAGATCACGCTGGCCAGCATGGTCAGGGCCAGGTCGTCCTCCAGCAGCATCGGCACCTCGACGAACGCCGGGCGCAACCTGTCGACCGGCCCGAGAATCAGCTTGGCCACCTGCAGGTTGGCGGTGACGATATCGCCGAGCACGCGCAGCAGGAACAGGCACAGCTTGCCCGGCCGATAGATCCGCGGCGGGGAGATCCAGAACAACTGGGTCAGCAAGGGGATCAACCACCCCAGCAACGCGCCGAGCAGCCATTGGCCAAGGCTCGAACTGTCGACCAGAAGCATCCATACCAGCAGCAAGCACAGGCTGAGCAACGGCTGGGGTAACCAGCGGCGGGACCTCATGGCGCACCTCCCGGGAGCAGAATCTGTCGATAGGCCTGCAGGTCGTGCAATTGCGCGGCCGTGGCGTCGATGTACTGCAACAGCGGCGCCGCCATGGCGACCAGCGAGGGGCTGAGCAGCAACAAACCGAGACAGGCCAGCAGGCGGCCGTAATCCAGTTCGGAGCTGTCCAACTGGCTCAACCCCACGCGCCAGAACAGCGTGCTACCGGCGCGGCTGAGGGCGACCAAAGTCATCAGGCTGCTGACCAACACCACCGGCCAGAGCAACAACGCTTGCCAACCCGGCTCGACCGCCCGCAGCAGGAGCAGCTTGCCGATGAAACCGGAGAGCGGCGGCAACCCGGCCACGGCGATGGCGCCGATAAAGAACAGGGCGCCGAGCAGCTTCGGGTGCTCCAGCGCCGGCCCCTGGATCAACAGGCTGTGCTTGACCCCGCGTTGGCGCGCGATCAAGTCGGCGAGGAGGAACAGGCCGCCCGCCACCCAGGTGCTGTGCATCAGGTAGTACAGGGCCGCCGACAACGCCTCCGGGGTGCCGACCGCAAGCCCCGCGAGCAAGGTACCGACCGACAGCACCACCAGGTATGCCAGCATGCCGTGCAGGCTGCCGGCGGCCAGCGCGCCGATCGCGCCCAGGCCGATGGTCAGCAGAGCCACGGGCCAGAGCCAGTCCTGGGCCATATTGGCCAGGCTGCCGGCATCCGCGCCGAAGATCAGCGTGTAGACCCGCAGGATCGAGTAGAGGCCTACCTTGGTCATGATCGCGAACAGTGCCGCCACTGGCGCGGTAGCCGAGGCATAGGCCTTGGGCAGCCAGAAATACAACGGCAGAAACGCCGCCTTCAAGCCGAACACCACCAGCAACAGCAAGCCGGCGGCGCCCAATAGCGACGCCTCGTCGACACCGGCCGCGGCCACCCGCACCGCCAGATCGGACATGTTCAAGGTGCCGGTGATGCCGTAGAGCACGCCGACCGCAATCAGGAACAAGGCCGAGCCCAATAGGTTGAGCACCACATAGTGCAAACCGGCACGCACCCGCTCGGCGCCGCCGCCATGCAGCAGCAAGGCATAGGAGGCGATCAGCAGCACCTCGAAGAACACGAACAGGTTGAACAGGTCGCCGGTGAGAAAGGCGCCGTTGATACCCATCAGCTGGAACTGGAACAGCGCATGGAAATTGCGCCCGCGCTCGTCGTCACCGCGCACCGCGTAGAGCAGCGCGAACAGCGCCAGCACCGAGGTGACCACGAGCATCAGCGCGCTCAAACGGTCGAGCAGCAGGACGATGCCGAACGGCGCCGGCCAATTGCCGGCGGCGTACACCTGCAGGTCGCCCTGATCGGCCTGCAGCATCAGCCACAGGCTCAGCGGCACCAGCGCCAGCGTGGCCATGATCGAAAGCGCGCGCTTGATCGGCAGGTTCACCCGCGCGCCGAACAGCAACAGGCTGCCGATGAACATCGGCAGCAGAATCGGCAGGATCACAGCGTGATTCATCGGGCGGGCTCCTGGCCATCGACGTGGTCGGTTTTCGTCTCGCCGACGCTGCGCAGGGCCAACACCACCACGAAGGCCGTCATCGCGAAGCCGATCACGATGGCCGTGAGCACCAGGGCCTGGGGCAGCGGATCGCCGTACTCGGCACTCTGGCCGATGACTGCGGGCATACCGGTTTGCAGGCGCCCCATGGCGAACAGGAACAGGTTGACCGCGTAGGAGATCAGGGTCAGGCCCATGACCACCGGAAAGGTGCGCGCCCGCAGCAGCAAATAAACCCCGCTGGCGGTAAGGATGCCCAGGGTGCTGGCAAACAGTGCTTCCATGTCAGAGTACCTCTTGTCCGGGCTTTTCCTGGGTCAACTTGCCCAGGTTGGCGAGAATCAGCAGGGTCGCCCCGACAACCGTCAGGTAGACGCCCAGATCGAAAAGCATGGCGGTGGCCAGCTCGACATCGCCCACCAGGGGAATGTCGAAATGGCCGAAGGCCGAGGTCAGGAACGGCTTGTCGAACCACCAACTGCCTGCGCCCGTCAGGCCGGCGAGCAGTACGCCCGAGCCGGCCATGCGGTGGTAGTTGAGCGGCAAGCGCGACTGGGTCCACTGCACGCCGCTGGCGACGTATTGCAGGATCAGCGCCACCGCGGTGACCAGGCCGGCGATAAAGCCGCCGCCCGGCAGGTTGTGCCCACGCAAGAAGATGAACACCGAAACCAGCAAGGCCATCGGCAACAACACCCGCGACAAGGTCGCGAGAATCAGCGGATGGCGGTCGCGCGCCCAACTGCGGCCCTGGGCATCGGTATTCGGCTGCACCAAACGCAGGCCGTGGAGCATGGCGTAGATCCCCACGCCGGCGATCGCCAGCACGGTGATTTCGCCGAGGGTGTCGAACCCGCGGAAATCCACCAGGATCACGTTGACCACATTGCTGCCGCCGCCACCCGGGATGCTGTTGGTCAGGAAGAAATGGGAAATGCTGTCGTATGGCCGGGTCAACACGGCGAACACCAGCATTGCCACCATCAGACCGCTGCCCACCGCCAGGACGAAGTCGCGCAGGCCGCGCATGCTGCTCGACTCGCTGCGGGTCTGCGCCGGCAGGAAAAACAGCGCCAGCATCAGCAGAATGATGGTCACCACTTCGACCGACAGCTGGGTCAATGCCAGGTCAGGCGCCGAGTAGCGGGCAAAGGCCAATGCCACCATCAAGCCGACCACGCTGAGCATCAGCAGCGCCACCAGGCGCTGACGATGGAACACCACGGTGGCCAGGGCCGAGAGCGCGAGAATCCCCAACCCCAAGGCGGTGATGCCATCGATCGGGCTCATCGCCTGCGGTCCGTCGATCTGCGGTAAGCCACCGAGCGCCAGGGTCACCACCACCAAGGCGGCGCCGAGGAGCAAGGCCAGATAATGCTGTAACGAACCGCTCTCCAAGCGCACGGTCACTGCCACGCAGCAGCGCACCAGCGTCTGTACCCCGCGCTCGAAAACCAGCTTGGCGTCTACCACGGGCAACCCTGCGTACCAGCGGAACAGCGGCTGGCGGAAGGCATAGACCAATATCCCACCGAACAGCGCGATGAAACTCATCAGCAGCGGCAGGTTGAAGCCATGCCAGATCGACAGGCTATAGATCGGCAGACTCCCACCCAGGGTGGCGCTTGCCGCTGCCGCCAACAGCGGGGCGATGGTGAACGCCGGCACTATGCCGACCAGCAGACAGAGGAACACCAGAATTTCCACCGGCACCTTCATATACCGCGGCGGCTCATGGGGCGGGAATTTCGGTAGGTTGATCGGTTCGCCGTTGAAAAATACGTCGTGGATGAAGCGCAGCGAATACGCCACCGAAAACACCCCGGCCAGGGTCGCCGCCGCCGGGATCACCCAGTTGAAGCTACCCAGCAGATGCTGATTGAGGGTCTCGCTGAAAAACATTTCCTTGCTCAAAAAGCCATTGAGCAGGGGCACGCCGGCCATCGCCGAGGCCGCCACCATGGCCAGGATCGCAGTATGCGGCATGTACTTCCACATACCGTTGATGCGCCGCATGTCGCGGCTGCCGGTCTCGTGGTCGATGATCCCCGCGGCCATGAACAGCGAGGCTTTGAAGGTCGCGTGGTTGATGATGTGGAACACCGCCGCCACCGCCGCCAGGCGGGTGTCCAAACCGAACAGCAGGGTGATCAGGCCGAGATGGCTGATGGTCGAATAAGCCAGCAAGCCTTTCAGGTCATGCTGGAACAGGGCCATGCCGGCGCCCACCAGCAGCGTCACCAGGCCGGTGATGCTGACCAGGTAGAACCACCATTCCGAGCCCGCCAGCGCCGGGTACAGGCGCGCCAGCAGGAACACCCCCGCCTTGACCATGGTGGCCGAGTGCAGATAGGCCGACACCGGCGTCGGCGCGGCCATCGCATGGGGCAACCAGAAGTGGAAGGGAAACTGCGCCGACTTGGTGAACACGCCGAGCAACACCAGCACCAGCGCCAACGGATAGAGTTCGTGGGCGCGGATCGCGTAGCCGGCCGCCAGCACCTGCGATAATTCGAAGCTGCCGGCGATATGGCCGATCAGCAAAATCCCGGCGAACAATGCCAGGCCGCCGCCACCCGTCACAGCCAGCGCCATGCGTGCGCCTTTGCGGGCATCCGAACGCGAGCCCCAAAAACCGATCAGCAGGAACGACGACAGGCTGGTCAGCTCCCAGAACATCAACATCAGCAGCAGGTTTTCCGAGAGCACCACACCGAGCATGGCGCCCATGAACAACAGCAGAAAAGCGAAGAAGCGCCCCATCGATTCCTGTTTCGACAGGTAATAGCGGGCGTACAGAATCACCAAAAGACCGATGCCGAGAATCAGCAAGGCGAACAGAAAGCCCAATCCGTCGAGGCGCAAACTGAGATTGAGTCCCAGCGCAGGCAGCCAACTCAGTTTGACCCTGATCAGGTCGCCGGCGAATACCGCCGACTGTTGCGACAACAGCAGCACCAAAGCGGTCGCCGGTGCCAAGCCGGCCGCCACGGCACAGGCCGAACGGCCCAAGCGCTCGGCCAACAACGGCAACAGCGCGCCGAGAAACGGCAAGGCGATAATCAACGCAAGCGTCATACATGAAACCCCTTATGCGAGCCCGTCGGCCAGTGCTGGCCGGCGGTGAGCGTCCCAGCTGGTGCCTCAGCTGTTCTTTTTGCTGCGGATCTGCGTCCGCTGGATTACCTAAGCCTCTGTTAGCACAGAATAATTGCGCGATTATCCATATCTATCAGGGTGCCGTCATGGTCAGAAGCATTCGGAAACATGCAATGACGCCCTGCCCCGCCGCGAATGCGCCCCCTGTCACGCCGGAGCCCATGCAAGAAAAAGCCGGATCGGCTTGCGTCGATCCGGCTTCGATAGGGCTGAAAAGCACTAGGCAGTCTTGCGTTTGCCACGCAAGAACGGCCCAGCCGAATACAGCAGTGACTGAACCATCGGTTAGGGAGTCACGCGGCTGGTGCCGTTGACGGTGAGAATGCGCACGCGCTGGCCGACCCGGAAAATCTGGTTCTCCTCCACTTCCTGGACATAGGCGCGCAGGCTGCCGTCGTCTTCGCGCACGGTGATTTCCACGCCCTGGGTGCGGGTCAGACCTTCTTCGGTCATGGCCCCCAGCAGGCCACCGGCCACCGCGCCGATCACCGCGGCCACGGTGCTGCCGCGGCCGCCGCCGACGCCACTGCCGGCAACGCCGCCGATTACCGCGCCAGCGCCAGCACCGATCGGCGTTTTAGTGCCTTCGATCTGCACCGGACGCAAGGCCTCGATGGTGCCCATGCGCACGGTTTGCACGGTACGCGCCTCGGCGCGCGAGTAGGTGTCACCGGTCAGATTGGAGGCGCAGCCGCCGAGTGCCAGCGCCAAGGCTGCGAAAGAAGCGATCAATAGACGGGGTTTGCGCATATAGAGTCCTCCAAGAGAGCTTGAGATCGCGCCTCTCGCGCGACCTGCCACCCGAAGATTAAAGCAAAAACCTGCACCCGCACGCACACCCGCCGACAACGCCCGTCTCAACAATGCATCAGGGTGCCAGGCGCTCGCGCAGCCAAGCACCATCCTGCAGACGGTAATTGAGCCGGTCATGCAGACGGCTGGAGCGCCCCTGCCAGAACTCGATGCGTTCGGGCTGAAGGCGATAGCCGCCCCAATGCGGCGGGCAATGCGGTGCCTGGTTGAGAAAACGCTGCTCGGTTTCCGCCAACAGCCCTTCCAGCTCGGCACGATCCGCGATCACCCGGCTTTGCGGCGAGGCCCAGGCGCCCAGGCGGCTGCCCAGCGGGCGCACCTGGAAATAAGCATCGGACTCGGCGTCGGTGACGCGCTCGATCCGCCCTTCGATGCGCACCTGACGCTCCAGGCTCGGCCAGAAGAAGGTCATGGCGGCATAGGGGTTGGCCAGCAGTTGCTCGCCTTTGGCGCTGTCGTAATTGCTGAAAAAGGTGAAACCGTCGTCATCCACGCCCTTGAGCAGCAGCACCCGGCAATGCGGACGGCCATCGGCATCCACGGTGGCCAGCATCATGGCGTTCGGCTCGACCGGCAGTTGCTCGGTTTTCACCGCATCGGCGAACCAGAGTTTAAACAAGGACAGTGGTTCGAGCGGCGCTTGCGCCTCGTTCAAACCATCGCGGGTATAGTCACGGCGCATGTCGGCCAAGGTTTGGGTCACGGCTAAGCCCTTTCTAGATCCTTACGAAAATTGTCCGCGTTCGAGCGGTTGCGCGACCCATACCCCCGTCGGGAGCACAGGGCGCTCGACAACTTTCAGGCACCCTCAAGAACGCGTTGAGCCTAGCTTACCCAGGCATGACCTACTTGGCTTGATCTGCGACAACAACTTGTTTGCCCGTCTTCAGCTTGGCGGTATCCGCTGCGGCGCTGGCGACAGCCGGCACTGTGGCGGCGGGTTGTTCGTACTTGGCGATCAGCGCCTTCATCGTGGCTTGCGAAGTCAACAGGATTTCCACCCGGCGATTCAGGGCACGTCCCTCGGCGCTGTCGTTGGCTGCGCGCGGCATATCCGAGCCCAGGCCTTTGACCATCAGACGATTCTGCTTCAGGCCGCTCAAGCGAAAAATCGAGGTGAACGCTTTCGCCCGTTGATAGCTGAGGTCACGATTGCTCTCGGCGGCGCCGCTGCTGTCGGCATGCCCGAGCACCACGGCGGCGACGCTGGGATCGGCTTCGAGCAATTTAGCGATACGCGTGATCGGCCCCAGGCTCACCGGCAACAACATATGCGGGCGATCGGCATTGAACGAGCTGTGTACGGGGGCGGTCACCACCAGCAAATTCTCGCGGCGCTCCAATTCGAAGTGACTGCCCTTGAGCGCTTCGACCAAACGTGGCTCGAAATCGTTCAGCCAGTCCTGGGTCACCGCCGGCGGCGGCATAACGGCAACGGCGGCTTTTTTCGATGGCTCGGAGCCGGCACAACCGGCGAGCATCAGGCCCGCGACCAGGAATATGAATTTGGATTTATTGTTGGCTAGCATCTGTCCATCCACACACGGAGCAATCAAAAGAAAACCAGCCGACAGGCTGCATTAAGAGCTCTACAAACCGGCGCCTGCCCGATCTCTGGCGCG
Source organism: uncultured Pseudomonas sp. (assembly GCA_966210885.1). Lineage (GTDB taxonomy): Bacteria > Pseudomonadota > Gammaproteobacteria > Pseudomonadales > Pseudomonadaceae > Aquipseudomonas. The sequence goes on from CBIHLQ010000009.1 coordinate 67,914, forward strand.
GCCGGCGCTCGACGGTTTGCTGAAACGTCGTCAGTGTAGCCGCGCTTGCTACAAACAAGCTGCTAACACTCGCGCAAGTTTTTGCGCACGGGGGTCCATTAAGACGAACGGTCCTAAATTGTTGGTGACGAAGCCGAAAGCCAGCTCCCGTTCCGGGTCGGCGAAGCCGATGGAGCCGCCCGCGCCGGGGTGACCGAACGCCAACGGCCCCATGCCATAGGTGGCATTGGCGACTTCTGGCTGATCGAGCATGCAGCCGAGGCCGAAACGGGTGGCGGTCAACAGGGTTTTGTCTTCGCCGCGCGCATGTTCGCGGGTCAGTTCGTCGAGCAGTTCGCTTTCCAGCAAACGGCCATCGAGCAAGCCGCTGTAGAACCCGGCCAGGCTGCGCGCATTGCCGTGACCATTGGCGGCGGGCTGCTGCATGCGCCGCCATTCCGGCTTGTTGGTGCTGGTCATGATCGACGGCGGATTGGTGAAGGCCCGGGTGCTCATGGCCGTCGGCTCGGTCATCGTCACCTTGAGCAAACGCTGGGCGGCGGCATCGCCAAGATTGCCCTTGCCACGGCTGATGGTCGCAACGCGGTCGAACTGGCTATCGGCCAGGCCCACGTGGAAATCCAGGCCGAGCGGCTTGGCGGTGCGCGCCACTATGCTCTCGCCCGGCCCACGCCCCTCGACCCGCCGCAACACCTCACCGACCAGCCAGCCGTAGGTGATGGGCGCATAACCATGGCCCTCGCCCACTCGCCACCAGGGCTGCTCGGCGGCCAATGCCGTGGTCATCGCCTGCCAGTCGTACAGGGCTTCCGCGGGCAGCATCTGGTGCAACGCCGGCAAACCGGCCTGATGGCTGAGCAGGTGACGCAGGGTAATTTTTTCCTTACCGGCCGCGGCGAACTCGGGCCAATAGCGGGCCACGGGCGCGTCCAATTCGAGTTTGCCCTCGCCAACCAGTTGCAGCACGGTGACCGCGGTGAAGGTCTTGGTGCAGGAAAACAGGTTGAGAATGGTGTCGCTGTGCCAGGCCTGCTGGCCATCCTTATCGGCGCTGCCGGCCCAGAGATCCAGCACGGTTTCGCCGCCGATCTGCACGCACAGGGCCATGCCGCGCTCCTGCGGGTCGTCGAACAGGCTGGTGAACGCCTCTTTCAGCTCCTCGAATTTAAGGTCGTAGTAACCCTGTACCTGCACCGCTTCGCTCCTCATATATGTACCCGCCCCAAGCATTCGCCGTTGCTTCAGGGCTTATCGCTATCCGTCTTTGCCGCGTCGGCATTGTCGGGCTCGAGCAAGGTTTTGGCGACGCCCAGATTGGCCTTGCGCACCGCTTTGACGAACGCTTGCCAAGGGCGGTCGGTAATCGCGACCAATCCGAAGTGACCATTCTCGCCATCGAGCAGGCGGCCGGTCACCGGCTGGTCGAGGTACTGGAACCAATGCACGCCGACGATCTGCGGCTCCGCCAGGGCTTGCGCGAGGAAGTGCGCATAGGCCGGGCCGCGCTCCTCTTCCTTGGGTACCTCGGCGACGCCGCCCCAGAAAGGCCCACGGTCGCGCGAGCCGAAATGAAACTCGGTGACCAGCAGCGGCTTATCGAGTTCGCGCAGCATGGCGAAGTCGTAACCGTGCTGCGGTTCGCGGGTGTAGAAGTTGAAGCTCAACAGATCGCAATACTCGGCGCAGGCACGAACCGCCTCGACAGTGCTGCTGGAGAAACGCCCGCCCAGCAGCATGTGATTGGGCGCGTGCCACTCCAGCGACTCAGCGATGGTCTTGAAATAGGTCTCGGCGAACAATCGCAAAAAGGCCTGCATGTCCCGTTCGATGGCCGGGTACTGAGGGTTCGGCGGCGGCGCCTGAAAACCGGGGTCCTCCATCAATTCCCAGGCATCGAGGGTAATGCCCCAGGCCTTGGACAGGCCATTGTGGTTGCGGTACTTGTCGCGCAGCTGCTTGAGAAAGGCGCGTTTCGCCGGCACGTCGGTAGTCAGCCGCAACGTCGCGTACGCCAAGGCGTAGCGCCCATGGGGGTCGTCCGCCGGGCCGGCCCAGGCCAATTCGTTGTCGGCGTAATAGCCGATCAACCAGGGATCGTCGCGGTGATCGCGCGAGGCGATGGCGATGGCCCGCTCGGCGGCCATGGCGAAACGCGGGTCGAAAGGATCGGGCATGCCGCCCCACCAGTCGACCCCGGTGTTGATAGTCGCGTAGTCGCCCTGGATCGACAGTGGAATGCTGTAAGGCATGCGCGCGTCGCTGGCGAACGCCGGATCGCTCCAATTGCCCAAGGTATTGAAGCCCCAGGCCTGTAACCGCTCCTGGCTGTGCTGGCGCCAGCGCGTGGGATCGGCCGGGCCGTAGCTGCGCTCGAGATTGGCGCCGTAGAAATCGAACCAGCGGCCATGGGCGAACGCGCGCCCCTTGTTCGCGCCGGTGTCGCGGCGGTCGTCGCCGCTGCCGAAATGACCGGCCAGGGCCTCGCCGTCCGCGGGCAAGGCGGCGAACATCGACTCACGACCTTCGATATAGGTACAGCCCTGCTCCGCATTGACCGTATTGACCCCCAAGGAATAAAACGGATTGCCCTCGGGAGTGACCAGGAACCAGCGCCCATCACGCTTCTCGGTACGAAAGAAGCCGCTGGCCTCGAAACGCTGCGCGCCCAACCAGCCACCGAACTTGTCTTGTTGCTCGCGCTCGGCCAACCAGGCTTGCAACTGCTGTTGTTCCTGCGTTGCGGCTTGCGTGAGTTGCGCGTCGTTTTTCACTTTGCCCGGCCAGTCGCCACGGCTGAATTGACCGTAGGCATCGACGATGCCCTGATAGGCCTTGCTCCGCTGGTCATCGCCGCGGACGCCGAACTGGCCGATCAAGATGCTCTGCGCCACGTCGGGGCCGGGTATCGATAAAGTCACCGCGGTGACCTGACTGAGGTCCAGCGTACCGCTCACGGTTTCGGCCAGCAGCAGGCGCTGGCCCTGGTGGTCCCAGGGCATGGGCACCCCGGCCCGCATGCCTTGATCGCGCGGCGAAGTCGCATGCAGTGGCACCAACAACGTCTGTGCCGGGCCCGCCGGCAAGGCGATGCGGCTGTGCAAACTGGCGCCGTCGGCGCTTTCGATGCGCACCTCGAGGGTCAGCGCCCAATCCATGGCGTTCTGCACGCGCAGATCGATGGCCTGGTGCTGCGTCCAATCCCAGCTCCCCGCTGCTGGCGCCAGACGCAGGCTGGGCCGTTCGGCGGGATTGAAGGTAATCCGGCGCAATACTTCGTTGCCCACCGGCTCGGCGATCAGGCTCGGTAGAAAGGCGTCGTCGGTGCTCACCTGTACCGCATCGATCGGTTTGACGAAATTGAATAGCTGGCGATCCCCGGCCATTAGGGCATCGCCATAACCCAACAGTACCGACAGCAACATGCACGCTTGCAGCCTGGCATTAACCTTCAAGAGCCACATCCCCCAATTCGATTCAACACACTCAGCGGCGAGATGCCGGAGTGAACAGCGGGCCATGCCTGGCCTCGGCACTTACTGCTCCTGTTTACCCGCCCAAGCCAGCCCGGCAAGAGCGCCGCGCGGCCGGACCGGCCGCGACACAGCATGTCTGACGCAATGACGCGGCGCCGGGTTCCTCCTGCGCTCAACCGATCTCGCGGCGAAACGGCGGCAAGGCGTTGAGAATCGCCTTGCCGTAGCGCTGAGTCACCACTCTTCGATCCAGCAGGGTAATGGTGCCGCGATCCGCTTCGGTACGTAGCAAGCGACCGCAGGCCTGAACCAGACGCAGCGAGGCGTCGGGTACGGCGATCTCCATGAACGGGTTGCCGCCACGCGCCTCGATCCATTCTGCCAACGCCGCCTCGACCGGGTCGTCCGGCACGGCGAAGGGAATCTTGGCGATCACCACATGTTCGCAATAGGCGCCGGGCAGGTCGACCCCTTCGGCGAAACTGGCCAGACCGAAGAGCACGCTCTCCTCGCCGCTGTCGACCCGCGCCTTGTGCTTGTTCAGGGTTTCCTGCTTGGACAGATTGCCCTGGATGAACACCCGCTTGCGCCAGTCGCGATCGACGCCCTCGAATACATCCTGCATCTGCTTGCGCGAGGAGAACAGCACCAGGGTACCGCGCGAGCCGGCCACCAGCGCCGGCAGCTCACGGACGATGGCCGCGGTATGCAAGGCGGCGTCGCGCGGGTCGGCCTGCAGATCGGGCACCCGCAACACGCCGGCATCGGCATGGTGGAAGGGGCTCGGCACCACGGCGGTCACCGCGGCCTTCGGCAGACCGGCGCGCATCCGATAGCGGTCGAAAGTGCCGAGGGCGGTAAGCGTCGCCGAGGTCACCAAGGCGCCGTAGGCGACATTCCAGAGATTACGCCGCAGGGTTTCGGCGGCGAGAATCGGGCTGGCGTTGACTTCGATATCGAACAAGGCACCGCTCTCGGCCAGGGTCAGCCAGCGCGCCATCGGCGGGCTGTCCTCCGGGTCTTCGGCGGTGAAGGCCAACCACAGTTCCCAGTTGCCCTGGGCGCGCGCCAACAGGCTGCCGAACAATGGATACCACTCTTCCGCCTGGTGGCTGGCGATGCCGATACTGGCTTCGCCGTCCATGGCCTCCTTGAGTTGTTCGGTCACGCCGGTGAACAGGTCGGTGAGTTTCGAGAAGCCCTTCTTCAACTCAGCGCCCAACTCGCGCAGGTGCTCCGGCACCAAGCCACCGACAAAACGATGGCGCGGGCGCTCGCGGCCCTGCATGTCTTCGCCGGGCTTGAACTCGGCCAACTGCTCGCAGGCGGCGAACATGAACTGCTGCTGGGTTTTGATTTCCCGCGCCAACTCCGGCACCTGTTCGATCAACCGGCCGAGATCGCCGGGGAGCGGATGCTGGGCGAGCAGCTTGGTGAGATTCTTCGCGATCTGCTCCAGCCAATCGGCGGTAGAGCGCAGGCGGGTGAAGTGGGCGAAGTAACCGATCGCCTTGTCCGGCAGGTGATGACCTTCGTCGAACACATAAAGGGTGTCGCGCGGATCGGGCAGCACCGCGCCACCGCCCAGCGCCAGGTCGGCGAGGACCATGTCGTGGTTGGTGACTATCACATCGACCTTGCCCATACCTTCGCGGGCTTTGTAGAACGCGCACTGCTGAAAATTCGGGCAATGGCGGTTGGTGCACTGGCTGTGATCGGTGGTCAGCTGCGACCAGCGCGTATCTTCGAGCTCCTCGGGCCAACTGTCGCGGTCGCCGTCCCATTTGTTGCCGGCGAGCTTTTCCATCATGGCGAGGAACAGCTTCTGGCTTTGCTCGTCGACGTCGATCCTGAAGCCTTCTTCCTCGAACAATTGCGCGGTGGCGCTTTGCGCCTGGCCTTCCTGCAGCAGCACATCGAGCTTGGACAGGCACAGGTAACGGCCGCGGCCCTTGGCCAGGGCGAAGCTGAAATTCAGGCCGCTGTTGCGCATCAGGTCCGGTAGGTCCTTGTGCACGATCTGCTCTTGCAGGGCCACGGTCGCGGTGGCGATCACCAAGCGCTTGCCGGCCGCCTTCGCCGTGGGAATCGCCGCCAGGCTGTAGGCCACGGTCTTGCCGGTACCGGTACCCGCCTCGACCGCCACCACCGCGGGCTCACCCATGCGCCGGCCTTCGTCGTCGGCCTCGATCGCGCCCAGCACCTTGGCGATCTCGGCGATCATCAAGCGCTGCCCATAACGCGGCTTCAGCGACTTGGCTTCGAGAAAACGCGAGTAGGCGCCCTGGATCTGGGATTTGAGTTCGGTACTGAGCATGGTATTCGGGCGCGAGGTAACTGGATAAATTTTCAGTGTTTGCAAACGGCCGCTATCATAACGCGCTAATCGATCTCGCGCAGAATCGCTTATCCGGACGGCGCAAAAATCCCTTGCGCCGCCCCATTTCCTGGTCAATCGGAGTTATGGCATGACCCTTTATGCGTTCAGCTACAGCCTGCACCTGCTCGCCGCCCTCGTCTGGGTCGGTGGGATGTTCTTCGCCTGGATGGTCGTGCGCCCAGCCGCGGTCAGCGCCCTGGAAGGGCCGGCACGCCTGAAACTATGGGAGCAGATCTTCCCGCGGTTCTTTCGTTGGGTCTGGGCCGCGGTGATCGTACTGCCGGTTACCGGGATGGGCATGCTGCACCTGCGCTTTGCCGGTTTCGAAGCCGCGCCACGCTATGTGCACATGATGATCGGGCTGTATCTGGTCATGCTCGCGCTATTTTTGCGGATACAGGCGCTGCAGCTGCCGGAACTGCGCCGCGCCATCGCCGCCGAGGATTGGCCCGTTGGCGCGGCGGTGCTGGGCCGCATCCGCCGCCTGGTCGGTATCAACTTGCTGGTCGGGCTGGTGCTGGTCGGCATCGCAGCCGCCCGCCCGGGGTTTTAAGCGTCGGCCAACGGCCCTGGGATCAGGGCCGTTAAAACCTCACCACATCGAGCGAACCGGCGACGCCCTGAGAGCCCGGTCGACCGGCCTGGCCGGGGCGGCCATCGGCGGCACCATCGGCGCTGTACAGCCAGCAGCCCTTGCTCGCGCCACCCTTGCCCGGTTTGCCGCCAACACCGCCGGCGCCGCCGTCGACACGGCCCTGCAGCATTTCGACGGCAAAATCCACCGGCACTTCGAGACGTACCCGACCGCCGGCGGCGCCAGCCTGGCCATCGCCGCCATTCTGGCCATCATGCCCCTTGCTCGCCTGCCCCCAGGTGCAACCGCCAGGTTTGCCGTCGGCGCCATCGAGCCCGGCATAACCGGGCGTGCCATTGCCACCCCGCGCATCGATCAGCAGCACCTGCGCGGTAACTGTCTGCAAGCGAATGTGCAGGTTGCGACCCGGCATTGCCGGCTTCTCGAATGTGCCGGCGGAGCCACGGGCGCTGAGCTGCGCCCCCGCGGCGATCTCAGCGCGTTCGACGTCCAGGCGAAACGCCTGCTCGCTCGGCGCGATGGCGATATGTGCGTCACGGCCGAGGACCAACTCAGTCACGCGGATCTCACGGACCTCGGCCGGCACCAATAAGGTGGCATGATCGGCGATATCCAAGCGTTCGAGCACCAGCTGCTCGAGATTGCCCGGCAAACGCATCAAGCCATGGGCGTCCACTCGAACCTGGGATTCGGCCAATGCCCAGGAACTGACGCACAACAGAAGCAACGACAGGCTACGCATGGGCGGCTCCCGTATCGACAGATCCGGCATTGCTCTGTTCAACGCTTTGCTGCTGCGCCTTCATCTGCAACTCAGGTTTGATCAGCGCCAGATGAAACACCCCGAACAGCAATACCTGTAGACGATCCAGCCAAGGGTTGGCGCGCCCACTGAAGGCACCGCCGAACAGCCACAGCTCAACGCTGTGAATCAGGATCAGCACCAGGGCCAGCAGGCTCAGCAGCTGATCGAAGGGTTTAGCCAATGCGCCGGACAGCGCACCCAATAGACTCAGCCAGAACAAAACGGCCGCCCCTTTCCCCATCATCAATACCGCCTTCATCTGCGCCCCGCCCTTTTATTGTCGTATGCCCGTAGCGCCATGCGCCCTATTGTTGTGCCGCAACATAACGGCTTAGGGTCGGCCAATGCCAGTCTGGCGCAGAAAAAAACGGGGACCGTCAAAGGTCCCCGTGTGTTTTAACGCATCGTGCTCAGCGAACGACATGCAACTCGACCCGTCGATTTTGCGCACGTCCAGCATCGCTGGCGTTATCCGCCACCGGCTGGCTTTCGCCAAGGCCTTCGGTAGTGAGCTTCTCGGCTGGGATACTTTGGCTGATCAGGAAGTCCGCCACGCTCCTTGCGCGCCGCTCGGAAAGCCCTTGGTTATAGGCATCCGAACCCACGCTGTCGGTATGCCCGACCACCTTGACGCTGACCAGATTGGCGCCCGTCAAACGAGTGCCGATTTGAGTCAAGACATCATGGGCCGCCGCCGTCAACTCCGCTGAATCGAAGGCGAACAGCACATCGCCCAAATCGCTGAGCACGATAACCTCGCTCTCAGCCATCGGCATTGCTTCAGGTTCTTCAGGAGGAGTGGCAGCCGGATAGCTTTTCAGCGGGCAACCATTGTGATGCACGGGAGTACCGGCAGGCGTTCCGGGACAACGATCGCGTCGATCGAAAACCCCATCCCCGTCTTCGTCACCGTCTTGGGCGTAGCAAATCAGGGTGCCAATAACCACACCGGCCACTGCGCCACCCGCTGCCCAACTTGAACTTTCGAGAGCGCCCAGACCACCACCGGCCAGACCGCCAATCGCACTGCACAGGGGCCAATTCCCTTGGTTTAACGGCGCGTCTCCCGTACTGGAAGTCGTGACGCAACCCGAAAGAACACTACTGGCCAAGAGAAAAGTAATTGCAGACCTCGAGATTCGAGCCCTCATGGTAGTTCTCCTGTGTCACCGGCGTAGGTGCCGGTAACACAGAAGTAAAGACCTACCGACCAGGCTTAACAAATCGAAAACTGGCAGGTTGCCAGCTTAGCGAACCATCGCCTGGGCTACGCATGCCTTAGGGGCGTGCTTCGACTTCCGCTTCCACGCGACGGTTGATCGCACGGCCGCTGTCGGTGCTGTTATCGGCCACCGGACGCGCTTCGCCATAACCTACGGCGTTGACCCGATCGCCCGATACGCCGTACTGGTTGACCAGCACGTCACGCACCGCATTGGCACGACGCTCAGAGAGGCCCTGGTTATAGGCATCGCTGCCGACGGAGTCGGTATGACCTTCGACCACTGTGGTGGTTTGCGGGTATTGGTTCATGAAGTCGGCAAGGTTTTTGATGTCGCCGTAGCTGTCATCCTTAACCTGGGCCTTGTCGAAATCGAACTTCACGTCCAATTCCACACGCACCGCTTCAGCTGGCTCTTCCGGCGCGGCCGTTTCTTCGACCATAGTCTCTTCGACCATGACCACTTGCTCGTCCGAAGCACCATGTACCCAGCAATAAGCAGCGGCCATGCCGGCACCTACTGCTGCACCACCAGCGGCCCAGGTGGAACTTTCGATCGCGCCGAGAGCCGCGCCACCAACACCACCAACCGCCGCACAGGTTGGCCAATCGGTTTTCTGTAAACCGGCACAACCGGTCAGAAAACTGGTTGCCAGGATAAGGGGTACGGCCTTCCTTACAATACTCATATGCATTTCTCCTATGGGGATCGGCGTAAAACCGACACTTAAGCATTAAAGACGTCGACAGTAAAATTCGCCATAGCTATTTGACTCCTCGGCCAGAAAGATTCGCTCTATGCCCCACATAAAGCGCGCGTTAATCTTCCCCTCCATGGTCGAGGATCCTCAATGACTGACAATATTTCATCACGTACCCCGCAACAGGCTATCGCCGCGCTGTTGGCGCGCTATCTTCCTGCTCGCCTGCTACTGGTCGGTGCCAGCGAATTGCCTGCCGTCGCGGCTTATCAGGCCGCGCACCCCGACTGCCTGATCGCCCATGCGCCGGCAGGTGCGCTACCGGCGGAACTTGCAGCGCAGCGTTTTGATCTGGCCTTGGTGGCCGATTGCCTCGAACACCTGCCCAAACGCGCAGGGCTCGAGCTGCTCGGCGGCATTCGCAACCTGAACGCCAGTCGTTTGGCCGTGTTGGTCGATCTGCAAGCCAGCGCCTGGCAAGACGTCGATTTTTATTCCTTGGCCTTACAAGCCAGCGAGCGCTTTCAGCGTGGCGAACAGACCCTGAGTTTGTTCACTTACGACCTGCTCGATTACAAACAGGTTCCTGACTGGCTAAATGCCAAGTTCTGGGCCAATCCCGAGATGTTCGGCAAGTATTGGTGGTGATGGCATGATCGGTACCCAGAACTGCCCCTGCGGCAGCGACCAGCCATACGCCCAATGCTGCCAGCCCTGTCACAGCGGAACAGCCGCAGCGAGCGCCGAGGCACTGATGCGCTCGCGCTACTGCGCCTATGTGCTGGGCTTGATCGACTACCTGGTGGCCACCACCCTGCCCGCCCAGCAAGCGGCGCTCGACCGCGACGCCATAAGTGCCTGGAGCAGCCAGAGCACGTGGCTCGGCCTGACGGTCGAGAGCAGTGAGGAGCTGGGCGGCCAACCACCCCATGCATTCGTCACCTTCACCGCCCATTGGCAGGATGGCGGTGGCGAACAGCGTCATCGCGAGCGCTCCGCGTTCGTTCAGCGCGACCACCGCTGGTACTTCATCGACCCCGCGGTCGCCCTGCACGCGGGCCGCAACGACCCCTGCCCTTGCGCGAGCGGGCAGAAGTTCAAGAAATGCTGCGCGGCCTATCTCCAGTAATTTCCCGACTGGACTCAATCGCAGAGCCAACTAGGCTTGCATGCGATCAAGCAGATCGGCTTGAGATAAACGCAGGGAGATGCATATGCGACATCAGAAGTGGCTTGTCAGCGCCATAGGCGCATTCGTTTTAGCCGCCAACGCCCAGGCGGACGTCGAAGTTGCCCTGGGCAGCCCCACCCGGGTCAGCCAGCTATTCGCCTACCCCAATAACTGCAACGTCATTTGCTACCGCGACTGGAGCCTCGCGCAGACGGTCGAGCACTACCTGACCCAGAGCGTGCAGCGCGACGGTTACACCACCGCCAAGGTCAAGGTCCGCACCGATCACGACAAGCTCTATGCGAGCATCAGTGGCGTGCCGGACGACTACGGCAAACCGCTCGAGCAGCTGCTCGCCGCTGGCGACCTGGCCTACCAGGGCGCCAGCAAATTGAATACGGATGGTAAATGGAAGTATGACTGGTACTTCTTCCTGCCACTGGGCATGGCTCTGGAAAACCGCCGCAGCGTCGAACTGCTGCACTTCCCGCCGGATTATTCGCTGACCCAGGCGCAGGATTATCTGGAATCCAAGACCACCGACCGCTGGGCCGAACTGCTCGAACAAAATGGCGTGCCACTGGAACAAACCCCGGCCTACCAGACCATCATCGACATCGCCCCCATCGCCGCACCAGCCAGCGCAGGCAGCACGCTGGCAGACACTTATAGCTACTTTCAGGCTTACCAGACCAACATGGTCGCGCAGCTGACCAGCAACGCCGACGGCGAGGCCCCTTCGCTGCCGATGGTGGCCTTCGGCGGCCCGGTACGCGATTGGGTGCACCAACAGTACGGCGTGACTCTCGGCGTGCTCGGCCTTGGTCAGATCACTCCGGAAGCCGAGCGCAGCGTGGCGGTGCTGGGCAGCAACCACCCCAGCTACATCTGGTATGCCGCCGACCCGGAAAACTATGGCGGCGATCAACAAAAAGCCGACGAGGTCGGGCTCAAGGTCATGGGGCAGGACATTACGGCGGCCTGCTGGCAAGCCGATATGGGCCGCAACCCGGGCGCCGATGCCGCGGCCACGCTGAACAGTTGCACGCAGAAGTGGCAGATAAGCGACCAACTGCAAACCTGCGAACTCTTCTATACCTCGATTCGCGGGTTGACGCCGGCCCAGGCCCAGGCCAAATGCACGACAACCGAGCAAACCGCCGCCCGCCAATGACCCCAGCGGCTCATCGCCCCCGAGTGCGCCGAGGCCCGCAATAGCGGGCCTCGGCACTGTCATTCCTGCAATTTCAGATGCGACACATCGGGTGGCGGCGCAGCGGGAGCGGCCTTCGCCTGGCCCATGTCGCTGCCCGTGGGCGCCAGGCTGAACTGCGACAGATCGACTGCCGGCGCTTGCGGCGCGGCTTTCTCATCCTGCAAATCCTCGCCCAGCGGGGCAATGCCGAAGTCCGGCGCATCCACCGCGATAAAAGCCGCCATATATTCATCTCGCGGTGCGACCTGCAGGCGCCGAACCGGCGTTTCCATCGACGTGGCCACAGCAGCCACCGGCGCAACGACTGCGGGAGCAGGTGCTTCAACGGGCGGAGGCGCCAGCTCGATCTCTTCGATTTCCTCGGGCATGGCCGTCACCAGCGCCAAGGCGCCGGCACGCTCCATGGTGGCGCGATATTTCTCGGCGCCCGCGGCATCCAGGTTGTTCTTGATCACGATCCGCCGACCTGAAAACAGCAAAGCGATACGTTGCGCGTCGGCCTGGAACAACTTGGCCAGATTGGCTTTGACCTGCTCCGCCTGCGCGCCGGGTATCAACTGACCGGCAAAGGCAATTTCATAACGGGCCATGGTCACACTCCTGTCCTATTCAGCCTGCAGTATGGCGCAGTTTTTTTTACCCTCACAACACGTTGCAGGCAAAGCGTTGCTTGTTACACTGGGGCGTCATATCGGAGTATGAAATGTTTCTTCAGGCGCAAACGATAAAAATACTTAGCCTACTGATGTTTTTCGGCCTGCTTTCTGGCCTCGGCGGGTGCTCCACCTGGATGTCGGGTGGTTTCAAAGACCCGGATGTTCGCCTGATCAACGTCGACGTCGTCAAAGCCAAATTACTCGAGCAGCAATTCGTGCTGCGCTTTCGTATCGACAACCCCAACTCGGTGAGTCTGCCGGTGCGCGGGCTCGAATACAGCGTGTACCTCAACGAGGTGAAACTGGCGGAAGGCGAATCCAGCACCTGGTTCACCGTGCCGGCGCATGGTCATCACGAGTTCGACGTGCCGGTGCGCACCAACCTCTGGCGCCATCTGCGGCGCATCGTCAAACTATTGGAAAAACCCGAAGAACCCATTCGCTATCGACTGAGCGGCCAGGTGAAAACCGGCTTCATGTTCGGACGCAGCGTGCAGGTTGCGCGCAATGGCGAGATAATCCCCGGCCATTTCATTCCCAAGTAGGTACTTATGAACCAGCAAGCCCATGTCCATGGCCCGGACTGCGACCACGACCACGACCACGACCACGACCACGATCATGGCCACGTGCACGGCCCGCATTGCAACCACGGCCATCAGGAGCCGGTGCGCAACGCGCTGAAGGATGTCGGTCGTAACGACCCCTGCCCTTGCGGCAGCGAGAAGAAATTCAAGAAATGTCACGGCGCCTGATCCGCCCATGAGCGCTCTGAGCCTGTTTCTGCTGCTTGCCGGCGCGGTATTGATCGCCGCCCTGGCGCTGTACGCCCTGCACCTGTGGCGGCGCGTATGGGCGCAGCAACGTGCGCAAAAGCAGCAGGCCGAAGAACGTCGCGAGCGCTTGAGCGGCGATTTACAAATACTGGCGGGCAGCCTGCTCGACGGTCAGTTGCCGCTGATCGAAGGGGCGATTCGGATCAAGGTCCTGCTCGACAACTACGACAGTGCGCTCAGCCAGGACGCGCGCTGCCAGGTATTCCATCTGTTGTTCGATGCCACAGCTCAGGTGCCGACCCATGCCCACTGGAAGGCATTGGATAAGAGCGAAAGGCGCAAGCACGAAAAACATTTCAACGAGTTGGAACTGCAGCATAAGGCCGCCGCACGCACGGCTGCGCGCTGGCTGCTCGACGAGGGCCTGGCGCGCGCCTCCAAAGCGGCCTGAACCAGGCGCTATGCTTAACCACCGCGCACCAGCGTGGTTGAATAACCCTTTCATCCCTGACCCCTTGGTCTCCTGCAAGGAGCTTGCAGCATGTCACTGCGTGCCGTCCGCCCCCTTAGCCTATTCGGTCTCGCGACAGCCCTGACGGTTGCCGTGACCCTGACTGGTTGCCAGTCCTTCCTCAACAGCCGCTACAGCGCCAGCGTGCATCCCGACCAAGGCATAGTGCCGGTCAAGGGCTTGGCGCAAAGCGTGACGGTGCGGCGCAATGTGCTCGGCATGCCGCTGATCGAAACCAACAGCTTCCATGACGCGCTGTTCGCCTTGGGTTATGTGCACGCCAGCGACCGCCTCAGCCAGATGGTCGGCCTGCGTTTGATGGCCGAGGGCCGTCTGGCGGAAATGGCCGGCCCGGGCGTGCTGGAAGTCGACCGTTTCATGCGCGCGGTCAACCTGAAGAAGAGCGCCGAGGTTCTATACCGCAATGCCTCGCCGCGCCTGCAGCGCTTCTTCGAAGTCTATGCCCGCGGGGTGAACGCCTACCTGTTCCGCTATCGCGATAAATTGCCGATGGATCTGGCCGAGGCCGGCTACCGCCCGGCTTACTGGAAAGCCGAAGATTCCGTGCTTGTGTTCTGCCTGCTGAATTTCGGCCTGGCGGTCAATCTACAGGAAGAAATTGCCGCCCTGGTCATGGCGCAGAAAGTCGGCAGCGAGCAGCTCGCCTGGCTCTTGCCGACTTACCCGGACGAGCCGCTGCCGTTCGAAGAAGCCGAGAAACTCAAGGGCCTCCAATTGGCCGGCCAGTTCCCTGGGCTTGCGGCCTTGGAGCAGACATCACGCCAGTTCGCCGACCTGCACATGCTCGGGGTTGCCGCCTCGAACAACTGGGCCATCGCACCACAGAACAGCCGCAGCGGGCGAAGCCTGCTGGCCAACGACACCCACCTGCCGTTATCGATGCCCTCGGCGTGGAATTTCGTACAGATCCGCTCGCCGAAATTCCAGGCCGCCGGTATTTCGATTGCCGGCGTGCCAGCAATAGTCGCCGGCTTCAATGGCAAGGTGGCCTGGGGCATGACCATGGTCATGGGCGACAACCAGGACCTGTTTCTGGAGAAGCTCAAGCGCGAAGGCGGTCGTCTGTATTACCAGGCCGAGGGTAAATGGCTGGCGACCCGCGAACGCCAGGAAACCTTCTTTATCAAAGGCCAGCGGCCAATCCGCGAAACCCTGCACGAAACCCGCCATGGACCACTGCTGAACGCGGTACTGGGCGAGCGCAAACACCTGTTGCAACCACTGCAACTGAGCAGCGGTTACGGTCTGGCCTTGCAAACCGCGCAGTTCGAAACCGATAAAAGTCTCGATGCGTTCTTCGACCTGTCCCGTGCACAAAACCTCGACCAGGCCTTCGAAGCCACCCGCGAGGTGCGCGCGATGCCGCTGAATATTGTGTTTGCCGATGCCCGGCATATCGGCTGGCAAGTCACCGGGCGCTTCCCCAACCGCCGCGAAGGCCTGGGTCTTTTGCCCTCCCCCGGCTGGGACGGTCGCTACGACTGGGATGGCTTTGCCGAGCCCATGCTCCACCCCTACGACCAGGACCCTGCCGAAGGCTGGCTGGGTACTGCCAATAACCGCACCGTGCCACGCGGCTATGGCATGCAGTTATCCAACTCCTGGTATTACCCGGAACGCGCCGAACGCATCGCGCAACTGGCCGCCAGCGGCAAGCACGACAGCGCCAGCATGATCGCCATGCAGTACGACCAGACCTCGCTGTTCGTCGCCAAGCTGCAAGCGATGTTCGCCGCGCCCGGCATGGCCGAAGCGCTCAAGCAGGCGATCGCAGCGCTGCCCGCGGCGGAGCGCGCAAAGGCCGAGGAAGCCCAACGCCGCTTGATGGCGTTCGACGGCAAGCTCACCGCCGACTCGGCGGATGCCGCCCTATATGGCGCCTTCCTGCAGCAAAGCGCCCGGCAGATCTTCCTCGATGAACTGGGGCCGGACACCCAACCGGCCTGGCAGGCGTTGGTCGCAACGGCCAACACCTCCTATTCGGCCCAGGCCGACCATCTGCTCGGCCGCGACGACAGCCCGTTCTGGAACGATACCGGCACCCCACAGCAGGAAGACAAACCGGCGATTCTGGCGCGCAGCCTGGCGGCCGCCGTGACCTTTGCCGAAGCCAAACTCGGCCAGGACCGCAGCGCCTGGCAATGGGGCAAGCTGCACACCTACGAATGGCGTAGCGAGAGCAGCCGACTGGCGCCGCACCTGAGCGCCAGCCAACGGGCCGGGATCAATTCGCTGAAGGATTACCTTGATCGCGGCCCCTACCCGGCGGGCGGCGACCACAGCACCCTCAACGTGTCGGCCTATCGCTGGGGGCAGGATTTCGATACCTGGTTGATTCCGGCCATGCGCATGGTTGTCGATTTCGGCCGCGAGGAGCCGCTGATCGGGGTGAACAGCTCGGGCCAATCCGGCAACCCGGCCAGCGCGCATTACGCCGACGGCATCGAGGCCTGGCGCAAGGGCCAGTACATGAGCTTCCCCTTCCAATCGAAGAACCTGGACAAGGCCTACGGCAGCAAGCGACTGCTGCTGACACCGGGCAAATAACGACCGTTCGTCGGCCGACACGAACTAAATGAGCGAGCCGTCGCTCTTAGTTAGCGGACTTACTCCATAGATCATCATTTTTGGGCGCCTTCTCAGGCGCCCTTTCTTTTGGCTATGTCCCAGCCATGTGTTCATGCAGCTACACCCTGTAGGAGGCGCGCCCCGCGGCGAATGCAGCCCGCAGGGCTGCCGACCGATTGTTTGATTTACAGCGAAAAGCTCGCCCCGAGGTCGGGCCTCCTGCCAACCGCAGGCATTCACGACGGGCTATCTGTCGGTGCTTAATCAGTGGCGCCGTAACCCAGCAGCGGGACCAGTCCGAAGACCGCTTGGTGGGTTACGTGGCGCACAAATCCCGCAGTTACTTCACCAAACCGGTTCCGCGCCACTAACCCACCCTACAAACACATGATTGGGACAGAGCCTTTCTTTTGCCTGCAAAACGCACAGTCAAACCGCCCTTAGCTGAGCACACTGCGGTCGAAAATAAACGCAGCGTCCGATCGGGCCTGATGTTCCAGCAAGTTCTGCGGGCGCCCCATCCTGGGGTAGTTCTTCTCCCCCGTCTCGGCAATCCAGCCCTGCTGCTTCATGCGCTCCAGTCGTCCGCGCAAGGTCGTGTGCTGGACCGCTTGGCCGAGGCACGCCTGAAAGGCGCCCAAGGCTTCGGTCACGGTAAAGCGCGGCGCCAGCAGATAGAGCGGTAACGAGGTGTATACCGACTTGCCACCCAGCCGCTCGAACGCCTGGGCGACCAACTGCCCATGGTCGAAAGGCAACCCCAGGCTGCCGTCGAGCACGGCGCGCAACGCGACAAAGCACAAATCCTCGCCCTGCAGAACGGTATCCGGCTGCAGCAGCGCCAGATAGAAGGTACTGATCGACCAACCGCGCGGATCGCGCGTGCCATTGCCGACGGTCGCCACCTGCTCCAGATAGCGCGGCTCTACCCGCGCCTTGGAGGCCAACGCGCGGCAGGCCGCTGCCTCCAAACTGAGATCCTGGCAGCGGCCATTGACCAGCACGCCGGGCAATGCCCATTGCTGCTCGAACGGCGCCTGGGCGCGACGAATCAGCAACAGCTCCAACTCGGCCTGCTCATTCAACCGCAGCGCGACAATATCGACGCTGGCCAGCACTTCCGCCGTACTCATCGTACCTCCCGATAAACCATCCATCCCCCACCGACGAATCGCCGCGATGCAGATTAAGACATTGTTTCCCAAGCGACCGAGCAAAACTCGCAGCGCTCAAGCAAATAGCGCTTGACGACATATTACATCAGATGGAATATATCGCCAAACACCACCGCATCTGGAGATGCAGTATGACAATCGCCAGTTTCGACATCGACGCGCAAAAGGGTTTCACCCCACTCTGCCCTGACGAACTGCCGGTGCCCGGCGGCGACCTGATCGCCCCGGCCCTCAACCAACTGGCCAGCCGCGCGCAACTGCGTATCGGCAGCAAGGACGCGCATAGCCCGCAAGCCGCCTGGGTCGCCGAAAGCCACGCGCAAATGCTGCAACCTCTGGGGCTGGCCAATGCCGACCTGAGCTGGGTCAGCCACTGCGTACCCGGCACCCCGGGCTTCGAACTGCTGGACGAACTGCCGCAGCCGCTGGAATACGATTATTTCGTCTGGAAAGGCGTGGAACCCGATCTGCACCCCTATGGCGCCTGCTACCACGACCTGGCCGAGAAACGCAGCACAGGCGTTATCGAGTTTCTCCGGCACAATGGCGTGCGACGCGTGCTGCTCGGCGGCCTGGCCTTGGACTACTGCGTGAAAACCACCGCGCTGCAACTAAGCAACGCCGGCTTCGCGGTTGGCGTATACCTGCCGGCCTGCCGGGCGATTGCCGAGGAAACCGCCGAGGCGGCGATCGCCCAGATGCGCGCAATGGATATCGAGCTGTACGCCAGCCTGGACGAGCTGGACGCGGCCCTCAACATGGATGAAAGGAATTGATCATGGGCGAAAGCGTATTTGCCGAGCGTATCGTGCAGAACCTGCTGGATACCGACTTTTACAAGCTGACGATGATGCAGGCGGTGCTGCACAACTACCCCAACGTCGAAGTGGAGTGGGAGTTCCGCTGCCGCAACGCGGAAGATCTGACGCCCTATCTGGCGGAAATCCGCTACCAGATCGAGCGCCTGGCGGAGATTTCCATCACCGCCGACCAACTGGCCTTCCTCGAGCGCATCCCCTTTCTCAAGCCGGACTTCATTCGCTTCCTCAGCCTGTTCCGCTTCAATCTGCGCTACGTGCAAACAGGCATCGAAGACGGCCAGCTGTGCATCCGCCTGCGCGGCCCCTGGCTGCATGTGATTCTTTACGAAATTCCGCTGCTGGCGATCATTAGCGAAGTGCGCAACCGCTATCGCTACCGCGAAACGGTGCTGGAACAGGCCAGCGAACAACTCTACCGCAAGCTCGACTGGCTCAAGGGCGAAGCCTCGAGCAGCGAGCTGGCAGGCTTCCAGGTCGCTGACTTCGGCACCCGCCGGCGCTTCTCCTACCGCGTGCAGGAACAGATGGTGCACATCCTCAAGCGTGACTTTCCCGGGCGCTTCGTCGGCACCAGCAACGTGCACCTGGCCCGCGAGTTCGAGCTGAAGCCCATAGGCACCATGGCGCACGAATGGTTGATGGCTCATCAGCAGCTCGGCCCGCGGCTGATCGACAGCCAGATCGCCGCCCTCGACTGCTGGGTCCGCGAATACCGCGGCCTGCTCGGCATCGCCCTGACCGATTGCATCACCACCGACGCCTTTCTCCGGGATTTCGATCTGTACTTCGCCAAGCTGTTCGACGGCCTGCGCCACGACTCGGGCGACCCGCTGATCTGGGCGGAAAAAGCCATCCACCACTATGAGAGCCTGGGCATCGATCCACGCAGTAAAACCCTGGTGTTTTCCGACGGGCTCGATCTGCGGAAGTCGCTACAGCTCTACCGTGCACTTTACGGGCGGATCCAAGTAAGCTTTGGCATCGGCACCAACCTGACCTGCGATATCCCCGGCGTCGAGCCGATGAATATCGTGATCAAAATGACCGCCTGCAACGGCCAGCCCGTGGCGAAAATCTCCGACACGCCCGGCAAAACCCAATGCCGTGATGAAAATTTCGTCAATTACCTTAAACACGTTTTCCGCGTCCGCGACGCCCAGTGAGGACTTTGAGATGAGCAACCGCCAAGCCGAAATCGCCGCCGCCCTGGATGTGGTGCCGCCCTTTGCCGACGAAGCCGCTCTGACAGCGGAAATCGAACGACGCAAAACCTTCATCAAGGACTGCTTACGCAACGCAGGCCTGAAAGTACTGGTACTGGGCATCAGTGGCGGCGTCGACTCGCTGACCGCCGGGCGCCTGGCACAATTGAGCGTCGAAGAACTGCGCCAGGAAACCGGCGATGCCGGCTACCGTTTTATTGCGGTACGCCTGCCCCACGGCACCCAGCATGACGAGCACGACGCCCAGGCGTCGCTGCAATTCATCCGGGCCGATGAACAGGACACCGTGAATATCGCCGATAGCGTCCGCGGTCTCGGCGAGGAGGTCAGCCACTTGCATGCGCTCAGCGAAGCCCGCCGCGACTTCGTCGTCGGCAATATCAAGGCACGCATCCGCATGGTTGCCCAGTTCGCCATCGCCAACGCCAACAATGGCCTGGTAATCGGCACCGACCACGCGGCCGAAGCGGTCATGGGCTTCTTCACCAAGTTCGGCGACGGCGCCTGCGACCTCGCGCCGCTGAGCGGGCTGGTCAAAGGCCAGGTTCGCGCTATCGCCAAGCACCTCGGCGCTCCGCAAGAGCTGGTGTTCAAGGTGCCCACGGCCGATCTGGAGGAGTTGCGCCCCGGCAAGCCCGATGAGGAAGCCCATGGTGTCAGCTACGCCGAGATCGACGCCTTTCTACATGGCCAAGCGGTCCGAGAAGAGGCTTACCAAATCATCGTGCGCACCTACGACAACACCCGCCATAAACGCGAACTGCCGCTAGTCCCTTAATATCCGGCGGCCCTGGCGGTGGGGATCGGCGGCGCCTGGTCGGGGACAGTTGGCTCGCCCGGCTCGGTGGGCTGATCGGGCAAAACCGGTTCTCCCGGCGTATCGGGCTCGGGCTGCCCGGGAATGCCGCCGGCCAACCAGATATTTGCCGACACGGGAGCCGGGATCGGGCATGGCGTGGACTGAGTGAACATGACGGGCTTCCTCCAGCTGAATGGCTGTGAGCGATAGAGCGTCACAACCGGACGAGAATTCCCGGAATATTTAAGCGTCTTTCCAGCAATCCCGCCCGCAAGCGGCGAAAACCCGGCGGGCTGATCCAAGCCCGCAAACGGCACCGACAAAAAAGCCGGGTATCCCCGGCTTCCTGGTCCAACCTTTGGTATCAGGCCTTGGGCAAGGTCACACCCTGTTGCCCCTGATATTTGCCGCCACGGTCCTTGTAGGACACTTCGCACTCTTCGTCGGATTCGAGAAAGAGCATTTGCGCCACGCCTTCATTGGCATAGATCTTCGCCGGCAGCGTAGTGGTGTTGGAAAACTCCAGCGTCACGTGACCTTCCCATTCCGGCTCGAGCGGGGTGACGTTGACGATGATGCCGCAACGCGCGTAGGTGCTTTTACCCAGGCAAATGGTCAACACGTTACGCGGAATGCGGAAATATTCGACGGTGCGCGCCAGGGCGAAGGAGTTCGGCGGGATGATGCAGACATCGCTTTTCACGTCGACGAAGCTTTTTTCGTCGAAATTCTTCGGGTCGACGGTGGCCGAGTTGATATTGGTGAAAACCTTGAATTCGTCGGCGCAGCGCACATCGTAGCCGTAACTGGAAACCCCATAAGAAATCAGCTGCTGCGCGCCTTCGACGCGCACCTGGCGCTCGACGAAAGGCTCGATCATGCCGTGCTCTTGGGCCATGCGGCGAATCCACTTATCCGATTTGATGCTCATGGCGGGCTTCCTGAATGGGCTGATTGGAGAAAAAGTGAGCGCATCTTACCGATGCAAGCCATGCGGTTCAAAGGCTGTTAATCGGCACACGCCTACACGCCAACAGTCGTTAAATAACATAAAGGTGCAGAGAGCATTCGCGCTTAGCGTTAAAAGCAGGTATGGTGCTCCCACTGTGCTGCATGTGTCACCGCGAATCGCTACTTGATGCCGAGATTTCGATCCAAACATCGTCCGACTCCTAGTACTCGTTGCACTCAGTCCCGGCCTGGGCTATTCCAGGGCTGTTAATATTTTTTGTTAGGAGACATAACATGTCGAATCGTCAGAGTGGCACCGTCAAGTGGTTCAACGATGAAAAAGGCTACGGCTTCATCACCCCGCAATCCGGTGACGACCTCTTCGTACACTTCAAAGCTATCCAGAGCGATGGCTTCAAGAGCCTGAAAGAAGGCCAGCAAGTGACTTTCGTGGCCACCCGTGGTCAGAAAGGCATGCAGGCTGAGGAAGTTCAGGTTGTATAACCTGATCTAACTCGCTTGAGAAAAAGCCCCGCCTCGTGCGGGGCTTTTTTGTGGCCCGCCATTTCTGGCGGCCACCCTCCAGACCGCGCTAAGCAGCGTCAATAATTTCTCCCGGGTCTTTGTGAGCGCCGTTCGGCGAAATCGCAGCGCGTGACCGCCGCGCACAAGAGCTGCGCGGCGGCCATATCTCAGTCCTCCGAGATCACAATGCTCGGCATAGCCTGCTGCATGCCGCTCTGGGCGATACGCGCACCAACGCTACGTGCGACTTCCTGATAAATCATCGCAATCTGGCTTTCCGGATCGGCCACCGTAGTCGGTTTACCGCCGTCGGACTGCATACGAATCGCCATCGACAGTGGCAACGAGGCCAACAGGTCGACGCCGAACTGCGCGGCCAGCTTCTCGCCGCCGCCCTCGCCGAATAGATGCTCGGCATGGCCGCAGTTCGAGCAGATATGCACGGCCATGTTTTCCACCACACCAAGTACCGGAATATTGACCTTGCGGAACATCTCCACGCCTTTCTTGGCATCGAGCAGCGCCAAGTCCTGCGGCGTGGTGACGATCACCGCACCCGCCACCGGCACCTTCTGCGCCAAGGTCAGCTGGATATCGCCGGTACCCGGCGGCATGTCCACCACCAGATAATCCAGATCGTTCCAGGCGGTCTGGGTAATCAACTGGATCAACGCCCCCGATACCATCGGCCCGCGCCAGACCATCGGCGTGTTGTCGTCGGTGAGGAAAGCCATGGACATGACCTCGACGCCATGAGCCTCGAGCGGCACGAACCACTTCTGATCCTTCACCTCGGGCCGCGTACCCTCGGCAATGCCGAACATGATGCCTTGGCTCGGCCCGTAGATGTCCGCGTCGAGGATGCCGACTTTGGCGCCCTCGCGAGCCAGGGCCAGGGCCAGGTTGGCGGCGGTGGTGGATTTACCCACGCCGCCCTTGCCCGAGGCCACGGCGATCACGTTCTTCACATTGGCCAATGCCGGCACTTGATCCTGCGCCTTGTGCGCCTCGATCACGCAATCGACCTGCACCTGGGCGCGTTCCACGCCCTCGAGGTTTTCCAAAGCCATTTGCAGCATCTGCGCCCAACCGCTTTTGAACAGACCGGCCGCATAGCCCAATTGCAGACGCACGCTGACCTTGCCGCCCTGGATATCGACCTCGCGCAGACAGCCGGCGCTGACCGGGTCCAGGTTCAAGTGGGGATCGATGTATTGGGACAGTGCAGCTTCGATTGCTGCGCGGGTAACGGACATAAAAAACTCCCAGGAAAAGACCGAGCAGAACAGGCGGGCATCATAGCAGCAGCTGTAAGCCGCGGGCTGCAAGCAAGACGCCCCAAGGGGCTACGAGGCTTTTTCTTGTCGCTTCTGGCTTGTAGCTTGCCGCTTCCTTTATAGTTACCGGCTTCCCAGTGTTACCAGTGCAGCCGATCACCATGACCGAAGCCCGCAAGATTCTCGTTACCAGCGCCCTGCCCTATGCCAACGGTTCGATTCACCTTGGCCATATGCTCGAGTACATCCAGACCGACATGTGGGTGCGCTTCCAGAAACTGCGCGGCAACCAGGCCATCTACGTCTGCGCCGACGACGCCCATGGTTCGGCGATCATGTTGCGCGCCGAGAAAGAAGGCATCACCCCGGAACAACTGATCGACAACGTCAAGGCCGAGCACACCGCCGACTTCGCCGATTTTCTGGTCGACTTCGACAATTACCACTCCACCCATTCCGAAGAGAACCGCGAGCTGTCCGCGGCGATCTATCTGAAACTGCGCGACGCCGGGCATATCGCCACCCGTTCGGTGACCCAGTACTTCGACCCGGAAAAGGGCATGTTCCTCGCCGACCGCTTCATCAAGGGCACCTGCCCGAAATGCGCAGCCGAGGATCAATACGGCGATAACTGCGAGAAATGCGGTGCCACTTACGAGCCGACCGAGCTGAAGAACCCGCGCTCGGCGATTTCCGGCGCCGTGCCGGAGCTGCGCGACTCCAAGCATTTCTTCTTCAAGCTGCCGGACTTCGAGGCCATGCTGAAAAGCTGGACCCGCGGCGGTGCCTTGCAGGATGCGGTCGCCAACAAGATCGCCGAATGGCTGGATTCCGGCCTGCAGGAATGGGATATCAGCCGCGACGCGCCCTATTTCGGCTTCGAGATTCCCGATGAGCCTGGCAAGTACTTCTATGTTTGGCTGGACGCACCTATCGGCTATATGGCCAGCTTCAAGAATCTCTGCAACCGCACCCCCGAGCTGGATTTCGATGCCTTCTGGGGCAAGGACTCGACCGCCGAGCTGTATCACTTCATCGGCAAGGACATCGTCAACTTCCATGCCCTGTTCTGGCCGGCGATGCTCGAAGGCGCGGGCCTGCGCAAGCCCACTGCGGTCGCCGTGCACGGCTACCTGACGGTGAACGGACAAAAAATGTCCAAATCGCGCGGCACCTTTATCAAGGCGCGCACCTACCTGGACCACCTGAACCCGGAATACCTGCGCTATTACTACGCGGCCAAACTGGGCCGTGGCGTCGACGACCTCGACCTCAACCTCGAAGACTTCGTGCAGAAGGTCAACTCGGATCTGGTCGGCAAGGTGGTGAATATCGCCAGCCGTTGCGCCGGTTTTATCCACAAAGGCAACGCCGGCCTGCTGGTAAGCGGCAACGCCGCGCCAGAACTGACCGAGGCCTTCCAGGCCGCAGCACCTTCAATTGCAGAAGCCTATGAAACCCGCGATTTCGCCCGCGCCATGCGCGAGATCATGGGCCTTGCTGACCGCGCCAATGCCTGGATCGCCGACAAGGCGCCCTGGTCGCTGGCCAAACAGGAAGGCAAGCAGGACGAAGTGCAAGCCATCTGCGCCCTGGGCATCAACCTGTTCCGCCAACTGGTGATCTTCCTCAAGCCGGTACTGCCGAAGCTCGCCAGCGACGCTGAAGCCTTCCTCAATGTCGCGCCGCTGACCTGGGACGATCACCAGACGCTGCTGGCCGACCACCAACTGAATCCGTTCAGCGCCCTGCTGACCCGAATCGAGCCTGCGAAAATCGACGCCATGATCGAAGCCTCCAAAGAAGACCTCGCGGCCAGCGAAACCGCACCGGCCGCCGCAGGCAATGGCGAGCTGACCAAAGACCCACTGGCCGCCGAAATCGCTTTCGACGCCTTTGCCGCCGTCGACCTGCGCATCGCCCTGATCGAGAAATGCGAATTCGTCGAGGGCGCCGACAAGCTGCTGCGCCTGACCCTGGATATCGGCGATGCCAAGCGCAACGTGTTCAGCGGTATCAAGAGCGCCTACCCGGACCCGAGCAAGCTGGAAGGCCGCCTGACCCTCTACGTCGCCAACCTGGCGGCGCGCAAGATGAAGTTCGGCGTCTCCGAAGGCATGGTCCTGGCCGCCGGCCCCGGTGGTGAGGAAATCTACCTGCTCAGCCCGGATAGCGGCGCCAAGCCGGGGCAGCGGGTCAAATAGACGCACCCCGCCAGGAAGCCGCAACACCGCGAGCATTGCGCTTCCCGGACAGGCTTCTAACCTTATGTCAGCCACTCAGCGGCACTGATCCGGCTTGTATGGCCGGGTCGGCTTACCGATAATAAGCGCCCCCTTTTTCGACCTTCTTCATAGCACAACGGTAACCCGATGACCGAACTCGCCTTGATCATGGTCAGCGCCATCCTGGTCAATAATTTCGTGCTGGTGCAGTTCCTCGGCCTGTGCCCGTTTATGGGTGTGTCGAAGAAGATCGAGACGGCTATCGGCCTGTCGCTCGCCACCACCTTCGTGCTGACCCTGGCGGCGATGTGCAGCTACCTGATCCAGCAGTACGTGCTCAAGCCGCTGGATATCGAGTTCCTGCGCACCATCAGCTTTATCCTGGTGATCGCCGTGGTGGTGCAGTTCACCGAGATGGTGGTGAACAAGACCAGCCCGCTGCTGTATCGCGTACTGGGTATCTTCCTGCCGCTGATCACCACCAACTGCATCGTCCTCGGCGTGGCCCTGCTCAACGCCAACAAGGCCGAGTTCACCTTTATCACCGCCACCGCCAACGGTTTCGCCGCCGGGTTGGGCTTTTCCCTGGTGCTGGTGCTGTTCGCCGCCATGCGCGAACGCATCGCCATCGCCGATGTGCCGAAATCGTTCCAGGGCGCCGCCATCGGCATGGTTACCGCGGGCTTGATGTCCCTGGCCTTTATGGGCTTTACCGGGTTGATCAAGCTATGAGCGTAGTGCTGATCGCCGTACTGGCGTTGCTCGCGCTGTGCCTGGTGGGCGGGGCAATCCTCGGTTTCGCCGCGGTGCGTTTCAAGGTCGAGGGCGATCCTATTGCCGAGCAGGTCAATGCCCTGTTGCCGCAGACCCAATGCGGCCAATGCGGCTATCCCGGCTGCAAGCCCTACGCCGAGGCGATTGCCGCCGGCGACAAGATCAACAAATGCCCGCCGGGCGGCGAAGCGACGATTCAAGCCCTCGCCGACTTGCTGGATGTCGAAGCCGAGCCCCTGGACGCGGTGGAAGGTGAAAAGCCGCAGATGGTCGCCTATATCCGCGAAGCCGAGTGCATCGGTTGCACCAAATGCATCCAGGCCTGCCCGGTGGACGCCATCCTCGGCGCGGCCAAACAGATGCACACTGTGATCGTTTCCGAATGCACCGGCTGCGACCTGTGCGTCGAGCCTTGCCCGGTGGACTGCATCGACATGATCGAAGTGGGCAGCAACGTACAGACCTGGAAGTGGAGCAAACCCTTGGCACCTGGACAATTGATCGCCAGCGACCGGGGACAGGCGGCATGACGGCGATGCATAACCACGATGCCAAGGTGTGGGACATTCCCGGCGGCATTCACCCGGCGGAACGTAAAACCCTGTCGAACTGCACGCCGATCCAGCGCGCACCGCTACCCATGCGCCTGGTACTGCCGCTCAACCAGCATATAGGTGCGGCGGCGGAGCCGCTGGTCGCGCTCGGCGAATACGTGCGCAAAGGCCAACTGATCGCCGCCGCCAACGGTTTCGTCAGCGTGCCGGTACACGCGCCGACCTCGGGCACCGTCAGTTTTATCGGCCCGCAGCCTTACCCGCACGTATCAGGGATGCTCGCCCCGGCCATCGTCATCGACAGCGACGGCCTGGAACAATGGACCGAGCTGACACCGCACCCGGACTACTGCGAACTCGACACCAGCGCCGTGTTGGAAATCATTCGCCAGGCCGGTATCAGTGGCCTCGGCGGCGCGGGCTTCCCCACCGCGGTGAAACTCACCGCGCGGCCGACGCAGAAGATTCACACACTGATCATCAACGGCACCGAGTGCGAGCCCTATATCACCGCCGACGATCTGCTGATGCGCGAGAAAGCCGCCGAGCTGGTCAGCGGCATCGAGATACTCGCGCACCTGATCCAGCCCGAGCAGGTGCTGATCGGCATCGAGGACAACAAGCCCGAAGCCATCGCGGCGGTCAAAGCGGCGATTGGCACGCGGCCGTTCAGCGTACGGATGTTCCCGACCAAGTACCCGTCCGGCGGCGAGAAGCAGCTGATTCAGATTCTCACCGGCGTCGAAGTGCCCTCCGGCGGCCTGCCGGCGGATATCGGCATTCTCTGCCAGAACGTCGGCAGCGCCGTGGCCATCCATGATGCGGTGCTGCTCGGCAAACCGCTGATCGCGCGGATCACCACCCTCACCGGTGAGGCCCTGGCGCAGCCGATGAACGTCGAGGCGCTGCTCGGTACGCCAGTCGCCGAATTGCTGGAGTTCGCCGGGCTGCAGCGCGACCGCCTTAACCGCCTGATCATGGGCGGGCCGATGATGGGCTTCACCCTGCCCGATTTCGACGTGCCGCTGATCAAGACCACCAACTGCCTGCTCGCCGCTACCGAAGCCGAACTGCCGCCACCGCCACCGGCCATGCCGTGCATCCGTTGCGGCGAATGCGCCGAGGCCTGCCCGGCCAGTTTGCTGCCGCAGCAGTTGCACTTCTTTGCCATCGGCCAGGAACACGAGCAGCTCAAGGCGCATAACCTGTTCGATTGCATCGAATGCGGCGCCTGCGCTTACGTCTGCCCCTCGAGCATCCCGCTGGTGCAGTACTACCGCGCGGCCAAGGGCGAAATTCGCGAGCTGGAACAGAAGCAGCTCAAGGCCGAGCATTCCAAGCAGCGCTTCGAATTGCGCCAGGAGCGCCTGCGCCGCGCCGAAGAACAGAAGGAAGCCGAACGCCAGGCTCGCGCCGAGCGCGCCGCCCGTGCCAAAGCCGCCCAAGCCGAAGCGCCGGCTACCAATCCTGCAGCAAGCAGCGCAGCGCCAGCGGCCACCCCGAGCGGGCTCAGCGATGCGCAGAAAAAACTGAAGATCGAAGCCAGCATGGCCCAGGTCGCGCTGAAGAAAGCCGAAAAGCAGCTGGCCGCCCATGCCACCGCTGAAATGCAGGCCCAGGTCGACGAGTTACGCAGCGCCGCTGCAGCTGCGCAGCAGGCCCTGGATGCGGCCATGGCCTCCGCCCCCGCGACGAATGCCCCGGCGGTCGATGACGGTGCGCTGAAGAAAGCCAAGATCGACGCTGCCATGCTGCGCGCTCAGGTGCGCAAGCTGGAGAAACTCGAAGCGCCAACCGAGGAGCAGCACAGCGAACTGCAACAGCTGCGCGGCCAATTGGAAGCGGCGGAAAAGTTGCTCGCCAGCCTGCAGGTTGAAGCGCCGGCGCCAAGCGCAAAGCCTGTCGCCGATGACGGTGCGCTGAAGAAAGCCAAGATCGACGCTGCCATGCTGCGCGCTCAGGTGCGCAAGCTGGAGAAACTCGAAGCGCCAACCGAGGAGCAGCACAGCGAACTGCAACAGCTGCGCGGCCAATTGGAAGCGGCGGAAAAGTTGCTCGCCAGCCTGCAGGTTGAAGCGCCGGCGCCAAACGCAAAGCCCGTCGCCGATGACGGTGCCCTGAAGAAAGCCAAGATCGACGCCGCCATGCTGCGCGCCCAAGTGCGCAAGCTGGAGAAACTCGAAGCGCCCAGCGAAGAACAGCACAGCGAACTGCAACAGCTGCGCGAACAACTGCAAGCCGCCGAACAACTTTTGGCCAGCCTGGAAAGCCAGGCGCCCGTCGCTCCCGCCCCGGCTGCGCAAGGGGCCTCGGAAATCGATCTGCTGAAGAAAGCCAAGATCGAACTGGCGATGAAGCGTGCAGAACTTAAGAAGGCGGAGAAAGCTGGCAGCGACGAAGCCGAACTGAGCAAGCTGCGCGATGCCCTGGCCAATGCCGAGCAAGCCCTGCATGCCGCCGAAGAGGCCTCGAACAAGCCGGCACCGGAGCTGGTCCGCAGCGACAAGCGTCCAGTCGACGAGACCACCCGCGCATTGAAAACCGAAGTCGCCTTCGCCCGCGCCGACTTGCGCAAACTCGAGCGCGACGACAGCAGCGCGACCGAGGCCCTGGCAGCCGCGCGCGAGCGCCTGGCGCAGGCGGAAAGTAAATTACAGGAGCATGCAGGCTAGCCCGTAGCCCGGATGCAATCCGGGAAAGCTGCGCCACACATGTCTGCCAATGATTGTCCCGGAACAGATCCGGGTTAGGTTTTGAACAGTTATCCAGGCCGCGCACGGCGCAGCCTATGCAAGACACCAACCGGAGCGCCAATGGCCCTGCCCCGTATCACATCGCCCCACGCCAAGGGCAGCAACCGGACCCAGCAGGTGATGCTGCAGGTCATGCTCGCCACCGTGCCCGGCATATTGGCACTGACCTGGCTGTTCGGCGCCGGCACCCTGTACAACCTGCTCTGGGCCAGCGCCTGCGCCCTGGGTTTCGAGGCGGCCATCCTGGCCTTGCGCAAGCGCCCGCTGGGCTTCTTCCTCAAGGACTACAGCGCCCTGGTCACCGCGGTGCTCTTGGCCCTGGCCCTGCCGCCCTACTCGCCCTGGTGGCTGACGTTGATCGCCTGCGGTTTCGCCATCGTGTTCGGCAAGCAACTGTATGGCGGTCTCGGGCAAAACCCGTTCAACCCAGCGATGCTCGGCTACGTGGTGGTGCTGATCTCCTTCCCGCTGGAGATGACCCGCTGGCCCGCGCCGCACAGCGTCGACCTGCTCG
The DNA here is from genome assembly GCA_966210885.1 of uncultured Pseudomonas sp. GTDB lineage: Bacteria > Pseudomonadota > Gammaproteobacteria > Pseudomonadales > Pseudomonadaceae > Aquipseudomonas. The sequence continues at coordinate 97,600 of CBIHLQ010000009.1, forward strand.
GCGGCCTGCAGCAGGTGCTGGGCTTGGCCCAGTTGCCGGACGGCTGGGTTCAGGCCACCGCGCTGGATGCCTTGAAGATCAACAAAAGCCTGACCATGGACGAACTCTGGCAACAGAACCCGGCGTTCGGCCACTTCGGCGGCATGGCCAGCGAAGCGGTCAACCTGGCATTCCTCGCCGGCGGTCTGTACCTGCTGCACAAGCGCCTGTTCACCTGGCATGCGCCGCTGGGCATGCTCGCCGGGCTGTTCGTCATGAGCCTGCTGTTCTGGAACGGCAGCGGCTCGGACTCCCACGGCTCGCCGCTGTTTCACCTGCTGAGCGGCGCAACCATGCTCGGCGCCTTCTTTATCGTCACCGACCCGGTCTCCGGCGCCACCAGTAACCTGGGCCGGCTGATCTTCGGTATTGGTGTCGGCGTGCTGGTCTATGTAATCCGCGCCTGGGGCGGCTACCCGGATGCGGTGGCGTTCGCCGTGTTGTTGATGAACCTGGCGGCACCGACCATCGATTACTACACCCGGCCGCGCACCTACGGCCATCGCAAGCCGAGCCGCGGCTTCAAGTTGGGCGAATGAACATGCTTCCCGAAATCAGCCGTTCGATGCTGAAAAACAGTGCGGTACTCGGCCTGTTCGCCGTGGTCACGGTGGGCGCCGTAACCCTGATCCAGCAAGCCACCGCCAGCCGCATCGAAGCCTCCGCCCGCGAAGCCCAAGTGCGTGCTCTGGGCGAGATCCTGCCACCCGGCAGCTACGACAATCATCTGCTGGATAACAGCATCGCCGTGCAAGACCCGCTGCTCGGCAGCCGTAGCCCGCAGCAGGCGTATATCGCACTCAAGGACGGCCGAGCCGCTGCGGTAATCCTCCAGGCCACCGCCCCGGACGGTTACAGCGGCGCGATCCGCTTGCTGGTCGGCATTCACGCTGACGGGCGCCTGGCCGGCGTGCGCGTGGTCGGGCACCGCGAAACCCCTGGCTTGGGCGACAAGATCGAACTGGCCAAAAGCCCCTGGATCAATACCTTCGCCGGCAAGTCATTGAACGATCCGAACGAAGCCGGCTGGGCGGTGAAGAAGGATCGCGGCGAATTCGACCAGTTCGCCGGCGCCACCATCACCCCGCGCGCGGTGGTCAAGGCGGTGCATAACGCCCTGCTTTACTTCGATGCGCATCGCCGCGAACTGCTCGCCGAAGGCGCGCCAGCCGACGACTCCGCCCTACCCGCGCCGCAGAGCCCGAGCACCGATAATCAGCGAGGAACCGCGCCATGAGCACCCGCTATCGCGAGATAACCCTCAACGGTCTGTGGAAGAACAACCCGGCGCTGGTGCAGCTGCTCGGCTTGTGCCCGCTGCTCGGGGTCAGTAACTCCACGGTCAACGCCCTGGGCCTTGCACTGGCCAGCGCGGTGGTGCTGATCTGCTCCAACACCGCGGTGTCGCTGGTACGCGGGGTGGTCAACACCGCGGTGCGCCTGCCGGCCTTCGTGATGATCATCGCCGCCCTGACCACCTGCATCGAATTGCTGATGCAGGCTTTCACCTACGAGCTGTACCAGATCCTCGGCATCTTCATTCCGCTGATCACTACCAACTGCGTGATCCTCGGCCGCGCCGATGGTTTCGCCGCCAAGCACGACCCGGCCCGGGCGGCTTACGACGGCCTGATGATGGGCCTGGGCTTCGGCGTGGTGCTGGTGGCGATAGGTGCAGTGCGCGAACTGCTCGGCACCGGCGCGATCCTGGCCAATATGCACCTGCTGTTCGGCCCCATCGCCAGCGACTGGCAACTGACGCTGGTCAGCGATTACAACGGCTTCCTTCTGGCGATATTGCCGCCGGGGGCCTTTATCGTCCTCGGCCTGCTGATCGCGGGTAAGAACCGTATCGACGAGGTGCTGGCCGAGCGCGCCAAAGCCCGCCAGGTCGATACCCCGGTGCAAAGCCGCCGCGTGCGGGTAACCGGAGTGATCGAGTGAACGCGGCCAAGCGCTACGAGATTTTCCGCCGTCTGCGCGAGGACAATCCCGAGCCGAAAACCGAGTTGGCCTATAGCACGCCGTTCGAATTGCTGATTGCGGTGATTCTTTCGGCCCAAGCCACAGACGTCGGGGTCAACAAGGCCACCGCCAAGTTGTACCCGGTGGCCAATACCCCCGAAGCGATCTATGCCTTGGGCGTCGAAGGCTTGAGCGAGTACATCAAGACCATCGGCCTGTACAACAGCAAGGCGAAGAACGTTATCGAAACCTGCCGCTTGCTGATCGAACGACACGGCGGTCAGGTGCCCGAAACCCGCGAAGCCCTGGAGGCCCTGCCCGGGGTCGGCCGCAAGACCGCCAACGTGGTACTCAACACGGCCTTTCGTCAGCTGACCATGGCGGTGGACACCCATATTTTTCGGGTCAGCAACCGCACTGGCATAGCTCCCGGCAAGAATGTGGTCGAGGTGGAGAAGAAGCTGCTCAAGTTCGTCCCCAAGGAATTTCTCCTGGATTCGCATCACTGGCTGATCCTCCACGGCCGTTACGTTTGCCAGGCCCGCAAGCCGCGCTGCGGCAGTTGCCGCATCGAAGATTTGTGTGAATACAAGCACAAAACCTCGGACGAATAGCTTTTCTATAGAAAAGCCCGCATTTCGATTGAAAAAATCTTTTTTACCCGCCCAGGTTTTGCCGCTATAAGGTGCGCAAATCAGGTTGTGTGAAAACGCAGCGAGCGAAGGTCAGGCAAGGCGGAAACAGGCGAGCACGCGGAGCTTACGAGCTGTAAATGAGCTGTGTGAGTCTGTTTCCAACGCAGCATGGCCGAGCGCAGTAGTTTTCACGCCAGCTGAATGGCCCTGGTAGCCTGGAGTGAGACAGATGAGCACTGCTAAAGAAGATCTTGAACTCGATGAAGACTTTGTCGCAGAGGATGCCGAGGACGCGGAAGCCCCGGTCGAAGTGGCGAAAACCAATCTGACCAAGCGCCGCATCATCGATAACTTCCTCGAAGAGCGACGGCTGAACAAGCAGTTGGCCGAATACGATTTCGACCTGTAGACCAAGCCGTTAAGCCCCAAGCCCCGCAATCAGCGGGGCTTTTTGTTCGTCATACCATCGCCTGCAAACTGCGCCTTGCGCATTTGTTAGCGTACATGGCGGCATCGGCCTGGGTTAGCAAATGCTCTAGACCTTCACCCTCCTGCAATGAGGACTCGGCAACCCCAACGCTTAGCGACAACTGCCGACCGCTACGGCGATGGAACTCGTCCATCGCCTTATCCAAACGCTGCCGCACCTCTTCGCTACTGTCGTAATCGCAGGCCAGAACCACAAACTCATCGCCACCCAAACGCGCCACCACGTCGGTGGCACGGAATACCGATTTGAGCACGTTAGCCGCATCGACCAGCATGGCATCGCCCGCCGCGTGGCCAAAACGGTCGTTGGCTAGCTTCAGGTAATCCAGATCGGCATATAGCAGCAGACTGCGGCTCTGGCGGCGGCGCGCCGACGTTAGCTCACGCTCGGCCAGGAGCAAAAAGCCGCGCCTGTTGTAAAGCCCAGTCAATTCATCGGTCAGCGACAATTGCCGCACGGCCTGCTCGGTCTGCTCGCGCACCGCCACCTCTTCCTGCAGCCGTTGGTTGATCTCGGCCAGTTGCGCGGTGCGCTCCTCCACCCGACGCTCCAGCTCGGCATACATCTGCACATTTTCCAGGGCTACCGAGGTGGCATCGGCCAACGCCTGCAGCATTTCCACTTGATTCGCCGTAGCACGGTGCGGGCTGGCCCAGTAGGTGCCAATGGCGCCTATGGGATCCAGGATACGGATCGGCACCATGACCAGGCTTTTAACGAAGGTCGGTCGATAGGCCGCATGGGGAATGCGCGCATCCAGATAAATATCTTCGATGACCGTGGCCTGCCGATTGAGCATGGCCCAACCGCTGATACAGGTATGCAGAGGGAAGCGTTGGCCCTTCCATAGCGGACAGATGGCGTCCTCGTCCTTATAGAAGCATTGCTCGCCATCACGCAGGACGAAAGTAGCGCCATCGGCGCCGACCAGCTCACGCGCCGCGTGGCGTACGACATCGGCTATCGCATCCAGACTCCTTGACATGGACAACTCCTGCACGGCTCGAATCAGCCGCTGCGCGTAGTTCTCACTAGCCATGTAGCACCTCGTCTGGCCAAGCCAAATAACCATTTGCCCTGTAAGCCATCACTTACAAAGCATAGTTTAATCAGCCCGCCGCGGCGACAGCAATTCGATCTTGTAGCCGTCCGGATCCTCGACGAACGCCAGAATACTGCTGCCGTGCTTCATCGGTCCGGGTTCGCGGGTGATCTTGCCGCCGCGCGAGCGGATGTCCTCGCAGGCCTTGTAGACATCGCTCACTTCCAGGGCGATATGGCCGTAGCCGGTGCCCAGCTCGTAGCTGTCGACGCCCCAGTTATGGGTCAGCTCGATCACGCTGTTGTGCGCCTCGTCGCCATAACCGACGAACGCCAGGGTGAACTGACCGTCCGGGTAGTCCTTGCGCCGCAGCAGGGTCATGCCCAGCACTTCGGTGTAGAAGGCGATGGATTTATCCAGATCGCCGACGCGCAGCATGGTGTGCAACAGTCTCATCGAGGTTCTCCTCTTTACGACCCTATAAATGCAAACCCCGGCTTGTGGCCGGGGCTGCGTTTTGCCTGTAGGAGCGAGCAAGGACTCGGCGCCCCCTCGCTCCTACTCAGCCTCAGAGCATCTTGCGCCCTTTGCCCGCGGCGATGCGCATGCGCAGGGCATTGAGCTTGATAAAGCCCGCTGCATCCTGCTGGTTGTATGCGCCGCCGTCTTCTTCGAAGGTGGCGATATTGGCATCGAACAGCGAGTCATCGGACTTACGCCCGGTGACGATCACGTTGCCCTTGTACAGCTTCAGGCGCACTACGCCGTTCACGTTGGCCTGGGAGGCGTCGATCATCTGCTGCAGCATCAGACGCTCCGGGCTCCACCAAAAACCGTTGTAAATCAGGCTGGCGTATTTCGGCATCAACTCGTCTTTCAGGTGCGCGACTTCACGATCCAGGGTGATCGACTCGATGGCGCGGTGGCCCTTGAGCATGATGGTGCCGCCGGGGGTTTCGTAGCAGCCGCGCGACTTCATGCCGACGAAACGGTTCTCGACGATGTCCAGACGGCCGATGCCGTTCTCGCCGCCGATGCGGTTCAGTTCAGCCAGTACCGTAGCCGGGGTCATTTCCTTGCCGTCGATGGCGACGATGTCGCCAGCGCGGTAGGTCAGTTCGATATAGGTCGGGGTATCCGGCGCGGCTTCCGGCGACTTGGTCCAGCGCCACATGTCTTCTTCGTGCTCGGTCCAGGTGTCTTCCAGCACGCCGCCCTCATAGGAGATGTGCAGCAGGTTGGCATCCATGGAATACGGCGACTTCTTCTTGCCGTGACGCTCGATCGGGATGGCATGCTTTTCGGCATAGTCCATCAGCTTCTCGCGCGACAGCAGGTCCCACTCGCGCCACGGCGCGATCACCTTGACCCCCGGCTTGAGCGCATAAGCGCCGAGTTCGAAACGCACCTGGTCGTTACCCTTGCCGGTGGCGCCATGGGAAATAGCGTCGGCGCCGGTTTCGTTGGCGATTTCGATCAGGCGCTTGGCGATCAGCGGACGGGCGATGGAGGTACCCAGCAGGTACTCGCCTTCGTAGATGGTGTTGGCGCGGAACATCGGGTAGACGAAGTCGCGGACGAACTCTTCGCGCAAATCGTCGATGTAGATCTCCTTGACGCCCATCACCTTGGCCTTGGCGCGGGCCGGCTCGACTTCTTCGCCCTGGCCGAGGTCGGCGGTGAAGGTCACCACTTCGCAGTTATAGGTATCTTGCAGCCACTTGAGGATCACCGAGGTGTCCAGGCCACCGGAATATGCCAGGACTACCTTGTTTACGTCGGCCATGCCATCAACTCCACGGGGTTGTGCGGGAAAACCCGTGATTCTACTGGCCTTGGCGGTCAATTTACAGGGCCGCGACCGCTTGCAACGACCAGGTGTCGACTTCGTCGCCGGAAACTGCCTGCCAGCGGGGCTCAGGAGCTCGGCACAGGCGCATCTGGTGCTGTCGATTGCACCTCGGGCGCACGGTCGAGCAGGATGCTGACCCGACGATTTTTCGCCCGATTGGCTTCGCTGTTATTGCGCACCAGCGGATAACGCTCGCCATGGAAACGCATGGTGATGTTCTCCGCCGGCACGCCGTTGGCCTTGAGATACTCCATCACCGCTTGCGCGCGACGCCGCGAGAGGTCGCGATTGGTCAGGCGATTACCGCTGTTGTCGGCATGACCGTCGAGTTGGATGCGATTGACGCTGGGGTCGGCCTTGAGGAAGGTCAGGACGATATCCAGCTTGGCCTTGGCCTGCGGATCCAGATCCACCCCGCCGCCAGGGAAGCCGACGCTGGACTGACGCACCTGATCGAAATTCACCGGCAACAGCTTGGCCGTGCAGCCCAGGTAGTCGTCATAGGCCTTGCGGAACTTGACCGGCAGCAGGCGCACTTCCAGCCCCTCGCCGCCATGTTGGGTGCGATGCCTGACCAACGGGCTGCGGCCCTCCAGCAAGCCGGTGAGCAAGCGTGCGCCTTGCTCCTCGGTGCTGTTGAACGGCACCTCGCCAGCGCCCACCGTTACCACGCCCAGATTGATATCACCACGCCCCGGCTGCCAGGGCGCCGCCGCCGCCAAGAGCAGCGCAGAGCCCGTACCCAGCCAACGCTCGCGCGCTTGCAGACGAAAGGTCACCTGCTCGCCGGCACGGCGGACGAACTCACCCGCGCCGAAATCTGTAACTGGCTGCGACAAGCGGCATTCGAATTGATCGCCCTCGACCTGCCATTCGACTTTTTCCAAGCGTGTCTGAAAGCTGATGCCCCACGCCGGCAAGCACAGCGGCAGGCTGGCGAGCAGGCTAAGCAAAGCGAGGGTTGGCTGGCGCACGGCAGGCTCCACGAGGAATAACGGCGTTCCCTTTGGGTATCGGTGGCGCGCGCGAATACTTGAGGCTCGATTGGTTTTGCCGCAGAGCCGGGAAGCAGGCCACCCGACCCGTTTTGTCGCCCCGAAGCCGCTTTCGGCGTGCCCCGGCAAGGCTTTTCCGGTAGCATTCGCCGCACGTTTTACCCGCCTGGAAGCCCCCATGACTGACCGCCTTACCTTGCTGCGACCCGACGACTGGCACATTCACCTGCGCGATGGTGCCGTATTGCCGCATACCGTCGCCGATGTCGCCCGCACCTTCGGCCGCGCGATCATCATGCCCAACCTGGTACCGCCGGTGCGCAATGCAGCCGAGGCCGACGCCTACCGCCAGCGCATCCTGGCCGCACGCCCGGCCGCTAGCCGCTTCGAGCCGCTGATGGTGCTCTACCTCACGGACAACACCAGCCCCGAGGATGTGCGCGCGGCCAAGGCCAGCGGCTTCGTTTATGCAGCCAAACTCTACCCGGCCGGCGCCACCACCAACTCCGACTCTGGCGTCACCAGCATCGACAAGATCTTCCCGGCGCTGGAAGCCATGGCCGAAGTTGGCCTGCCCCTGTTGGTGCATGGCGAAGTGACCCGCGGCGAGGTCGATGTATTCGACCGCGAGAAATGCTTTATCGACGAGCAACTGGGCCCGGTGGTCGCGCGTTTCCCGACGTTGAAAGTGGTGTTCGAACACATCACCACCCGTGATGCGGTCGAGTTCGTCAAAGGCGCCCCGGCCAACGTCGGCGCGACCATCACCGCCCACCATCTGCTGTACAACCGCAACCACATGCTGGTCGGCGGCATTCGCCCGCACTTCTATTGCCTGCCGATTCTCAAGCGCAATGTGCACCAGGAAGCGCTGCTCGACGCGGCCACCAGCGGCAACGTCAAATTCTTCCTCGGCACCGACTCGGCGCCCCACGCCCGCCACGCCAAGGAAGCCGCCTGCGGCTGCGCCGGCTGCTACACCGCCTATGCCGCCATCGAGCTGTATGCCGAGGCGTTCGAGCAGCGCAACGCGCTGGACAAGCTGGAAGCCTTCGCCAGCCAGCACGGCCCGGACTTCTATGGCCTGCCGCGCAACAGCGAGACCATCACCCTGGTGCGCGAAGACTGGACCGCACCGAGCACCCTGCCCCTGGGCGACCAGAGCGTAGTTCCGTTGCGCGCCGGCGAAACCCTGCGCTGGCGTCTGCTGGAGACTTCCCTGTGAGCGAAGACCTGTACGAAGACGACCAGGACAACAACGCCCCCTCGGGACCGCGCCATCCCATGGCCGCACGCTTTCGCGGCTATCTACCAGTGGTGGTCGACGTGGAGACCGGCGGCTTCAACTGCGCCACCGATGCCCTGCTGGAAATCGCCGCGACCACCATCGCGATGGACGAACAAGGCTTCCTCTACCCCGACCACACCCATTTCTTCCGCATCGAGCCATTCGCCGGCGCCAATATCGAACAGGCGGCGCTGGACTTTACCGGGATCAAGCTCGACCACCCGTTACGCATGGCGGTCAGCGAAGAGCACGCCTTGGGCGAAATCTTCCGCGGCCTGCGTAAATCGCTGAAGGCCAACGGCTGCAAAAGGGCGATCCTGGTCGGTCACAACAGCAGCTTCGACCTGGGCTTCCTGAATGCCGCGGTGATGCGTTGCGACCTCAAGCGCAACCCCTTCCACCCCTTCTCCAGCTTCGATACCGCGACCCTCGCCGGCCTAGCTTACGGCCAGACCGTACTGGCCAAAGCCTGCCAGGCGGCGGGCATCGAATTCGACGGGCGCGAAGCGCACTCGGCGCGCTACGACACCGAGAAAACCGCGGAGCTGTTTTGCGGCATCGTCAACCGCTGGAAGGAAATGGGCGGCTGGGAAGACTTCGGCGACTGATACCGCGGTTTCGCGCAGACACAAAAAAACCGGCAGATAGCCGGTTTTTTTGTCACGCGTAAGCCTTACAGGCTGGCGGCGTTCTCGGACAGATACTTGGCCACGCCTTCCGGCGAAGCGGTCATGCCTTTGTCGCCTTTCTTCCAATTGGCCGGGCAGACTTCGCCGTGCTCTTCGGTGAACTGCAGAGCATCGACCAGACGCAACAGCTCGTCCATGTTACGACCCAGCGGCAGGTCATTGACGATCTGCGAACGCACGACGCCATTGGTGTCGATCAGGAAGGCGCCACGGAAGGCCACGCCGCCTTCGGATTCGACGTCGTAAGCCTTGCAAATGGCATGGTTGATGTCGGCAGCCAGGGTGTACTTGACCGGGCCAATGCCGCCCTTGTCCACCGGGGTGTTACGCCAGGCGTTGTGGGTGAAGTGGGAATCGATAGATACGCCGATCACTTCGACGTTGCGCGCTTGGAACTCGGGAATGCGGTGATCCAGGGCGATCAGCTCGGACGGGCAAACGAAGGTGAAATCCAGCGGGTAGAAGAACACCAGGCCGTATTTGCCTTTGATCGCCGAGGACAGGGTGAAACTGTCAACGATCTCGCCATTGGCCAGTACCGCGGCAACATCGAAATCCGGGGCTTGCTTACCTACGAGTACGCTCATTGAATATCTCCTTAGTAATAGTTTGGCGCGCGCCGGGCGAACAACCCGCAATAGCCGCAAGGCAGGCGCGCAATTCCAGGGCCGATCATCATACACCCCGATTTTGAGCACCGCCCACCGCTTTTTGGCCGTTGCTGCGCTCGCCGCCCCCGTGGCGAGCGATGACCATTTATCGTGCCGTTACACAGAAGAACAAATCCTCTTTGACATGCATTCTCATTAGCATTAGCATCCGCCCCATAGTCATTCTTCAGCGATGGACCTCATATGTACGTCTGCCTCTGCGAAGGTGTTACCGACGGTCAAATACGCGAAGCCATCTACGATGGCTGCTGCAGCTATCGCGATGTGCGCAACACCCTCGGGGTTGCCAGCCAGTGCGGCAAATGTGCATGCCTGGCCAAACAGGTGGTACGCGATACCCTGAGCGATCTGCAAAGCAGTCATGCGGGCATGGCCTACCCCGCCAACTTTGTCGCCGCCTGATTCAAACGGCCGCAAGGGGCATAAAGAACCGGACTTCTGTCCGGTTTTTTTATGCCTGCAATTCAAGCGTTTAGCCTTCGAATACGGAGCCTAATCATTCTTATTTATATTATTTTTTACTTTATTTTCAAATACTTAGATTTGACAGCATCTACTTCCAGGACCAAAATTTCACATTGAATCCCCACAAGGCAGATCCCGGACATGAAAGGCGACAAGAAAGTCATCCAGCATCTGAACAAGGTCCTCGGTAACGAGTTGGTCGCTATCAACCAGTATTTCCTGCATGCCCGCATGTACGAGGACTGGGGCCTGAAGAAACTCGGCGAGCACGAGTACCACGAATCCATCGACGAGATGAAGCATGCGGACAAGCTGATCAAGCGCATTCTGTTTCTCGAAGGCCTGCCGAACGTGCAGGATCTGGGCAAACTGCTGATCGGCGAGAACACCCAGGAAATGCTCGAGTGCGACCTGAAGATCGAGCACAAGGCGCATGTCGATCTGAAAGCCGCTATCGCTTACTGCGAGAGCATCGGCGACTATGCCAGCCGCGAATTGCTCGAAGACATCCTCTGCTCCGAGGAAGATCACATCGATTGGCTGGAAACCCAGCTGGGCCTGATCGATAAAGTGGGCTTGCCGAACTACCTGCAATCGCAGATGGACGAATAACGCGGTAAACCGCTTGCACCATAAACAACAAACCCCGCACCAGGCGGGGTTTGTTGTTTATGCAAATCGACTCAAGCGTCGGTTTTATTCACGGCGCTCTTGATCAGGGCCTGCAGCTCGCCCTTCTCGAACATCTCGGCGACGATATCGCTGCCACCGACCAGCTCACCGCCGACCCACAGCTGCGGGAAAGTCGGCCAATTGGCGTACTTCGGCAGATTGGCGCGAATTTCGGGGTTTTGCAGGATGTCGACGTAGGCGAATTTTTCGCCGCAGGCCATGACGGCCTGTGCCGCTTTCGAAGAAAAGCCGCACTGCGGAGCATTCGGCGAGCCTTTCATGTACAGCAGAACGGTGTTGTTGGCGATCTGCTCTTTGATGGTTTCGATGATATCCATGGGGCACCTCAGGTCTAAACTTCCCGACTCACGGGTCGGCACGGTGGCGGCATTGTAGCGAAAAGCCGAGCGCAATGCTCGGCCTTGACCGACAGGTTCGATCGCCGGCGCGCCACCCCGTAGGGGGCACGCAACCGCTCACCGACTCAGGCGGCGCACACCTCGACCGGCACGCCATTGAGCGCGGCATTGCCGGACAAGGCATCGAGCTGGCGTTCGTCGGTCAGATCGTTGGCGCTGGCGCCGGGCTGCGCGCTGGCGATGGCCATCTGCACGCCCGGGCGCGCATGGCCCCAGCCGTGGGGCAAGCTGACCACGCCCGGCATCATCTCGTCGCTGGCGGCGACTTCCACTTCGATGGCGCCGACCCGCGAACGCACGCGTACCAATTGACCGTCGGCGAGACCGCGCTGCTGCAGATCAGCCGGATTCATCAGCAACTGGTGGCGCGGCTTGCCTTTCACCAGACGGTGGTAGTTGTGCATCCAGGAGTTGTTGCTGCGCACATGCCGGCGCCCGATCAACAGCAGTTCGTCAGCCGCGGGTAGCGGCTGCGCGGCGAAGCGCGGCAGATCGCTCAACAACAAGGCGGGAGCGGCCTGGACGCGCTGGTCCGGGGTGCGCAAACGCGCTGCCAGATTCGGCTTGAGCGCGCCCAGATCGATGCCATGGGGGTGTTCCAGCAATTTGGCCAGGGACAGCTTGTGCTCGGACTTGTCGCCATAACGGCCCATACGCAGGCCCATATCGACGATCTGCGCCGGCTCCATGGTCGGTTTCAATTCGACGCCGAGCTTGCCGGCGAGGGCCTTGGCCAGGCCGACGAAGATCTCCCAGTCATGCAACGCACCGGCCGGCTTTTCCAGCACCGGCTGGTTGAAACGGGCGACGTTGCGCACGGCGAAGCTGTTGAAGGTCATGTCGTAGTGATCGTGTTCCAGCGGCCCGGTGGGCGGCAGGATCAAGTCGGCGTAGCGGGTGGTTTCGTTGATATAGGTGTCGATGCTGAGCATGAACTCCAGGCCATCGAGCGCCTGTTCCAACTGGCGGCCGTTGGGGGTCGAAAGCACCGGGTTGCCGGCGACCGTGACCAGGGCGCGGATCTGCCCCTCGCCCGGCGTCAGCATTTCCTCGGCCAGGGCCGCGACCGGCAATTCGCCGCCATATTCCGGCAGACCGGAGACGCGGCTGCGCCAGCGGGCGAAGTGGGTGCCGGAACTGGAGGTGGTCAAATCGATCGCTGCCTCGGTACACAGCGCTCCGCCTTCGCGGTCGGTGTTACCGGTAACCAGATTGATCAACTGGATCAGCCAATGGCAAAGCGTGCCGAAAGCCTGTGTGGAAACGCCCATACGGCCATAGCACACCGCTTTGTCGGCGGCGGCGAAATCGCGGGCCAGCTGGCGGATGGTTTCAGCGGGTACGCCGCAACGCGCGCTCATGGCTTCGGCGGTGAAGCCGGCAATGGCTTGACGGGCCTCGTCCAGACCGACGACCGGCAGATGGCTGGCTCGGGTCAGGCCTTCTTCGAACAGGGTATTGAGCAGGCCGAACAGCAGCGCGGCATCCTCGCCGGGACGCACGAATACATGCTGGTCGGCAATCGCCGCGGTTTCGCTGCGGCGCGGGTCGACCACCACCACCTTGCCGCCGCGTGCTTTGATCGCCTTCAAGCGTTTCTCCACATCCGGCACGGTCATGATGCTGCCGTTGGACGCCAAGGGGTTACCGCCGAGGATCAGCATGAAGTCGGTGTGGTCGATATCGCAGATCGGCAACAGAAAGCCGTGGCCGTACATCTGCTGGCTGACCAAGTGATGCGGCAGTTGGTCCACCGAGGTGGCGGAGAAACGGCTACGGGTTTTCAGCAGCCCGAGAAAGTAGTTGCTATGGGTCAGCAGCCCATAGTTGTGCACGCTGGGGTTGCCCTGGTAGGTAGCCACGGCATTGGCGCCATGTCGGGCCTGGATATCGCCGAGGCGTTCGGCGACCAGGGCAAAAGCTTCCTCCCACTCGATGGCCTGCCACTCGCTACCTACACGGCGCATGGGTTGGCGCAAACGGTCGGGGTCGTTCTGGATATCCTGCAGGGCCACCGCTTTAGGGCAGATATGACCTCGACTGAAACTATCCTGAGCATCGCCCTTGATCGAACGGATCTGGGTCGAACCGTCAGCCTGGGTTTCGGTTTCGATGGTCAAGCCACAGATGGCTTCGCACAGATGACACGCACGGTGATGGAGGGTCTTGGTCATGGCCTAGCCTCATATTCTTGTTCAAGACGACTGCTATGGTCGGTACGAACATGACTATGGAGACTGGAAGGGAAGTGCGCTAGCAGCGTTCGTCTCATGAATCGGCCGGCATCATGCCGACCGATTCAGGCGGAGAGCCGTAAGGCCCTCAGTAACGGCGATTCTTAGCGAATTGCGGTTACGGTGCCTTTGTTGCCGGTTACTTTGACGTGCACGGTTTTGTATACGAAGTAATCCTGAACCTTCACTTCGTAACGCGGAGCGACGATCACGTCGGCACCCGAAGCCGTGACTGCCTTGTAAGCAGCGGCGGATTTGGCGGAAGCCACCGGGTCGAGACCCAGCGCAAATCCACCTTCGCTACCACCGTAGGTAACGCCGTCGGCGAACTGGGTATCACCACCCAGCTTGAACACATTGAACAGGATGTTCACCGAAGACTCACCAGAGATGGATTCGCCCACCTTCACATCGGCCTTGAGGTTAGTCTCAACGGTGCCGTTCAACGGCACGGCAGGCTGACTAACGTTCTGGCTGGCACAGCCAGTCAGCAGGGCGAAAGCGGAGATAGTGGCGATAGTTGCGATGCGTTTCATGCAAAACTCCTTTGCATAACATTCCATGGATACCCCATTGCGGGGGCAATGCATTGCCCGAAAAGGCGGGCGCATCCTAGAAGCCCTATCTAGAGCGGGCAAGCGGAGATGTCCGTTTTGTGACATCTCGCACAGCGAATAAGGACAATCGCTTACACAGCCTCCCGCCAGGGCGGGCAAGCGGCCGATTTGCGCCTGCTCGTCGTTTGCTTATAAGATCGCGCCTTCCCCGTTTCGTCGCATTGTGCGGCCCCCAGCCGCAGGTTTCGCCATTCCCTCCGTTATATCCGGCCGGCAAACCTGCGCTCCGCTGTCAAAAGGTATGAACCATGAGCGCAAGACACTTTCTCTCGCTGAAGGACTGCACACCGCAAGAGCTGGTGGGTCTGATCCGCCGAGGCATTGAGCTAAAGGACTTGCGCAACCGCGGTTTGCTGTTCGAACCCTTGAAGAATCGCGTACTGGGGATGATCTTCGAGAAGGCTTCGACTCGTACCCGCTTGTCGTTCGAAGCGGGGATGATCCAGCTCGGCGGCCAGGCGATTTTTCTCTCGCCGCGCGACACTCAACTAGGCCGCGGCGAGCCGATCGGCGATGCCGCCATCGTCATGTCGCGCATGCTCGATGCGGTGATGATCCGCACCTTCGCCCACAGCACCTTGACCGAGTTCGCCGCCAATTCCCGGGTACCGGTGATCAACGGCCTGTCCGACGATCTGCACCCCTGCCAGTTGCTCGCCGACATGCAGACCTTCCAGGAACATCGCGGCAGCATCAAGGGCAAGACCGTGGCCTGGATCGGCGACGGCAACAACATGTGCAACTCTTATATAGAAGCCGCCGAGCAGTTCGACTTCCAACTGCGCGTGGCTTGCCCCGAGGGCTATGAGCCGAACCGCGAGTTCCTGGCTCGGGCCGGCGACCGGGTGACCGTCCTGCGCGACCCGCGCGAAGCCGTAGCCGGCGTGCACCTGGTGAGCACCGACGTATGGGCGTCCATGGGCCAGGAAGAAGAAATCGCCGAGCGCCATAAGCTGTTCAAGCCCTATCAGGTCACCCGCGCCCTGCTCGACGCCGCCGCAGCGGATGTCTTGTTCCTGCACTGCCTACCCGCTCACCGTGGCGAGGAAATCAGCGAAGACCTGCTCGACGACCCGCGTTCGGTGGCCTGGGACCAAGCGGAAAATCGCTTGCATGTGCAAAAGGCCTTGCTCGAGTTCCTCGTCGAGCCGGCGTATCACCACGCATGAGCCAAGCGCTGCTGAGCCTGCGCGACCTGAGCTGCGGTTATCACGAGCACAAGGTGGTGCAGAACCTCAACCTGCATCTGAACGTCGGCGATATCGGTTGTCTACTCGGGCCCTCCGGCTGTGGCAAGACCACCACGCTGCGGGCGATCGCCGGTTTCGAGCAGGTCATCGAAGGCGAAATCCAGCTGGCTGGCGAGGTGATCTCCCGTGCGGGCTTCACCCTCGCGCCGGAGAAACGCCGGATCGGCATGGTGTTTCAGGATTACGCCCTGTTCCCGCACCTGACGGTGGCCGAGAACGTCGGCTTCGGTATCCGCAAGCAGGCCAATTGCGAGCGCATCACCCAGGAATTGCTCGAACTGGTCAAACTGGCTCATCTGGGCAAACGCTACCCCCATGAGCTGTCCGGCGGCCAGCAACAGCGCGTCGCCCTCGCCCGCGCCCTGGCGCCCGAGCCGAGCCTGCTACTGCTCGACGAGCCGTTCTCCAATCTCGATGGCGAATTGCGCAGACGCCTGAGCCACGAGGTCCGAGATATCCTCAAAAGCCGCGGTACCAGCGCCATCCTGGTCACCCACGACCAGGAGGAAGCCTTCGCCGTCAGCGATCATGTCGGCGTCTTCAAGCAAGGCAAGCTGGAGCAGTGGGACACGCCCTACAACCTCTACCACGAGCCGCTGACGCCTTTCGTCGCGAGCTTTATCGGCCAGGGCTATTTCATTCGTGGTCAGTTGCTCACCCCCGATGCGGTGCAAACCGAGCTGGGCGTGATTCGCGGCAACCGCGCCTATATTTGGCCGGTCGGCAGCGCCGTGGATGTACTGCTGCGCCCCGACGATATCGTCTATGCGCCGGACAGCCCGCAGAAGGCATTGATCGTCGGTAAGACCTTTCTCGGCGCCGCCACGCTCTACCGCCTGCTGCTGGCAACCGGCAGCCAGCTGGAATCGATCTTCCCCAGCCATGCCGACCACCTGCCCGGCGATGAAGTCGGCATCCGCGTCGCCGCCGACCACCTGGTAGTCTTCCCCGCCCCCGGCAGCATCGCCGCCCAGGTCAACCTGGGCGACTCCGGCGTGCGCCGTTACAGCAGCGACAGTTAGCAAGCCTGTCCCGAGATCCGACCAACCTCGTAGGGCGAACATGCCGAAGGCTTGTCCGCCATTCTGGGGCGCCATCGGTGTACAAGGCTTCGCCATGTCCACCCGGCGTGAACACGCCTCGCCGCCCGAAACGCCTGTAGCCATCAACCTTCGGGCAGATACAAGCGACCGCTGGCCACCAGCACCGCCTGACCGGCGATCTTCACCCGCTCGCCCTCCAGCCGGCACAGCAACTCGCCACCGCGAGCCGAACACTGAAACGCGCTCAATTCGGTCTTGCCCAGACGTTCGGCCCAGTAAGGCACAAGCATGCAATGGGTCGAACCGGTGACCGGATCCTCGTCGATGCCGATGAAGGGGGCGAAGTAGCGCGAAACGAAATCGTGACGCTCGCCCGCTGCACTGATCAGCACGCCCAGGCCGGGCAACTCGGCGAGCGCGGGTAGATTCGGTTGGAAATCGCGCACCGCCGCTTCGCTCGGCAACACCACCATCAGCTCCTGGATTCCCTGCTGACCATATAGCGCCCAGACTTCCTGCGGCTGCACCCCCAGCGCGCGCTCGACCGCGCCCTGCGAGTCCCAGCGTTCGACCGCACGCACGGGAAAATCCAATACCAGCCGCGCGCCTTCGCGAGTCACCCGCAATTCGCCCAACTGACAGATGAAATCGAGCGCCGCAGCGGGCTCGCCGTATTGCTCGAACAACACCAGCGCGCTGGCCAGCGTGGCATGGCCGCACAGCGGTACTTCAGCGTTCGGGGTGAACCAGCGGATATGCCAGCGCGCGCCCTCCTTCACCACGAAAGCGGTTTCCGCCAGGTTGTGCTCGGCGGCGATCTGCTGCATCAGCGCGGGGCTGAGCCAACTGTCCAGGCGGTAAACCATGGCCGGATTACCGGCGAAAGGCCTGCTGGTAAAAGCATCGACTTGGTGGAATTCGAGATACATCGGTAAAGCTCCTGATCCTCGGTCGGTAAAAGATGCCGCATAGACGAGCGCAGCGACCACCACAGCAACCGGAGATTATGCCGGTACAGCTGCACTGTCTGAAGGCGCAGCGAACGAGCACGGTGCACGAAAGCCGGTAGAAGATCGGCGAATAGCCACGCAGCCGGCATAAAACAAGCGTTTGACGCCCATGGCACGGCTCCTGCTAAGACGATCCCCGGTCAGCACAACGGCGTGCCTGCCACACATCCGACAACGACGTCATGGTCCTTCTCTCAGCGAGATAAGGGGCCGTGGCGTTTTTTTTTGCATTTTTGGCCTATCAGGAAGACCGCTATGCGCATGATCAAACTGTCCCTGCTGTCGCTGGCCGTTGCCAGCAGCACGCTCAGCCACGCCGTTGTCGCCGAGGAGGCGTTGAGCAATCTGTTTACCCAGGGCAAACCGCTGCTCGATGTACGTTACCGCTATGAGCATGTCGATCAGGACAATGCTCTGAACAACGCCAACGCCCAGACCATCCGCACCCGCGTCGGTTTTCAGAGCGGCAAATGGTACGGCCTGTCGGCGCTGATCGAAGCCGACAACGTCAGCCGCATCGGCGATGCCAGCTACAACAGCTTCCGCAACGGCCAGACCGACTACTCAGTGGTCGCCGACCCGGACGGCACTGAAATCAACCAGGCGCTGCTGCGCTACGACCATAAGTACGGCAGCGCCGTGCTCGGCCGCCAGCGTATCAACCTGGACAACCAGCGCTTCGTCGGCGGCGTGGCTTGGCGGCAGAACGAGCAGACCTACGACGGCGTGCTCGGCCAGCTGAAACCGCTGGATGGCCTGACCCTGACCTATGCCTACATCGATAACGTCAACAGCATCTTCGGCCCCGGCAACGGCCGCTTCGACACCGCCGCCAACCAGGCCAACATCGAAGGTCACAGCCACCTGCTGAACGTCCAGTACGTGCTGATGCCCGAGCTGACCGCGACGGCCTACCAGTACCGTCTGGGCCTGGACAACCTGGCCGCCGGCGGCCAGTCGAGCAAGACCACGGGCCTGCGCCTCAACGGCGCCGTTTCCGGCGTCAGCTACGTACTGGAATACGCCCAGCAGACCGAGTACGCGGACAACCCGCAGGATCTGGACAGCGACTACTACCTGGCCGAACTGGGTTACACGGTCAAAGGCGTGACCCTGAAAGGCGGTTACGAAGTCCTCGGCGGCGACGAGGAGCCGGGCAACCGCGCCTTCCAAACACCGTTGGCGACCAAGCACGCGTTCCAGGGCTGGGCCGATATCTTCCTGCTGACCCCGCCCGATGGCATCAAGGACGCCTATGTCGGCGGCAGCGCACCGCTGTTCGGCGGCACCCTGGCGGCCTGGTACCACGACTTCCGCGCCGAACGCGATAGCAGCCAGTACGGCGAGGAAATCGATGTGTCTTACGCCCACGCGGTTCCGGGCGTGAAAGGTCTGGTCGGCCTGATCAAGTACGCCAGCTACGATGCCGACGACTTCGCCGTGGATACCGACAAGTTCTGGGTGCAACTGCAGTACAGCTACTGACGATTCGCCCCCGCACCGCGGGGGCCTTTTCCGCTGTGCCCGCGGCGACCGCGCCGCGGGATTTCAGGAGACTCATCATGCTCAAGCCCATCATTTCTGGCCTGTTGCTCAGCCTCACCCTGTTCAGCGCTCCGAGCATGGCTGCGATCAGCGCCGCCGAAGCGATGAACCTGTCCGGCATGCAGCGCATGCTCAGCCAGCGCATCGCCAAAACCTACCTGATGATCGGCGCCGAAGTACGCGCCGAGCAAGCCGAAGAGCAGCTCGACCAAAGCATCGCCAAATTCGAAAGCAACTACCTCGCCCTGAACGAATACGCCCCTACCGAGGCGATCAAAACGGCGCTGGCCGAGGCCGGGCAGACTTGGCAGGCATACCGCGAATTGGCGCTGTCGCGCCCCGATAAACAACGGGCGGTGACCATGCTCGAACTCAGCGACCAACTGCTGCTACAGAGCGAATTGGTGGTGCAACTGCTCGAGCGCCATAGCGGCGGACAAAGCGCACGCCTGGTCAACCGCAGCGGCCGCCAGCGCATGCTCAGCCAGCGCATCGCCAAACTCTACCTGGCCATGAGCTGGCGCTTGCCGGTCAACGACTTGGAGTCGGCATTCAACCAGGCTGTGGACGAATTCGACCAGGCCCTGCATGAACTGCAGCAGGCCAACCAGAACACGCCGGCCATCGCCGAAGGCCTGCAGCATGCCGAAACCCAATGGCGCTTCACCCGGGCCGGTTTCAAGCTCTCGGCGGATTCGCTTTACGTGCCGACGGTCATCTCCACCACCACCGAAACGCTGCTCTGGCAGATGCATGAGCTGACCAACCAATACGAAGGCGTGATGCTGGCGGGGCGTTGAACCGACGAACTGTAGGAGCCAGCTTGCTGGCGAATCGGGATCGCCAGCAAGCTGGCTCCTACATCAGCCCTCGCTGCGCACCCGTTTCACCGCGTCCAACCAACCGTGATAAAGCGTGTCGCGGTGATCCGCCTGCATACGCGGGTCGAAGCGTTGCTGGCGATGCCAATGGTTGGCGATGCTGTCGAGGTCCTGATACAGACCGGCCTGCAACCCGGCCAGATAGGCCACCCCGAGCGCGGTGGTTTCGGTCACCACGGGCCGCTCGACCGGTACGCCGAGGATGTCGGCGAGGAATTGCATGACCCAATTGTTTTCCACCATACCGCCGTCCACGCGCAACGCGCTGGGCTCGGCGGCGCCGTCCTGGCGCATGGCCTCAAGCAGATCGCGGGTCTGGTAGCACACCGACTGCAGGCCGGCGGTGACGATTTCCTTGATGCCGGTATCGCGGGTCAAACCGAAGATTGCGCCGCGGGCTTTCGGGTCCCAGTAAGGCGCGCCGAGACCGGTAAAGGCCGGCACCAGGTATACCCCGCAGGCATCGCCGGTGGCCTCGGCCAGCGCCTCGCTGTCGCGCGCATGGCTGATCAGCTTGATCCCGTCGCGCAGCCATTGCACCGCCGCACCGGCGACGAAAATACTGCCCTCCACGGCGTAGGTGACCTTGCCGCCCAGGCGATAGCCGACGGTGGTGAGCAAACGGTTCTTCGAGGTCACCGGCGTATCCCCGGTGTTCTGGATCATGAAACAGCCGGTGCCGTAGGTGCTTTTCACCATACCGGGCTGGAAGCACGCCTGGCCGACCAACGCCGCCTGTTGATCGCCGGCCATGCCCAGTACGGGAATCGCGGCACCGAGCAACTCGGCATCGATACGGCCGAATTCGGCGGCGCAATCGAGCACTTCGGGCAGCATGCTGGCGGGAATCCCGAACAGTGCGAGCAATTCCTCGTCCCATTGCTGGGTATGGATATTGAACAGTGAGGTACGCGAGGCGTTGCTCGCATCGGTCCGGTGCGAGCGGCCGCCGGTCAGGCGCCACAGCAGGAAGCTATCGACGGTGCCGAAACGCAACTCGCCGCGCTCGGCACGCTCACGCGCGCCGGGCACGTTGTGCAGGATCCAGCGCAACTTGGTCGCGGAAAAATACGGGTCGATCAGCAAACCGGTTTTCGCCGCGACCATCGCCTCATGCCCCGCAGCTTTCAGTTCGGAACAGTAGTCGGCGGTGCGTCGATCCTGCCAGACGATCGCCCGGTAAATCGGCTCGCCGGTTTGCGCATCCCATACCAGAGCGGTTTCACGCTGGTTGGTGATGCCGATAGCGGTGACCTGCTCGGCGCTCAAACCGCTGCTGCGCAATGCCTCGCGGCATACCTGGAGGGTGCTTTGCCAGAGTTCCTCCCCTTCATGCTCGACCCAGCCGTCATGGGGGAAAAACTGGGTGAACTCCTGCTGCGCGCTCGCTATCCGCTCACCTTCGCTACTGAACACGATAGCGCGGCTACTGGTGGTGCCTTGGTCGATGGCTAGCAGGTAGTGAGACATGTGGGTTTCCTTGTTGTAATTGTGGAAATTACTGGGCTCGGTCGCGATTCGGGAGGTCGCGCGCAGGCTATGGCTTAGGGTCGTCCAAGCACTGCAAAAGCCGCACGGGTCAGTTGCGCCAATACTTCGGCCGCCAATTCGACCTCCAGCCCCCGTCGTCCGGCGCTGACATAAATGCTCGGGTACTGCCGGGCGGACTCATCGATGAAGGTGCGCAAAGCTTTCTTCTGCCCCAGCGGACTGATACCGCCCAGCAGGTAACCGGTGGAGCGCTGCGCCGCCGCGGGGTCGGCCATTTCGGCCTTCTTCACCGCAGCCGCTTGGGCCAGGGCTTTCAGATCCAGGCTGCCGGCGACCGGCACCACAGCCACCAACAACTCACCCTTCTCGCTGGCCGCAAGCAGGGTCTTGAATACCCTGGCCGGTTGCAGATCGAGCTTTTCCGCCGCCTCCAAACCATAGGAAGCGGCCTTGGGATCGTGGTTATAACTGTGCACACGGTGCGCAGCCTTGGCTTTTTTCAGCAGATCGATAGCAGGAGTCATGTTCGAATGTGAAAACACTCTGGCAAGGTTCGCGTACCTTAGCCGAAAATTTCCCGGCTGGCAGCTATAATGTCGCGCACTTCAAGGACCTCGAACCCATGACTTTAGCTCCCCGCCAGCAAGACATTCTCGAACTCGCCCGCGACCGCGGCTATGTCAGCATCGACGAACTGGCCCAAGCCTTCGCCGTAACCCCGCAGACCATCCGTCGCGACATCAACCAACTGGCCGAACAAGGCCTGCTGCGGCGTACCCACGGCGGCGCCGCGAGCGAGGCCTCGAGCACCCAGAACACCGCCTACAGCATGCGCGCCGGGCAGATGCGCGAGGAAAAACAACGCATCGCCGAGGCCATCGCCACGCATATTCCCGACCATGCCTCGCTGTTCATCAACATCGGCACCACCACCGAGGCGATCGCCCGCGCACTGCTCGGCCACAAGGGCTTGAAGATCATCACCAACAACCTGCACGTCGCCGCCCAACTCAGCGCCAAAGCGGATTTCGAGGTGCTGGTGGCCGGCGGCACGGTGCGCAGCGACGGCGGCGTGGTCGGCCAGGCGGCGGTGGATTTCATCCGCCAGTTCAAGGTCGACTTCGCCCTGGTCGGCATCAGCGGCATCGACGAAGACGGCAGCCTGCTCGACTTCGACTACCAAGAAGTGCGGGTATCCCAGGCGATTATCGAGAATGCGCGTCAGGTCTTTCTCGCCGCGGATTCAAGCAAGTTCGGCCGCAATGCCGTGGTACGCCTGGGCTCGATCACCCTGGTCGACCGTGTATTCACCGATGCCCAACCAGCCACCGCCATCGCCCAACTGCTGGCACAGAACAAAGTGCACCTCGATCTCGCCTGATCGCCACCCTTTCCTTTTAGCCGCCCCATAACCGCTAAGCGCGAAATCGCGCTCGGGGGTGGCGGGCTCGTGGATATTGGTCTAGCATATTTTCGAATTCGAACATAACAACGTTCACTTTCGACTTTCGGTGCTGCCATGTCCATTCGAGCAAACGCTGTTAGCCCACTCGCCGAAGTTTACGACCTGGCGGTCGTTGGCGGCGGCATCAATGGCGTCGGTATCGCCGCCGACGCTGCCGGTCGCGGCCTTTCCGTATTCCTTTGCGAAAAGGACGACTTGGCGCAACACACCTCCTCGGCCAGCAGCAAACTGATCCACGGCGGCCTGCGCTATCTCGAACACTACGAATTCCGCCTGGTGCGCGAAGCCCTGGCCGAGCGCGAAGTGCTGCTGGCCAAGGCGCCGCATATCGTCAAACCCATGCGTTTCATCCTGCCGCACCGCCCGCACTTGCGCCCGGCCTGGATGATCCGTGCCGGGCTGTTTCTCTACGACCACCTGGGCAAGCGGGAAAAACTCCCGGGCTCGCGCGGCTTGCGCTTCGGCGCGGGTAGCCCGTTGAAAGCGGAAATCACCCGCGGTTTCGAATATTCCGATTGCTGGGTCGACGACGCCCGCCTGGTGGTGCTCAACGCCATGGCCGCCCGGGAAAAAGGTGCCCACGTGCACACCCGCACCCGCTGCGTCAGTGCGCGTCGCAGCAAAGGGCTGTGGCATATCCACCTGGAGCGCGCCGATGGCAGCCTCTATTCGATTCGCGCCCGCGCCCTGGTGAACGCCGCCGGCCCCTGGGTCGCGCGCTTCATCCAGGACGACCTGAAACAACGCTCGCCCTATGGCATCCGCTTGATCCAGGGCAGCCACATCATCGTGCCGAAGCTGTTCGACGGCGAGCAGTCCTACATTCTGCAGAACGAAGACCGGCGCATCGTCTTCGCCATCCCCTATCTCGATAATTTCACCATGATCGGCACCACCGACCGCGAATACCAAGGCGACCCGGCGCAAGTGGCGATCAGCGAGGAGGAAACCGATTACCTGCTGCAAGTGGTCAATGCCCACTTCAAGAAGCAGATCGGCCGCCAGGACATCCTGCACAGCTTCGCCGGCGTCAGACCGCTGTGCGACGACGAATCCAACGACCCCTCGGCCGTCACCCGCGACTACACCCTGTCGCTCTCCGCCGAACCCGACGAAGCGCCGCTGCTCTCGGTGTTCGGCGGCAAGCTGACCACCTACCGCAAACTGGCCGAATCGGCGCTGGCACAACTGGCGCCGTTCTTCCCGAAAATGCAACCGCGCTGGACCGCCACCGCCCCGCTACCCGGCGGCGAAAACCTGGAAAGCCAAAGCGCTCTGGTCGAAGCGTTGTGCGCCCGCTTCGGCTGGCTGCCGACCAACATCGCCCGACGCTGGGCCAGTTGCTACGGCAGCCGCAGCTGGGCGCTGCTCGAAGGCGTGGTCGAGATCAGCGATCTCGGCGAGCACCTGGGCGGCGGCCTCTATGCCCGGGAAGTGGACTACCTGCGCCAACAGGAATGGGCCATCGACGCCACCGATATCCTCTGGCGCCGCAGCAAACTCGGCTTGTTCATGACCCCGGACCAACAAGCCCGTCTGAACGACTATCTCTGCCGCCAATCGCCACGCAGCCCGGAAGATGCCCACGTGGCCTGAGCCAACGCTTTCACCGGTTGATCTCCACCCCGCCGATTCCCCGAGACGCGGGTTTTTTTTATGCTTTTTATACTCTGCTCGGGTAGGAGCCAGCTTGCTGGCGATGCTATTGCGCTGTTGCTAACCCAGATAATCGCCAGCAAGCTGGCTCCTACAGGGAGAGTGATCGCGAGGCCTCACCTTGAGGGACGGGACTCTTTAGAAACCTACAACTGCGCCCAACGTCCATCCTGACGCTGCGCCTTGAGATACGGCAACACCGCCGCCAATAGCGGCTCCTTGAACGCCTCCTGGAAACGATGGGCCAGGCCGGGGATCAGTTTCAGCTCGCTGCCTTTGATATGCGCAGCCACGTGCACGCCGTGCATCACCGGCAGCAGCGGGTCGTCGGTGCCGTGAACCACCAGGGTGGGGACGCGCAGGCGGTTGAGCAGCTCGACGCGGCTGGGTTCCGCCAGGATCGCCAGTAGCTGGCGTTCTACGCCATCCGGGTTGAAGGCGCGGTCGTAGGCGATTCGCGCTTGTTGCAGGAGCAGTCGGCGGTCATCGGCAACCGTCCGGCTGCCGAGCGCGGCGAGCAGATCGGCCTGTTGTTCCAGGGCCATTTCGCGGCTCGGCGCCTCGCGTTTGGCCAGCAACGCGAGCAACGCCGTGCTGGGCGCGGGTAAGCCCTGGGCGCTGGAGCTGGTCATGATCAGGGTCAGGCTTTGCACCCGCTCCGGGGCCAGATCGGCCATATGCTGAGCGATCATCCCGCCCATGCTCGCGCCCAGCACATGGAATTGGCGCACGCCCAGCGCATCCATCAAACCCAGGGCATCGAGGGCCATGTCGCGCAAGCTGTAGGGGGCGGAAACCGACAGCCCTACGCGGTGGCGCAGCACTTCATAGCCGAGATGAGCCGCTGGCGCAGCCTGGACCCAGGTGCTCAGGCCCGCGTCGCGGTTGTCGAAACGGATCACCCGAAAGCCCTGCCGACACAGACGCACGACCACTTCATCGGGCCAGTGGATCAGTTGTCCCCCCAAGCCCATGACCATCAGCAGCGCCGGATCGCTGTCGCGGCCGATACTTTGATAGGCGAGCTCGACCTCGCCCAGGGCGACCCGTTCGGTCGGCACCCGCGGATCGCAACGCTCGGCGGCAATAGCCGGCAGACCGCACAAGAGTGCGGTGAGAAGAATTAAAAAGCGCATGAAAACACCAAAATGCAGGACTCCATCAAGACGCGAGTTTGCTGACATTCCGTGCGGCGCGCTGCCACAAAACCATGACAATTTGATGAATATTGCCAGACGGTCGTCGGCGTTGTGACTTCTGCCAACATCTGTTTGGGCGATGTAGCCGTTATGGATTGCATAAGAAGTTGCACAGGAGCGGATTCACTCACGAAAAGCTTTGAAACCCCGCTATCTTTTCGCGGCTAAAGCCCCTCCCACGGGTTCGACATTTAATGGATACGCAGCCCTTATTTGTTGAGGTGACGGAAGGTGCCGTCCCAGTCGACAGGCAGTTGCTGGTCGCGCAGCTCATGGATGCGCTCCCGGTAAATGCGGTACAGCTTGGCCTTGGGATGGGCGCTGCGCAGTTGTTCGAAACCCTGCTCGGCCAACTCCCAGCGGCGTGCGCGGTAGTGCTGCAGCGCCGCTTCATAGCACGCGAGTTCTTCACGCCGTGCATCGCTCAATTCGCTAACAAGGCCGAGCGGTTCGAAGGCATCGACCGGTTCGTTCTTGCCCTTCACCTGCAAACGGTCGATGAAACGAAAGGCGATATCGGGGTTTTCGGCGGCGGTATTGGCGCCGACGAGGATATGCACACCATAGAACTTGGTCAGGCTTTCCAGCCGCGAACCAAGGTTCACCGCGTCGCCCAGCACGGTGTAGGCCTTGCGGTATTGCGAGCCCATGTCGCCGACGTTCATAAAACCGGTGTTGAGGCCGATGCCGATGTTGATTTCCGGCATATTGCGCGCGCGCAGCTCGCTGCGCAGGCGCTCGGTGACGGCGATCATTTCCAGCGCCGCCAGGACGGCATTGCGGCGGTGGTCCGGGTCGGCCAAGGGTGCGCCCCAGAAGGCCATGACCATATCGCCGACGTATTTATCGATGGTGCCGCCATGGCGGAAGATCACTTCGGTGATGGGCGTGAAGTAGAAGTTCAGCAAGGTCTTCAGGTCGGCGGCGCTGAGGTTTTCAGAAATACTGGTGAAGCTGCGGATATCGGAGAACAGCACGGTCATTTCCCGGCTCTGGCCCTCCATCGAATAGCTTTGCGGCGAGTCGAGCATCTGCTGGATATGCGCCGCCGGCACGTATTGACCGAACATGCTGGTGACCGCCTGGCGCACACGGCTCTCGCGGACGAAACCCTCGAACATGAACCAACCGGCCAGCACCAGCACCAGCAGATAGGTGCTGGCCAGGGGCAAATCCAGGCCGTTGCGCATCCACAGCAACAGATTCAGCCCGGTCCACCCCGCCAAGGCACCGAAACTCAGGCCCGCCTGCAACCAGGGCGAACGCCGTGGCATCAGCACGATCAGGAGCAAGCCGGTCAACAGCAACTGCATGAAGGTGACGCCGGGCTCCCAGGCCGGGCGATAGGGAAAGCGGCTGGCCAGCAAGCCATGGATCACGTTGGCGTGCACCTCGACGCCGGGAAAAGCCGTGGCCAACGGCGTGTTGACCAGATCGAAGAGGCCGATGGCCGAGCCGCCGACCAGCACGATGGCACCTTCCAGGCCCAGTTCCGCAGCGGGTTCGCGCAGGATGCGCCAAGCCGGCAGATAGCGCACGGGCGCGGATTGGCCATGGTAAGGCACCAGCACCCGGCCCAGGCCGTCGGTATACAGCGGCTTGTCGCTCAGCTGCACAGCGGACACCGCCAGCACATCGCCAATGGCGGCAAAGCGCACATCCAACTCCTCGACCAGCATAAAGCTCATGGCCGCGGCCAGGGCCAGCGACGGATAGACCTGGCCGTCATGGGCCATCAGCAAGGGCGTGCGGCGGATCACCCCGTCGGCATCGGCGAAAGTGGTGACGAAACCGCCGCTGCGGGCCCCGTTGGCGATCAATGGGATATTGCCGGTGAAGCCGTCCTTGCTCAGGATCACCGGGGTTCCCTGCCCGGCCGCGGCCTGCTCCAAGGAGGCGACTGGCGGCGGCAGTTGCCCCGTGCGGTGCTCGGCCTGGTCCTGGAAGAAGAAGCCCAACACCGTATCCGTCCCCTGCAAGGCTTCGGCAAAACGACGGTCCGGGTTCCACTGCTCGCGCAACGCGGCGATCTGCGGCGCCGGCAGGCCAGTGCCGGCTTGCTGTTTCAGCCAGGCGATAAACGCCGACTCCTCCGGCTCGGCGAACACCACGTCGAAGGCGATCACCGTGGCGCCGGCTTGCGTCAATTGCTCGGTGAGCAGCGCCAGCTTGTCGCGGCTCCACGGCCAACGGCCTTCGCGCTTGAGCGATTGTTCGTCGATATCGGCGATGACGATGGGCGCGGCCTGCGGCATCGGCTGGTAGTGGGCGCTGAGCCACATGCGCCAGTCGTACCAGATGAAATCCAGGCGATTGAGCAGGCTGCGGTCGGCCACCTGCGACGACAACTGCAGGGCGACCACCAAGCCCAGGAGCAACACGCCGACCAGGCGCAGCCAGTGCCTGCGCAGAAGCGGCGCCTGCGCGACCGGCGCTGACCTCAACGGCTGGCTCCGGACAGTCGACGCATTATGAGCGATCGCAATAGTGGTAATTCCAAACCTGGCTCCTAGACTGGCAGAACAATGTCTCGTTTTGCAGGGAGCTCGACCGGCCAGTGATCAATGCATCCGCCTTGTCATCCGTTTTCTCTTCCAGGGCCCGCCAATGGATTGTCACACCCCTGACCTTGATCTGCCTGTGGAGCCCCCAGCTCAACGCGCAAACCTCTACCCCGCCCAACCAGCGTAGCCCAATAGTCCGCCAGCTCGCCGAGCTGATCGAACGCCAGGAACATGCCAAGGCCCATGAACTGGCCATGCAGCATGTGGCGAGCGAGGAAGGCGACCCGGAGTTCGATTTCTATTACGGCCTGGCGGCACTCGAGATGGGCCATGCCGAAGAAGCCAGCTTCGTCTTCGAGCGACTGGTGGCACTGCACCCGGAGAACGACCGATTTCGCCTGGAATACGCCCGCGCGCTGTATCAGATCAAGCGCCATGAAGAAGCGGAAAAGCAGTTCCGCCTGGTGCTGGAGCACAACCCGCCGACGGCGGTGGTCGGCAATATCGAGCGTTTTATCGACCATATCGTTGAGCAACGGAACGACACGATCAAACGCTGGGAAGGCTTCGTCGAGATCGGCGGCGGTTACGACAGCAATATCAATAACGCCACCGGCGATCGCATCATCGGCCTGTTCGAGTTACCGGACAGCGCCGTGGAAATGGACAGTTCCTACCTCTCCGCCCGCACCCAGGCCAAGTACCACTGGCCGTTCTCCCAACGCAATCGCGCTTTCGTACAGCTGCAAAGCGAGCACAAGCACAACACCGAGAACAGCGATTTCGATCTGGATACCCTGGGCCTGACCACTGCCTGGGTACATCAACGCGGCGCCGAGCAGTTCCAGGCCGGCCTGCAGTACCAGCACACCTGGCTGGACGGCGAAGCCTATCAACGCTCCAGCGGTGTCTTCGGCCAGTGGCGCCACTACTGGGGCACCCAGATAGCGACCACCCTGTATTCGGGGCTGGTCGACAAGCACTCCTTCCAGCTCGACGAGCTGAACGCCTGGCAACCGGTCGTCAGCGCACAGTTGCAGGTGCTCGACGGCAACTTCCTGCATCAGTTTTCCCTCGGCGGCGGCACCGAGAACCCCCGTTCGTCGAGTGGCCGGCATCTGGCCAAGGACTTCACCTTCGCCGGCTACCAGTTGCTCTGGCAAGCCTCCGAGTTGTGGCAACCCTATGCCGGCGTATCGGCTTTCAAGGGCCGCTACAAGGACGAACACCCGGTATTCGGCGAGCGCCGCAAGGATGACGCCTATCAATTCTCCATCGGCGTAACCAACCGTCTGGCCGAAAACCTGAACCTCACCCTGGAGACCAGCTACACCGATAACGACAGCAACCTGAGTTTGTACGAATACACCCGCTGGCGGGTGGAGGCCCGTTTGCAGCGGGTGTTCTAGGAGGGGTCATGAAGAAGTTGCCCTACTCGTTCGCAGCGCTCTGCTTGGTTCTGAGCCTGCTGCTATCGCCGGCCCACGCCGCCAAGGAGGCGGCCCAGGTGATTCTCGCCCGCGACGCCCAAGCGCTCGGCGAGGACGGGGTGGCCCGCAAACTGGCCCGGCGCGACAAGATTTTCGTCGGCGAGACCCTGACCACCGGCAGCGCCGGCATGCTGCAGGTGCGTTTCGTCGACAAGGCGCTGCTGACGTTGCGCGAGAGCAGCCACTTCCGTATCGAAACCTATGCACCGCCCACCGACGGCGGCGGCAACGTCTTGATGCACCTGGTCGAAGGCGGCTTCCGCACCATCACCGGTAGCATCGGCAAGGGCTCGCAGGATTCCTACAAAGTCACCACGGGCGCCGCCAGCATCGGCATTCGCGGCACGCACTACGAGGTGGTGCAGGAATCGGCCCAGGCCATAGTGGTGGCGGTATGGGACGGCGGCATCCGGGTCGACAACGAAAGCGGCAGCCTGGACCTCGGCCAGGATATGGATTTCAGCTACTCGCGGATCGAAACCGGGCAAGCGCCTGTCGGCCTGCTCGAGCCGCCCGCGGCATTTCAGCAGGGCCCGGTCGCGACGCAGAGCAGTCAGCCGGCCGATAGCGAAGCAGCGGTGGCAGAGAGCGGCAGCGGCACGGACAGCTCCAGCACCTCAACCTCAACCAGCACCAGCACCAGCACCAGCACCACGACAGCGACCGGCAGCACGTCCAGTTCGTTCACCGCCACGGCGCCCACAACCACCCAGACCAGCCTTTCGCCCACACTAAGCTCAAGCACCACGATCGCCAGCCCGACGACGACAACCGCAACCCTGGATTTCACGGTCACCGATACGCAGTTGCAGGAAACCCTGGAGCCCATCGAAACCGACCCGGTCGGCGATCCCTGGACGACCAAATCGACGGACGACCCGCGCCTGTTCGTCGCGGAGTTCGATCAGTTCATCGACCCCGCGCGGCGCGAGGCGGTGATCGTCACGCAGGACCCGGAGATCATCCTGGCGACGATCATCTCGCCGAACTCACCATCGCTATACAACTTCGCCAGCAACGGCCCGGTCACCTTCGATGTGACCTATTTCATCGACGATGGCACCTCGACACCGCCCACGAGCACGGTACCGGTGACCCTCGATAAAAATCACACCAGCCTGAACACCCTGCTGAGCGATATCCAGGAGCATCTGACCGCCGCCAGCGCACCGGTGGGCGTTCGCGAATCCACCTTTAATCCGGGGAAACTGGAGTTCTACACGGTGAATCAAGCGGATATTCATTTGAATTTCAATCTGATCAACTTCGACTATTCGTCCAGTACGGCGCAACCGCTGGATGTGGCCGCCGCCCTCGGCGGCTTGGTGGAAGGGTCCTTCGCCGCAGGTCACCGGGACGGCTATCCGATGCGCGCCGCCGTGGTTTTCGGCCAGGATGGCAAGCCCTCGGCCTTCCTGGCACCGGAGTTCAATTCGAGCTCGACCGCCCAATCCGACCTGGACGTTGGCCGCCAAGGCGGCGCGACATTAACGGACTACAACCCGACGGTAGGCGGGCGCAGCAATATCAGTTGGGGAAGATGGGCCGCCTCATCAAGCAACCCGATCCATATCTATGGCGAGATCAACTCACCCGACACCATCACCTCGTTCGAGAGCGACTCGGCCTACTGGCTGACCGCCGAGGCGGCCACCGCCGCCCAGTTGACCGGCAGCCAAAGCTTTCAGATGGGTGCATCGCCGGTATTCCTGGGCACGGGTAGCGATGGCGCGGTGCAAGCCATGAGCGGCGGTTTCTCGGTCGATTTCACCACCGGCGCCATCAGCGGCGGCTCCTTGTCCCTGACCACCGCGAACCAGAACTGGAGCACCCTGTTCGACGGCAACTACAGCAACGGCCATGCACTGATGAAGATCCATACCGGCTATATCAGCGGCAACATCAATTGCACTAACTGCGTGACCGGCAGCATCAGCGGCGTCTTCGCCGCCCCGGGGGATCGTTTCGTCGGCGGCTATGACATGTTCAAGATCGGCCAGCCGACGGTGAACAACCAGGGCTTACTGCTGATGGAGCGCCAGTAGCGGGTATGCGCTGGCAAACCCGCCAGCGCTGTCAGGCCGGCAAGGCCGCGCGCAACTGCCGCGCCGCCGCCACCATATTCACCAACGCCGCTTCGGTCTCCGCCCAGGCGCGGGTTTTCAGGCCGCAATCCGGGTTGACCCACAGGCGCTCGGCGGGAATCCGCCGGGCGGCTTTGCGCATCAGCTCGACCATCTCGCGGGTATCCGGCACCCGTGGCGAGTGGATGTCGTAGACCCCCGGCCCTATGTCGCTGGGGTACTCGAACGCCTCAAACGCTTCCAGCAGCTCCATGTCCGAGCGCGAGGTTTCGATGGTGATCACATCGGCATCCATGGCGGCGATGGCCTCGATCACATCATTGAATTCGCTGTAGCACATGTGGGTATGGATTTGCGTCTCGTCGCGTACGCCGGACGCGCACAGACGGAAGGCTTCGCTGGCCCATGCCAGGTATTCGGTCCATTGCGCCTTGCGCAGCGGCAGACCTTCGCGGAACGCCGCTTCATCGATCTGCACGATCCTGATCCCGGCCGCTTCCAGGTCCCGCACCTCGTCGCGAATCGCCAGGGCCAGTTGCCGCGCTTGCTGCTCGCGGGAAATATCTTCGCGCGCAAAGGACCACATCAGCATGGTCACCGGGCCGGTCAACATGCCTTTCATCACCTTGCCGGTGAGGCTTTGCGCATAGCGGATCCACTCCACGGTCATCGGCCGCGGCCGGCTCAGGTCGCCGTAGATCAGCGCCGGTTTGACGCAGCGCGAACCGTAGCTCTGCACCCAGCCGAAGCGGCTGAAGGCGTAGCCGTCGAGCTGCTCGGCGAAGTATTCGACCATGTCGTTGCGCTCGGCCTCGCCGTGCACCAGCACATCCAGGCCGAGATTTTCCTGGACCTCCACCGCATGACGAATTTCGCGCTGCATGGCGTCGCTGTACTCGGCCGCCGACAACCTGCCCTGCTTGAACGCCTGGCGCGCCAGACGAATCGCCGCGGTCTGCGGGAAAGAGCCGATAGTGGTGGTCGGAAATGCCGGCAACCTCAAACCCGCGCGCTGCTTGGCGATGCGTTCGGCAAAGGGCGACTGGCGCTGGCTGTCGGCGTCGGTCACGGCCTGCACGCGGGCCTGCACTGTGGCGTTATGAATACGCGTCGAGTTGGCACGGCTGGCCTGCACCGCATCGCTGGCGGCCAGTGCGGCCAGAACGTCGGGGGCCTGCGGTTGATTGAGGGCGCGGGCGAGGATCGCGATCTCGCCGCACTTCTGCGTGGCGAAGGCCAGCCAGCTGCGCAGTTCGTCGTCCAGCTGATCTTCGCGGGCCAGGTCCACCGGGCTGTGCAGAAGCGAACAGGAACTCGCCACCCACAGGCGCTCACCGAAACGCTGCTGCGCCTGGCGCAGTTGTTCCAGGGCCTGTTGCAAATCGCAGCGCCAGACGTTGCGACCGTTGACCACGCCGAGCGACAGCACCTTGTAGGCCGGCAGGCGATCGAGCAGCAGCGGCAGCTGTTCCGGCGCACGCACCAGATCGACGTGCAAGCCGTCCACCGGCAAGCCGACCGCCAGGCTGAGGTTGTCGTCCAGGCCACTGAAATAGCAGGCCACCAGCTTTTTCAACGGTGCGTGCTGCAACAGGTTGTAGGCGCGCTCGAAGGCATTCTTCCAGTCCTGGGGCAGGTCCAGGCCGAGGATCGGCTCGTCGATCTGCACCCACTCCACACCTTTGGCCGCCAGGCGCCCGAGAATCTCGCCATACACCGGCAGCAGGCGGTCGAGCAGATCGAGCTTATCGAAGGCTTCCGTCTCAGCTGCGCTGCCCTTGACCTTGCCCAGCCACAGATAGGTCAGCGGGCCGATCAGCACCGGCTTAACCCTATGACCGAGGGCATGGGCTTCGTCGACCTCGTCGAACAGTTGCTCCCAGCTCAGCTGGAAACGCTGATCGACGCTGAATTCCGGCACCAGATAGTGGTAGTTGGTATCGAACCATTTAGTCAGTTCTTGCGCATGCTGCGTCTGGGCATGGGTTCCGCCACAGCAACCGCCGCTGGCACCGCGGGCCATGGCGAACAGGGTATCCAGGCTCGGCGCGCCCTGTGCCGGACGAAAGCGCTCGGGGATCACGCCAAAGGTCAGCGAGTGGCTCAACACCTGGTCGTACCAGGCGAAGTCGCCGACCGGCAGCAACTCGATGCCGGCGTCTTTCTGCACTTGCCAGTGGGCGGCGCGCAGCTCGCAGCCGACGGCGCGCAGGCCGGTCTGGTCCAGCTCGCCGCGCCAATAGGC
The DNA here is from genome assembly GCA_966210885.1 of uncultured Pseudomonas sp. Taxonomy (GTDB): domain Bacteria; phylum Pseudomonadota; class Gammaproteobacteria; order Pseudomonadales; family Pseudomonadaceae; genus Aquipseudomonas. The sequence continues at coordinate 131,536 of CBIHLQ010000009.1, forward strand.
TTCGAGGGCTTTCTTCAATTCGCGGTCACGGCCGATGCGTGGGAAGCCGAGGGTATGGGCCAGAGCCATGGGAACAATCTCCATATAAGTGATGAAGGGGATTGTCGGCGCCAATGCATAAGTGAAACAAACTCAAGATATTCGCGTTAACTACAAATTATTTTCATGACAAATGGCACCACCATCCCGGATGAACCTCAAGGCCGGCCAGGACCTCCAAACTGCAGACCAGTGTTTTGCGGTATCGCCGGAATGGCCATGGGTAACCAACAGCCGAGCAACCTCCAAGAACTGCTGCAACGCTTGCAGCAGGCCAGCGCCGATGGGCAGCAGGTGGCCTTTGCCGATTTGCTGGAAGCCAGCGGTCAGCGTTCGTTCGGCCCACTGTTGTTGCTACCGGGCTTGATCGCCCTGTCGCCGCTGTCGGGGATTCCCGGGCTGCCGAGCACGGTCGCGTTGATGGTGGCGCTGATCGCCGGCCAGTTGCTGTGCGGACGCCGGCATATCTGGCTACCGCATTGGCTGCTGGCACGCAGCCTGTCGCAAGACAAGTTCGAGCGCGCCTTGCGCTTTCTGTTGCCGCTGGCACGTTCGCTCGACCGCCTGGTACGTCCGCGTCTGGGCCTGCTGACCCGCGGGCCCGCACTCTACGCCAACGTCCTGCTGTGCCTGCTGATCGCCCTGAGCATGCCGCCGCTGGAAGTGGTGCCATTCGCCAACTCGATCAGCGGCGCCGCCCTCAGTGCGCTGGGGCTCGCGCTATTCGCCCATGACGGCCTGCTGGCACTGCTGGCGTTCGCCTTCGGCATCGGCTGTCTGTACCTACTCAGCCAAGCATTTCTCTAACCGCGGATTGCGCTGCGCTTATCCAGGCTACCGGACTGCGCAGTGGCGGATCGGCTCGCCCAACGATTGCGGTGTAGCCCGGACAAGCCTCGACGCAATCCGGGAGCGATGTTTCAGCGACGGCTTGTCCCGTGCCATCCGCGGACAAACTGCCCGGGCTCGACAGTTGCAAAACCTTGAGGGACACTGGCCATTCGCTCAATGAGCCGTTTTCATACAAGCGGCATTGCCCGATAACGCGCAGCGCACCGTCCGGTAAGCTTTCCACACACACTCAAAGAGAAGTCAGGCCGCCATGTTGGAACTTCGCCACTTGAAAACCCTGCACGCGCTGCGCGAAAGCGAAAGCCTGGTCGACGCCGCCGAACGCCTGCACCTGACCCAGTCGGCGCTGTCGCACCAGTTCAAGGAGCTGGAAGAACGCTTGGGCATGCCGCTGTTCGTGCGCAAGACCAAACCGGTGCGGTTCACCAGCGCCGGTTTGCGTTTGCTGCAACTGACCGATCAGGTGCTGCCGCTGCTGCGCGGCGCCGAGCGCGATCTGGCGCGACTGGCCGGCGGCACCGCCGGACGCCTGCATATGGCGATCGAGTGCCACAGCTGCTTCCAGTGGCTGATGCCGACTATCGATCAGTTCCGCGATGCCTGGCCGGAGGTGGAATTGGACCTTGCCTCGGGTTTCTCCTTCGCTCCACTGCCGGCGCTGGCCCGTGGCGACCTGGACCTGGTGGTGACCAGCGACCCGCTGGAACTGGCCGGCATCACCTATGTGCCCTTGTTCACCTACGAGGCCATGCTCGCGGTGGCCAACCAGCACCCGCTGGCCGCCAAGCCCTTTATCCAGCCCGAAGACCTGGCCAGCGAGACGCTGATCACCTACCCGGTGGAGCGCGACCGCCTGGATATCTTCACCCGCTTCCTCGAACCCGCCGACGTCGAACCCGCCCAGGTTCGCACTTCGGAACTGACGGTGATGATGATGCAACTGGTGGCCAGCGGCCGCGGCGTCTGCGGCCTGCCCAACTGGGCGCTGCACGAATACAGCTCGCGCGGTTACGTCACGGCCAAACGCCTCGGCGAAAAAGGCCTGTTCGCCACCCTGTATGCCGGCATCCGCACCGATATGCTCGATTCGCCGTTTATGCGCGACTTCCTGCTCACCGCCAAGGACACCTCCTTTGCCAATCTAGAAGGGGTTAGCGTGGCGCGTTGATCCGGCGCCGCAGCGGCGGATCAAGAGCATCGCGGCCAAGGCCGCTCCTACCTGAGATCGCGGTGCCCCGGATTTCATCCGGGCTACAGGTTGCACGCATCGCGGGCTGGTTCGATCCCAGAGCAAAACGCGATCCCGTAGCCCGGATGAAATCCGGGAAACAATCTTCGCCACAAAACCACTCCCGGATTGCGCCAAGGCTTAACCAGGCGACAGGTTACGCCTGCGCATCAGGCGATAGGCTGCCGGCAATACGAACAGCGATAGCAGCGGCGCGCTGAGCATGCCGCCGACCATGGGCGCGGCGATGCGGCTCATCACCTCGCTGCCGGTGCCGCCGCCGAGCAGAATCGGCAACAGACCGGCGATGATCACCGCCACGGTCATGGCCTTGGGTCGCACCCGCTGCACCGCGCCTTCGCGGATCGCCTCGACCAGCGCATGTTCGCTGCGCTCACCGGCTGCTTCGCGCTCGGTCCAGGCGTTCTTCAGGTACAGCAGCATGATCACGCCGAATTCCGCCGCCACCCCGGCCAGGGCGATAAAGCCGACGCCGGTGGCCACCGACAGGTGATAGCCGAGCAGGTAGAGGAACCAGACCCCGCCGGTCAGGGCGAACGGCAGCGTGGCCATGATCAGCAGCGCCTCGCTGAAGCGGCCGAAGCACAAATAAAGCAGCACGAAGATGATCAGCAGCGTGGCCGGCACCACCAGCTTGAGCCGCGCGTTGGCCCGTTCGAGAAACTCGAACTGCCCCGAATAGCTCAGGCTGACACCCGGTTGCAGCTGCACCTGGGCCTCGATGGCGCTGCGCAGATCGGCCACCACCGAGGCCAGATCGCGGCCGCGCACGTCGACATAGACCCAGCCCGAAGGCCGCGCATTCTCGCTTTTAAGCATCGGCGGGCCGTCGCTAATGGCGATTCGCGCCACCGTACCCAGGGTGATCTGGCTGCCCCGCGGGGTATAGATCGGCAACTGTTCGAGCCCGCCCAACGAGTCGCGCCATTCGCGCGGGTAACGCACGCTGATCGGGAAGCGCGCCAAGCCTTCGACGGTTTCGCCGACATTCTCGCCACCGATGGCGCTGGCCACTATCGCCTGCACATCGGCGATATTCAGGCCGTAACGCGCGGCCGCCGCACGGTCGATATCGACATCGATATAGCGCCCGCCGGTCAGGCGCTCGGCCAGGGCCGAACTCACCCCGGGCACGGTCTTCGCCACCTTCTCGATGGCCTGGGTGGCTGCATCGATCTGCGCCAGATCGCTGCCGGCGACCTTGACCCCGATCGGGCTTTTGATCCCGGTGGCGAGCATGTCGATGCGGTTGCGGATCGGCGGAATCCAGATATTGGTCAGGCCAGGCACCTGCACCACCCGGTCCAGTTCCTCCACCAGTTTTTCCGCAGTCATGCCGGTGCGCCATTGCTCGCGCGGCTTGAACTGGATGGTGGTCTCGAACATCTCCAGCGGCGCCGGGTCGGTGGCGGTCTCGGCGCGGCCGGCCTTGCCGAACACGTGGGCGACTTCCGGTACGGTCTTGATCATGCGGTCGGTCTGCTGCAGCAGCTGCGCGGCTTTCTGCGCCGACAAGCCGGGCAACGCCGAAGGCATATAGAGCAGATCGCCCTCGTCCAGCGGCGGCAGGAACTCGCCGCCCAGTTGCGCCAACGGCCACAGGGTGCTGAGAAACACCAGCGCCGCGACCGCCAAGGTCGCTTTGGGCCAAGCCAATACCGCATCGAGCGCCGGCTGGTAGAGGCGGATCAACCCACGGTTCAGCGGGTTGCGCGCCTCATCCGGAATCCGCCCGCGGATCCAGTAACCCATCAGCACCGGCACCAGGGTCACCGACAGCCCCGCGGCCGCGGCCATGGCGTAGGTCTTGGTGAAGGCCAACGGACCGAACAGCCGACCTTCCTGGGCTTGCAGGGTGAACACCGGAATAAACGACAGGGTGATGATCAGCAGACAGAAGAACAGCGCCGGGCCGACTTCCACCGCCGCCGCGGTCATCACCTGCCAGTGCTGCTCGCCCTTGAGTTCCACGCCGGGGTGCGCTTCGCGCCAGGCCTCGATCTTCTTGTGCGCGTTCTCGATCATCACCACCGCCGCATCGACCATGGCGCCGATGGCGATGGCGATGCCGCCGAGCGACATGATGTTGGCGTTGATGCCCTGCTGCTGCATGACGACAAAGGCGATCAGCACCCCGATCGGCAAGGACACTATGGCCACCAGCGAGGAACGCAGGTGCCAGAGAAAAGCGGCGCAGACCAGCGCGACGACGATGAACTCCTCCAGCAGTTTCTCGCCCAGATTGCGCACCGCGCGGTCGATCAACTGGCTGCGGTCGTAGGTGGTGACGATTTCCACCCCGTCCGGCAGGCTGCTTTTCAATCCATTGAGCTTGGCCTTGACCGCGTCTATGGTGCTGCGCGCGTTCTTGCCGCTGCGCAGGATCACCACGCCGCCGACCACCTCGCCCTCGCCGTCCAGTTCGGCGATGCCGCGGCGCATTTCCGGGCCGAGCTGGATATGCGCGACCTCGCCGAGGGTCACAGGCACGCCGCCGGCATCCAGGCGCAGGGGTATCGCGCGAAAGTCGCTGAGGCTTTGCAGATAGCCCGAGGCGCGCACCATAAATTCGGTTTCCGCCAGCTCCAGCACCGCGCCGCCGGTTTCCTGGTTGGCCCGGCCGATGGCGGCCGTCACCTCGGCCTGGGTGATGCCGAGGCTGGCCAGCTTGATCGGGTCGAGCTGCACCTGATACTGCTTGACCATGCCGCCGATGGTCGCCACCTCGGCGACGTTGGCCAGGGTCTTCAACTCGAACTTGAGGAACCAGTCCTGCAGCGCGCGCAGCTGCGCCAGGTCATGCTTGCCGGTGCGGTCGACCAGGGCGTACTGGTAGATCCAGCCGACCCCGGTGGCGTCCGGCCCCAGCGCCGGTTTGGCGCTGGCCGGCAAGCGGCTCTGGATCTGGCTGAGGTATTCCAGCACCCGCGAGCGCGCCCAATAGAGGTCGGTGTCGTCCTCGAACAGCACATAGACGAAGCTGTCGCCGAAGAACGAATAGCCGCGCACGGTCTTCGCCCCCGGCACCGAAAGCATGGTGGTGGCCAGCGGATAGGTCACCTGGTTCTCGACGATCTGCGGCGCCTGCCCCGGATAGGGCGTGCGGATGATCACCTGCACATCGGACAGGTCCGGCAGCGCATCGATCGGCGTGTTCTGCAGCGACCAGATGCCCCAGGCGGTGGCGAACAGCGTCGCCAGCAGCACCAGAAAGCGGTTGGCCACCGACCAGCGGACCAGCGCGGCAATCATGGCTGCGCCTCCTGATGGCCCTTATGGTCGCTACCTTGCTGAGCCGTGGGCGACAGATGCTCGATACGTTCGATCTGCATGCCCTCGTCGTCGGCGCGCACCCCGACCCGCACCCGGTCGCCGGGTTTGAAGCCCTGTAGTAATGCCGGATCGGCAACCGGGAAATGCATGCTCATGCCCGGCATACCCAAGGTCTTGAACGGGCCATGGGTGAGCATCACGCCATCGGCTTCGATGGCGTCGATCTGCCCCTCGGCCTCGTGCAGGGCCGGCTGCAGCTTGACCTCGGTCGCTGGCGCACCCAGCTCCTGGGCCAGGATGCCGCGCAGGCTGGCTTCGGAGTCGAGCAGGAACTGCCCGGAGGCGACCACTTGCTGGCCCTCCTCCAGCCCTTCGAGGATCTGGCTATTGCCTGCGACTTCGCGGCCCAGGCGGACTTCCACCGGACGGAAACGCCCCTCACCCTCGGCCAGCATCACCAGGGCGCGGCGACCGCTGCGGATCACCGCCTCGCTCGGCACGAACAATCCATCGCCCTGGTCCGGGCGGGTCAGGCGCACCTGGGCGGTCAGGCCCGGACGCAAGCGGCCATCGGGATTATCCAGCTCGACCCGGACGCGCAGGGTACGGCTGTCCAGGTTGGCCTGGGGCAGAATCGCCTCGATGCTGCCTTCGAGCACTTCGCCGGGAAACGCCGGCAGCCGCGCCTCGACCCGCTGACCGCGGCGCAGGCCCTGGGCTTCGGCCTCGGGTACGGCCACGTCCAGCCAGACGCTACGCAGGCCGTTGATGGTCGCCAGCGGAGCACCCGCCGCCAGGGTCATGCCCTCGCGCACATCGAGCTGTTGCAGCACACCGGCGATCGGGCTGGTCACGGTCCACAGCGCCTGCACCTTGCCGCTGCGCTCGAAGCGCGAGATCGACTCGGGCGGCATGCCGGCCAGTCGCAGGCGCTGGCGCGCCGCGGCCAGCAACGCGGGATCGCCGGCATCGCGCAGCGCCAGGTACTCCTCCTGGGCAGCGACCCACTCGGGCACCAGCAGGTCGGCCAGCGGCGCGCCGGCTTCGAGCAGGTCTTCGGCGGCGCGGGCGTAAACCCGCTCGACGAAACCGCCGCTGCGCGCCTGCACCACGGCGATATCGCGGTTGTTGAAGGTCAGGTTACCGGTCGCTTCCAGGCTGTTGGTCAATGCCCCGCGGGTCACCGGGGCCAGGCGCATGCCGAGGTTCTGGGTGATGCTCGCATCGATGCTGACAGCGGCGCTGTCGCCCCCCTCATCGGCATAACGCGGCACCAGTTGCATGTCCATAAAGGGCGACTTGCCCGGCTGATCGAACTTTTGCTGCGGCACCATGGGGTCGTACCAATACAACACCTTGCGCTCATCGGCGGCGCTGGGCTCCTCGGCGGCCACGGCCATCTCAGGCCCCTGACTCATCGATTGTCGGGCGAACCAGTAGCCTCCCGCCGCACCTATACCCAGTACCAGCGTGGCCAGCAGCGTAGTTTTTACCAGTCGAGCGCTCATTGGCTCACCTCTTCATAAGCGAAATGCAGGCGGGCGCTGGTCAGCGCGCGCGCTTGTTCGAAGTCGATCTGTTGCAGGCGCGCCTCAATCAGCTCGCGGCGAGCGGCGATCACCTCGGCCAATGCAGTCGCGCCAGATCTATAGCCCGCCAGAGTCAGCGCGACCTTCTCTTCGGCCAGCGGCAACAGCAGGTCCTGGCTGCGGCGCAGCGCGCGATCGAAGCGCTGGTACTCGGCCAGGTCGGCGGCCAATTGCTCGGCATGCTCGCGCTCGGCGGCTTCCCGTTCGGCTTCCAGCTGACTGAGTGCGGCCTGTTTGGCGGCGATTCTGGGGGTCTGCCGCGAGCCCGGGAACAGCGGCAGATCAAAGCTCAATTCCAGCGAGACCATATCGCCGAAGGCCGGGTCGCGCTTCTGGTAGGCCAGCTGCCAGCTCCAGTCGGAACGCTTATCCGCCACCGCCTGGCGCACCTCGGCTTGCGCCGCCTCGGTCATGGGATCGAACAGCGCCAGCTCGGGATGGCGTTGCAGGTTGTGTCGATAGTGCTCGGCATCCACCGGCCAATGCGGCAGGCGGCCGGACAGGGGCTCGACGGCGCGCGGGCCGACCCAGCGGCGCAGGGCGGCGCGTTGCTGGGCTCGATTTTGCAGCAGCTGATCCTCAGCCTCGGCCAGCAATGCGGCCTCCTGCTTGGGGGCAATGCTCTCGGCGGCCTGCCCTTGCCCGCCGGCGATGCGCGCGCGCACCGCCTTGGCCAGCAGATCGTTCTCCGCGTAGAGGTGTTCGAACAGTGCGAGCTTCTGCTCCACGGCGCGCGCGGCTATCCAGGCCAGGGCGGCTTGCCGACGCACCCGCAGGCGCTCGACCCGCTCCTGGGCGGCGGCGCTGAGCACACCGGCCTCCGCGGCCTCGAGCCGGGCGCGGCGTTTGGCGCGGTTGGGCACCTCCTGCATCAGGCCGATCATCTGCATGGTCATGGGTTCGCGGTCGAGACGGCCACGGTTGTCGCCCTCGATCGGCAGGTTCTGCACGCCGAGGGTCAGTTTCGGGTCGGGCAACTCGCCGGCCGGCACCGCGGCATGGCGCGCGGCCTGCAGATTGGCCGCCTGGGCCGCCAGCGAGGGCGCCTCGCGCTCGGCCAGATTCAGCGCCTGATCGAGAGTCAGAGCCGCGGCCGGCAGGCTGAGCAAGACAGCGGCCACCGCAACGGCCAGAGAACGGCCGGGGAAGGAAAATAAAGCGTACATACGGGTGATTCCTGTCGATATCGCGCGCTAGCGGCACGCAACGGCCATCGAGTCGCCGGGGCTACACGATGGGATTTGCAACGGGACGGGAATCAGGCGCGGGGTGGGCGCCAGGGGGCAAGCGAGGGTCGGGACAGGGGTTCGGCTTGGCTATACAACGGGCCGTTGGCGGCGGCCGGCAGCAGCTTGAGCTTCAGTCGATAGCCATCAGCCAAGGGCAGGCCGACGCTGGGGCACTTACTCATATCCGGGCACAGCTGCCCGCTGACTTGCATCGCCGCGTCGTCGCAGCAGTCGCTCGCCTGCGGTGCATCCTGGCTCATCGGGCAAGGCTCGACGACCAGCAGCGCGCTCGCCAGGCTCTGCAAGGGCAGAACCAGGGCCAGCAACAGCACCAGACAGAAGCGAGGGAAGGCGTTCATGCCGGGCAGTCTAGCCGCACAGCAATCGCACGACAATTGATGGGTATCAATTGCCCGGCTTGGCGGTTTCACCCACCCTAGCGAGTCCTTCCGATGTCAGGCAGCAGAGGAGATGCAAGCGCTGTTACAACTCACCGCTTGCCCAGCGTGACCGCCAGTCATAGCATGACCGCCGGTCACAACTTTCCGATACAGGTCCTTATGCGCCTACAAGAGCAACTGTTCGAACAACGGGAAACCGCCATTCTCGCCGCCGCGCTACGGCTGTTCCGGGAACAGCCCTGGGACCGCGTGACCATCGCCGAAGTGGCGAACGCCGCGGGTATCGGCAAAGGCACCGTCTATAAGCACTTCGCCAGCAAGGAGGCGCTTTATGCGCGCCTGGCGCTCGACCTGAGCCACGCCAATCTCGCCGAGTTGCGCGCCCTGCACGCCACTCACCCGCCGCAACAGGCGCTGCGTCTGGTATTGCGCCGGGCGTTCGAGCAGATGCTCGCCGACCCGATCCAGGCGCAACTGTGCCAACACTGCGACCGCCCGGAATTCCAGGAGCGTCTGGACGATTCCTATCGTCAGCAATTTCTTCAGTTGGAACATCAATTCCAGCTGTTTTTCGGTCAGATGCTCAACGACACCCTGGAAGGCCACAGTTTGAACCAGGCCGAGTGCCAGAACCTGCTGTGGGGCGTCGAGGCCTGCTTCAACGGGGTGATGGCGCGTATCGCCTCCGGCGGCTTCAGCCATTGGGCCGAATCCATCGCCCTGGACGAGTACTTTCACCGCGTGACCGACTTCATCATCGCCGGGCTGAACGCCCAGGCCGCCGCCGTTCTTGCCCAACCCGACCGTCACGAGTAACCGCCCATGTTCAGTCAGTTGTCCAAACGTCCCTGGTTGATCGCCGTCGCCATAAGCCTGCTGTTGCTGTTGTGGCTGCTCAGCGGTTCCTTGTTCACCGCCAAGCAAGCCGCCAGCGCCGACCAGCCGGCCGCCGAACCTGGACTGGCCAAGGTCGAAATCCAGTGGCTGCAAGCCAGCCCGATGCAACGCGAGCATGTGCTGCAAGGGCAGATCGAAGCCTGGCGGCGGGTCGAGCTGCGGGCTCAGGTCAGCGGCAACGTGGTGCGTCTGGATCAGGACAAAGGCAGCCCGGTCGCCGCCGGTGAGCTGCTGTTGAGCCTCTCCGCGGATAACCGCCCGGCCCAGGTGGCGCGCGGCGAAGCCGATGTGCGTCAACGTCAGGCCGAGGTCAACGCGGCGCTTCGCCTGCGCGAGCGCAAGCTGATTTCCGCCAACGAACTGATCCGCCTGCAAAGCGAGTTGGCCAAGGCCAAGGCGGAACTGGACATGGCGCGCATTCAGTTGAAGGACACCAAGATCGTCGCGCCCTTCGCCGGGGTCTACGATCAGCGCATGGTCGAGCTCGGCGACTTCGTGCAGCCTGGGCAGAGCCTGCTGACCCTGGTGGATATCGAGCAGCTCAAGGTCAGCGCGCAGATTCCCCAACAAGACGTCGGCCAATTGCATATCGGGCAGGTCGTGCACGTGCAACTGCTCGATGGCCGCAAGATGGAAGGCACGCTGCATTTCATCGCCGCCGCCGCGGATCCCGGTTCGCGCAGTTTTCGCGTCGAGGTCAAACTCGCCAACCCCGAACGCCTGCGTCTGGCCGGCGCCAGTGCGACCCTGCGCATCCAGACCGGCGAAATGCTCGCCCAGCGTATCTCGCCCGCCCTGCTCAGCCTGGACCAAGCCGGGCGCCAGGGGGTCAAGTGGGTCAATGAGCAGCAGCGCGTGGAGTTCACCCCGGTCCAGCTGATCAGCGTCGACAGCCAGGGCGCCTGGGTCAGCGGCCTGCCGCACAAGGTGGCGTTGATCACCCTCGGCCAGGGCTTCGTCGAGCCGGGCCAGCAGGTCGCCGCGCAATTGGCCAAGGGAGACAGCTGATGCACGGTCTGATCGCCGCGGCCATGGATCGCAGCCGCACCAGCCTGCTGCTCCTGGCCTTTCTGATCGTCGGCGGCCTGGGCGCCTATCTGGCGATCCCCAAGGAGTCCAATCCGGATGTCAGCATCCCGATCATCTATGTCGCGGTGACCCTCGAAGGGATCAGCCCGGAAGATGCCGAACGCTTGCTGGTACGCCCGCTCGAACAGGAGCTGCGCAGCCTCGAAGGGGTCAAGGAGATGCGCTCCACCGCCAGCGAAGGTCGGGCCTCGGTGACTCTGGAATTCGATGCCGGCTTCAACGCCAAGCAAGCCCTGACCGACGTACGTGAAAAGGTCGATACCGCGCGCAGCAAACTGCCGGACGAAGCCGACGAGCCCACCGTGCATGAAGTCAATGTGGCACTGTTTCCGGTGCTGTCGATCGGCCTGTCCGGGCCTATCGCCGAGCAGGAGCTGGTGTATGTGGCACGGCGTCTGAAGGACAACATCGAAGGCATCGCCGAAGTGCTCTCGGTGGAGATCGGCGGCGACCGCGAAGATCTGCTGGAAATAGTCGTCGATCCCCAGGTGCTCGACAGCTATGGCGTCGACTACACCGAACTGTTCAATCTGGTCGCGCGCAACAACCGCCTGGTCGCCGCCGGCAGCCTGGACAGCGGCGCCGGGCGCATCAGCATGAAAGTCCCCGGGGTGATCGAGAACCTCGACGATATCCTCAGCATGCCGGTCAAGGTGGTCGGTGATAGCGTGGTGACCTTCGGCGATGTCGCCACCATCCACCGTACCTTCAAGGACCCCACCGGCTACGCGCGGATCAATGGCCAGCCGGCGGTGGTGCTGGAAGTTTCCAAGCGCAGCGGCGCCAATATCATCGAGACCATCGAGCAGGTCAAAGCGCTGATGGCCCAGGCCCGGCCGCTGCTGCCCGAGGACCTGCAGGTCAGCTACATCATGGACCAGTCGCAGGAGGTCGAGGGCATGCTCGGCGACCTGCTGAACAACGTGATGACCGCCATCGTCCTGGTGTTGATTCTGGTGGTGGCGAGCATGGGCATGCGCTCGGCGCTGCTGGTCGGCTTGACCATTCCCGGAGCCTTCCTGACCGGCATCCTGCTGATCTGGATGCTCGGTTTCACCCTCAACATAGTCGTGCTGTTCAGCCTGATCCTGGTTGCCGGCATGCTGGTCGATGGCGCCATCGTGGTCTCCGAGCTGGCCGACCGTTACCGGCATCAGGGGCAGAATCCACGTCAGGCCTGGGCCAATGCGGCGACGCGGATGGCCTGGCCGGTGATCGCCTCCACCGCCACCACCCTGGTGGTGTTCCTGCCGCTGCTGTTCTGGCCCGGGGTGGTCGGCCAGTTCATGAAATACCTGCCGGCCACGGTGATCCTCTGCCTGCTCGCCTCCCTGGCCATGGCCCTGGTGTTCCTGCCGGTGCTCGGCGCGGTAACCGGCGGCCAGCCGCTGCCGCTACCGGATAAGCCCAATCGCGGCGCCCAGGCTTACCGACGGCTGCTGGACAAACTGCTACGGCGCCCGGGCCTGACCCTGCTCGGCATACTGGCCGTGATCGCGCTGATCTATACCGCCTATGGCCGCTTCAACCACGGCGTGGAATTTTTCCCCGAGGTCGAACCGGAAAGCGCGCAAATCTGGCTACGCGCCCGCGGCGATCTGTCGGTGCAGGAAAAAGACACCCTGCTCAAGCAGGTGGAAAGCCGCCTGCTCGGCATGAGCGAGGTCAAGGCCCTGTATGCCCGCTCCCTGGCGCTGCCGGACGGCCAGCTCGGCGTCGATGTGATCGGCACCCTGCAGTTCCAATTCGTTGACTGGCACCAGCGGCGCCCGGCCAAGCAGATCCTCGCCGAGATGGCTGAACGCAGCGCCGATATTCCCGGCGTGGTGCTGGAGTTCCGCGCCCAGGAAGAAGGGCCGAGCGGCGGCAAACCGGTCAAGCTGCAGATCAGCGGCCTCGATCCGCAGAAGACCGCACTTTGGGTCGAGCAACTGCGCGAAACCATGCAGGAAATCGGCGGCTTCAAGGATATCGAGGACGACCGCGCCCTGCCCGGCATCGAATGGCGGATCAAGGTCGACCGCGAAGCCGCCGCGCGTTTCGGCGCCGATGTGCTGAGCGTGGGCAATGTCGTGCAGATGATCACCAACGGCCTGAAGCTGGCGACCTTCCGCCCGGAAGACGCCACCGACGAGGTGGATATCCGCGTACGCCTGCCGGGCAACTGGCGCTCCCTCGATCAGCTCGGGCGCCTGACCCTGAACACCCCGAGCGGCCAGGTGCCGCTGTCGAACTTCGTCGACCTGCAACCGGCGCCCAAGGTCGGCACTCTGCACCGTGTCGACGGCGACCGCACCATCACCCTGCAAGCCGATCTGGCCGAGGGCGCACGCCTCGACGAACGCCTGCAAGCGCTGCGCGAAGCCATGGGCGAACTGCCCGCCGATATCCAGCTGCAAACCGCCGGCGAAGAGGCCGATCAGCAAGAGGCCGCGGCCTTCCTGGCGACCGCCTTCGGCGTGGCGATCTTCCTGATGTTCATCATCCTGGTGACCCAGTTCAACAGCCTCTACCAGGCGCTGATGGTGCTCTCGGCGATCGTTCTGTCCACCGCCGGGGTGCTGATGGGATTGCTGGTCAACGGCCAGTCGTTCGGCATCGTCATGGTCGGCATGGGCCTGATCGCCCTGGCCGGCATTGTGGTGAACAACAACATCATCCTGATCGACACCTACAACCAGCTACGTCGCCAGGGCCTGGAGCCGCGCGAGGCGGCGCTGGAAACCGGCAGCCTGCGCCTGCGCCCGGTATTGCTGACCGCGGTGACCACCATTCTCGGCTTGATGCCGATGGTGCTCAGCGTTAACGTCGACCTGCTGACCCCGAGCCTGGGCGTCGGCGCGCCTTCGACCCAATGGTGGACCCAGCTGTCCAGCGCCATCGCCGGCGGCCTGAGTTTCGCCACCCTGCTGACGTTACTCCTGACCCCCTGCCTGCTGGTGCTGGGCGCACGCTTCGAACGTCGTCCGCCACCGCTGGAGACCTTCGACGATGACCTGCTGGACCTGCCGGAACACCTGCTCGCGCCGCAACCGGCCAAGGCCAGCCTGAGCAACTAGGACTTTTAGGAGTTATTACATGGACATCGGCAATATCCCTTTCGGCATCACCGACTGGAGCCAGATCGAACCCAGCGAACATGCCGGCGACACCGGCATGGCCTACTGGCGCACCCAGGTGTTCGGCAATATCCGCGTGCGCATGGTCGAGTACACGCCCGGCTACCTGGCCGACCACTGGTGCCACAAGGGCCATATCCTGCTGTGCCTGGAAGGCGAGTTGCACACCGAACTGGAAGACGGCCGCCGCTTCGTCATGACCGCCGGAATGAGCTACCAGGTCGCCGATCAGGCCGAAGCCCACCGCTCCTCGACCGCCACGGGCGCGCGTTTGTTTATCGTCGATTAGCAGGCCGCTCTGGTAGCCCGGATAAGCCTTGGCGCAATCCGGGAAGGTCTGTCGGGCGCTGGATCAAGAAACGCGGGGATTGCATATCGTAGGGCGGACATGCCGAAGGCTTGTCCGCCATTGGGCGGTCAGCGGTGGACAAGGCTTCGCCATGTCCACCCTACACAAGCGCACTTCGCGCCCCGATGCATCTAGAAAGCCCGCGAGAGCGCCGCACATATTCAAACCATCTGCAAATGCCGCTTACCCGCCGGTGGCGGGTAGGCCGCGTCGATTATCGCCAGGTCCTCGGCGTTCAAGCGCAAGCCCGCCGCTTCGGCATTCAGGTGCAGGTGCGCGGGATCGACCGCCTTGGGGATGGCGATCACCCCCGGCACGCGTAACGCCCAGGCCAGGGCGACCTGGGCCGGGGTGACGGCATGTCGTTCGGCCACCTCGCGCAGCGCCGGGCTGCGCAGCAATTGCCCGCCCTGGCCCAACGGACAATAGGCCATCAACGGCATGCCCTGACGTTGCTGCCAGGGCAGCAGATCGAATTCGATGCCGCGCGCCTCCGGGTTGTACAACACCTGATTGGTCGCACAGGTCGGCGCGTCGAGTTCCTGCATATCCGCCAGGTCGAAATTCGACACGCCCCAGCGCTTGATCTTGCCCTGCTCGCGCAAGCGCTCGAAGGCTTCGACGGTTTCCGCCAGCGGATACTGGCCGCGCCAGTGCAGTAGGTAGAGATCGATGACCTCGGTCTTCAGGCGCTGCAAACTGCGCTCGCAAGCGGCGGCCACCCCGCTGCGGCTGGCGTTGTGCGGGTAGACCTTACTGACCAGGAACACGCTGTCGCGCTGTCCGGCGATCGCCTCGCCCACGACCACCTCGGCGCCGCCCTCGCCGTACATTTCCGCGCTATCGATCAGCGTCAGACCGAGTTCGATGCCCAGGCGCAACGCCGCCACTTCCGCGCGGCGCTGCGCGGCATCCTCGCCCATGCGCCAGGTGCCCTGGCCGATACGTGGCACCTGGACGCCCGCCAATTCGATGCTGTTCATGCTTTGTCGCACTCCTCGTCTGTATAGGGGTTATAACTGCCGAACGACCACAGATGGCCTTCCGGGTCGTGGCAGCTGAAACCGCGGCCGCCGTAGTCCTCGTCTTTGATGTCGATGACGATCCAGGCGCCACCTGCTTTGGCCCTGGCGTAGAGCGCATCGGCATCGTCGACCAGCACATAGAGGCTCTGGGTGCAGCCACCGACCTGATCCGGCTGGCGCATCAGCCGCCCAAATTCGGATTCGACCGCCGAGCCGAGCATCAGCATGTTCTTGCCTTTACCGAAGAGCAGTTGGGCATGGGCGATCCCGCCCCCCTCGTCGGGCACCACAAGATGGCGCTCGAAGCCGAAGGTCTTGCACAGCCAATCGATGGCCGCGGGTGCATCGCGGTAACGCAGGCAAGGAATCAGTTTGGCACCGGTATCAACGCTCATAACCACCTCCCGTTCGCACTTCGTCATAGCCGTGGCCCAGCCATTGCAACAGACAACAACCATGGCCGAATGGATCGCTCAAGCCGACCGAACGGCCCCAGGCTTCGGTACTGATGGGCCCTTGCTGAAGCGCGCCAGCGGCCAAGGCGCGGGCCAGGGCGGCGTCGAGATCCTCGACCACGAGATCCAGGTGTACGGGCGTCC
Source organism: uncultured Pseudomonas sp. (assembly GCA_966210885.1). Lineage (GTDB taxonomy): Bacteria > Pseudomonadota > Gammaproteobacteria > Pseudomonadales > Pseudomonadaceae > Aquipseudomonas. The sequence continues at coordinate 147,246 of CBIHLQ010000009.1, forward strand.
AATGACGCTGGTAAATGCGCGGCTGCGGGCTATTGGCGAAAGGCGCGGTGCCTTGCGCCTTCGCCAACAGATAGAGCGGCGAGGAGGCGCCGAGCAATTCGACCACCGTACCGCCAAACAGATGCCGGCCCTCTTGCAGGCCGAATGCGCGGGTATAGAAGGCCAACGCCGTGGGCAGATCCGGTACATCGATATTCACCAGCAACTGCATCAAGCCCGGTCCTGCTCGGCGCTGAGCAATAGCAACAACGACACCGGCTGTTCGCTCTGCGGGTGCAGCGGCTCCTGCAACCATTGCAGGCGCCAGCCGGTTTGCCGCAGCAGGGTCAACCAGGATTCGAGGGTGCGGAAAAACCAGGGCATGGCCTGGCTGAAACCTTCGCCAAAACCGGTGAAGGTTTCCACCCGCCAACCATCGCGGTAACCCGAAGCGCCGCCGGCGCGCCAAGGGTGGAGGGTCTGGATCAGCAAGCGGCCACCGGATTCGAGCAGCTCGTGCAGCGCCTCCAGGGTTGGCGCCAGCGGGTCTTCGAGCAGGGCGAAATTGCACACCAGCACATCGAAGCGGCCAAGCTGCGCCGCCTGGTTGGCCAACTCGCCATAACCGCAGACCCGGTAGCGGGTGCGCTCATTGCTCAATGCCTGCGCCCTGTCGATCAAGGGCACCGAGGCATCGACGCCAACCGATTCGATACCCTGCTCGGCCAGGCCGCGGCATAACCAGCCTTCGCCGCAACCGATATCCAGCACCCGTTTGGGCGCCAAAGCCACCACCGCCTGCACGATGGCCGCATCGGTGACCAAGCGCCGGCTTTCGATACGCCGCTCGCGCACCGCCGCCGTCCAGGCATCGGCGTTCGCTTGCCAACTGAGTTGGAGTTGTTCGTGGTGATCGCGTTGCATAGCTGCCATGCCATCCGTCGCCCATCGATGGAATGATTCTAAGCCGGTAAATATTTTTATGTCCGCTTCACGTCATGTTATTTGGCGCTACTAAGCTTTTAGCAAGCGGCTTTTAGCCAGCGAAACGTAACGCCACAGGGAACCTAGTGGAAAACCATTTGCTCTACCGTTTGTCGGTTATGCACGATATTTCCAAGTTGAACGAACAGGGAGACCTTTTTGCTAACGGATGCAGCCGACACGATGTCGGCAACCAATAGCCAGGCCGCCATGCCGACGCCACCGCGCAAGCGACGAAGCCGGCTACGCCTGGCAATACGCCTGACCCTGCTGGTCCTGTTGATCGCCGGCGGCCTGTTGGTCGCCAATGAAATGCGCACTTCGCACCTGCAGGCTTACGAACTCAGCCGCTACGCGAAAAGCCTCACCTACAAGGTTGAACCCGGCCCCAGCCCGGCGATCGTCTACCCCAAGGAGGGGCCTTTCGATAAGCGCCTGGGTTATACCCATATCCCGATGATGCTCGAACGTCTGGATCAGCGCGGCTTCGGCGTGCACCGCCAGGCACGCTTTTCCCCCGCCCTGCTCGACTATGCCGAGCGCGGCTTCTTCGTGCCCTACCCGGAAAAGCCCCAGGCCGGCCTGCGCATCGCCGATTGCCGCGGCACGCCGTTTTATGAATTCCGTTACCCGAGTCGGCGCTACCCCAGCTTCGCCGCCATTCCGCCGCTTATCACCAACAGCTTGCTGTTTATCGAGAACCGCCATCTGCTCGACCCCGAGCAGCCACATGCCAACCCCGCGGTGGACTGGCCGCGCTTCTTCATGGCGGCCGTCTCGCAGGTCGGCAAGATGATGGAAATGCAGGACGACTCCGCGGGCGGCAGCACCCTGGCCACCCAGTTGGAGAAATACCGCCACTCGCCCGACGGCCTGACCCTCTCGGCCATGGAAAAACTGCGGCAGATGATCTCCGCCAGCGTGCGCACTTACCAGTACGGCCCGCTGACCATGCCAGCCCGGGAAAACATCGTGCGCGATTACCTCAACAGCGTGCCGCTATCCGCCGCCCCCGGGCACGGCGAGGTCCACGGCATCGCCGATGGTTTGCGCATCTGGTTCGGCGCCGATTTCGATCAGGTCAACCGCCTGCTCGACCCGCAGCGCTCGCCTGATGTCAGTGTGGAACAACGCGCTCTGGCCTTGCGCCAGGTGCTCGCGTTATTGATCGCTCAGCGCCGGCCCTCCTATTACCTGGCCCAGGGCCGGCATGACCTGGCCGACCTGACCGACAGCCATATCCGCCTGCTCGCCGGCAGCGGCCTGATAGACCGCGAGCTACGCGATGCGGCGCTCGCGCAAACCCTGAGTTACCGCGATTGGCAGCTGCAACCCAACCTGCAGACCGTGGACAGCAACAAGGGCATCAGCGTGACCCGCTCGCGCCTGTCGTCGCTGCTGAATATGCCGCTGTACGATCTCGACCGCCTCGACCTGAACACCGACAGCACCCTGCACAACGAGCTGCAACAGGCCGCCAGTCAGTACCTGCAACGCCTGGCGGAGCCGGCGTTCGCCGAGCAGATCGGCCTGTTCGGCGAACGCCTGCTGTCGCCGGAGAAAACCGCCGAGGTGCGCTACAGCTTCACCCTGTTCGAACGCACCGCCAACGGCAGCCGCGTGCGCGTGCAAACCGACAGCACCGATCAGCCGTTCGACATCAACGAGGGCAGCAAGCTGGAGCTCGGTTCCACCGCCAAGCTGCGGGTGCTGGCCACCTACCTGGAAATAATCGCCGAATTGCACGCCCGTCACGCCGGGCAACCGCCGACGCAGTTGCGCGCGGTGGAGGCCGAGGACAACCTGAGCCGTTGGGCGCTCGACTACCTGTTAAGCAATCCGCAGGCGAATCTTCCGGCCATGCTCGACGCCGCGCTGGAGCGCAAATACTCGGCCAGCCCCCACGAGCGCTTCTTTACCGGCGGCGGCATCCACACCTTCGCCAACTTCCGCCGCGAAGACAACCAACGCATCGCCAGCATGCGCGAAGCGCTGCGCGAGTCGCTCAACCTGCCGTTTATCCGGCTGATGCGCGACATCGTGCGCTACACCACCTACCAGGGGCCGGGCAACAGCGCGCAATTGCTGAAGGACGACAGCGACCCGCGGCGCGAGGCCTACCTGCGCGACTTCGCCGACCGCGAAGGCAAAACCTTCCTCCTGCGCTTCTGGCGCAAATACCAGGGCCAGGCGGCGCAACCGCGCCTGGAAACCTTCCTCAGCGGCCTGCGCCACACCTCGGTGCGGCTCGCCGCAGTGCACCGTTATCTGTTGCCGGATGCCGATCAGGCCACCTTCGCCGCGTTCCTGCAGGCCCATGTGCCGCAGGAAAAACTCAGCGACAAGCGCATCGCCGAACTCTACGACAGATACGGGCCGGGCTCCTACGACCTGCCGGACCAAAGCTATATCGCCCGCGTGCATCCCCTGGAGCTGTGGTTGCTCGGTTATCTGAACGAGCAGCCCCAGGCCACGTTCAGCGAAGCGGTCGAGGCCAGCCGCGACGAGCGCCAGGAGGTCTACGGCTGGCTGTTCCGCAGCCGCCACAAAAGCGCCCGCGACAGCCGCATCCGGATCATGCTCGAGGTCGAGGCCTTTCTCGATATCCACCGCCGTTGGCAGAACCTGGGTTACCCCTTCGGCCATCTGGTGCCGTCGCTGGCCACCGCCATCGGCAGCTCCGGCGACCGCCCGGCGGCCCTGGCCGAGCTGATGGGGATCATTCAGAACGACGGCATCCGCCAGCCGACCACGCGCATCGACAGCCTACATTTCGCCGCCGACACGCCCTATGAAACCCTGGTCACCCGTGATCGCACCGGCGGCGAGCGGGTCATGGCCTCGGAAGTCGCGGCGGCGCTGCGCAACGCCCTCGCCGAAGTCGTGGAAAACGGCACCGCGCGGCGCCTGCAAGGCGTTTTCCTGAGTCCGGACGGGCAGCCATTGAAAGTCGGCGGCAAAACCGGCACCGGCGACAACCGCACCGAAGTCGTCGGCCCCGGTGGCCGGGTGCTCAGCTCGCGGGCGATGAACCGCACCGCGACCTTCGTGTTCTACCTCGGCCCGCGTCATTACGGCACCCTCACCGCCTTCGTGCCGGGCCGCGCGGCGGAGAACTTCCGCTTCACCTCGGCCTTGCCGGTGCAAGTGCTCAAAGGCATGGCGCCGATCCTGCTGCCCTATCTGGAGCCCGGCACCCATAGCCAATGCCAACCGCCTTTGCCCTCGGTGCAGGCGAGTTGGCGGTAGTGGGGCCGACAGCGCCGGCGGGCATGCCGAAGGCTTGACCGCTTCTGCTCCGCCAGCCCCACCGATCCTGTAGCCCGGATGAAATCCGGGGAAGATTCAGCGCCTGACACAGTTCCCGGATTGCATCCGGGCTACGGGATCGAGGTCAATCAGCCCTTATGCTGTTTGATATACAGCGCCTCGACCTTGGCCCGAGCCCAGGGGGTTTTGCGCAGGAAGGTCAGGCTGGATTTGATGCTCGGATCGCTTTTGAAGCAGCGGATATCGATGCGCTCGGCCAGCCCTTGCCAACCCAGTTTCGTCACCAGGTCGTTGAGAATGGCTTCCAGGGTCACGCCATGCAGGGGGTCTTTCGCGGGCTGGTTCATGCTTGCTCGTTCGGCTCGGGTAATAAGCCGGCAGCTTAACAGGCTGCGGAGCAACCACCTATCTGGCCGAGCCCCTGCTACGCCTGTTCGACGCCGCAGGCGGCGACTGCAAATGTTCGACGAGGCGGTCCTTGGCCCTCACCCGTTCGAGCCTGAGCCGGTTGAGTTCATCGCCGCTATTGCCATGGGCGACCTCCCATTCGAGCACGCGGCGGTCGAGTTCGTAATAGCGTTTGACCAGGGCGGCGAACGCGACGTCGCTGGCGAGGCGCACCTCGAAGCGCTCCGCCAGTTCGGGCAAGTCTTGCAGCAAATCGTGCTTGGCAACCATCGGCGTTTCTCCTGACTTCTTCCAGGGTTTTGTTCCACGGTTATGCAATCGACTGCATCGTCGCGCATCCGTTCGACGCTATCCATGGTCCAGTTGCCCAGCGCGATCAGGCTTCGCCGAACAACGCCGGCTCGCGGTAGTGCCGCGGGCAGGCGTAGCCGTCGGCGCGGAACAGGTGGCATTTATTGGCCATCAGGCCGGCGCCGTAGGTTTGCCCGACCGCGACCTTGCGATTGCCGTCGCTGCGCAGGGTGATCATCGGCTCGACGCCTTCGAGCAGCAGGTACAGCAGGTTGTGGTCGCCCAGACGTTCGGCCACCGCGACTTCGCCGTAGAAGGCGAAATCCGCCTGCGCGGCGTCGACGAAATGTTCCGGGCGCACGCCCAGGGTCAGGGTTTCGCCAACGCTGACCTCGCTGCCGTCCACCGCCACGCTCATGCGCGAGCCGCCAGGCATCTCGATCTCCACCGAATCGCGGCTGGCCTGTAATGCCCGCACCGGCAGGAAGTTCATCTGCGGCGAGCCGATAAAGCCGGCGACGAACTGGTTCCGCGGGTAGTGATAAAGCTCCAGCGGTGGGCCGACCTGGGCGATTTCGCCGGCGTTGAGCACCACTATCTTGTCGGCCATGGTCATGGCTTCGACCTGATCGTGGGTCACGTAAATCATCGTGGCTTGCAGGCGTTGGTGCAGACGGGAGATTTCGATGCGCATCTGCACACGCAGGAAGGCGTCGAGGTTGGACAGAGGCTCGTCGAACAGGAACACCTTGGGTTCGCGGACCATGGTGCGGCCGATGGCGACGCGCTGGCGCTGGCCGCCGGAGAGGTCCTTGGGCTTGCGTTCGAGCAGTTGGTCGAGTTGCAGGATCTTCGCCACCTCGTCGACTCGGCGGCTGATTTCGCGCTTTTCGACCTTGGCCAGCTTGAGGCCGAAGGCCATGTTTTCCGCGACGTTCATATGCGGATAGAGGGCGTAGGACTGAAATACCATGCCCACCGAACGGTCCATCGGCGGCAGCTCGTTGACCCGCTCGCCGCCGATCAGCAATTCGCCCTCGGTAATGTCCTCGAGCCCGGCGATCAGGCGCAACAGGGTCGATTTGCCGCAACCGGACGGGCCGACGAACACCACGAACTCACCGTCGGCGATATCCAGGTTGATGCCGCGGGTGATCTTGATGTCGCCATAGCTCTTGCAGATATTGCGTAGCGTGACGCTGGCCATTGTTATTGTTCTCCTCTAGCAACCGCGCCGGGCAATCCGGCGCGGTTAGTTGGTAGCCCGCTCAGCCAAGCAAACGGGCAAAGCCGAAGCCCTGGGCCGGTAACTCTACCCCGGTGGCGTTGAACAGCGCGTTGCTGGCCGGCGCCGGCAGCGCTTCGACCGCCACCGATAAGGCGAAGTGCCGCGCCTGGCTGCCCAGATTGAACAGGCACAGCCAGGCTTCATCGCCCAGACGCCGTTCGAACACCAATAGATCGTCGTCGTGATGCAGTACGCGCAGGCTACCCTGGATCAGCAATGGCTGCTGCTGGCGCCAGGCGATAAAGCGTCGGTAGGTATTGAGCATGGAATGCTCGTCCGGCTCCTGGGCGGCCACGGACAGCGGCAAGTGACGGCTGGACAGCGGCAACCAGGGTTGCTCGCGGCTGAAACCGCCGTGCAAATCGCCGTCGTGCCAGGGCATAGGCGTGCGGCAACCGTCGCGGCCCTTGAATTCCGGCCAGAAGCGGATTCCATAGGGATCGACCAGTTGCTCGAATTGCAGCTCGGCCTCATCCAGGCCCAACTCCTCGCCCTGATACAGGCACACGCTGCCGCGCAACGACAGCAGCAGCGCCATAAACAGCCGACCGCGGCTGAAGTCCGGCTGGCCATCCAGGGCCCAGCGGCTCATCACCCGCACCACATCGTGGTTGCCGATCGACCAGCAGGGCCAGCCGTCGACCAGCTCGCGCTCGACGCTTTCGATGGTATGGCGCAGAAACGCCGGGCTGCACTGCTCGGTCAGCAGGTCGAAGGAATAGGCCATATGCAGGGTATCGCCACCGCCGGTATAGGCGGCCATGGTACGCAGCGACTGATCGCAGCCAATTTCCGCGACTGTCGCGCTGCCTGGGTAGCGCTCGAGCAACTGACGGATGCGCTTGAGAAACAGCAGGTTCTCCGGCTGGGTCTTGTCATGGATGTGCTGCTGGAAGGCGTAGGGGTTGTCGGCGCGCACGCCGATGCTGCCTTCGCGGATATCCAGGTTCGGCGGATTGTCACGCAGCGCGCGGTCGTGAAAGTAGAAGTTCGCCGCGTCCAGGCGGAAGCCGTCGACACCCAGTTGCAGCCAGAACTCCATGTCGTCGAGCAACTGCTGCTGCACCGCCTCACAGTGGAAATTCAGGTCCGGCTGGCTGGCGAGGAAGTTATGCAGGTAGTACTGCTTGCGTCGGCTGTCCCAGGTCCAGGCCGGGCCGCCGAATACCGACAGCCAGTTGTTCGGCACCGTGCCGTCTTCCTTGGGGTCGGCCCAGACATACCAGTCGGCCTTGGGATTGTCGCGGCTGGAGCGGCTTTCCTTGAACCACTCATGCTGGTCCGAGGAGTGATTGAGCACCTGGTCGATCAGCACGCGAATGCCGCGGGCATGGGCGGCCTGCACCAGTTGGCTGAAATCGGCCAGGGTGCCGAACAGCGGATCGACGCCGCGGTAGTCGGAGACGTCGTAGCCGAAATCCTTCATCGGCGAGGTGAAGAACGGCGACAGCCAGATCGCATCGACATTCAGGCTGGCGATGTAGTCGATTTTCTCCAGCACGCCGAGCAGGTCACCGATGCCATCACCGTTGCTGTCGAAAAAGCTGCGCGGGTAAACCTGATAAATAACGCCGCCGCGCCACCAGTCATTGTGAGTCATACAGCCAACCTTCGAGGTAATGGAAAGATGCTTTCACTCTAGGTTCGCGCCAGTGCCGGCACATCCTCCCAGGGCTTTATTTCGCGGGAGGATGGTGCAGGCGTAGGCCGTGGGCGTAGAGGGGGATGAGGCGCGCAGCGGGGGCGGGCTATTGATTGGATAGCGCCGATAGCCGCCCGACCCTGCGTTAAAAATGATTGATACTTCTGTGGGAAAGGTTGGTTTGATACCGGACTGGTAAGTTTGTGTTTTCTGATCGCGGCGCTCCCTGCTTCTAGAACAGGCTAATTTACGCGGCGAACCAGAGTTCTGGTTTCGCCCCTCACGGGCGA
>CBIHLQ010000010.1:0-129120 GCA_966210885.1 uncultured Pseudomonas sp.
CTGCCCCCACCCCGGAGCCCGAGCCAGAACCAGCGCCCGACCCAGTAGCCCTGGCCGAGCAGCTCACCGCTGATTGCCAAGCCGCTGGCCTGGGCAACGTCGCTGCGGTGCTGATCAAGGCCAGCGGCCTGAAAAGCCAGGCCGCCATCAAGGCCCAGCTGGTACGTGCCAAGGCCGTGCGCGACCTGTGCGTGGTGGCCAAGCTGCCAGGCGAGGCCGAGCGAATGATCACCGAAGGGCTGGATGCAGATACCGCCCGCGTCCAGTTGTTCGACAAGCTGCTGGCCAACAGCAACCTGGTCAACATCGACAATAAACCGCCGCTGGATGACAACCAGCCTGATAGCGCACCCCAACCCCCGACGGCGAACCTAGTCTACGCTCGCCGCCGAAACCAAGCCTCTAAAGGAGGAAACAACGCATGATCATCAAAACCGAAGGCGTGTACGCCGGCGAGTTCCTCCTATCGGAGGCCAACGGCAGCCGCAGCCGCGAGGAGGTGGTCATTGCCGCCGGCTCCGGCATCCTCAAGGCCGGCACCCTGATCGGGCTGATCACCGCTGCCAACGCACTCACCCCCACTGCCGCTGGCGGCAACACCGGTGACGGCACCATCGGCTCAGTGACAGTCACCAGTGCGGCCATCACCGGCGACTACGTGCTGACCATCACCGAAGCCGCCGCCAACGCCGGCACGTTCGAGCTTGTCGACCCGACTGGCGCCGTAGTCGGCGAAGGTACCGTAGGCCAGGCGTTTACCGGTGGCGGCCTTACCTTCACGCTGAGCGATGGCGCCACCGACTTTGCAGTCGACGACGCCTTCACCCTGGCTGTGTTGGCCAGCCTGGGCGAATACACCGCCTACGACGATGACGGCACCGACGACGGCCGCCGAGCCGCCAGCGGCATCCTGTTCGCCTCGGTGGACGCCACCGTAAACGACGTGCTCGCCGTTGGGGTGATGCGTGATGCCGAGGTGATCGAGCGTCTGCTCACTGGCCTGGACGCCAACGGCAGCGCCGACCTGCTGGCCAAGGGCATCATCATCCGGCCCTGACCGCCACCTGCGTTAAACCATTGACCCCAAGCCCCGCACCTGCGGGGCTTCGCATTTCTAGGAGCCAACCATGGCCGAAGTTACGATTTTCCAGGACGAAGCGTTCGGCGTTGACGCGCTGCTCACCGTCATCAACGAAGACCACGTACTGCCGGGGCAGATCGCCGCGGCAGGCCTGTTCGAAGAGCAAGGCGTGCCCGGCACCGTCGTGCAGATCGAAAAAGACGGCATGACCCTCGCGCTGGTCAAAGCCGCTGCGCGTGGCAGCGTTGGGCAAGCGGTAATCGGCGATAAGCGCAGCCTGATCCCGTTCAACACTGTGCACCTCCCGCAGACCTTCCAGATTCTGGCGGACGAGATCCAGGGCATTCGCGCGGTCGGCAGCGTTACCGAGCTGATGCAAGTGCAGGCCTATGTCGCGCGCCGTGTTGAGAAGGCCCGTCGCCAGCTCGACCTCACCCACGAATACCAGCGTATGGGCGCGATCAAGGGCAAGGTCATCGATGCCGATGGCCAGAGCGTGCTGCTCGATATTTTCCAGCGCTTCGACATCAAGCGGCCGAAAGCCTTCAGCATGGAGCTGGACAACGACGATACCGATGTCAGCGTGAAGTGCATCGAGGTTCTCGACCGCCAGGAAGATGCGCTCGGCAACGTCACCAGCACCGGCGCTCACGCGTACTGCGGTAAAGATTTTTGGGCGTACCTCATCAAGCATCCGAAAGTGCGCGATACCTACCAGGGGTGGGAGGCGGCGGCTGGCTTGCAAGGCGATCGCCGTCAGCCGTTTGAATTCGGCGGCATCACCTGGTCGCGTTATCGCGGCAAGATCGGTGGCGTCCCGTTCGTGGCTGATGGCAGCGCTCACGTAGTGCCGACCGGTGTGCCGGAACTGTTTATCAGCGCCTTCGCCCCTGCCGACTACACGGAAACGGTCAACACTGAGGGCATGCCGTACTACGCCAAGTTGGAGCGCATGAAGTTCGACAAGGGCGTAGAAGGCGAGGCGCAGTCCAACCCGCTGCACCTGTGCACCCGCCCGCTGTCCGTCATCGAGCTGGCCATCTAACCATGGCCGGCTTCGGCGACAAGATGGCGCGCATGGATGCGGCCATCATGGCCAGTCTCAATGATGGAACCGGCGACTACTTCGAGTCGGCAGGCGTGCCGGTGGCTCAAGGCATCCCGCTGATCATTGACCACAACCTGGAGCGCGTCGGCCCGGATGGCATCTTTCTGAGTGGTGCCACCGGCATCACCTGGCAAAAGTCCGACCTGGCCAGCGTCACGCGCGGCGGCTTCTTCCAGTTCGACGGCGTTCGTTACACCGTCGAACAGCCGATCGCTGACGACGGCAACATGGCCACCGCGGCCTGCATGGTGGTGCCATGAACCTATTGAGCGAAGGCCGCAAAGCACTAATCGCGCAGCTGCAAACCATCACCGTCGACAACGGCTACCTGACAAACGCGGGGCACAACGTGAAGTCCGGTTGGTTCAACGAGGTTCTGCAGGATGCGGCCACGGTGTTTCCGATCATCGTTGTGCAGCCGGGCAAAGGCCTACAGCCAACGGCAGGGCCAGGCGCGTTGATGTTGGGGCCAGGGTTCAAAGTGGTCGGCGCCGTCAGCGTAGGGCTGGACTACGAGTACGCGCTGGACGATCTGCAGCTCGACCTCATTCGCTGCCTGATGCCAAGCCACAAGCAATTTCCCAAGTGGTTACCGCTAGGCGTAAACAAAATTCAGCTCGGCGCCCCTGAGGCCTACCCCCCAGGGGAGGGCGTGAGTGCGGCCGCCGTTCTGCTGCCCGTCAACCTCAGCACAATCGTTGAAGGTATTTGAAATGACCGAGAAAACCGAAGGGGCCGCAGCTGCGGCCAAGGGCGCAACGCGCACCGCCGTGAAGCTACTGAAAGAACACCGCCACGCCGGCAAAGATCACCCGGCCGGCGCCACCATCCACGTCACCGCTCGCCAGCGCACCTTCCTGGTTGAGATGGAAGTGATCGCGCCGGAGGGCAAATAACATGGCCCGTGAAATCGAAACAGTAATTATGGGTGCCATCGTCAAGATCCGTTCAGCTGGTACTGGTAAGCCATTCCGTGATGCCGGCCTGGTGTCGACGGTACAGCAAGCCACCGATACCAGCGATATTCTGCTGGCCAACACCCGTAGCCCCGAAGGCGGCAACTTCGACAAGAAAGTCCGCATCAATGCGATGACGCTGGCCATGAACTTTCGCGAGTTCAATACCGACAACATCGCGTCTAACTTGTGGGCTGACGTGACGGCTGTGCCCAGCGCTGCGGTGACTGGCGAAGAGCGCGAGGCCGAGGTCGGCAAAACCTGCGTGCTCGACAAGATGCCGCTGACAATTACCACGGTAGTGGATGCCGCCACTGGCCTGGTGGTGTTCGTTGAGGACGATGACTTCCGCATGACCGGCTCCGGCATCGAGCCGCTCGAGGGAAGTTCGCTGGCCGACGCCATCGCCGCCTATGCCGTCTCTGACCCAGGGTTGCCCTACCTGCTGGAGATCGATTACACCAGCGCTGCATTCGACGAGATCGAGGCCCTGGTGAACTCCGGCGAAGAGTTTGAAATCATGCTCGAAGGCCAGAACGGTGCCGGCACCAAAGGCCGCATCAACCCCCGCTTCTGGCGCTGCAAGTTCGCCCCGGCGGCATCGCTGGATTGGCTCGGCACCGATGACTTCATGGGCATGCAGGTGGCCGTGGAAGTACTGGCCGACCCTACGCGCGGTACCGGCAAGTCGGCGTATATGAAGATCCAGAAGGAAAAGAAGTAGGGGGTGCTGGCCAGGGATGGCTAGGGGTGCCGATTGATGATTTCGATCATGGCACCTTCAACGTGATCGTAGGCTTGGTTGTAAGCTTCTAATCCACCGAGGCCAAGATCCTTAGTTGCCATTGCATCATGACGCATGTTGTTGAACATGCTATTGAGCCTGGTTAACGACTCGGGGGGCTGTTGAAGCGCCAGATGCGCCATTAAAAACCGGAGCATGCCAATCGTGGCGGTGTTGAAGCCCTTCTGGATATCAAGCTGTAATTCATCTTCAGGCGTCATGCTTGCTACTCCCTATGATTTATTGGTCACCGGCAGGGGTAAGTGGCTTAAAAATACTTACGACTGAAAGCTTCTGGCTGGCGTCGTGCTGGTGTTATTTCTTCGGGTCGACGCCCAGCGGTCTAGACCGCTTCACATGCTTCACGCGCTTTACCGATGTGGGGATCTTCATGTCGGGATCGTGCTTGACCCCAAGATTCTCGGAGAATGGTTCCTTGTTGGTTGGGGTGGCGGTCATCCCGACACGCTCGAACAGCAGTCTGCCGAAAACCTGATTGATCGCCGTCTTGATATCCGCCTCGCTGAACCTCGGCTCGGATCTGTGGGCCTCGTCGACTATTACTATCGCGTCAGCGAAGGTGAAACCTTGCTCGAATGAGGCTTCCAGGCGGGCGATGATTTCAGCCGTGGTGGATCTTTTGTTTTGGGCGGCCGCATCCTCAAGCTGAGCTTTGAGCTCGGCGGGCATGCGCAGCTTGAATTGGGGGTCGGTTTGTTTCATGCGCAAATTAGGGACCAAATAGGTTATTGACGCAATGGACCTGTTAGGTCCATTATTTGCGCTACGGACCTAGTAGGTCCTTATTTGGAGGAGCATATGGAACAACAACAATTAAAGCTAAGGTTACCGATTGAGCTGGCTGAATGGGTGAAGTCCCAGGCGGCAGACAATCGGAGAAGCCAGAGCGCTGAGATAGTGTTTCGGTTGGAGCAGGCACGAAAGCTTCAGGCGGTTGCATGAACGCCGCAAAAGAAAAAGCCCCAACGCGGCAACGTCAGGGCTTTGGTGTAAATCATTACGAGGCGATTCACATGGCGAATCCTACCATACTCAACCCGGTTGTCACCTCGGTTAGATCCTCCAATGTCGCTGGCTCTGAGCTGCTTGCGGTGATAGCTGGCGTGCCTGTGCTCGATACCATGGAGCACGCCAGCACGCTCCTGGATACCGCGCTGAAAAGTGCGCGGGATCTCGCTATGGAGGGGGACGACCACAAGCCTTGGGCTGTGGTGTACCTGCTGGAGAATACCCTGGCGCTAGTCAATGCCTCGGTGAACGGAATGTTGGGGGCCAAGCAATGAGCCTACCGATAGAGTTTTCGTTTAATGGCGCTGCTGTGCGCGTAGTGCTGGTGGAGGGCGACCCGTGGTGGGTTGCGGCGGATGTCTGTGCATCTATAGCGTTATCGGACACCAATAAAGCACTAATCGGCCTGGATGACGATGAGAAGCGCGAACACGAACAGTATTCGGGTTCGGGGAGAAAGCCTGTACTCATCAATGAATCAGGCCTCTACTCGCTCATCCTGCGTAGCCGCAAAGCCGAGGCCAAGCGCTTTAAGAAGTGGGTGACCTCTGAGGTGCTGCCGAGCATTCGCCGGCATGGCACCTACGTGATGCCGGCTGCTGAGGTCGAGCAGTGGCCCGCGCCAATGGCAGCACACGTTGAAGCGGATGAAATTGTGAGTGCCGGCCGAGTCTTCCGCGCGCTGTACACCACAGGCAGGGCCATGGGCATGGCGCGTCGGCTGGCCGCCACCCGCGCCAACCAGGCAGCCGAGCGGGCGACCGGGGTTGACCTGGCCGCCGCGCTGGGTGCTACCGAGTGGCTGGATGGGCCGGATATGCCGGAACCGCAGCGCAAGCAGTACGAGTTGCAGCAGCGCATTCGCGCCCACCTGGTGGCCAACAACTGGCCGCAGGGATTCAGTGGTCAGCAACTGATCGAGGCGCTTGCCTTGATCAATGACAAGGCAACACAGATGGCCGTTGGCATCGCGCTGCACTTGCTGGGTTACAAACGCCAGCGTCTTGGCACGCCGGGCCGGCCCTATGCCTACGTGCTGAATACGCTTCCAGCGCTAGTTACCGCTGCCTAGTTGAGCGCGGCCCCGGGCTGACCCAGCCAAGTTCTGGGTTTCGATGCTGGTGTTCAGGTGCTAGATTCCACCCATGTCTATTGGGAGGGACGCCCTGTGAGTATCAAAAAGATCGGTTTATCTGGCTGGATAGTTATCTCAATAGCGGTGCTTGTAATCCTGGGCATGTGGCGCACTACCAGTGACAAACGCGCGATTTCGGCCCCTGCTGCGGAGTACCTTGCTCCTATTTCTGCTGGCGCGATTCCAAGCCGAATCGGCTGTGACGTGGGGTGCGACAAGCTTAATTCATTTGAAAAGTGGCAGCCTTTCTTGGCGGATGTTGTAGAGGTTCATCGCCGGCAAGAGAAATGCCGCAAGGTTGAATACGTTAGCGTCAGTAATGAAAGTGATCCGCAGAATCCAGTATTTTTCGTTGGATGTGAAAATGCGAACGGTGATCTTTATAATACGGACTACACCAAGGCGCAGGTTGACTCAAAGTTAATCGCCAGAAGTGACGATGTAAGTAAGAAGGATGCTTATAGCAAATGTGATGCCGAGCTGTATAAGCACTTTTCGAGGCAACGCCAGAGCAATGTACGGCACGGCTTTTTTGTTTCGGCTAATGGTCGAGCGCGTGTTGTTTATGATTTAACCGTTGATGGCAATGAGAGAATGGCTAATTGTTTGGTTGGCCATGATTTTGTTGAGTTTACGATTGTGAAATAAATCTTGTGTACTTCTAATTTAAACCCGCCCCGGCGGGTTTTTTATTACCCGGAGAAAAGTATGAGCGAGCTGGCAGCCAAGGGCGTAGCCACGATAGGCGAGGGCGATACCAAACGCGATGTGGTGGTTTCCGAACTGACGCCGGCGCAGATGCGCCAGGTGATGTTGGCCAGCCCCTGGCCTGGTGCTGAAGCGACTCCCGAAGCCATGGCGCGTTACCAGGTGGATGTGTGGCTATTCAAGGATTGCCGCCTTACCGACCTGGCTATGTTCACCAACCTGCCGCTGGCCGAGCTGGAAGAGATTCCGCCGTCGCAGCTGAAAAAACTGCTGGCCAAGGCCAAGGAAATGAACCCGGATTTTTTCGACGCTCAGGTTCGGATGGCAGAAGCCCAGAGCAAGCCCTGAGCGAGCTGGAAAAATGCATCGCGCTGCTCGGGCGACTCGGCCACCCCAACGCAATCAACTACCCCTGGCGGCTGTTCCTGCGCTGCCTGAAAGAGTGACCTATGACTGATATCGAACTGCGTCTGTCAGCGGATGTTGGCCAGGCAACCAAAGGCATCGGTGGTTTCCGCAAGGAATACGGCGAGCTGGTCAAGGCGATCGAGAAACCGATTCGCCAGATCGATGCGCTGCAAAAAACTCAGGAAAGCGCCAAGAAGGCAGCAGCCGAATTCTTTGCCGCCAAACGCAATGTTGAGCAGCTGCGGGACGCATTCCAGCAAGCCGGCCAGCCGGTAAAGGGTCTGGCTAGCGAGCTGAGCAAGGCGGAACGCACCCTGGTGCGCACTACCCAGGCCTTTGAACGGCAGAAAGCCCAGGTGCGCGAGCAGCGCGCAGAGTTGAAGGCAGCGGGTGTGGATTACCGCAACCTGGCAGCTGAGCAGCAACGCCTGCAGAGCGCGCTGAGTGGCGCGGTTGGCAAGGGCGTTGCGGACACAGCCATTACAAAGTCGCTGGATCAGTTCGGTGTCACTCACCTGCGGGACTTGCGCGCGCAGTTGGTGGCATTGCAGTCGGACTACAAGCGCCTAACCCAGGCCGGCGTGCTTTCGGCCAGCGAGCGCGTCTCTGCCGAGCTGGCATATCGGGGCCAGGTAAACAAGACAACGGCCGCGATTCGCGAGGCCACCGCCGCCAGCAATGTACCGGGTGGCGCAGGGCTGACTGATATCGCGGCGCGCCTGGCCGGTATCGTTGCGGCGGCTTACACCGTGCAGCGAGTTGCTGGGGCATTCTTCAGCATTGCCGATGAGGTGAACACACTCGAAGACCGCATGCGCGCCGCGCTGCCGGTCACGGCTGACTATGAAGAGGCACAGGCGCGCCTGGAGGAAATATCCAAGCGGGTGCGCATCCCGCTGGCGCAGACCTCAGAGCTGTTTCTGCGCTCTGTAGCCCCGCTGCGGGAGATGGGGTTCTCCGCCCGAACCACTGCGGACATGGTTGGCGTGCTCTCTGCCGGGCTGGTTACCAGCAACGTGAAGGGCGAGCAGGCGGTTGCTGTAATTGACCAGCTGAGCAAGGGCCTGCAAACCGGCGTTATTCGTGGCGATGCGTTTAATGCAATGCTGCAAAACGCCCCGACGCTGATCGATGCGCTGACCAAGGGCTTGGGTGTTTCGCGCGCTGAGTTGATTCGTCTGGCAACTGCTGGCGAGCTAACCACGGAGCGCTTTGTTGGTGCGCTATCAAAACAGTCGGAGGCCGTTCTTGGGCTGGCTGACGGCATGCGCAACACTGTAGGTGATGCTCAGTCCACTTTCTCCGATTCCCTGGGGAAAGTGGTCGGCTCGATTGATGCGCTGCTCGGCATCTCGAAGCTGGCTGTAGATGAGCTGGATAAGCTCTCGGATGCGCTAGATGGTGCCGCGAAAGGCGATGGCCGCGCTGGGCTTGATGCACTGACCCGGCTTGGCACAACGACAGGCGTCCCGGCTATCGCCGGCTTGTCATTGCTGTACCAGGCCTACGACGAGTGGCGCGGCGATGTGGTCGAGGCGATCGACGAGGTTACCGTTGCTGAGGAAAAAGCCCGCGAAGCGGTGAAGGGAATACAAGAGCAGCGCCTATCCGAGATGCGCGCCTATGCCGTTGTATTCAATGAAGGTCAGAAGGACCTGGTCAACTCGTTCAAGACTGCGCTGGACGACCAGGTAGCGGCGCAGAACAAAGCCAACTCAGCGTTAAGCAAGGCCAAAAACGAGCGCCTTGCAACCGAGAAGCGTTATAGCGATGCCCTGGAAAATCTCCGCGTTGGCGCCACTGGCCCCGCCAGTTTTGGCAATGCTCAGGCCCTGCAAGCTGGGGCTCGGCAGGCGCTGGCCTCGGGCGATATCGAACGCGCCAAGAAAAACGCCCAGGCTGCATTGAAGATGTTGGGCGACCTGGCCGAGGCCGGTGAGAATACCTACGGCTTCGAGGGCTTTATCAAAAGCCTGCAGGCAATTGAGGTTGAGGCGGACAAGGCGGCTGTCGTAAAGGCGGAAAAAGCGCGGCAGATCGAGATCGACAAAACCCGAGAATTCAAAAAAGAATTCGAGGAGCTGAAGGACTTCAAGATAACGCCGACCATCGACGATGCCGCCCTGGCGGAAGCCACCGAAAAGATGCAGCGTTTTGCGAAGAAAATCGGCAAAGAGTTTGTCATTGAGCCTCGCGTGCTGACCCAAGACCCTCAGCGGCTGCCGGGATCTGTCGACGAGCAGGGTTATGTGCTGGTGGAAAACCCGCCGCCCGTGCCGACGGATATCGTGATCAAGGATGTCGTATACCCCGAAGGTGAAAAGCCTGTTGTGGATGCGGAGCTTCGCCCGACGCTGGATCAAACCGACGTGCCGCCCGTTGAGATCGGCACCGAGGTCAGTGCGGAGTCTGCCGACGCGACTACCCAGCGCATCATGGGCCTGGTTGAGCGGTGGAAGCGCCTCACGCTGATACCGGTGACACTGGTTGCTGATGCCGCCGCGGCTGGAGCCGATGCAGTAGACGGATTCGCTGGCGGCGGTTGGACCGGCCCCGGCAGCAAGTACCAGCCGGCGGGGGTGGTGCATGCCGATGAGCATGTGCAGCCAAAGCGCGTTGTGAACGAACCGGGGGCGCTGCCGTTCCTCGAGCAGATCCGCCTTTATGGCTTCAAAAACACAATGCGCCAGATGCAGGCGCGCATGCAGGCTGGTATGCCTGGGTATGCGGAGGGCGGTTTGGTTGCGCCGGACAGGGTGATGCCGTCCATCCCGCAAATGAGTCCCGCACTGTTGTCGCAGGGTTCGCCCGGGCGCGACCTTGGCAGGGTCGACCTGAACATCGGCGGCGAGTCATTCAACTTTCTGGCCGAGCCAGATCAGTTCGACCGGATACTCCGGCGAACCGCAACAAAAATAGGCCGTACCACACGCCGCTAACAGCCCGCCCCGTGCGGGCTTTTTTACGCCTGGAGTAGCTATGAATTCTACGAATGAAATCCCCGCGGCATGCCGTAAGAGAACGCTGGACAGCATGAGCCGTGGAGAGTTGTTGGAGCTTCTAGAAAGCCAGTTTTCGCTTGCGGCGGATCAGGAAGTCGATGCGCTGCGTGCTCGCTGGGCACATCACCAGGCCTGCCACTTGGTCGGCCGTGATGCTGCTGATCATGTCGCCAACTTGCTGGTGCAGGTGCGTGAGCGTTTGGCTGTTGCGGCTGGCGCTGCCGATCAACGGCTGATCTGCCAGGTCGCCGAGACGTTGCAGCAGGTACGTGACGCGGTCGCAATGGCCGGCAAGGCGTTGCGGCAACAGGAGCTGGTGTGGGGGATTGCGACTATGTCGCCGAACTCGGGTATGAGCCATGAGGTCGAGTTGTTGAATTGGGCAATGGCGGTTCTGATGGGGCGAACTGCAGAGTCCGCCCCTGCGGCGGTTTAGGTCAGTTCTAGGCCTATTGCGTTGTCGATGTACGCGCCACCTTGGTCGTTTCCGATCTTCATCATGTCGGCCTGGAATATCCCCTTGATACGGCCTTCCCATTTCAGTTGGCGAAGAGCTAGCCGAGCGATCTCTAGGTTTCCAGGCAGGTCTGCCAGTGAGCATTTCGGGTGCTCCGCAATGTAAGCAAGCACTTCGTTTATCGCCTCGTCAGTTAGCTGATCTTCCATAAAAAATCCTTGATTCGCTGTGTGGTGTCGGAACCGAACAGCGTAGCAGGGCTATGCCTGCATTTCTGGAGCACTAAATGTCCGTATCTCTCATGCTCGGTGGCATACCGATCGTGCTGCATGCCGGCGCGCCGGAATTGTCGGAAGAGCCTATTGGTGGCGATTCGCTGTTGCGCATGAGCGATGGCGCAGGCGTGAAGATGACCTCGTGGGAACGCATGGCCGGAAGCATTAGCGGCCAGGGCTGGATGCCGCCCGGGCTGGATGGGCTGGACTACAGCGCGCCGCTTGAGCTGCGCAGCACTCAGGTCAGCACCATGCAGGGCACGGAGCTGGTTTACACGCTGCCCAGCACCCCGCGGACGGACCTGGACCCATGGGCATTCGCGTTGATCGGTGATCAGTGGCAACCCACGCCCTGCGTCACCGTCGACGGCGTGGCCACCGTTACCGCCGTGGCCGGCGCTTCGGCCTACCAGGTGTGGTGGATGCCGGTGTATTCCGTGTTCGCCCGCCGCCCGCCGAAACAACAGTCATCCGCCACGGCTAGCCACAGCTGGTCCATCGCCTGGGAAGAAGCCTGATGCTGATCAATGGGAGCACGATCAACGGCGCGCCCATCAACGGCCGCAGCTCGGCTCCGGCGGTTGAGCCTGAATACGTCGTGCGCGGCATCGGCTATCGCTGGCGTTTGCGGGTGATGGTTGGCGGTGTGGACATGACCGGGCAGCTGACAGGCAGCGCCGATATCGACCGGGAGGAGGGCGCCGCCGGCGTCGGCAGCATCGCCCTGTACCTGCCGCCCGGCCCGGTTGTACCAACCGACTGGATCGCCCGCGCCGTCACCATCGACTACATCAGCACCACCGGCGGCATCACCACCGAAGCGCGGCGCTTCACCGGGCAGATCGTCAGCCCGGTGTGGAACCCACTCAATCGCGTGCTGAGCTGCGAGCTTGGCGACCAACTGCAGCAGCGCGTCGAGGCGCTGACCGTTGCCGAGATCGACACGCTCACTGGCGGCTACTGGTCCGCCGATGTGTTCGAGCCGGTAGAAGGGCGCAGCCACTGGGACTACGCCCAGGAACGTATGAGCACCCGCCCGTACAGTCTGGACACTTCGCCCACCGGTGAGCTGCGTGTGCACAGCTGGTACGCCGTGGCGCCGCACTTCGTCTTTGGTGCTGGCACCACACTCGACCAGAGCATGAGCCTGGAGTTGGCGCCGGCTGGCAACATAACCAACCGCATCGAGGTCGAAGTCAGCTATCGCTACAACCGGCTGTGGCAGCGCAACCAGAGTTATAGCTGGGCGCACCCGGACGCCGAGGGTTTCACGGGCATTCAGGGCTTTTGTAGCTGGGGTGGTGGCAGCGAGACGCCCGATATCGAGATGGTTGAGGGCGCTGCTAGCGACAACGGCCAGACGGTGATCAATGCCGTTTACGACCGCGTGCCGCTGACAGTGACTGATGGCGAGAACTCGGGTTCGTTCTGTGACCCCGAGTTCGCCTGGATCAACATCTACGACAGCCTATTGCTTGCCGCCACATGGACGGGCGCGCGCCGCTGGACGCAGGTGGTGACCGAGACCTACCGCTTTGCATTGGCGACGCCAGCCGGCGAAGACGAGGCTACGCGAATCGTCCAGCGCGACAGCTACTCGCTGGATATCGAGGATGACGCGGCGGATGCATGGGAATCCGCCCCGATCATTGGCGGAGTTAGCGGCGCCACTGACCTGCACGACGAAGCGCGGCGCGCCTCGGTTATCAACATCGCCCTACGCGTCGGCCAAACGCGGCTGATCTACGACAGCCGCGCGGGTGTGTTGAGCTGGAGCGTGCCGACCAGCATGGCCATGGGCATCGACCTGGTTCACACCCTGCAGCTGGACGATCAGGGTGTGCAAGGCCTCGGCAAATGTGTGCGAATAGTTGACATGTTCGACTTCGCACGCGGCACCGCGATTACCACCCTGAGCATTGCGGTGATGCGCGGCGGGGGCGTCAGTGACGTGCTCACCGTACCGCCCCGCTTGGATGCATCACCGGCCGGCACGCCAAGCTCGGTCAACGGCCTCGGCCTACCCACGCAACTCGGCTATTCCGGCGCACCGCCCTATGACGACGAGCTCGACGGCTTCGCCGGCAACGTCTCGGCCGGTGGTGGCGCCGATCCTTACCCGCGGCGGCTAACCGTGCCCGCGGACGAGATACCCGCCGCCGAACGCGACGAAAACAAACTGGCCGCCGACTACCTGTACCGCGTCGGCATTCCCAACGGCACGCTGGAGCTATAACGATGGCAACTCTGGAGGAGCGGCGCCGCGCAAACGGCGCCCGCATAGAGGCTGAGCGTCGAGCCAATGGTGAGCGCATCCAAGATCAGCGGCGCGCGATCGGCAACCGCATGATCGAAGAGCGCACCGGCAAAGCCGTCGCTGACGACATCAACAGCCTGGCCCGGCCTGAGCGCCCACGCAAAACCCAGCGCACCATCCAGCCTGTTGGTGGCTTACCGGCGTCGCGTGGCCGCGCCGACTACAAAGAGCCCGCGGCGACCAGTGCCGGGGGCATAGCCAGCCCGCTGACGGAAACCGGCGTGCGCGAGTACCACCCCGTGACGCTGCTCACCAGTAGCGACGGCATCTTCACCCTGCAGGTCGAGCACGTGAAGAAGCTCTTTATGACCGATGCCAACAACGCCGAGCACGAATTCAACTACCTGGACCCAGAGGCCCTATGATCCCGCGCAAAGGCCTGCTGCCTCGCATTACCGCGTGGGGCAACCCATGGCACGGGCGATTCCAGGCTGACGGCCTGCATCTAGAGGTGGGCACTGTAAGCCCCTGGGTTATCCCTGCGAATGCGCCGGACACTGCGCACGTGAGCTTCGCCGGTATCGCGCCGCCCGTCACCGCACCGGAACTGGTCGAGCAGGGCGGCGAACTGCTGGCCGATGCCGTGCTATTCACTTGCGAGAAACGCTATTCACCGGCCGGCACCCTAGGCATTGGATACCTCGGCTGGCTGTGGCGCGACCCGCTCGGCCAGGTTTGGCGGTTGCGTGCAGAGTTCTCTAACAACGTATCAAACCCTGCTGTTGGGTCGTCCAGCTCGATGAACATCAAGGTGTTTTCGCGGCGCATGGGTGTGTTCGGCGGCGCGGCCGCCGCTGAGACGCAGTTAATGAACCTCAGCCGATCATGGACTAACCGCGGGCCGAGCCGGCAGGTCGTCGTGCCGCACCTGGCCCATTCGCCAACCGGAGCTCGCACGGCCGTGACGTTGCGCACTGGCCCCGCATTGCACACGTCCGCTCCCGCCGCCGGCAACATGACCTCGCGTACTGCCCTGGCTCGCGCCCCGCTCGCCAGCGCGCTGTATGAGATTCAGATAACCGGGCTGAGCGGCCTGGGCACGCCGTCGCTGACGCTGCTCACTGTCGTCGATAGCGCGGCCGCGCTTACGCAGACCAGCACAACGACGCCCGGCGGAGCGCTTGGCGATCTGAATCCGGCAATATCGTCCAGCGGCTCAACCAGCGGCGAACCGGTTTCGCCGGGCGTTGCTCGCGACTATGGGTTTGAGGAGTATTCGGTTGCATCTGTCACGGGGCTTGATTCCACCGCTGACACCACCACCCGCCTGATGTGTGGTGCCTATCAGGGTGAAACTCTGGTGCCGGTTTGGTACCGACTGGAGTCGTGGAATACGCGGCTTGACACGGGTGCAGCGGGCTACCTAGGGCGTTTTGATTGGAGTTACCTGTACCCGTCTGCAACGCCTGGGTATGCAAATGCCACCGAAGCGCAGCGGGATACCACTGGCTTTAGCTACCTGGCCAGCCGGGGCAGCAGCATTCGCAACCGCCACTCGATCCGTTTGGGCGCTACTGAGGCAACGGCATTCGAGATCGAGACGATCAGCCGCACGGACTACAGCCGAATCATGCCGTCCGCATCCGACGCCACGCTGCCGGATAGCGCCGACTGGTTTAACGGCCGCGTTTCATTCATGACCAGCACCCAGGTCGACATTTATGAGCGCCGGGTGAATGGCGGGCTGGTCGCATCTGGCTCGCCAGTCGTTGAGCACGACCCGTTGCGCGCGCTCTGGACAACGGCTCAACCCCTAATCGCCAGTAACAACGTGTTCGCCGTCTGCCCTGCTGGCGGCGGCGTGCTGTATGTCGACACAGTCGCCGCATCATCAGGCGCCACCGCAACCATCGACCCGCCAACGCCGGCAGGGGCCTATGGCGAGGTCGCCAGCCCATCGTTTAACCCGCGCACTGCAGCGCTCAGCATCGTCGTCGACGGTGTAAACGGCTACGTATAGGAGCACTCATGCAGCTTTACCTAAACAACTGGGCAACCACCACGGCTGCCGAGGCGTCCGCTGCCGCCCTTGAAATCCTCATTGCACCGGCGGATGCCGCAAAACTGGTCGGCCTGGGAACTGGCGACCACTACCTGCTGACGCTGATCGAGCAGGACGGCGCCGGCACAGAGATCGACTGGGAGGTGGTCAAAGTAACCGCCGTCAGCGGTGTTACCGGCGCGCTGACCATCGATCCGGCCGGTCGCGGGCTTGAGGGTACTGCCGCCCGGCTGTGGCCGATCGGCACATCGATCAGCCTGCGGGTGACCGCTGGGGGGCTTGAGGCCCTGCGCGACAGCGGCGGTGCCGACCTCAGCGATGCCGCGCCGCAAGCCCTTGGCGCTGCGTCGGCTGGTGTCAGTGAAGAGGCGAGCCGCGCGGATCACGTGCATGACCTGCCGACACCGGCCGATATAGGCGCCGCCACTGCCGCCCAGGGCGCGCTGGCCGAAAGCGCAGTTCAGCCGGATGATCTCTCTGGATTGATTGCCACGACCGAGAAGGGCGCCGCCAACGGTGTCGCTACCCTTGACGCCGGCGGCCTGGTGCCGGCCGCGCAACTGCCGTCCTACGTCGACGACGTGCTTGAGTATGCTGACCTCGCCAGCCTGCCCGGCACGGGCGAGACTGGTAAAATCTACGTCACCCTGGACAACAGCAGGCAATACCGCTGGAGCGGCTCGGCCTATGTGGAGCTGGTCGCCTCGCCAGGCACCACCGACAATGTGCCGGAGGGCTCGACCAACCTCTACCACACGGCAGCCCGGGTGCGCGATGCGGTGTTGACAGGGCTTAGCCTGGCTACCTCGACCGCAGTGGCGGCGACCGATTCTGTTCTGGTGGCGATCGGCAAACTCGCCGCCCGCTTGAGCCTCAAGGAGCAGACCCTAACCGCCGGATCAAACGTCACCATCGACCGAACCGACCCGGAAAACCCGATCATCAGCGCATCCATCACAGGCGGCGGTGGCGGCGACGTGGTAGGCCCAGCCTCCGCGGTCGCCAACGAGGCGGCCCTGTTCGACGGCATCACCGGCAAGCTGCTCAAGGGCGGCGGCCTGCTCGGCACGGCAGCGGCTGCCGACACCGGCGATTTCGCCACTGCCGCGGAAGGCGCCCTAGCAGCAGCGGCGATCCCGTCGAGCGAAAAGGGCGCCGCCAACGGTGTCGCCACCCTTGACGCCGGCGGCCTGGTCCCGTCCGCGCAACTGCCGTCCTACGTCGACGACGTGCTCGAGTACGCGGACCTGGCCAGCCTGCCCGGCACTGGAGAGACCGGCAAAATCTACGTCACGCTGGACAGCAGCAGGCAATACCGCTGGAGCGGCTCGGCCTATGTGGAGTTAGTCGCCTCGCCAGGAACTACCGACAATGTGCCGGAGGGGTCGACCAACCTCTATCACACGGCCGCGCGGGTGCGCGATACGGTGCTGACAGGTTTTAGCCTGGCCGACACTGCCGTAGTCGCGGCCGCCGACAGCGTGTTGCAGGCCATCGGCAAGCTTGCCGGCCGACTGGCACTGGCGTTTGATCGAGCAAACCACACAGGCTCCCAGGCGATAAGCACTGTCACAGGGTTGCAAACGGCACTGGATGGCAAGGCCGCCACGACGACCGCTCGCACCATAAGCGGAACATCGGGCACCCTGGTGCCGGCAGACGCAGGCAATATCGTGCTGTGTACAAGCGCCAGTGCTGTGAGCCTGACCATCCAGCTAGAGGCAACCGCTGCCTGGCCTGCCGCGTCCGTTGTGACCATCATCCAACTCGGCACAGGTATCGTAACCGTGACTGACGGCAGCGGCATTACCGTCAACGTGTTCAGCGGCCTAACAAAAGCGTTGCGCGGGCAGTACGCCCAGGCGGCGCTAGCTCGCTCAGCAGCTGACACATTCGCGCTGGCTGGGTTGCTGGGAGGGACGCCGGCGTGATTATTTCCGGGATAGTGGCTCAGCAGCCATTGCTGGCGCTGGGTGGCGGTGGGCTTGATCCGAATATCGGCATCGTTTGGACGCTGCGCGGGAGCGCAGCGGACAACCAGTGGCGCTCGGTCACTTGGTCTCCCGAGGTCGGGCTGCTTGTAGCCGTCGCATCTACGGGCACAGGCAACCGCGTGATGACGTCGCCCGATGGGATCACCTGGACCGCCCGCACGAGCGCGGCGGATAACGACTGGACCAGCGTCACTTGGGCCCCTGAGCTGACGCTATTCGTAGCAGTGGCCAACAGCGGCACGGGCAACCGCGTGATGACGTCGCCCGACGGGATCACCTGGACGATCCGCACGAGCGCAGCGGATAACAACTGGCGGTCTGTAGCCTGGTCCCCTAGTGTCGGCCTGTTCGTAGCGGTATCGAACAGCGGCACGGGCAACCGCGTGATGACGTCGCCCGACGGGATCACCTGGACGATCCGCACGAGCGCTGCGAACAACGGCTGGCGGGCTGTAGCCTGGTCGACTGAACTGACGCGATTCGTGGCAGTGGCAGAGTCCGGCACAGGCAACCGGGTAATGACCTCGGCCGACGGTATCACCTGGACGATCCGGGCGAGCGCAGCGGATAACAGCTGGAACACCGTCACTTGGTCTCCCGAGGTCGGGCTGTTTGTAGCCGTCGCATCTACGGGAACAGGCAACCGCGTGATGACGTCGCCCGATGGGATCACTTGGACGATTCGTACTAGCGCAGCGGATAACATCTGGCTGTCGGTCACTTGGTCGCCCGAGGTCGGGCTGTTCGTAGCCGTCGCAGCGACAGGCGCGACCGACCGCGTGATGACGTCGCCCGATGGGATCACCTGGACCGCCCGCACGAGCGCAGCGGATAACCAGTGGTTCTCTGTCGAGTGGTCGGCGGCGTTGACCAAGTTCGTGGCGGTCGCGGCTACTGGCACCGGCAACCGCGTGATGACCAGTCTTTAACACCGACAGCCCGCCCCGCGCGGGCTTTTTTACGCCTGGAGAATCTCGTGAAAATAACCGAGCAGCAGCTGCTGCACATCATGCCCAACGCCCGCCGATCCGCGGGCGTTTTTGTTCCCGCCATCAACGCCGCGGCAAAGCGCTGGCAGTTTGACCGGCCAAAACGGATGGCCGCATTCCTTGCGCAGGTCGGCCACGAGTCTGGCCAGCTGCAATGGACTCGCGAGCTGGGCGGCAACGCTTACCTGGCCAAGTACGACACCGGCCGGCTCGCTGCAGCTCTGGGCAACACGCCCGAGGCCGATGGCGACGGCCAGCTTTACCGCGGGCGCGGGCTGATCCAAATCACCGGCCGCATGAACTACCTGAAATGCAGTCTGGCGCTGTTCAGTGATGAGCGTTTATTGCGTGAGCCTCAGCTGCTCGAGCAACCCGAGTGGGCGGCGCAGTCGGCGGGCTGGTACTGGTGGGTGAAAGAGCTGAACACGCTGGCAGATCAGGGCCTGTTCACGCAGATCACCCGCAAGATTAATGGTGGGCTGAATGGCCAGCAGGATCGGCTTGAGCTGTGGGGCAGGGCGCGTGAGGTGATTGTATGAGCGCCTTCGTGAGAGTTTCGGCGGTGCTGGAGAAGGCTGATAGCCAGCTGTTCTTCAATTGCCCTGGCTGCAAAATCCTGCATGGGGTGAATGTCGAGGTCGACGGTCCTCCGCGTTGGGGCTGGAATGGCAGCGTCGACAAGCCGACATTCACGCCATCTGTTCTAGTCCGTTACCCCTGGGGCGCTGATCAGCACCAGGTCGTTTGCCATTCCTTCGTAACCGATGGTCGCATCCAGTTCCTGGGTGACTGCACCCACGCGCTCGCCGGCCAGACGGTCGATCTGCCTTTGCTTGAGGAGCACGACTTATGAGCCTGGTTGATCTGATCCCAGCCCCGCTGCGCATGTGGGTGGTGCTTGGGCTGCTGGCTGCGTTGGTGGCCGGCACAGCCGGTGCCACCTGGTGGGCGATCAGCCCGCGTATCGAGCTGCAATCCACTCGTGCCGATCGTGCCGAGCAGGATCTCGGCGGGGAGCGCGAACTAACCGCCCTGCAGGCGCGCGTGCTTGAAGCGCAGCAGGCGGACTTCGAGCGACTCGGTCGAGTCGAGCTGCAAATGCAGCAGCTCGGTCAAACCATCCAGCGCAACGCCGCCCATCACAACCGCGCCCTCGAGGAGCTGAAACGCAATGACCAAGCCATCGTTGATTACCTGGCTCAGCCTGTGCCTGCTGGCCTCGGCGTGCTCTACGCCCGCCCCGAAACCACCGACCCCGGCGCCTACACCGCGCCACCAGCCATGCAACCTGGTTCCGTGCCTGCTGCCGGCGCGGCCGCCGCTGTTGATCAATGACCACTGGCGCCAGGCGCTCGACGAAACCGAAGGGGCATTGCTGAGTTGTGCCGCTCAGGTGCGCAAGTGCATCGAGCGGCAGGAGGTGCAAGGCAACGCTGAGGAGCGAGACCCATCACTGATCGAGGAGACTGCGCGAGCATCGCCCTAGGGACATGCCAGGCGTGTGCGCGAAAGATGTCTGTGGCGAAGTGTTATGCTTAATAGCTGCGCGCGCCACCACCATCGCCCTGTGCTGCGATTTCCAGCGAATGCTTGTAAAAATCCGTACTAGGCGCTATATGTGGTACGTAGGTGCGCCCCGGCGGGTCTCTTGACCTGTGTTGAGCCCCCGATTTAAGATTCGCAGCCCGAAATGAACCA
This sequence comes from uncultured Pseudomonas sp., assembly GCA_966210885.1. Taxonomy (GTDB): domain Bacteria; phylum Pseudomonadota; class Gammaproteobacteria; order Pseudomonadales; family Pseudomonadaceae; genus Aquipseudomonas. The sequence goes on from CBIHLQ010000010.1 coordinate 19,944, forward strand.
AGGAGAGCCCTATGAAAATGTATCGTGAGGAAGATTGGATTTAGATGTTGGAGATAACTGCTAGTTTTATTGTTTAAAAAGTGCCTCCATATGAGGCACTTTTTTTATGGGGTATCGAATGGTAAGTCGTAAATTTGGAGTTAGTAACTCAGCTATTTATTTGGCCGTCGCTTTTATCCTTTTTGTAACTTGTTTGATTTTTCCGGCGGATGAAATTTATAATTTTCTTCAAAAGAGTCCTACTTTTATTCTGCTGTCTATATCTGCATTTGTTGCTCTTCTTAGTTTTCGATCTCAAAGACATTTATCTAGATCCAAAAATACAATCGATTTCCAAAACGACTTTCATTCCTCCGATTTACTGAAGCGTGCGGCCAAGATTTATCGTAAAAAGATTTCTCGCATGACGACCGGTGATCTTGTATGTCTTGCAATGAACGATGCGCCAAAAGCAGAAGCTTTTGCTGTGCGAGAGATTCTTAACACTTGGGAAAGGGTGGCGGTTGCTGTTCGATATGATGTTTATGATGAGGAGTTGCTTTATAAGCTATATGCGACTTTTTTGATTAAGTCATGGACGGAGTTGAGCCCATATGTCAAGGAGAAACAGAAAAATAATCCAAGGGTATTTGTTCAACTGGAATGGCTTGCGTTGAGATGGAAGATAAGAAGGAATAGCTTTGTTTCTAGGCAGGAAAAGATAGATCTTAAAAAAGCATTAAAGCAAATATATAAGGCTACAGATTGATACTGTGGGTGGATGGAGTGTAAGCGGTCATTGTAGTTTGCGGATTTTTCCGGTGTATAGCCTCAACTCCATATTGCTGCTGTGCGAAACGACGACGCCTAGTTTAGACGTGATCAAGTTTACCGGTTGGCTAGGTTGACGGCTCAATAAGTGACTTTCCCTGGTTCTTAACATTCCCCACGGGCTTGCCAACGCGGTGCCAGGTGAATGCATCCGCTGTTCGGCCGCTGAGCGCCACTATCTCTTCGATGCGCTCGGGTGGTGTGGCGTTGTCCAGCCACTCAGCCGCAACGGCTGGTGGCAGAACCAGTGGTCGACGGTCGTGGATATCGAGCAGGCCGGCGTCTGCGGCACCGGTCACGATGGCGAAACCGTCATCATCTTGCTCTGCGCGGGTTTGCGTGGGGTACAGGCCTACTGCTGCGAAGTACAGCGGCGCCTTGTCGGCGGCATGGATGTAGTAGGGCTGCTTGCCCTCGGCCGCCACCCATTCATACCAGCCGTCGGCCGGAACTATCAGCCGCTGGTGCCTGGCCGCTGCCCAATATTTGCTCGTCCATAGCGTTTCCGCCCTGGCGTTGATCGCCGGTGGCTTCCCTCCTTTTGCCCAATGTGGCTCCCATCCCCAGCGCAATGCCTGCGACCTGACGCCGCCTTCCTCGCTAGTCAGCACCCACACGGCAGTACTTGGCGCCACGTTGTAGCGCTCGATCTGGGTATTGCTGACCTCTCCGAACAGCTCGCCCTGCAGGCTGAGTGGTCTCACGTAGGCACCAGGTGCCGCTGCCTGCACAAAGCGTCCGCACATACATCCTCCCGTCGCTCTCGTTTGACCGCTGCTTAAATGGCGAATACTGTATTAATGTACAGTATCGATTTAGGCGGCATCGCATGGGTAACGCAATCATCCTCGGCCCCATAGGTATCTCGACCACGGAGCTATCTTTTTATTTGTCCCGCATTCCTGCTGGCTTTCCGAGTCCGGCGCTGGATCATATGGAGCAGAAGTTATCCCTGGATGAGCTGCTGGATATCGATGCGCCACACACGTACCTGGTGCGCGTTACCGGCGACAGCATGACCGGCGTCGGCATATTCGATGAAGACATCCTGATAGTGAGCAGGGCTATCACGAAGAAGATAGGCCGAATAGTCGTGGCTGACTTGAACGGGGAAACCTTCGTGAAGCGGCTGACTCAGCAGGATGACCAATTCGTGCTGCTATCAGAGAACCCCAAGTATCCGCCGCGCTATATTATGGAAGGCGATGAGCTGGTGACCTGGGGCGTGGTGAAAGCCAACCTCCATTGGCATCAAGGCCATGCATGAACCAACCATTGCGCTGATCGACTGCAACAGCTTCTACGCCAGCTGCGAGCGAGTTTTCAGGCCTGACCTGCGGCGCACGCCTATTGTGGTGCTGAGCAACAACGACGGCTGTGTGATTGCTCGCTCAGCGGATGCCAAGCCCTACGTGAAGATGGGCGCCCCTTGGTTTGAGATCAAGAATGATGTGCGGCGCTTGGGCATTGTGGCGTTCTCCAGTAACTACGCGCTCTATGGCGATATGAGCGAGCGAGTGATGACGGTGATCGAAAGCCTGGTTCCGGCGCTTGAGGTGTACAGCATTGATGAGGCCTTTGCAGATATCACCGGCCTGCCTGGGTCTATGGAAGCGCTCGGCCGGGAGATCCGTGCGCAGGTGCTGCAGCGCACTGGCATCCCAACCGGTGTGGGCATCGCCAATACCAAGACCCTGGCCAAGCTGGCGAACTATGCGGCGAAGAAATGGCAGCAGCAGACAGGCGGGGTGGTGGATATTCGAGATTCAGAGCGTCGCGACAAGCTGCTGAAGGTCACGCCCGTGGATGAGGTTTGGGGAGTTGGCCGGCGCATGACAGCACACCTGCAGGGCATGAGCATCAAAACGGCCTGGGATCTGTCGCAGGCCGACCCCTGGACCCTGCGCGCGAAGTTCAGTGTGGTGATCGAGAAAACCGCCCGCGAGTTGCGCGGCACTCCCTGTCTGGCGCTAGAAGAAGTTGCACCGCCGAAACAGGAGATATGTTGCAGCCGCGCTTTCGGTAAGCGGCTACGTGAGATCGAGCCAATCCGTGAGGCGGTGGCCACCTATGCTGCTAGGGCCTGCGAAAAGCTGAGGTCGCAGCAGTCCCTGACTAAGCGGGTGCGCATCAGCATCCGTACAGGCATGTTCAACCCGGATGAGGTGAAGTATGCGAAGGGCGTCATCTGCGAGCTACCGTACCCAACCGACGACACGCGGCTGATAACCCGCGCTGCCGTGGCTGGGCTCGATCACCTGTTTCGCCCTGGCTTCGCCTACGCCAAGGCTGAGATCCTGCTAATGGATCTGCGCCAGCGCGGTGAGTTCACAGACGATATGTTTTCCGAGACTCAGCCGGTGATCGCAGAGCAAGTGATGGGCGTGCTCGATGATATCAACGCCAAGTGGGGGCGCGGCACGTTGCGGCCGGGCAGGGTGCCGGTGGCACCTGGCTGGGGGATGAAGCGCGACATGATGAGTCCGAGCTATACCACCAGGTGGGATCAGCTGTGGACGGTGAAGGCAGGGTAGAGAATCAGCTAGAAAAATATGGCCCGGTGCTGTGGGAATTTCCCCGCGGCGCCGGGCCATTTTTTTGTGCCTGCGATTCGCAGCTGCGGCACTAGCTGCTTGAAAGTCATTACGCCAAGATTACGCCAGGCATAAAAAAATGCCTTGATAATCAAGGCCTTCAGTCAATCTAATGGTGCCCCGGGGGAGACTCGAACTCCCACTTCTTTCGAAAACGGATTTTGAATCCGCCGCGTCTACCGGTTCCGCCACCGGGGCACAATGGCGGCGCAGTATAGGGATGCCTTTGCGGTTGGTCAATCCACTTGCGTGGTCAGATTGCATGATTTCCGGTAAGCTTTGCCGCCCTGCAAGACGACCCCTCCTGAACCATGCGCGTTGCCGACTTTTACTTCGAGCTGCCTGACGCTCTTATCGCCCGTCATCCCCTCGCCGAGCGCCGTGCCAGCCGTTTGCTGGTGCTCGATGGCCCCAGCGGCGAGCTGGCCCATCGCCAATTCGGCGATCTGCTGGATTATCTGCGCCCTGGCGATCTGATGGTGTTCAACAATACCCGGGTGATTCCTGCGCGGTTGTTCGGGCAGAAGGCTTCCGGCGGCAAGCTTGAGGTGTTGGTCGAGCGCGTGCTGGACGCCCATCGTGTGCTGGCCCATGTGCGTTCGAGCAAGTCGCCCAAACCCGGCTCGACGATTCTGATCGATGGAGGCGGTGAGGCCGAGATGGTCGCGCGTCACGATGCGTTGTTCGAGCTGCGCTTTGCCGAAGAGGTGTTGCCGCTGCTCGAACGAGCCGGCCATATGCCGTTGCCACCCTATATCGACCGGCCGGACGAAGCCGCCGACCGCGAGCGCTATCAGACCGTCTATGCCGAGCGCGCCGGCGCAGTGGCAGCGCCGACCGCGGGGCTGCATTTCGATCAGGCATTGCTCGCGGCCATCGCCGAAAAGGGCGTCGAGCGCGCTTTCGTCACCCTGCACGTGGGCGCAGGTACCTTTCAGCCGGTGCGGGTCGAGCGTATCGAAGATCACCTCATGCACAGCGAGTGGCTGGAGGTCGGCCAGGACGTGGTCGATGCGGTCGCCGCTTGCCGGGCCCGTGGCGGGCGGGTGATCGCGGTGGGCACCACCAGTGTGCGCTCGCTGGAAAGCGCGGCACGCGATGGCGAATTGAAAGCCTTCAGCGGCGACACCGATATCTTCATCTACCCGGGCCGGCCGCTGCATGTGGTCGATGCCCTGGTGACCAATTTTCATTTGCCGGAATCGACCCTGCTGATGCTGGTGTCGGCGTTTGCCGGCTACCCCGAAACCATGGCGGCCTATCAAAGCGCGATCGCCGAGGGTTACCGCTTCTTCAGTTATGGCGATGCCATGTTTATTACCCGCAATCCCGCGCCGCGCGGGCCAGAGGATTCCGTATGAGTCGCACTTGCCGGATGTCGTTCGAATTATTGGCAACCGATGGCAAGGCGCGACGGGGTCGCTTGACCTTCCCGCGCGGCGTGGTGGAAACCCCGGCTTTTATGCCGGTGGGCACCTATGGCACGGTCAAGGGCATGCTGCCGCGCGATATCGAGGCGACTGGCGCACAGATCATTCTCGGCAATACCTTTCATCTGTGGCTGCGCCCCGGCACCGAGGTGATCAAGCGTCATGGCGATCTCCACGATTTCATGCAGTGGCAGGGGCCGATCCTTACCGACTCCGGCGGTTTCCAGGTGTTCAGCCTGGGCGCGATGCGCAAGATCAAGGAGGAGGGCGTGTACTTCGCCTCGCCGGTGGATGGCGCCAAGGTATTCATGGGGCCGGAAGAGTCGATGCAGGTGCAGCGCGATCTGGGTTCGGACATCGTGATGATTTTCGACGAGTGCACGCCTTACCCGGCCGAGTTCGATGTAGCCATGCGCTCCATGGAGCTGTCGCTGCGTTGGGCCAAACGTTCCAAGGAAGCCCACGGCGACAGCAGTGCGGCACTGTTCGGGATCGTCCAGGGCGGTATGCACGAAGAGCTGCGCATGCGCTCGCTGGAAGGTTTGAACGAGCTGGATTTCGACGGCTTGGCGATTGGCGGCCTGTCGGTCGGCGAGCCGAAAGAAGAAATGATCCGCGTACTCGATTATTTGCCGGCCCAGCTGCCGAGCGATAAACCGCGTTACCTGATGGGCGTGGGCAAGCCGGAAGACTTGGTCGAGGGTGTGCGCCGCGGGGTGGATATGTTCGATTGCGTGATGCCGACCCGCAATGCGCGCAACGGTCATTTGTTCGTCGATACCGGCGTGCTGAAAATCCGTAATGCCTTCCATAAGCAGGACGATTCGCCGCTGGACCCGACCTGCGACTGTTACACCTGCAAACACTTCTCCCGCGCTTACCTGCACCACCTGGATAAATGCGGCGAGATGCTTGGCAGCATGCTCAATACAATCCACAACTTACGTCACTATCAGCGCCTGATGGCTGGTTTGCGCGAGGCTATTCAACAGGGTACATTGGCCGCCTTTGTCGATGCCTTCTACGCCAAGCGCGGCCTTCCGGTTCCGCCGCTCGATTGATAATCAACGTTTTAAGATTTCTGAATAGGAGTGTTACATGAGCTTTTTGATTCCCGCCGCATACGCCGATGCCGCCGCTCCGGCCGCAGGTCCTGCCGGCACCGGTTTTGAGTGGGTGTTTCTGGTCGGTTTTCTGGTCATCTTCTATCTGATGATCTGGCGTCCCCAGGCCAAGCGCGCCAAAGAGCACAAGAACCTGATCGGCGGCCTGCAGAAGGGTGATGAAGTGGTCACCACTGGCGGCATCGCTGGCAAGGTCACCAAGGTCAGTGACGATTTCGTGGTTATCGAAGTGTCCGATACCGTCGAGCTGAAGATCCAGAAGGTCGCCATCGCAGCCACCTTGCCTAAGGGCACGCTTAAAGCGATTTAAGTTCAACACCTTTACCACTTCGACGGGGCGCTTAATGCGCCCCGCGTCATAACGGGCGGCGTCATGCTCAACAAATTCCCCCTCTGGAAGTACCTGCTGATCGTGGCTGTGCTGGCGATCGGCTTTATTTATTCTGCGCCGAATCTGTACCCCGATGACCCAGCGATCCAGGTCAGCGGCAACAGTGCAGCCATGCAGGTTCAGCAGGCCGACCTGGAGCGCGCGAGCCGCGCCTTGCAGGAAGCCGGTATCGAGGTCAAGGCGACAAACGTCACCAATCAGGGCCGTGCCGGTTTATTGCGTCTGACCAAACAGGCCGATCAGTTGCCGGCCAAGGATGTGGTGCGCAAGGCATTGGGCGAGGATTTCGTGGTGGCGCTGAACCTCGCGCAAACCACCCCCGACTGGTTGCGCAGCATTGGTGCAGGACCGATGAAGTTGGGTCTGGATTTGTCCGGTGGTGTGCACTTCCTGATGGAAGTGGATATGGACAAGGCGCTGGATGCCCGGCGCAAGGTCTATGAGGGTGAAGTCAAGAGCATGCTGCGTAAGGAGCGTGTGCGTTATCGCAGTCTGCCGGAAGTCAATGGTGCGATTCAGCTAGGCTTTGCCGACGAAGCCACTCTGGAAAAAGCGCAAAACCTGATCCGCAAGGAGTTCAACGATTTCGAGCTGGCGACCGTCGAGCGCGATAGCTTGCAGGTGCTGCGTCTGTCGTTGAGTCAGGCCAAGGTCGCGGAAATCCGCGAATACTCGATCAAGCAGAACCTGACCACGGTGCGCAACCGGGTCAACGAGTTGGGCGTGGCCGAACCGCTGGTGCAGCGCCAGGGCGCCAACCGCATCGTGGTGGAATTGCCGGGCGTGCAGGATACGGCCGAAGCCAAGCGCATTCTCGGCAAGACCGCCAACCTTGAATTCCGTTTGGCGGCTGAGCCGGATGCTTCCAAAGCTACCACCGAAACCTTCGAATTCCGCGAGGAGGGTCGCCCGCCGGCGCAACTGGAGCGTGAGCTGATCATCACCGGCGATCAGGTGACCGATGCCCAGGCCAGCTTCGACGAGAACGGTCGTCCGCAGGTCAATATCCGCTTGGACGGTCATGGCGGCGAGCTGATGAACCGCGCCACCCGTAACAATGTCGGGCGCAGCATGGCGGTGATCTTTATCGAGCAGAAGCCGACCTTGCGTTATATGCGCCAGACGGTTGATGGCGTCGAGAAAGAAGTCGCGGTGCAAACCTTCACCGAAGAAAAGAAAATCATCAGCCTAGCGACCATTCAGTCGGCCTTGGGCAGTCAGTTCCGCATCACTGGCCTGGACGGACCGGGCGAGTCGACCGAACTGGCGCTGCTGCTGCGCGCCGGTGGTTTGGCCGCACCGATGTACTTCGCCGAGGAGCGTACCATCGGCCCGAGCCTGGGGGCGGACAATATCGCCAAGGGCGTCGACGCCTCGCTGTGGGGCATGCTCTTCGTGTCGCTGTTCATCATCGCCATCTATCGCGTGTTCGGCGTATTGGCGACCATCGCACTGGCTTTCAACATGGTGCTGCTGCTGGCGCTGATGTCGCTGCTTAGCGCCACCCTGACCTTGCCGGGGATTGCCGGTATCGTCCTGACCATGGGTATGGCGGTGGATGCCAACGTGCTGATCTTCTCGCGCATTCGCGAGGAAATCGCCAATGGCATGTCGGTGCAGCGCGCCATTCATGAAGGTTTCGACCGTGCTTATTCGGCGATCATCGATGGCAACCTGACCACTTTGCTGGTCGGCGGCATCTTGTTCGCGATGGGTACCGGTCCGGTCAAAGGCTTCGCGGTGACCCTGTCGCTGGGCATTCTTACCTCGATGTTCACTGCCATTCTGGTGACTCGTGCCATGGTCAACTTGAGCTTCGGCGGGCGCGACCTGAAGAAGTTGTGGATTTAAGGGGTTGAAGATGAATCGTGTAATCAACTTTATGGGTGTGCGCAATCTGGCGCTCGCCATCACCATACTGATAACGCTTATCGCATTGGGCAGTCTGGCGACCAAGGGCCTGAATTTCGGTCTGGATTTTACCGGCGGTACGCAGATCGAACTGGCCTATGAGCAGCCTGCCGATCTCGGCAAAATCCGCGAGCAACTTGCCGGTGCCGGTTATTCCGACGCCGTGGTACAGAGTTTCGGCGCCACTACCGAGGTGGTCGTGCGTATGCAGGGTGACGACCCGGATTTAGGCGTCAAGGTCGCGACTGTATTGCAGCAATCGGGCGATAAGCTGCAGGTGGAAAAGGTCGAGTTCGTCGGCCCACAGGTCGGTGAAGAGCTGCGCGATCAGGGCGGCCTCGGCATGCTGCTGGCGCTGGGCGGGGTTATGCTGTACCTGGCCTTCCGCTTTCAATGGAAGTTCTCCGTGGGCGCCTTCGTCTCGCTGGTGCACGACGTAATAGTCACCTTGGGATTTTTGTCGTTCTTCCAGATCACTTTCGACCTGACCGTGCTGGCGGCGTTGCTGGCGATTATCGGTTACTCGCTGAACGACACCATTGTGGTATTCGACCGAATCCGTGAGAACTTCCGGGTATTGCGCAAGGCCAGCTTGATCGAAAATATCAACATCTCCACCACTCAGACGTTGCTGCGCACCTTGGCGACTTCGATTTCCACCTTGCTGGCCATTGCCGCTCTGTTGATCTTTGCCGGCGATAACCTGTTCGGTTTCTCCATTGCACTGTTTGTGGGGGTGCTGGTCGGTACCTATTCGTCGATTTACATTTCCAACGCCGCGCTGATTTGGCTCAACCTGACTGTTGACGATCTGATCCCGCCGGTGGTCGCCGAGGAAGTCGATGATCGTCCCTGATGGCATGGCTGTTTATAAAAGGGTGCTCGCACAAGGCCATTAATATGAACCATTTTCACCTGATCGTTGTCTCAGGCGTAGGTCAGGCGCAATGCGTCTGGTGGCATCGATCAGGAGTTTAGCTATGAACAAGTCAATGGTTGTCGGTGCGGTACTGGGTGCGGTGGCGGTAACGGCCGGTGGTGCTGTCGCGACCTACAACTTGGTTAGCGGTCCGGAATACGCTGAGGTATTGGCGGTGAAGCCGGTTAAAGAAACCATCAAAACACCCCGTCAGGTCTGCCAGGACGTAACGGTCACGCGTCAGAAGCCCGTGCAGGATCAACACAGGATTGCCGGTACGGCCATCGGTGCGGTAGTCGGTGGGTTGTTGGGTAATCAGGTGGGCGGCGGTAACGGTAAGAAGATCGCCACTGTTGCCGGTGCGGTTGGCGGCGGCTACGCCGGCAACAAGGTGCAGGGCAGTATGCAGGCCAATGACACCTATACCACCACCGAGACCCGTTGCAGCACGGTCACTGACACCTCCGAGAAGGTGATCGGCTATGACGTCAAATATCAGCTGGATGGCAAGGAGGGGCGGGTGCGCATGGACAGCGATCCCGGTAGCCGGATTCCGGTCGAGGATGGCCAGTTGGTGCTGACTCAGCTTGCCAACTGAATCTTACTCAATAAAAAAGCGCCCCGCGGGGCGCTTTTTTTATTGTCCGTATTTCGTTCGATCAGCGTTTCAGCGAGGCCGACAGGTGCGGTTGGATCGCTGTCAGTACAGCTTTGAAGCATTTGGTATTGCCGGCCACGATCTGGCCCTTTTCGAGAAACTCATGGCCACCGCTGAAGTCGCTGATCAGGCCGCCGGCTTCCAGGATCAGCAGTGCGCCGGCTGCCATGTCCCATTCGGAAAGGCCGAACTCCCAGAATGCATCGAAGCGCCCGGCGGCTACGTACGCCAGGTCCAGGCTGGCGGCGCCGGCGCGACGGATGCCAGCGGTCTGGCCGACCAGGCTGCGGAACATGCCCAGGTAGTTTTCCAGGTTGTCCATCTGGCTGTCGCGGAACGGGAAGCCGGTGCCGAGCAGGGCGCCTTCCAGGCTCTTGCGCGGGCTGACGCGCAGGCGACGGCCGTTGAGGGCGGCGCCACGGCCGCGGCTGGCGGTAAATTCTTCCTGACGCACCGGGTCGATGACTACGGCGTGCTCCAGGCGGCCACGGTATTTGCAGGCGATGCTGACGGCGAAATGCGGGATGCCGCGAACGAAGTTGGTGGTGCCGTCCAGCGGGTCGATGATCCACAGGTAGTCCGCGCCATCGCCGCTACCTTCGATCAGGCCGCCTTCTTCGCCGAGGAAACCATGGTTCGGGTAGGCCTTGCGCAGCGCCTGGATGATCAGCTGCTCGGCGGAGCGGTCGATCTCGGTCACGTAATCTTTGGCATCTTTCTCGTCGACCGAGATGACGTCCAAGCGTTCGGTAGAGCGGAAGATCATTTCACCGGCGCTACGGGCTGCGCGCAGCGCGATGTTCAGCATGGGCTGCATGGATGTTTCACCTGGGTCGTTAAAGAAAGCCGGCCATGTTAGCAGAAAAGACCGCTTGTTGAAGCGCCGTCTATGTCCCGCATGGCATTAATGAGGGGGCTTCTGTAAGATTTGCTCCCCCTCCGCTGTCCGTGTGAGCGTTCGTTTTGCTGGAAAATATTCGCGTAGTTTTGGTCAATACCAGCCATCCCGGCAATATCGGCGGCGCGGCGCGGGCCATGAAAAACATGGGTTTGTCGCGCTTGGTGCTGGTCGATCCGCAGGATTTTCCCAGTAGCGACGCGGTGGCGCGTGCTTCGGGCGCGACCGATATTCTCGATACGGCGCAGGTGGTCGAGACCCTCGAGCAGGCGCTCGTCGGTTGCAGTCTGGTGCTGGGTACCAGTGCGCGAGATAGACGCATCCCATGGCCGTTGCTCGATCCGCGCGAGTGCGGCGTCACTACGTGCGAGCAGGCGATGCAAGGCGGCGAGGTGGCGTTGGTGTTCGGTCGCGAATACGCCGGCTTGACCAACGAGGAACTTCAGCGCTGTCATTTCCATGTGCATATTCCCTCCGATCCGGAATTCAGTTCGTTGAATTTGGCGGCGGCGGTGCAGGTCTTGGTCTATGAGGTGCGCATGGCCTGGCTGGCGGCGCAGAATAAACCGACGAAAACGCCGAAGCTGGAAACCACCGCGATTCAGAGTTCGCAGCCGGTTACCGCGGACGAATTGGAGTCGTTCTATGCGCACCTGGAGCAGGCCTTGGTGGAAATAGGCTTTCTCGATCCGGCCAAACCACGGCATCTGATGAGTCGTTTGCGACGCTTGTATGGGCGCAGTACGGTGAGTAAGTTGGAAATGAATATTTTGCGCGGCATTTTGACGGAAACGATCAAGGCGGCGCGTGGCCAGCACCATAAACAGGGGAAGTCTGATGTTTGAGCGCATGCAAGAGGATATCCAGAGCGTATTCCACCGCGATCCGGCGGCGCGTAACACTCTGGAGGTCGTGACCTGCTACCCCGGTCTGCATGCGGTCTGGTTGCATCGGGTGTCGCATGCGCTTTGGGGGGGCGGCTGGAAGTGGCTGGCTCGCGTGGTGTCGAACCTCGGGCGCTGGGTCACTGGTATCGAGATCCACCCTGGGGCGAAAATCGGCCGGCGTTTTTTTATCGACCATGGCATGGGGATCGTCATCGGCGAAACTGCCGAAATCGGCGACGATGTCACGCTCTATCAGGGCGTGACCCTGGGGGGCACCAGTTGGGACAAGGGCAAGCGCCATCCGACGCTCGAGGACGGTGTGGTGGTGGGGGCCGGTGCCAAGGTGCTGGGGCCGTTCACCGTGGGCATGGGCGCCAAGATTGGTTCCAATGCGGTGGTCACCAAGGCGGTGCCGGCTGGCGCGACGGCCGTGGGCATCCCGGCGCGGATCATCGTCAAGGTGGATGACGAACAGCAGGCCAAGCGGCAGGCAATCGCCGAAAAGCTCGGTTTCGATGCCTATGGCGTCAGTCAGGACATGCCTGATCCGGTAGCGCGGGCGATCGGCCAGATGCTCGACCATTTGCACGCGGTGGACGGTCGTCTGCAGGGGATGTGCGGTGCGCTCAAGGCCTTGGGTAGCGATTACTGCGCCAAAGACCTGCCGGAGTTGCGTGATGAAGACTTCGCCGGGGTGGTGAAGGAAGCCGATGACAAGCCGGTTAGCTGATGCGCGAAGGCTAGCGTTTTGCTATTCTTTGCGCCCTTCGGTCGCGCTTAATCCCGAGTAAATTGATAGGTCTTATAGTTGACTTAAATGCTCGGGAATTGCATACTCGCGTCAAATTGTGATTCCGTGGTAATCCTCCATGCGACTGACTACCAAAGGCCGTTACGCCGTTACTGCGATGCTCGATTTGGCGCTGCATGCGCAGCACGGGCCGGTATCCCTGGCGGACATTTCCGAGCGCCAGGGCATCTCCCTGTCTTACCTCGAGCAATTGTTTGCCAAGCTGCGTCGCGGCAACCTGGTTTCCAGTGTGCGGGGGCCGGGCGGGGGTTATCAGTTGTCGCGCGATATGCGCGGTATTCAAGTCGCGGAAGTGATCGATGCGGTCAACGAGTCGGTCGATGCCACGCGCTGTCAGGGGCAAGGCGATTGCCATGCAGGCGATACTTGTTTGACCCACCATCTCTGGTGCGACCTCAGTCAGCAGATTCACGAATTCCTCAGCGGTATTAGCCTGGCCGATCTGGTAACCCGTCGCGAAGTGCAGGAAATCGCACAGTGCCAGGACCAGCGCCGCAGCCATGGCAGGACGCCGCATTTCGATAAGATTGAAGCATCCGCCGTCGAGTGATCGTGGGGTGCCGGCCCATGTGGTCAGAAACCTGATTAGGAGAGAGTCAATGAAATTGCCGATTTACCTCGATTATTCCGCTACTACCCCGGTCGACCCGCGTGTGGCGCAGAAAATGAGCGAGTGTCTGCTGGTGGATGGCAACTTCGGCAATCCGGCGTCCCGCTCCCACGTGTTCGGTTGGAAAGCCGAAGAGGCCGTCGAGAATGGCCGTCGGCAGGTCGCGGAACTGGTCAATGCCGATCCGCGCGAAATCGTTTGGACCTCCGGTGCCACCGAGTCCAACAACTTGGCGATCAAGGGCATTGCGCATTTCTACAGCAGCAAGGGCAAGCACATCATCACCTCGAAGATCGAGCACAAGGCGGTGTTGGACACCACTCGCCAGTTGGAGCGCGAAGGCTTCGAAGTGACTTACATCGAGCCGGGCGAAGACGGCCTGATCACCCCGGCTTTGGTCGAGGCGGCGCTGCGCGAGGACACCATTCTGGTGTCTGTTATGCACGTCAACAACGAGATCGGCACGATCAACGACATCGCCGCGATTGGCGAGCTGACCCGCTCGCGTGGCGTGTTCTTCCATGTCGATGCCGCTCAGTCGACTGGCAAGGTGGAAATCGACCTGGAAAAACTCAAGGTCGATCTGATGTCCTTCTCGGCGCATAAAACCTACGGCCCCAAGGGCGTCGGCGCGCTGTACGTACGACGCAAGCCGCGCGTGCGTCTGGAGGCTCAGACCCACGGTGGCGGTCACGAGCGCGGTATGCGTTCGGGTACCCTGGCGACTCACCAGATCGTCGGCATGGGCGAGGCTTTCCGTATCGCCAAGGAAGAAATGGCCCAGGAGAACCAGCGTATTCTGGCCCTGCGCAACCGTTTCTTCGAACAGGTCGATGGTCTGGAAGAGCTGTACGTCAATGGCAGCATGACCGCCCGAGTACCACACAACCTCAACTTGAGCTTCAACTATGTCGAGGGCGAGTCCTTGATCATGGCGCTCAAGGATCTGGCGGTATCTTCCGGTTCGGCCTGTACTTCGGCCTCCCTGGAACCGTCATACGTATTGCGTGCGTTGGGCCGTAACGACGAGTTGGCGCACAGCTCCATCCGCTTCACCTTCGGCCGTTTCACCACCGAAGAAGAGGTCGATTACGCGGCGCAGAAAGTACGTGAAGCCGTAACCAAGCTGCGCGAGTTGTCGCCGCTATGGGATATGTTCAAAGAAGGTGTCGATCTGTCCAAGGTTGAATGGGCGGCACACTGAAGCTGCCAGAGTATGGCAGCGTGCACACGCATCTTGAGGCGTGTGGCCCGCAGTAATTTCACCGCCAGCAGAGCGGTACCTGATGAAAGAGGAATACCAGCATGGCTTACAGCGAAAAGGTCATTGACCATTACGAAAACCCGCGCAACGTCGGCAAGATGGACGCGGAAGATCCGGATGTCGGTACCGGCATGGTCGGTGCGCCGGCTTGCGGCGACGTGATGCGTCTGCAGATCAAGGTCAACGAGTCGGGCGTTATCGAAGACGCCAAGTTCAAGACCTATGGCTGCGGTTCCGCGATCGCTTCCAGCTCCCTCGCTACCGAGTGGATGAAGGGGAAGACCCTGGATGAGGCGGAAACCATCAAGAACACCCAACTCGCCGAAGAGCTGGCCTTGCCGCCGGTAAAAATTCACTGCTCGGTACTCGCCGAGGACGCCATCAAGGCGGCCGTACGTGATTACAAGCAGAAGAAAGGCTTGCTCTAAGGAGAACTGCCGATGGCTATCAGCATGACCGAAGCTGCCGCTCAGCATGTGCGTCGTTCCCTAGAGGGGCGCGGCAAAGGCGAAGGTATCCGCCTGGGTGTTCGCACCACTGGCTGCTCTGGCCTGGCGTATGTGCTGGAGTTCGTCGACGAAACCGCAGGCGAAGATCAGGTCTTCGAAAGTCACGGGGTCAAGGTGATCATCGACCCTAAAAGCTTGGTGTACCTCGACGGAACCGAGCTGGACTTCGTCAAGGAGGGCTTGAACGAAGGTTTCAAGTTCAACAACCCTAACGTGCGCGGCGAATGTGGCTGCGGCGAGAGCTTCAATATCTGAGGCGCGTGTGGGAAGTCCTTGTCATTTTGCCCTGTTTGATTTGCAGCCGAGCTTTCGTTTAGATGCCGAGCTGTTGGCCGCGCGTTACCGTGAGCTGGCGCGCAGTGTCCATCCGGATCGTTTTGCCGATGCTTCGGAAAGCGAGCAGCGCTTGGCGCTGGAGCAATCCGCCGACCTCAACGAGGCCTACCGCACGCTGAAGAATGCACCGCAGCGGGCGCGTTATCTGTTGGCGCTGCGCGGGCCCGAGTTGCCCTTGGAAGTGACGGTGCAAGACCCGGACTTCCTGCTGCAACAGATGCAGCTGCGCGAAGAGCTGGAAGACTTGCACGATAGCGCCGATCTGGCGGGCGTGGCGGCCTTCAAGCGGCGCCTGAAGGTCGCGCAGGAAGACCTGAACGAAAGCTTTGCGGATTGTTGGGACGATGCGGCTCGGCGCGAAGAAGCTGAACGCCTGATGCGCCGTATGCAGTTTCTCGACAAGCTCTCTCACGAGGTTCGCCAGTTGGAAGAGCGCCTCGACGACTAACGCTCGCACGCCCAGCCCGGTGTGCCTGACACCCTCGATTCCAGATAAATAAGCATTGATTAGCCATGGCCCTACTGCAAATCGCTGAGCCCGGACAAAGTCCTCAGCCCCACGCGCGTCGGTTGGCGGTGGGGATCGATCTGGGTACCACCAATTCTCTGGTCGCTGCGGTGCGCAGTGGCCTATCCGAACCCCTGGCGGACGCGAGCGGGCAGGTCATCCTGCCGTCGGCGGTGCGCTATCACGCCGACCGTGTCGAGGTTGGCGAGACCGCCAAGACGGCCGCATCCAGCGATCCGCTGAACACCGTGTTGTCGGTCAAGCGTCTGATGGGGCGCGGCCTGGCCGACGTCAAGCAATTGGGTGAGCAATTGCCCTATCGCTTCGTTGCCGGTGAGTCGCATATGCCTTTTATCGACACTGTGCAGGGGCCGAAAAGTCCGGTCGAAGTGTCTGCCGATATTCTCAAAACGCTGCGCCAGCGCGCCGAAGCCAGCCTTGGCGGAGAGTTGGTTGGCGCGGTGATTACGGTGCCGGCCTACTTCGATGACTCGCAGCGTCAGGCCACTAAAGATGCCGCGCGCCTGGCTGGTTTGAACGTACTGCGTCTGCTCAACGAGCCGACTGCGGCGGCCGTGGCCTATGGCCTGGATCAGCATGCCGAAGGTCTGGTGGCGATTTACGATCTGGGCGGCGGTACCTTCGATATCTCCATTCTGCGGCTGACCGGTGGCGTTTTCGAAGTGTTGGCCACCGGTGGCGACAGTGCCCTGGGCGGCGACGATTTCGATCACGCGATCGCGGGCTGGATAGTGGAGCAGGCTGGCGTTTCCGCCGATCTTGATCCCGCTCAGCAGCGCCTTTTGCTGCAGGCGGCGTGCGCCGCCAAGGAAGCCCTGACCGAGGATGAAGTTGCAACGCTCGGTTATGGCGATTGGCAGGGGCAATTAAGCCGTACGCAATTCGATGAACTGATCGAGCCGATGATTGCGCGTAGCCTCAAGGCCTGCCGCCGTGCTGTGCGCGATGCGGCTATCGAGTTGGAAGACATTCGAGCGGTGGTCATGGTCGGCGGTTCGACCCGAGTGCCGCGGGTACGCCAGGCGGTCGCCGAGTTATTCATGCGCGAACCGCTGACCGATATCGACCCCGATCAGGTAGTGGCCATAGGGGCGGCCATCCAGGCCGACGCCCTGGCGGGCAACAAGCGTGGCGAAGGCGAAGAGTTGTTGCTGCTGGACGTGATTCCGTTGTCGCTCGGCCTGGAAACCATGGGCGGCCTGATGGAAAAGGTGATTCCGCGCAACACCACGATTCCGGTGGCGCGGGCCCAGGATTTCACCACTTACAAAGACGGCCAGACAGCCATGATGATTCATGTGCTGCAGGGCGAGCGGGAGTTGATCAGCGATTGCCGTTCGCTGGCGCGTTTCGAATTGCGCGGTATACCGCCGATGGTCGCGGGCGCAGCGAAAATTCGCGTGACCTTCCAGGTCGATGCCGACGGCCTGCTCAACGTATCCGCCCGCGAGTTGGCGTCGGGCGTGGAGGCGAGCATTCAGGTCAAGCCGTCCTACGGTTTGACCGATGGCGAGATCGCGCGGATGTTGCAGGACTCCTTCCAGTACGCAGGTGACGACAAGGTCGCTCGCGTGCTGCGCGAACAGCAAGTGGACGCTCGGCGCCTGCTGGAAGCTGTGGAGGCGGCGCTGGAAGCCGATGGCGAGCATTTGCTCGACGCCGACGAGCGTCTGGCCATCGAAGCGCAGATGCAACAGTTGCGTGAGTTGATGGCCGGGCAGGACGGTCTGGCCATCGAGCGACAAACCAAACGCTTGACCCAGGTCACCGATGCTTTTGCGGCGCGTCGCCTGGATGCCACGGTCAAAGCCGCGCTGGCGGGCCGTAGTCTTAACGATATCGAGGAATAAGCATGCCGCAGATCATCTTCCTGCCCCACGCCGTATTCTGCCCGGATGGGCTGGTCGTAGAGGTTGAGCCCGGTATTTCGATCCTGAAAGTGGCGCATGACAATCATATCGAGATTGAAAGTGCCTGCGGCGGTGTTTGCGCCTGCACCACGTGCCACTGCATCGTTCGTGAGGGGTTCGACTCGTTGAACGAAGCTGACGAATTGGAGGAAGACCTCCTGGATAAGGCTTGGGGGCTGGAAGCGCAATCGCGGTTGTCCTGCCAGGCTATAGTGGGGGATGAGGATCTAACCGTCGAGATTCCGAAATACTCGCTCAACCATGCCTCTGAGGCGCCGCATTGATTCAAGGAGTTGTTATGAGTTTGAAATGGGTCGATGTGCTGGAAATCGCTATTCAGCTGGCGGAAAGCAAGCCCGATGTCGATCCGCGTTTCGTCAATTTCGTCGATCTGCACCGCTGGGTGCTGGAGTTGCCGGAGTTTTCCGACGACCCGCAACGTGGCGGCGAGAAGGTGCTCGAAGCCATTCAGGCAGCCTGGATCGAAGAGTCTGAGTGATAGGCCGCTTACCGCCGCTCTTATGCTTTCCCCCTAACCCGCGTATAATTCGCGGGTTTAATTTTTCGCTATAACCCTTGTTTCTGGAGTTTTACATGGCTGTTCAACGTACTTTTTCCATCATCAAGCCCGACGCCGTCGCTAAAAACGTCGTAGGCGAAATCGTTACCCGTTTCGAAAAGGCCGGCCTGCGCGTCGTCGCTTCGAAAATGGTTCAGCTGTCCGAGCGCGAAGCCGGCGGCTTCTACGCCGAGCACAGCGAGCGCGGCTTCTTCAAGGATCTGGTGGCTTTCATGGTTTCCGGTCCGGTCATCGTTCAGGTGCTGGAAGGTGAAGACGCCATCGCCAAGAACCGTGAGCTGATGGGCGCAACCAACCCGAAAGAAGCGGCTGCCGGCACCATTCGCGCCGATTTCGCGGTCTCCATCGATGAAAACGCCGTACACGGTTCCGATTCCGAGGCTTCCGCCGCTCGTGAAATCGCTTACTTCTTCGCTGCGACCGAGGTATGCGCACGCCTTCGCTAACAGCGAAACGTGTGAGGGTGAAGCCATGACTGAAGCTACCGGTAAAATCAATCTGCTGGGTTTGACCCAGACGGAGATGGAGCAGTTCTTCGAGCGTATCGGGGAGAAACGTTTCCGCGCCGGTCAGGTGATGAAGTGGATTCACCATTTTGGCGTCGATGACTTCGATGCCATGAGTAACGTCGGCAAGGCCTTGCGCGAGAAGCTCAAGGCTTGTGCCGAAATCCGCGGCCCGGAAGTGGTCAGCGAAGATATTTCCACCGATGGCACGCGCAAGTGGGTAGTGCGAGTGGCGTCGGGCAGTTGCGTGGAAACCGTGTATATCCCCCAGGGCTCGCGTGGCACCCTCTGTGTCTCGTCGCAAGCCGGCTGTGCGCTGGATTGCAGTTTCTGCTCGACCGGTAAACAAGGTTTCAACAGCGACCTGAGCGCGGCCGAAGTGATTGGCCAGGTATGGATCGCCAACAAGTCGTTCGGCAGCGTTCCGGCGAAGATCGATCGCGCCATCACCAACGTGGTGATGATGGGCATGGGCGAGCCGCTGCTGAACTTCGATAACGTGGTCGCCGCCATGCGGATCATGATGGACGACCTCGGTTATGGCATCTCCAAGCGCAAGGTGACCTTGTCCACCTCGGGCGTGGTGCCGATGATCGACAAACTTGGCGAAGTCATCGACGTCTCCCTGGCGCTGTCCCTGCACGCGCCGAACGACGAGCTGCGTAACCAGTTGGTGCCGATCAACAAGAAATACCCGCTGGAAATGCTGTTGGCGGCCTGCAAACGCTATGTCTCGCGCCTCGGCGAGAAGCGCGTGCTGACCGTCGAGTACACCTTGCTCAAGGATGTCAACGATAAGCCCGAGCAGGCTGAGGAGATGATCGCACTTCTCAAAGATGTGCCTTGCAAGATCAATTTAATCCCGTTTAATCCCTTCCCTCATTCGGGTTACGAACGGCCCAGTAACAATGCCATTCGCCGTTTCCAGGACCTGCTGCACAAAGCCGGGCACAATGTCACCGTGCGCACCACGCGAGGGGAAGACATCGATGCCGCCTGCGGCCAGTTGGTTGGCCAGGTCATGGATCGTACCCGTCGCAGCGAGCGTTATATCGCCGTGCGTGAATTGAGTAGCGAGGCAGAGACGCCGCGTTCCGCCGCCAATCGAACCTGAAGAGAGGACACCCATGATCCTGCGCCCAGCGCTGTTCTTATTAGTCGCCAGCCTGTTGGCCGGTTGTGTGTCGACGGGTAAGGTCGATCCGATGAGAACCGATGAGGGGCGAGATGGAGCCCGTGACGCTTACATCCAGTTGGGGCTCGGGTACGTGCAGCAAGGTTTAAGCGAGCGCGCCAAGGTGCCGCTGAAAAAAGCCCTCGAACTCGATCCCTCCAACGCCGATGCCCACGCCGCCCTGGCGCTGGTGTTTCAGATGGAAATGGAAGCCAAACTGGCCGACGAGCACTACCGCAAGGCCTTGTCGCAGCGTGGTAGCGATGCGCGTCTGTTGAACAATTACGGGAGTTTTTTGTTCGAACAGAAACGTTATCAGGAGGCCTACGAATATTTTCAGCGGGCTGCTCAGGACACTCTCTATCCGGAACGTTCCAGGGTTTTTGAGAACCTGGGGATGAGCGCGATGATGCTCGACCAGCGGCAGCAGGCCAAAGGCTATTTCGAGCGCGCGTTACGCCTCAACAGCAAACGCGCCACGGCGCTTCTGGAAATGGCGTTGTTGTCCTACGAGGACAAGGAGTACATTCCCGCGCGCCGCTATTACGAAGGCTTTAGTGCGCTGTCCGAGCAGAACGCACGCAGTCTGTTGCTCGGCGCCCGCCTGGCGAAAATTTTCGACGATCGCGACAAGGCCGCGAGCATCGGTTTGCAGTTGAAGCGGTTCTATCCCGGTACGCCGGAATATCAGCAATACCTTTCGGAGCAATGATGAAAGCGGCACCTTCTGAAGTTGCAGTAGTCCATCGCGTCAACCCCGGTGAATCCCTGCGCAAGGCTCGCGAGAGCAAAGGTTGGACGATCGCCGAGGTGGCCGCGCAGCTCAACCTGACGCCGCAGCGCCTGGGGCAGATCGAAGTCGGTGCTTTCGATAAATTGCCAGGGCATACCTTTGCCCGTGGTTATATTCGTGCCTATGCCAAATTGCTCGACATGGACCAGAATCGCCTGGTGCTCGAGTTCGATCAGTTCACCGGTAGCGATTCAGCCGGGGCCAGTGTGCACAGCCTCGGGCATATCGAAGAGCCTGCGCGCTACTCGCAGAAGGTGCTGCGTTTCGTCAGCTTCCTGCTGCTCTTGGCGTTGGCGGGCGTAGGCTTTTATTGGTGGCAGGAGCAATCCAACGCCCAAACCGATCTGCTGCCGACCAGTGGCATTGGCCAGGTCGAAGTGGAAGGGGCCGACGGCGCTACCCAGATCCATGTGCTCGACGAGCCTGAAGACCAAGCGGTGATCGACGCGCAGACCGATACCGAATTGGATCTGCCGAGCGTATCGGCAGACGTCGCCGCCCAGCCCGCCGCCACCGACGAGGCGCCGGGGTCGGCGGCACCAGAGGAAACTGCGGAGGTAACCGCGGAGCAGCCTGAAGCCCCCGCTGAGGATCCTGTGCCTGAGGTGCCGGCGACCGCCGAAGAAAGCCCCGCAGCCGTTGTCCCGGAACCCGTCGCAGAGCCTTTGGCCGTAGCGGCGGGCGAAGGTCTCGTGGCGCTGCAGTTCAGTGCCGATTGTTGGGTGCAGTTGCGCGATGCCAACGGCAAAATAGTGTTTGGTGGGCTCAAGCGTAAGGGCGACAGCCTGCAATTGGCTGGCAAGGCACCACTTGAGTTGCGCCTGGGTTATGCGCGCGGTGCTCAAGTCAGTTACAACGGCGCGGCAGTCGATGTGGCCCCCTTTATCTCGGGTGAAACCGCGCGCATCACATTGGGTGGGCAATAAGATGCATGGTGAATCACCGATCAAGCGCCGTATCTCGCGCAAGATTTGGGTCGGCTCGGTACCCGTAGGGGGCGATGCACCCATCGCGGTGCAGAGCATGACCAATACCGATACCAACGACGTGGCCGCCACGGTCGCGCAGATTCGCCGCCTACAGGATGCCGGTGCCGATATCGTGCGTGTCTCGGTCCCCGATATGGACGCCGCCGAAGCCTTCGGCCGGATCAAGCAGCAGGTCAGCTTGCCGCTGGTGGCCGATATTCATTTCGACTATCAGATCGCCTTGCGCGTGGCTGAACTGGGTGTTGACTGCCTGCGCATCAATCCGGGCAATATCGGCCGCGAAGACCGGGTCCGTGCGGTGGTCGAGGCGGCGCGAGCGCGCGGCATCCCGATTCGCATCGGGGTCAACGCTGGCTCGCTGGAAAAAGACCTGCAGAAGAAATACGGCGAGCCGACCCCGGAAGCTCTGGTCGAGTCGGCTCTACGCCATGTCGAGCACTTGGATCGCCTGAACTTCCCGGATTTCAAAGTCAGCGTCAAAGCGTCGGACGTGTTTATGGCGGTCGAGGCTTACCGCTTGCTGGCCAAGCAGATCGAGCAGCCGCTGCACCTGGGTATCACCGAAGCTGGCGGCTTGCGCTCCGGTACGGTGAAGTCTTCGGTCGGTCTGGGTATGCTGCTGGCCGACGGGATCGGCGATACCATCCGCATTTCGCTGGCGGCCGACCCGGTCGAAGAGATCAAAGTCGGTTTCGATATCCTCAAGTCGTTGCGCCTGCGTTCGCGTGGTATCAACTTCATCGCTTGCCCGAGCTGCTCGCGGCAGAACTTCGATGTGGTCAAGACCATGAACGAGCTGGAAACGCGAGTCGAAGACCTGCTGGTACCGCTCGACGTCGCGGTGATCGGTTGTGTGGTCAACGGCCCCGGCGAAGCCAAGGAAGCCCATATCGGTTTGACCGGTGGTTCGCCGAACAACCTGATCTATATCGATGGCAAGCCTGCGCAGAAACTGAATAATGACAACCTAGTCGATCAGCTGGAAAAGTTGATCCGCCAGAAGGCGGCCGAGAAGGTCGCGGCTGACGCCGCCTTGATCGTGCGCAGCTAACCCGCTAAGGAACCGAATTGAGCAAGTCCCTGCAAGCCATCCGTGGCATGAACGACACCCTGCCCGAGCAAACCCCGCTCTGGCGTTATTTCGAAGACAGCGTGGCACGTCTGCTCGATGGCTATGGTTATCGGCAGATCCGCATGCCCATCGTCGAGTTCACCGAGCTGTTCAAGCGCTCGATCGGCGAAGTGACGGATATCGTCGAAAAAGAGATGTACACCTTCGAGGATCGCAACGGCGATTCCCTGACCCTGCGCCCCGAGGGCACCGCGGCCTGCGTGCGGGCGGTGCTCGAGCACGGCCTGGCCGGTGGCGGGCAGAGCCAGAAGCTTTGGTATATCGGCCCGATGTTCCGTCATGAGCGCCCGCAGAAGGGCCGCTACCGCCAGTTCCACCAGATCGGTGTGGAAGTGTTCAATATCGAGGGGCCGGATATCGACGCCGAGCTGATCGTGCTGACCTGGCGTCTGTGGGGCCTGCTCGGCATTCGCGACTCGGTCACCCTGGAATTGAACAGCCTGGGTACCAGCGCAGCCCGTGCGGTCTATCGCGAGGCATTGGTGGCGTATCTCAGCGCTCGCGCCGATCAATTGGACGAAGACAGCCGCCGGCGCCTGACCAGCAACCCACTGCGCGTGCTCGACAGCAAGAACCCCGAGACCCAGGCGCTGCTCGCCGACGCACCGAAGATGGCGGATTACCTGGACGAGGAGTCGCGCATCCACTTCGAAGGCCTCAAAGCCCGTTTGGATGCCGCGGGTATTCCTTATGTGATCAATCCCAAGCTGGTGCGTGGCCTGGACTACTACAGCAAGACCGTGTTCGAGTGGGTCACCGATCAGCTCGGCGCCCAGGGCACCGTTTGTGCCGGTGGCCGTTACGACGGTCTGGTCGAGCAGATGGGCGGCAAGCCGACGCCGGGCGTCGGTTTCGCCATGGGCATCGAACGTTTGGTGCTGCTCCTCGAAACCCTGGGTAAAGTACCCGCGGAAATCGCCCGTCAGGTCGATGTCTACCTGTGCGCCTTCGGCGAACCGGCGGAACTGGCGGCGCTGGCATTGGCCGAGCGCTTGCGCGATCAATTGCCGCGACTGCGTTTGCAGGTCAACACCGGCGCTGGCAGTTTCAAGAGCCAATTGAAGAAGGCCGATAAGAGCGGCGCGCTCTTCGCATTGGTCTTGGGTGAAGACGAACTGGCCCAGCAAGTGGTAGGTTGCAAGCCGCTACGCGATCAAGGCGAACAACAAAGTATTGCCTGGTCGGCATTGGCCGACCATTTGGCGACCTGCGCGGTGCAGGCTTAAGCGATTTAGCTATTTAGCGAAAAGGAGTATTGGGGTGGTTTCGCGTACCGATGATGAAGAGCTTGCGGTAATCAAGGACTGGTGGCAGCGCAATGGCAAGCCATTGCTCACCGGTGTGGCGTTGGCCTTGGTGGCGGTATTTGGCTGGCAGGGTTGGCAGAAGTACCAGGCCAATCAGGCCCAGGGCGCATCCATGGTTTACCAGCAATTGCTGGAAACCGCCTTGAACCCGAATGGGCAGCCCGATATGGCCAAGGTCGTCGAGTTATCGAGCAAGCTCAAGAGCGATTACGCCGGCACTCATTACGCGCAGTACGGCAGCCTTTTCGTTGCCAAGGTCGCGGTCGAGTCCGGCAAGCTGGACGATGCCGCCGCCGAATTGCAGGCGATTGTCGACAAGCCAGCCGATGACACTTTGGCCGAGCTGGCGCGTCAGCGCCTGGCGCGGGTATTGGCTGCCCAGGACAAGGCACAGGAAGCCCTGCAACTGCTCGAAGGCGACGCCGTGCCGGCCTATCAGGCCAGCCGCGAAGAATTGAAAGGCGATCTGCTGGTCAAGCTGGGTCGCGACGACGATGCGCACGCCGCCTACCTCAAGGCCAAAGCTGCGTTGTCCGAAGAGGCCGCTGTCGGTGGTCTGCAATTGAAGCTCGACGATCTGGCGAAAGGGG
Source organism: uncultured Pseudomonas sp. (assembly GCA_966210885.1). Taxonomy (GTDB): domain Bacteria; phylum Pseudomonadota; class Gammaproteobacteria; order Pseudomonadales; family Pseudomonadaceae; genus Aquipseudomonas. Next base: position 44,606 of record CBIHLQ010000010.1, read on the forward strand.
ATGCGTGACGTGATGCGTTGGAAAACTGCCGCACTGCTGGCCCTGGCCGTTATGGCTGTGGGTTGCAGCAGCAATAGCAAGAAGGAACTGCCGCCGGCAGAGCTGCCGAAGTTCGAGAAAGAAGTGCAGCTGAAAAAAGAATGGAGCCGTTCGATCGGTCAGGGCCAGGGCGAAACCTTCAATATGTTGGTGCCGGCCATCGATGGCGACAGCATTTTCGCTGCCGATGTCGAAGGCCTGGTCATGGCGCTCGACCGCATGAGCGGTAAGGTGATCTGGAAGACCGATCTGGAATTGCCGGTTTCCGGTGCGGTCGGCGCCGGTTACGGCCTGGTCGTCGTCGGCACCCTGAAAGGCGAAATCATCGCCCTGGATGCGGTTTCCGGCGAAGAAAAGTGGCGTGCCCGGGTGCCCAGCGAAGTGCTTGCGGCGCCGGCGATCAACGGCGATATCGTTCTGGTGCAAACCCAGGATGACCGCCTGATCGCCTTGGACGCCGATACCGGTGACCAGCGTTGGTTGTTCGACAACACCCCGGCGGTGCTCACGTTGCGCGGTACCGGCAGCCCGGTGCTGACCAACCGTCTGGCCGTTGCCGGCTTGTCCAGCGGCAAGGTCATCGCCCTCGATGCTCAGCGCGGTATCCCGGTTTGGGAACAGCGCGTGGCGATCCCGCAAGGGCGCTCCGAGTTGGAGCGCGTGGTGGACATCGACGGCGGCCTGCTGCTGTCCGGCGGCACGCTGTACGCAGTCAGTTACCAGGGCCGCCTCGCCGCATTGGATCTGGAAAGCGGGCGCATCCTCTGGCAACGCGAAGCCTCCAGCTCGGTAGGCCTCGCCCAGGGTTACGGCAGCGTTTACGTCAGCTTGGCCAGCGGCACCGTTGAAGGCATCGATGAGCGTTCCGCGTCGGCGTTGTGGAGCAACGATGCGCTGGCCCGTCGTCAACTGTCGGCGCCGGAAGTGTTTTCCAGCTATGTAGCCTTTGGCGATCTGGAAGGCTATCTGCACCTGATCAGTCAGGTGGATGGCCGTTTCGTCGGTCGCGAGCGTATCGACAGCGACGGCCTGCGTGCCCGTCCGCTGGTGGTTGGCGATTGGCTGTATGCCTTCGGTAATGGCGGTAACCTGGTGGCCATGACCATCAAGTAATGACCCGCTAATACCTTGACTATGCTGCACAGCATTCACGGCTGTGCAGCATGGTCAGTATTGATTTCCGGCCGCTGCCCATGCAGCGGCTTTTGTATTTTCTGAAATAACGAAGTGGAGAGCCTAATGGTTCCCGTAATTGCCCTGGTGGGCCGCCCGAACGTGGGCAAGTCCACGCTGTTCAACCGCTTGACCAAAAGCCGCGACGCGATTGTCGGCGACCTGTCCGGTCTGACCCGAGATCGCCAATACGGCGAGGCCAAGTGGCAGGGGCGCACCTATATCGTCATCGACACCGGCGGTATCTCCGGCGACGAGGAGGGCATCGATGCGAAGATGGCCGAACAGTCGCTGCAGGCCATCGAAGAAGCCGATGCCGTGTTGTTCCTGGTGGATGCGCGCGCCGGCTTGTCGGCCTCCGATCAGATGATCGGCGAGCACCTGCGCCGGCGCAACAAGCGCAGCTTCCTGGTGATCAACAAGGTCGACAACCTCGACCCCGACCTGGCCCGCGCCGAGTTCGCGTCGATGGGTATGGGCGAGTCCCTGGCGATTGCCGGCGCCCACGGTCGTGGCATTACCCAGATGCTCGAAGCGGTATTGGGTTCCTTCCCCAAGGATGAGGCCGAGCCGCAAGAAGGTGAGGAAGAAGAGGAGGTGTTGGAAGGCCAGGAAGCCAAGCGCATTCCCGGGCCGAGCGAAAAGGACGGGATCAAGCTGGCGATCATCGGTCGGCCCAACGTCGGCAAGTCGACTCTGGTCAATCGCATGCTCGGCGAAGACCGGGTGATCGTCTACGACCAGGCCGGCACCACCCGTGACAGCATCTACATTCCGTTCGAACGCGACGACGAGAAGTACACCCTGATCGACACCGCCGGCGTGCGTCGGCGCGGGAAGATCTTCGAGGCGGTGGAAAAGTTCTCGGTGGTGAAAACCCTGCAGGCGATCCAGGATTCCAACGTCGTGGTGTTCGTCATGGACGCCCGCGAAGGCGTGGTCGACCACGACCTCAATCTGCTCGGCTTCGTCCTGGAAAGCGGCCGCGCCCTGGTCATCGCCCTGAACAAGTGGGACGGCATGGAGCCCAGCGAGCGCGACTATGTGAAGACCGAATTGCAGCGCCGCCTGTTCTTCGTCGACTTCGCCGATATTCACTTCATCTCCGCTCTGCACGGCACCGGCGTCGGTAACCTGTACAAATCGGTGCAGGCCTCGTTCAAGTCGGCGATCACCCGCTGGCCGACCAACCGCCTGACCCAGATCCTCGAAGACGCGGTCGGCGACCATGCGCCGCCCATGGTCAACAACCGCCGGATCAAGCTGCGTTATGCCCACCTGGGCGGCGCCAACCCGCCGTTGATCGTGATCCACGGCAACCAGGTCGAGGCGGTGCCCAAGTCCTATGTGCGCTATCTGGAAAACACCTACAGGCGCGTGTTGAAGCTGGTCGGTACGCCGATCCGCATCGAGTTCAAAGGCGGCGAAAACCCCTACGAGGGCAACAAGAACACCCTCACCGACCGTCAGGTGAACAAGAAGCGCCGCTTGATGAGCCACCACAAAAAGGCCGAGAAGAAGCGCAAAGACAAGCGTTGAGTTGCGTGCGCGATTCGCTGAAAAAGGCACCTTCGGGTGCCTTTTGCCTTTCTGGGCGTTCGGCTATTCTGCGGCCTCGATAGCGCTCAAATGCAGCGCTCGGCTACGGATACCGCACGCCATGATCACCAGCAAACTGCCCAACGTTGGCACCACCATCTTCACCCGCATGTCGCAATTGGCCGTGGAAACCGGGGCGCTGAACCTGTCCCAGGGTTTTCCCGATTTCGATGGGCCGCAGGCGTTGCGCGAGGCGGTCGCGCGCCATGTGCTGGCCGGGCATAACCAGTACGCGCCCATGACCGGCTTGCCGGCATTGCGCGAACAGGTCGCGGCGAAGATCGCCCGTTGCTATGGCCGCACGGTCAGCCCCGACAGCGAAGTCACCATCACACCGGGCGCGACCCAGGCGATCTTCTGTGCGATCCAGGCGCTGGTCCAACCGGGCGACGAGGTCATCGTTTTCGATCCCAGCTACGACAGTTACGAACCCTCGGTGACCCTGGCCGGCGGGCGTTGTGTGCATGTGCCGCTGAGCTTGCCGGGCTTTTCCATCGACTGGCAGCGTCTGGGCGAGGCGCTGAGCGCGAAGACCCGGCTGATCATCCTTAACAGCCCACATAACCCCAGCGGCGCCTTGATCTCGCGGGCGGAGTTGGATCAATTGGCTGCGCTGATCCGCGACCGCGATATCTATCTGGTCAGCGACGAGGTCTACGAGCACTTGGTGTTCGATGGCCGCATGCACGCCAGCGTGCTCGCCCATGACGAGCTATATCAGCGCGCCTTCGTGGTCAGCTCGTTCGGCAAGACCTATCACGTCACTGGCTGGAAGACCGGCTATGTGGTGGCGCCGCCGGCCTTGAGCGCCGAGCTGCGCAAGGTGCACCAATACGTCAGCTTCTGCGGCGTCACCCCGTTGCAGTGGGCGCTGGCCGATTTTATGGCCGAGCATCCCGAGCATGTCGATGAACTGCCGGCGTTCTACCAGGCCAAGCGTGACCTGTTCTGCGACCTGCTGATCGATTCACGCTTCAAGTTCGTTTGCGCCGCCGGCACCTATTTCCAGCTGGTCGACTATTCGGCGATTCGCGATGATCTGGATGATGTGGCCATGGCCGAATGGCTGACCCGCGAACACGGCGTGGCGGCTATCCCGGTGTCGGTGTTCTATGAGCAGGCGCCGAAGGACCTGCGTCTGGTGCGTTTCTGTTTCGCCAAGCGCGAGGAGACGCTGCGTCAGGCGGCGGAGAAGTTATGCGCGATTTAAGCAACTTGCCGGATCTCGAATTGGCGCTGATTCAGACCGAACTGGCCTGGCAGAACCCCGCGGCCAACCGCGCGCATTTCGAAGCACTGCTGAAGCGGGCGCGTGGCGCCGACCTGATCGTGCTGCCGGAGATGTTCAGCACCGGTTTTTCCATGGACTCCGCAGCGCTGGCCGAGCCGGAAAACGGTCCGACCAGCCTCTGGATGAGCGAGCAGGCCAAGCAGTCGCAGGCGGTGATAACCGGTAGCCTGATTATCCAGGCCGCCGACGGCAGCTACCGCAATCGCCTGCTCTGGGCGCGTCCGGACGGCAGTGTGGCGCATTACGACAAGCGCCACCTATTCCGCATGGCCGGCGAGCACAAACACTACAGCGCGGGCGAGCAGCAGATGCTGATGGAGCTCAACGGCTGGCAGATTCGCCCGCTGATTTGCTACGACCTGCGCTTCCCGCTCTGGAGCCGTGATCCGCATACCACCGATCTGCTGCTATACACCGCCAATTGGCCCGCGGCGCGGCGCCAGCACTGGAATCGGTTGTTGCCGGCGCGGGCGATCGAGAACCTGTGTTATGTGGCGGCGGTCAATCGCATCGGCGAGGACGGCAAGGGGCATCCCTACAGCGGCGATTCTCAGGTGCTGGATTTTCAGGGAGAAGCGCTGCTCGCTGCCGGCGATGCAGATGGCGTGTTTCGGACGACGCTCAGCGCCAGTGAACTGGCCGCCTACCGCGAGCGTTTCCCCGCCTATCTGGATGCTGACGACTTCGATCTGAAACCGTAGCCTGGGTTGAGCGAAGCGATACCCCGGGTATCGCTTCGCTCAACCCAGGCTACAGAAGCGACAACACCGGGCACTGCCCTGCGTTCCTTTAGCCGCATCGGGCTTAGGCTGCTTGCACCTGCTCCTGAGCCAGCGCGCGATTCAGCGCGCTGAACAGCGCGCGGAAGCTCGCGGTGGTCAGGTTTTCGTCGATGCCGACGCCATGCAGGGCGCGGCCGCCGTTGACCCGCAGTTCGATATAGGCCGCGGCTTTGGCATTGGTGCCGGCGCCGATGGCGTGTTCGCTGTAGTCCATGATTTCCACGGCCACCGGCAAACCGGCCACCAGGGCTTCCAGCGGGCCTTTGCCGATGCCGCGCCAGTGCTGGCTTTCGCCTGCGCTGAGGACTTCAACGTCGACCGCACTGGTACCGTTTTCCTCCTGCAGACGATGGCCTTTCAGGGCATAGGGCGCGGTCGCTTGCAGGTATTCGCGGTCGAGCAATTGGTAGATCTGCGCGGCGCTCATTTCCAGGCCGAGGCGGTCGGTTTCCTTCTGCACCACCTGGCTGAACTCGATCTGCATGCGCCGCGGCAGGCAGATGCCGTATTCCTGTTCCAGCAGGTAGGTGATGCCGCCCTTGCCGGATTGGCTGTTAACGCGGATCACCGCCTCGTAGCTGCGGCCGATGTCGGCCGGGTCGATCGGCAGATAGGGCACTTCCCAGATACCGTTCGGGTCCTGTTGGCTGAAGCCCTTGCGGATCGCGTCCTGGTGCGAGCCGGAGAAGGCGGTATGCACCAGGTCGCCGACATAAGGATGACGCGGGTGCACCGGGATCTGGTTGCACTCCTCGACCACCTTGCGCACGTTGTCGATATCGGAGAAATCCAGACCCGGGTGGATGCCCTGGGTGTAGAGGTTGAGCGCCAAGTTGACCAAGTCGACGTTGCCGGTGCGCTCGCCGTTGCCGAACAGGCAGCCTTCGACGCGGTCGGCGCCGGCCATCAGGCCCAGCTCGCTGGCGGCCACGCCGGTGCCGCGATCATTGTGGGTGTGCAGGCTGATCAGCACGCTATCGCGGCGGCTGATATGGCGGCCGAACCACTCGATCTGGTCGGCATAGACGTTCGGCGTAGCGACTTCCACGGTCGCCGGCAGGTTGAGGATCGCCTTGTTGTCCGGGGTCGGTTGCCAGACGTCGAGCACCGCATCGCAAACCTCCACGGCGAACTCCAACTCGGTGGAGGTGAAGATCTCCGGCGAGTACTGGAAGGTCCACTGGGTGTCCGGTTGCCGAGCGGCGAGGTCCTTGATGATCCGCGCGGCATTCACCGCGATGTTCACCACGCCGGCCTTGTCCTGGTTGAAGACGATACGGCGAAAGCTCGGCGCCGTGGCGTTGTAGACGTGAATGATGGCCCGCTTGGCGCCGACCAGCGACTCGAAGGTGCGGGTGATCAGGTCTTCGCGGGCCTGGGTCAGCACCTGGATGGTGGTGTCGTCGGGGATATGCCCGCCTTCAATCAACTCGCGGACGAAGTCGAAATCGGTCTGCGAGGCCGAGGGGAAGCCCACTTCGATCTGCTTGATACCGACCTGCACCAGGGTCTTGAAGAAGCGCATCTTCTTCTCGGCATCCATCGGTTCGATCAGCGACTGATTGCCGTCGCGCAGGTCCGAACTGCACCAGATCGGTACTTCGGTGATGGTCTTCGACGGCCAGGTACGATCCGGCAGATCGATAGCCGGGAATGCGCGGTATTTGCTGGAAGGGTCTTTAAGCATGCTCATGAGGGAATCCTTTTAGCGCCAGCCTTGGGCTGGCCTGAACAACGAACAAAAAAGAGACGGGTCTAGCAGGCCCGCAGTCGCTCGCTGACCAGGCAGAGGTTCGCGCGTTGCCGCAGCAGAATAAGGGTATGGGTAGCGTTCATGGGCTCAACCCTAACCAGAGCGGTGAAAGCTGGCAAGCATTGTGAAAAGAACGATATTTAAAGGCGGTAGCCAGGGTTTATGCGGCTATTTATTGCGGGGGATTTGTTTTCGGGTAGGGAAAATTGCGCAGGCTTATCCGAGCAGGGTGAGTACGGCCTGCGGACGTTGATTGGCCTGAGCCAGCACGCTTTGCGCGGCTTGCTGGACGATCTGGCGCGAAACCATTTGCGATGTTTCTTCGGCGAAGTCGGTATCGAGGATGCGCGAGCGGCTGGCCGAGGCGTTCTCGGCGATGGTCTGCAAATTGGCGATGGTGGCTTCCAGGCGATTTTGTATGGCGCCCATGTAGCCGCGTTGGCGGTCGACGTAGGCCAGCGCATCGTCGATATCCATAACCGTCAGGCCCGGCGTTTTGGTCAGGTCGACCCGGCTCAAGGCCAGGGCATCCGCGCTGAACGAGCTGAGGCCGATTTGCAGGGTTTCGTATGCCTCCGCACCGATCTGGAATTGGGTCAGCATATTGCCGCCCACGCCGTTCTCATTGAACAGCTCGGGCTCGACCAGGGTGAAACCCTGCGAGCCGGGGAGCCCGGTGCCCTGGTTGCTCAGCACGCTTTCTGCGCTGACCACCGTGCCGCCGTCGGCATCGAAACCGCCAATGGCGCCGGTATCGGTATTGCTCAGATCGAGGCTGGCGACATAGGTGGCGGCATCGTTATTGAACTGGGTATCGAAATCCGCCAGGCTGGCGAAGGCGCCGCTGCTGGCGTTGGTCAACGCCTGATCGAGGGTGGAGCCGGCGTTCGCGCTCAGATAACCCATGATGTCCTTGATGCCCTTGCCGCCGGCTGCCTTGATCTCGTCATGCATGTAGCGGACCGCCGCGTAACCGCCCGAGTAACCGGCCGAGGCGCTGACATCGTCGGCATTGTAGGCCGCGAGAATCGCCGCGGTATTGGTGCCGCCCGCCGTATCGCCGGACAGACGCTCGTCGGCGCCATGCACCGCTTCCGCGGTGCCTTCGACAAACCAGCTGGGCAGCCCGGCGAAATTCATGGTGCGGCCCATCACCGCGTGGGCCATTTCATGGGCGATGACCCTGTCGGTGTACATCGGTGCGCCGCCGCCGTTGGGCAGGGATTCGGCATCGAAAAACGCCATATTGACGTTGAGCACCTGGTCGAACACCTTGCCGCCCGCGCCGACCGAGCCGGAGACCGATGCCAGCGTCGAGCTGGACGGATCATCACTCAGGGTGATTTCCAACTCGGCGCCATTGGCTTTCAGGCCAAAGGCGTCGAATACCCGTTGCTCGCCTTCGCTGATCCAGAAACCTTTCAGGGCATTGAGTACGGCGCGTTGGTCGAGGTCGCCGAGCACCGAAAAGCTGCCCTGGTCGAAGACTTTCTTTCCGGCGAAGGTAGTGGTTTCGTTGATTCGGTTGATTTCCTGCAAGAGCTGCTGGGCTTCCTGGTCCAGCGCTTTGCGTTCGGATACGCCATTGGAACCGTTCATTGCCTGGAGCCCGAGCGCGCGAATGCGCTGCAAGGAGTCGGTGACGCTTTGTAAAGCGCCTTCCGCCACTTGCAGCAGCGATATGCCGTCGTTGGCATTGCGTGTAGCCACGTTCAGACCGCGCACCTGCGAGGTCAGACGGTTGGAAATCTGCAGCCCCGCTGCATCGTCCTTGGCGCTGTTGATGCGCTGTCCGGTGGACAGGCGCTGCAGCGAAGTGGCGAGGGCGGTGCTGTTGCTTTCCAACTGGCGACGCGTGAACGACGAAGCGATGTTGGTATTAACCGTCAGCATCGGCTTACGTATCCAGTCAGCCGGACGGGAAGTCCGGCGTCACTGATTGATTCGGCTACAGCTGAAGAATCTTGAACGAGGGGGAGGCGAAAGGCGACGAACGGTCATGACTTGAGCGCGCCGATAAAAATCGCCGGATCGACCCTGGCGTCGTTCATGCTGACATTCCAGTGCAGATGCGGGCCGGCGGCGCCGACTTTGCCGAGCACGCCGTCGCGCGGCAGTTCGTCGACTAAGTGGGCATTCAGGCGTTGGCCGGTGACGCGCTTCGCCACTCGCGCATGTCGGCGCCGCTGGGATGCTGGAATACGCGCAGGCCGAACTCGGGGAGGATCGCCAGCAGGTGGTCGAAGATATCCGCCTGGACGCTCTCGTAACTGCCCCAGGCCGTGGTGTTGGTGAAGCAGTACAGCTCCAGCGGCAGGCCGTCGGCGCTCGGTTCGAGCTGGCGGACCAGTTGCGTCATCTCCTGGTGAATCTGCGGGTGCTGGCGCAGATAGTGCTCCACATAGGCGCGAAAGGTGCCCAGGTTGGTCAGGCGGCGGGTATTGGCCGGCAACTGGCTGGCTTCGGCCAGGGCGGTATTCCAGCTGTTCAGCTCGCTGTGCTTGTGCGTGAGGTACTGGCCGAGCAGGGTGAAGCGCTGCAGGTGGGCGATGTGCGCGGCGTCGAGGAAGCCGATGCTGGTCTGATCCAGATACAGGCAGCGCTTGATCCGCCGGCCTCCGCATTCCTGCATGCCGCGCCAATTCTTGAACGGGTCGGTGATAAAGCGCTTGGTCGGGATGCTGGTGATGGTCTTGTCCCAGTTCTGCACGGTGACCGTGTGCAGGGCGATGTCGATCACGTCGCCGTCGGCATTCAGTTGCGGCATCTCGATCCAATCGCCGACGCGCACGATGTCGCTGGAGGTGATCTGCACGCTGGCCACCAGCGACAGCAGGGTGTCCTGAAAGATCAGCATCAGCACCGCGGCCATGGCGCCGAGACCGGAGAGCAGAATCAGCGGTGAGCGGTCGAGCAGGGTGGCGACCATCAGGATCGCCGCGACGGCGAACACGGCGATCTTCAATACCTGCAGGTAACCCTTGACCGGCCGCAGATGAGCATCGCGGCGCAACTGGTAGAGGGTATTGGCGATATCCAGCAGGGTGCTCAGGGCCAGCGCGCCGGTCAGCACGATAAAGGCGCTGCAGACGTTGCGTGTCACCGTCACCAGGGCGTCTGGCAGGTGCGGCACCAGGCCGACGCCGGCGGCGAGAATCAGTGCGGGCACTATATTGGCCAGGCGTCTGATCAGCGCGTTGTCCAGCTCCTGGGCGTTGCGCCCCAGGGCGGTGGCGTCGATCAGGCGGCACAGCGCGCGTACCAGGATGCGCTTGACCAGCCAATTGCCGAGCCAGGCGGCGATCAGCAGCAAGGCCGTGGCGGCCAAGGCGAAGAGTTCGGCGTGTTGCTGCAGCCAGTCAAACCATGTGGCCAGCGTTTGTGGCATACCCAGCTCCCTCGATCAGGCGATAGAAATCAGCGGCGATGCCAGGGCGCGCCGGCTATTGGGCGGCAAACCTTAACAAAGCCCTGCGGGTAGCCCAAGGCGGAGTCGTACGTTCAGGTGTTTCAGGGTTTGAACGCGCCGATAAAAATCGCCGGATCGACCCTGGCATCGTTCAGGCTGACGTTCCAGTGCAGGTGCGGCCCGGTGGCGCGGCCGGTGGCGCCGACCTTGCCGAGCACGCCGCCGCGCGGCAGTTCGTCGCCGACCCGCACATCGATCGCCGACAGGTGGCAGAACATGCTGATCAGGCCCTGGCCGTGGTCGACGAATACAGTCTTGCCGTTGAAGAAGTAGTCGCCGATCAGGATCACCTTGCCGGCCGCCGGCGCCTTGATCGGGGTGCCCTGGTTGGCGGCGAAATCCAGGCCCGAATGCGGGTTGCGTTCTTCGCCATTGAAAAAGCGGCGCAGGCCGAAAGGGCTGGACAGCGGGCCGTTGACCGGCTTGTCGAACAGCAGGTTGCTCGGCTGGCGCGGGCTGAACTGCTGGTAGGCGCGGGTCTGCTCGGCGAGTTCGCGCTCGATGCGTTTGAGGTTGGCGGCGTTCGGGTTGACCTGCTGCTGATTCTTGATGGTGATGCGTTGTTCGACGTAGTGCTTGGCGCGAACCTGGAAACTCAGGCGTTCGCCGCTGTCGAGTTCGATCCGCTCGGTACCGGGCTTGGTACTTAGGGGCAGGCCGACGATGGCGATCCAGCGCTGGCCGTCTTCGCGAATTACCAACAACGGCTTGCCCTGATAGGTCGCGCTCGGCGCTTTTGCCGCCGCGCCCAGGTCGACCACCGCCACGCCGCCGGGCACTGGCTGGTCGAGCAGGCGGGTGATAAAGCCTTCGGCCTGGGCGGGCAGGGCGAGGCAGAACAGGGATATGAGAGTGAATAGGCGCATTGGGTATCCGTAGGGTGGATAACGCGAAGCTTATCCACCTGTATAAAAGGTCAATCGAGCAGCGACAGGGTCGCCGGCTGCACATGGTTGTCTTCGACCCGCACGTCCAGTTCGCCCTCGCCCAGGCGTGCTTTCAATCGTTGGCCGGGTCGGGTGTCGGCGGCCTTGCGGATCGCCCGGCCGCGCTCGTCGAGCAGGATGCTGTAGCCGCGGCCGAGGGTGGCCAGGGGGCTGACCGCATTCAAGGTCTGTACCTGGGTTTGCAAGCGCAGCTGGCGCGCCTTCAAGCCTTCGCGCATGGCGCGTTGCAGACGTTCGGCGAGCGTGCCCAGGCGCTGGTCCAGCAATTTCAGGGTGCGCTCGGGATGCTGCACGGCGAGTCGGCCGCGCAGGTGCATCAAGCGTTCGCGGCGTTCGTTGAGCTGGCGTTGGCAGGCGCGGGTCAGGCGCATCTCCAGATCGTCCAGGCGCTGGGCGTGCTGGCGCAGGCGTTCGCCGGGGTGGCGCATGCGTTTGCTCAGGCCATCCAGACGCATGCGTTCGCGCTCCAGGCGGTTATGCATACGCAGAATCAAACGGCGCTGCAGGTTATGCACGCGCTGCAGCAACTCGCTGCCGTCGGGGGCGAGCAGTTCGGCGGCGGCCGAGGGCGTGGGGGCGCGCACATCGGCGACGAAATCGGCGATGGACACATCGGTCTCATGGCCCACGGCGCTGACGATGGGCGTGGCGCAGGCGTCGACGGCGCGGGCCACGGCCTCTTCGTTGAAACACCAGAGGTCTTCCAGCGAGCCGCCGCCGCGGGCCAGGATCAGCGCATCGAAGCCCTGGCGGTCGGCCAGTTGCAGGGCGCGGACGATCTGTGCGGTGGCCTCGCGGCCTTGCACCGCGGTGGGGACCAGGGTCAGCTCGACCTGGGGTGCGCGGCGGCGGAACACGCTGATGATGTCGCGAATCACCGCGCCGGTCGGCGAACTGACGATGCCGATGCGCTTCGGGTGCGACGGTAGCGCGACCTTGCGTTCGCTGGCGAACAGGCCTTCGGCTCCGAGTTTTTCCTTAAGCGCCTCGAAGGCCAGGCGCAAGCTGCCGTCGCCGGCCGGCTCCACGGCATCGAGAATCAGTTGGTAGTCGCCGCGCCCTTCGAACAGCGAGACCTTGCCGCGCACCTTGACCGCCAAGCCGTCGCGCAGGGCCTGACGCACCCGCGCGGCGTTCTGTCGGAACAGCGCACAACGCACCTGGGCCTGACTATCTTTAAGGGTGAAGTAGATATGCCCCGAGGCCGGTTTAGCCAGATTGGATATTTCCCCTTCGACCCAGATGCCGGCGAACACGTCTTCGAGCAGCAGACGTGCGCGGTTGTTGAGTTGGCTGACGCTGAGCACTTCGCGGTCGAGGTTCAGGCGTTGGAAGGGGTCTTTGATCATGGCCGGCATGATAAAGGCTTTTGCGCGAGCAGCCATAGGCCGTTGGCCTTGACCGGGGCGCATTGGCCGCTAAGCTGCGCGCCTTTCTTCCTGACCGGGTTCCGCCATGAGCGAACGACAAGCCATTCTGGTGCCGCAAATTTCCAGCTTTCCGGGGCATGAGGCGCGTGCTCGTGTGATGCTGCGCTGGCTGGTGCAGCGCAATATCGTCGAGGAGTTGGCGACCACCTCTGGCAGCATCGGCAATCGCATGGGCTATGCCATTGCCCCCGGCGCACGACGAGTCGTGGAACGGCCGGCGCTGTTGCCGTTCGAGCGGCCATGCAATGGGTTGGAAATCGTCAGCAAACGCTGCATCTATACGCCCACCGAAGGCTTCCTCGAGGAGGCGGGCTGCCCGCAATGCCGCCAGGAGATCGGCGAGGCACTGTTCGACAGCCTGGAGCAGTGGATGCCCGGCCACACCGATAACTTCATCTGCCCCGAGTGCGGCTATGAAGACGACATCAACGGCTTCCTCTTTCTGCAGCCCTGCGGCTTTTCCAACCTCGGTTTTATCTTCAATAACTGGGGCGAGGCCGGGTTCAAGCAAAGCTTTCTAGACGAGTTCGCCGAGCGTTTGGGTTATCCGCTGTCATTGGTGCAGGTTGACTTATAAGTCAGATTGGCGACGTTGGCGGCCGATATATTAACTATCCCTGAGCCAGCCGATTCTTTGCATTGAGTGCAGGGGGGCGTCTGAGTATAATGGCGCGCTTCCAATTTTCCCGTCCGGGAGCCCCCGCCATGTTGCGTATCAGTCAAGAAGCTCTTACCTTCGACGACGTTCTACTTATTCCTGGTTATTCCGAAGTTCTGCCGAAGGATGTCAGCCTCAAGACTCGCCTGACCCGTGGCATCGAGCTGAATATTCCGCTGCTTTCAGCCGCCATGGACACCGTTACCGAAGCCCGTCTGGCCATCGCCATGGCCCAGGAAGGCGGTATCGGCATCATCCACAAGAACATGACCATCGAGCAGCAGGCCTTGGAAGTTCGCAAGGTCAAGAAGTTCGAGGCCGGCGTGGTCAAGGACCCGATCACCATCGAGGCCGATGCCACTGTCCGTGATCTGTTCGAGCTGACCCGGCAAAACAACATCTCCGGCGTGCCGGTGCTCTGCGATGGCGATCTGGTCGGTATCGTCACCTCCCGTGACGTGCGTTTCGAGAACCGCCTGGAAGCCAAGGTGCGCGAAGTGATGACGCCGAAAGAGCGTCTGGTCACGGTCAAAGAAGGTGCCGACAAGGAAACCGTACGCGAGCTGCTGCACAAGCACCGCATCGAGAAGGTCCTGATCGTCGATGACGCCTTCCGCCTGAAGGGCATGATGACCGTCAAGGACATCGAAAAAGCCAAAGCCTACCCGCTGGCCAGCAAGGACGACCAAGGTCGCCTGCGCGTCGGCGCGGCAGTCGGCACCGGTGCCGACACCGGCGACCGGGTAGCCGCCCTGGCTGCCGCTGGCGTCGATGTGATCATCGTCGACACCGCCCACGGCCACTCCAAAGGCGTGATCGACCGGGTGCGCTGGGTCAAACAGAACTTCCCCGACGTGCAGGTGATCGGCGGCAATATCGCCACCGGCGACGCCGCCAAGGCCCTGGCCGAAGCCGGCGCCGATGCGGTCAAGGTCGGCATCGGCCCGGGTTCTATCTGCACCACGCGGATCGTTGCTGGCGTCGGCGTACCGCAGATCAGCGCGGTGGCCAACGTCGCCGCGGCACTGGCCGGCACCGGTATTCCGCTGATTGCCGATGGCGGCATTCGCTTCTCCGGTGACCTGTCCAAAGCCATCGTGGCCGGGGCTTCGGCGGTGATGATCGGTTCGATGCTGGCCGGCACCGAAGAGGCACCGGGCGAAGTCGAGCTGTTCCAGGGGCGCTCCTACAAGGCCTATCGCGGCATGGGTTCGCTGGGCGCCATGTCCCAGGCACAGGGCTCCTCGGATCGCTACTTCCAGGACTCGTCCGCCGGTGCCGAAAAGCTGGTGCCGGAAGGCATCGAAGGCCGGGTGCCTTACAAGGGCGCCATGGCAGCCATCGTTCATCAACTGATGGGCGGGTTGCGTGCCTCCATGGGCTACACCGGCTGCGCGACCATCGAAGAGATGCGCACCCGGCCCGAGTTCGTGCGTATCACCGGCGCCGGCATGGCCGAGTCCCATGTTCACGATGTGCAGATTACCAAGGAGGCGCCGAACTACCGGGTCGGCTAAAAAATCGATTTGCCGCTGCTGCGCTTGTGCCAGCGTTGTTGGAGAGAAACTCGAAATGCTCATTTGCTACAGCAAACTCCGCTTTCTCGTCTCTCTCCGCCTAGCTGGCCCTGCGCTCGCGACGTGGCAAATCGATTTTTGAAAAAATATCTAGTCACGGGGCTGTTCGATTCAGCCCCGTGTCATTTGTGAATTCCGCTACGAGAGACGGCCATGTCCCATCCTGACATTCACGCCCACCGCATCCTGATTCTGGATTTCGGCTCCCAGTACACCCAGTTGATCGCCCGCCGCGTGCGCGAGATCGGTGTGTATTGCGAGCTGCACCCCTTCGACATGAGCGACGAGGACATTCGCGCCTTCGCCCCGCGCGGGATCATCCTCGCCGGCGGCCCGGAGTCGGTGCACGAGCTGGACAGCCCGCGCGCGCCGCATGCGGTGTTCGACCTCGGTGTGCCGGTATTGGGCATCTGCTACGGCATGCAGACCATGGCCGAGCAGCTCGGCGGCAAGGTCCAGGGTTCGGATATTCGCGAGTTCGGTTACGCCCGCGTCGACGTGGTCGGCAAGGCCCGCTTGCTCGACGGCATCGAAGACCATATCGATGACGACGGCGTGTTCGGTCTGGACGTGTGGATGAGCCACGGCGACAAGGTCACCGCCTTGCCGGAAGGCTTCCATATCCTCGCCAGCACCCCGAGTTGCCCGATTGCCGCGATGTCCGACGACAAGCGCGGCTATTACGGCGTGCAGTTCCACCCGGAAGTGACCCACACCAAGCAGGGCGGCCGCATTCTTTCGCGTTTCATCCTGGAAATCGCCGGCTGCGAAGCGCTGTGGACACCGTCGAATATCGTCGAAGACGCCATCGCCCAGGTGCGTGCCCAGGTTGGCGGTGCGAATGTGTTGCTCGGTTTGTCCGGCGGCGTGGATTCCTCGGTGGTTGCGGCATTGCTGCACAGGGCGATCGGCGATCAGCTGACCTGTGTATTCGTCGACAACGGCTTGCTGCGCTTGCATGAAGGCGAGCAGGTGATGGCCATGTTCGCCGAGAACATGGGCGTCAAGGTGATTCGCGCCAACGCCGAGGCGCAGTTCCTCGACAACCTGGCCGGCGAAGTCGACCCGGAGAAGAAGCGCAAGATCATCGGTCGCACCTTTATCGATGTGTTCGATGCCGAGGCCAGCAAGCTCGAGAACATCAAGTTCCTCGCCCAGGGCACCATCTACCCGGACGTGATCGAGTCGGCCGGTGCCAAAACTGGCAAGGCCCACGTGATCAAGTCGCACCACAACGTCGGCGGCCTGCCTGAGGAAATGAACCTCAAGCTGGTTGAACCGCTGCGCGAGCTGTTCAAGGACGAAGTACGGCGCATCGGCCTGGAACTGGGCCTGCCCTACGACATGGTCTACCGCCACCCGTTCCCGGGGCCGGGCCTGGGCGTGCGCATCCTCGGCGAAGTGAAGAAGGAGTACGCCGATCTGCTGCGTCGCGCCGACCATATCTTCATCGAGGAGCTGCGCAACTTCGACTGGTACCACAAGACCAGCCAGGCGTTCGTGGTGTTCCAGCCGGTCAAATCGGTCGGCGTGGTCGGCGACGGTCGCCGTTACGCCTGGGTCGTGGCCCTGCGCGCGGTGGAAACCATCGACTTCATGACTGCACGCTGGGCACACCTGCCCTACGAGCTGCTGGAGAAAGTCAGCAACCGCATCATCAACGAAATCGAAGGCATCTCCCGCGTTACCTACGACGTGTCGAGCAAGCCGCCTGCCACTATCGAGTGGGAGTGATGTGACCGACAAGGGCAGCGTGAGCTGCCCTTGTCGTTTCTGCTGCGGCATCCTGTCCGCTTTTCGGGGTCGTCAGTCCCGTTGTTTAAATGAGAAGATATTGCAATTGATGGCCCGAAGATAATTCGGGTCGATGTCTTCCCGGATTGCATCCGGACCACGGGAATCACTATGTCCTTCACCCGCAGGCAAATCCTCGTCGGCCTGGCCGGTCTTGGCGTTGCCGGCCTTGGCGCCGGCGGTGTGCGCTATTGGCTGGGCCGTCCGGAAAACGTGGCAACTCACGACTACGAACTGATCGCTGCGCCGTTGGATCTCGAGCTGGTGCCGGGGCACACCACGCCGGCCTGGGGCTATGGCGGTCAGGCGCCGGGGGTAGAGTTGCGCTGCCGGCAGGGCGAGCGTTTGCGTGTTCGTTTCGTCAATAAGCTGGAAGTGCCGACCACCATCCATTGGCATGGCATCCGCCTGCCGTTGGCGATGGATGGCGTGCCCTATGTGTCGCAGGCCCCGGTGCTACCGGGCGAGTACTTCGACTATGACTTCATCACCCCCGATGCTGGCAGCTTCTGGTATCACCCGCACACCGCCAGCAGCGAGCAGTTGGGGCGTGGGTTGGTCGGTGCGTTGATCGTCGAAGAGCGCGAGCCGAGTGGCTTCGCGCATGAGCGCACCTTGAATCTGAAAAGCTGGCATGTCGATGCGCAAGGTGCCTTTAGCGAATTCAGCGTGCCCCGCGAGGCGGCGCGAGGCGGCACGCCCGGGCGCCTGAGCTCGGTCAATGGTCAGCATGCGCCGACCCTGGATCTGCCCGCCGGCCAGGTGGTGCGCCTGCGTATTTTGAACCTGGACAATACTCTGACTTATCGGCTCAACCTGCCGGATGCCGAAGCGCGTATCTATGCGCTGGACGGTAACCCGGTCGAGCCGCGGCCGCTGGGCAAGGAGTACTGGCTGGGGCCGGGGATGCGCATCGAGCTGGGCCTCAAGGTGCCGGCCGTCGGGGGGGAATTGGCGCTGCGCAACGGTCCGCTGCGGTTGGCGACTTTGCGCTCGGCCGCCAGCGCCGCAGCGGCCGGGCAATGGCCGCCGGCACTGCCCGCTAATCCGATCGCCGAGCCCGATCTGGCCACCGCCGAAACCCTGAGTTTCAACTTCGAGTGGGCCGGGGCCTTGTCGGTGGGTGTAGCACAAGGCGCCAACCATACGTTCTGGCAGATCAACGGCCAGGCTTGGGATATCGACGACAAGACCTGCGCCGATCGACCGATTGCCCGTTTGCAGCTGGGCAAAAGCTACATCTTCGAGCTGCGCAACCTCAGCCAGTACCAGCATCCGATCCACCTGCATGGCATGACCTTCAAAGTGCTGGATTCCAACCGCAGGAAGATCATTCCCTATTTCACCGACACCTATCTGCTGGGCAAGAACGAGCGTGCCCGCGTGGCCCTGGTCGCGGATAATCCGGGAGTGTGGATGTTCCATTGCCACGTCATCGATCACATGGAAACCGGCCTGATGGCTTCTATCGAGGTGGTTTGAACATGCGTCGGGTGCAGATCATCGACCGCGGCCAGGACCAGCATTTCATGCGTGAAGCCCTGGCTCTGGCTGCCCAAGGCGCAGCGCTCGGCGAGGTGCCGGTCGGCGCCGTGCTGGTGCAGGATGGGGCGATAGTCGGTGCCGGCTTCAACTGCCCGATCTCCAGTCACGACCCCAGCGCCCATGCGGAAATGGTCGCGATTCGCGCGGCCGCCCGCGCCGTCGAGAATTACCGGCTGCCCGGCAGCACCCTGTACGTGACCCTGGAGCCGTGCAGCATGTGCGCCGGGTTGATCGTGCATGCGCGGGTGCAGCGGGTGGTCTACGGCGCGACCGAGCCCAAGGCCGGGGTGGCGGTGAGTCGCGGCGATTTTTTCAATCAGGCGTTTCTCAATCATCGGGTGCTGATCGAGGGAGGGGTATTGGCCGAGGAGTGCGGGGCGGTGCTCAGCGCGTTTTTCAAGGCGCGGCGCGAGCAGCGTTAGCTCGATTGAGGCGCTACAGCGGCGGCATGTCGTCCTGCGGCGGTACTTTGTTCACGCCCGGTACATGCAAATTGTTCACCGTCACTTGAGAACCCTCCAGCTGGGGTTGGGTCACCCAGGTGAGTATGTCGTAATAGCGGCGGATATTGCGTACGAAATGCACCGGTTCGCCGCCGCGGGCGTAGCCGTAGCGGGTCTTGCTGTACCACTGCTTCTGCGACAGGCGCGGCAGGATCTTCTGCACGTCCAGCCATTTATTCGGGTCCAGGCCTTCGGCTTCGGTGAGTTTGCGCGCGTCTTCCAAGTGGCCGCCGCCGACGTTATAGGCGGCCAGGGCGAACCAGGTGCGGTCCGGCTCCTGGATGCTGTCGGGCAGTTGGCTCTTCACTTGGGCGATGTATTTGGCGCCGCCGGCAATGCTTTGCTTGGGGTCGAGCCGGTCGGACACGCCCATGGCCTGGGCCGTGCGCAAGGTCAGCATCATCAGCCCACGGACCCCGGTTTTCGAGGTGGCGGTAGGTTGCCAAAGCGATTCCTGGTAGCCCATGGCGGCTAAGAGGCGCCAATCGATGCCCTGTTTCTGGCCCGCCAGGCGAAAATCCTTCTCATAGCGCGGCAGGCGCTGCTGCAGGTGTTTGGCGAAGGTATAGGCGCCGACGTAACCGAGCATGTCGACGTGGCCGTAGTAGCGTTTTTTCAGGCGCTGCAGGCTGCCGTTCTCGTGGGCGCGGTTAATAAAGGTATTGATCTCGTCGAGCAGGCTGGTGTCTTCGCCGGGCGCCACGGCCCAGGCCAGATTTTGCGAGTCGCCGAAATCGAAGGCCACGCGTACGTTGGGGAAGTACACCTGGTTCATCGCCAATTCGTTGGAGTCGACCAGGGTCAGGTCGATCTGCCCTTCATCGACCATACGCAAGAGATCGACCACCTCCACCGCGGACGATTCCTCGTACGCCAGATCCGGCAGCTGCATCTTCAGTGCCTTGAGTTGTTCGGCATGGCTGCTGCCTTTGAGCACCAGGATGCGTTTGCCGATCAGGTCTTCTGGGCGGGTCGGGCGTCGCTGGCCGTCGCGGTAGATGACTTGCGGCTCGACTTTTAAATAAGGTGCGGAGAAGCGGGCAACTTGTTTGCGCCCGTCGCTGGCGACCAGGCCGGCTGCGGCCAGCACCGGGCCGTTTGGCCTGTTCAGGCTGGCGAACAGTTCATCGAGGTTGTCGGCCGTTTCGATTTGCAGTTCCAGGCCCCAATCGTCGGCGAAGCGCTTGACCAGTTCGTATTCGAAGCCGGTTTCGCCGTTGCGATCCTGGAAATAAGTGGCCGGGCTGTTACGGGTGATCACCCGCAGTACACCCTCCGCCTGAACGCGCTCGAGTGTGCTGGGTTCTTCAGCACAGCCGCCGAGCAGCAGGAGGATTCCGATCGCTGACAACCATAAGGTGCAGCGGCAGCGGAACGCGAGTTGGGCAAACATTGGCGCAGTATACGCAAAGCATTCTCCTCGCCATATCTCGACAGCGGGCCGCTTCTCTGCTAGCGAAGCGGCGAGCCCTTATGGTCTGCACCGTAGCGGTGCAGACATGCGCGGCGATATGCCCGATCCGCCACCCGCAACCTTCAGGCCACGGGTGCCGCGGCGAACGGTTTAGGCTAGAATGCACGGCCTCCAAGAACCAGTTCTGGGGCTCGCGAGCTAGAGCCGGGCAAGGCGAAGGTGGGCGAGGACGCGGAATTTACGAGTTGTAAATGATCAGTCCGAGCCCGCCTTCAACGCCGTCCGGCCGACGCGCAGCAGACCCGGAACGGTTCGAAGTACACCCCCTTCTCAGAGGCTGTTTTCCATGTTGATCCTGCGCGGCGCTCCCGCCCTTTCTGCTTTTCGCCACGGTAAATTGCTTGCCCAGCTGACCAGCAAAGTACCCGCTGTGACTGGGCTGTACGCCGAGTTCGCGCATTTCGCCGAAGTTGCCGGCGTGCTTGGCGCCGATGAACAGCAGGTATTGGCCCGGTTGTTGAAGTACGGCCCGAGTGTGCCGGTGCAGGAGCCCAACGGTCGTCTGTTTCTCAGCGTTCCGCGCTTCGGCACCATTTCGCCCTGGTCGAGCAAGGCCAGCGATATCGCGCGCAACTGCGGTTTGGCGAAGATCCAGCGTCTCGAGCGCGGTATCGCCTACTACGTCACCGGCGAGCTGAGCGAAGCCCAGGCGGAGCAGGTCGCCGAGCTGCTGCACGATCGCATGACGCAGATGGTGCTGGGCAACCTGGAAGACGCCGCGGCGCTGTTCAGCCATGCGCAACCCAAGCCGCTCACCGCGATCGACGTGCTCGGCGGCGGTCGCGCCGCGCTGGAGCAGGCCAACGTCGAACTGGGTCTGGCCCTGGCCGAAGACGAAATCGATTACCTGGTAACCAGCTTCAATGGTCTGGGGCGCAACCCCCACGACATTGAACTGATGATGTTCGCCCAGGCCAACTCCGAGCACTGTCGCCACAAGATTTTCAATGCCAGCTGGGATATCGATGGCGAAAGCCAGGAGAAATCCCTGTTCGGCATGATCAAGAACACCCACCAGATGCACAACGAAGGCGTGTTGTCCGCTTATAAGGACAACGCTTCGGTGATCGTCGGCAGTGTTGCCGGGCGCTTCTTCCCGGACCCTGAGACCCGTCAGTACGGCTCGGTACAAGAGCCCGTGCATATTCTGATGAAGGTGGAAACCCACAACCACCCGACGGCCATCTCGCCGTTCTCCGGTGCGTCCACCGGTTCCGGTGGCGAAATTCGCGACGAAGGTGCCACTGGCCGTGGTGCCAAGCCGAAGGCAGGGCTCACCGGTTTCACCGTATCCAACCTGAACATCCCCGGTTTCGAGCAGCCTTGGGAAGTGCCTTACGGCAAGCCTGGGCGCATCGTTACCGCACTGGACATCATGATCGAAGGCCCACTGGGCGGCGCGGCGTTCAACAACGAGTTCGGCCGTCCGGCCCTGACCGGCTACTTCCGCACCTTCGAACAGGCGATCCAGACCCCGCGCGGCGAAGAAGTTCGCGGTTACCACAAGCCGATCATGCTCGCCGGCGGTATGGGCAACATTCGTGCAGATCACGTGCAGAAGGGCGAGATCACCGTGGGCGCCAAGCTGATCGTACTCGGCGGCCCAGCCATGCTGATCGGCCTGGGCGGCGGCGCTGCTTCGTCGGTCGCGACCGGTGCAAGCTCGGCTGATCTGGATTTCGCCTCGGTACAGCGCGAGAACCCGGAAATGGAACGCCGCTGTCAGGAGGTTATCGACCGTTGCTGGCAGCTGGGCGAGCAGAACCCCATCGCCTTTATCCACGACGTTGGTGCCGGTGGTATTTCCAACGCCTTCCCGGAGCTGGTCAACGACGGTGGCCGTGGTGGCCGCTTTGAACTGCGCAACGTGCCTAACGATGAGCCGGGCATGGCGCCGCATGAGATCTGGAGCAACGAATCTCAGGAACGTTACGTGCTGGCCGTCAGCGCCGTCGATTTCGAGCGTTTCAAGGCCATCTGTGAGCGCGAGCGTTGCCCGTTTGCCGTGGTTGGTGAGGCTACCGAAGAAGCCCATCTGACCGTGACCGACAGCCATTTTGCCAACACCCCGGTGGATATGCCGCTGGAAGTGCTGCTCGGCAAACCGCCGCGCATGCACCGTTCGGCCGCTCGCGAAGCCGAGCTGGGCGACGATTTCGACGCCGGCAGCCTGGCTCTCGACGAGGCCGTGAGCCGTGTGTTGCATCACCCGGCCGTGGCCAGCAAGAGCTTTCTGATCACCATCGGCGATCGCACCATCACCGGTCTGGTCGCCCGCGACCAAATGGTCGGGCCTTGGCAGGTGCCGGTGGCCGATTGTGCGGTCACCGCCACCAGCTTCGACGTTTACACCGGCGAAGCCATGGCGATGGGCGAGCGCACGCCGCTGGCGCTGCTGGATGCCGCCGCTTCCGGGCGCATGGCGATCGGCGAAACCCTGACCAACCTGGCCGCCTCGCGGATCGACAAAATCTCCGATATCAAACTCTCCGCCAACTGGATGGCCGCCGCCGGCCACCCTGGCGAAGATGCGCGTTTGTACGAGACGGTCAAGGCCGTGGGCATGCAGCTGTGCCCGGAGCTGGGCATCTGCATCCCGGTGGGCAAGGACTCGATGTCGATGAAGACCCGCTGGACGGAGGAGGGCGCGGAGAAGAGCGTCACCTCGCCGCTGTCGCTGATCGTCACCGGCTTCGCCCCGGTCAGCGATATCCGCAAGACCTTGACCCCGCAACTGCGCATGGACAAGGGTGAAACCGATCTGATCCTGATCGACCTCGGTCGCGGGCAGAACCGCATGGGCGCGTCCATTCTCGCCCAGGTCTACGGCAAACTCGGCAGCCAGGCGCCGGACGTCGACGATGCCGAAGACCTCAAGGCGTTCTTCGCGGTGATCCAGGGGCTGAATGCCGACGGTCGCCTGCTGGCCTATCACGACCGCTCCGACGGCGGCCTGATGACCACCGTGCTGGAAATGGCTTTCGCCGGTCACTGCGGCCTCAACCTGGCGCTCGATTCGCTGGCCGCGAGCCGCGAAGAGCTGGCCGCGGTGTTGTTCAACGAAGAGTTGGGGGCGGTGATCCAGGTGCACCAGGACGCCACCGCCGAAGTGCTGTCGCAATTCAGCGCCGCCGGCCTCGATTGCGTAGCGGTGATCGGCCAGCCGGTGAACAACGATGAAGTAACGATTCGCTTCAACGATCAGCCGGTATTCGCCGGCCAGCGTCACCTGTTGCAGCGCGAATGGGCGCAAACCAGCTACCAGATCCAGCGCCTGCGCGATAACGAGCGCTGCGCCGATCAGGAATTCGATGCGCTGCTCGAGGAAGACAATCCGGGCTTGCAGGCGACCCTGGGCTTCGACGTCAACCAGGATATTGCCGCGCCCTACATCCGTAAGGGCATCCGCCCGCAAATCGCCGTGCTGCGCGAGCAGGGCGTCAACGGCCAGGTGGAGATGGCCGCGGCCTTCGACCGTGCCGGCTTCGCCGCCGTCGACGTGCATATGAGCGATATCCTCAGCGGGCGCGTCAGCCTCGAGGCGTTCAAGGGCCTGGTCGCCTGCGGCGGCTTCTCCTACGGCGACGTGCTCGGCGCCGGCGAAGGTTGGGCCAAGTCGATTCTGTTCAACGGCCGTGCCCGCGATGGCTTCCAGGCGTTCTTCGAGCGTAAGGACAGCTTCGCCCTGGGCGTGTGCAACGGTTGCCAGATGATGAGCAACCTGCACGAGTTGATTCCCGGCAGCGATTTCTGGCCGCATTTCGTGCGCAACCGTTCCGAGCAGTTCGAAGCCCGCGTGGCCATGGTGCAGATTCAGGAGTCGGCGTCGATCTTCCTGCAAGGCATGGCCGGTTCGCGCATGCCGATCGCCATCGCCCACGGCGAAGGCCATGCCGAGTTCGAAAGCGAGGAAGCGCTGCTCGAAGCCGATCTGTCCGGCTGTGTGGCCATGCGCTTTATCGATAACCACGGCAAGGTCACCGAAAACTACCCGGCCAACCCCAACGGTTCGCCGCGCGGGATCACCGGCCTGACCAGCCGCGACGGCCGCGTGACCATCATGATGCCGCACCCGGAGCGGGTGTTCCGCGCTGTGCAGAACTCCTGGAAGCCGGATGACTGGCAGGAAGACGCCGGTTGGATGCGCATGTTCCGCAATGCTCGGGTGTGGGTGGACTAAACCGGATCACGGTAACAACCCGGTAGGGTGGACATGGCGAAGCCTTGTCCACTGCTGCGGCCTTAATGGCGGACAAGCCTTTGGCATGTTCGCCCTATTGCTTCGGTTATCGCCTTGCCCCCTTGTCGGCTTTCTTGGCTGACAGTCCTTTACTCCGTTGATTCGCCCCTCTCGCTGTGGCGCCCGTTGCGGCGTTTACCTTCTCGCTTGCCCGCCTGAAACTTCAATCTCCAGCTGCAGGTCTCTGACTGGTGCTTAACTACTAAGTAGCAGCCGACGAACAGCTGCGCAGTAGCGGAGTCAAATGTTCAAGCTGTGATCGCCGCCGCGATCTCGGGTGTGGGCAAAATGCCATTATCTTGTGGCATGATTGTTCGACTGTAAGTGGCTACCCCTGTCTGCGGAGAGATTGATGTACAAGCTGTGTTTCTATGTTCCAGAAGCTCATCTGGAAGAAGTCAAGAAAGCCGTCTTCGCCGCCGGTGGCGGGCGTGTCGGTGCGTATGACAGCTGCTGTTGGCAGGCGCTGGGGCAGGGGCAGTTCCGACCCCTGGATGGGAGTCAGGCGTTTATCGGGCAGGTGGGGCGGGTCGAGCAGGTGGCCGAGTGGAAGGTCGAGTTGGTGGTCGCCGACGAGTTGATCCATGACGCCGTCAAAGCGCTGAAAACCAGCCATCCCTACGAAACGCCGGCATTTGAAGTGTGGCGTTTGTCGGATATCCAGTTCTAGCAGGAACACCTCAAACCATCAGCTGCAGATTAAGAGCGAAACGGCCTGATCGACGTTTGACGTCGATCAGGCTGATTGCGGCTTCAGGGCCTGATCTCGATCAGAGTGCCGTCTTTAACCAGACTCCAGACCTCGTGCATGTCGGCGTTTTTCATGGCGATGCAGCCTTCGGTCCAGTCCAGGGTATGAAAAAACCACTCGGGGTATTCCTCATCCAGAGGCGTGCCGTGAATCATGATCATGCTGCCGGGTTTCAACCCTTTGCTACGGGCATTGGCCTGGTCGCGGGCGTTGGGGTAGGAGATATGCAGCGATAGCTGGTACTTCTCGCTGGCCTTGCGCCAATCGATCCAATAGAAGCCTTCCGGGGTACGCAGGTCGCCTTCGTTCTGCTTGGCGCCGACCGGTTGCTTGCCCAGGGAAATACGATAGGACTTGAGGGGTTCGCCGCGGCTCATCAGGTGCAGTTTGCGTTCGGATTTGACCACCAGCACCTTGTCTATCTGCTTGCCGTTCGGCGCCGGGGCGGCCGTGGCATGAGCGCTGAAGGCAAAGGCCAGGCAGCATACGGAGGAAAGCAGGGCGAAAAACCAGCGCATCGTCATTCTCATTGATCAAAAAGTGTTCTTGTAATGCGCGCGCAAGGCTTCCAGCGGTTCGTTACGCACCGGGTAGTCGTGCTGCAGGCGGTCGGCGAAGAAGCATTCTAAGGTGCGGCCGATGGTCGGGAAAGCCAGCTCCGACCAAGGAATCTCGGATTCATGGAATAGCTGTACTTCCAGGCTTTCCTCGCCTACGGCGAACTGCAAATCGACCAGCTCGGCGCGGAAGAACATATACACCTGGTTGATATGCGGCAGGTCGAACAAGGTATAGAGGCGCAAGTCGCGTACCCGCGCGCAGGCTTCCTCCTCGGTCTCGCGAGCGGCGGCCTGTTCCAGGGTCTCGCCGTTCTCCATAAAACCGGCCGGCAGCGTCCAGTAGCCGCGTCTGGGCTCGATGGCGCGGCGGCACAGCAACACCTGTTCGCCCCAAATCGGCAGGCAACCGGCGACTATCCGTGGGTTCTGGTAGTGGATGGTGTGGCAATGCCCGCAGACGTGCCGCAGACGGTTGTCGCCCTGGGGGATGGCTTGGCTGACGGGGTTGCCGCATTGGCTACAGAACTTCATAACGGGGTCTCTCGATTCACGGCTTTATCTTGGCTCGGCTATGGCTTTGCCGGCAAGCGGCTCGCGCGTCGGAAACGAGCGCTCGGCGGGCGTCTTTGCCCGTGTGGGGGCTTGGGCCGTGCGCTGCTTTCGTGCAATCATCGGTCCTAGAATAAAGACCGAGAATGCCCATGCTGGACGATCTACTCCATCGCATACGTGGCTATAGCCCGCATCTTCTGCATGCAGACTGCGCCTATCCCGAGGCGGCAGTGTTGGTGCCGATTACCCGCAGCGACGAACCCGAAGTGGTGCTGACCTTGCGCGCCAGCGGTTTGTCGACCCATGGCGGCGAGGTGGCTTTCCCGGGCGGGCGACGCGACCCGGAAGATCTCGACCTGATCCGCACCGCATTGCGCGAGGCCGAGGAGGAAATCGGTTTGCCGCCTGGTCTGGTCGAAGTGGTGGGGCCGCTGAGTACGCTGATCTCGCTGCATGGTATCCAGGTCACGCCCTATGTCGGGCTGGTGCCCGATTTCGTCGATTACCGCGCCAACGACGGCGAGATCGCTGCGGTGTTTGCCGTGCCGTTGGCATTCTTCCGCGAAGACCCGCGGGAAACCACTCATCGCATCGACTACTTCGGGCGCAGCTGGTACGTGCCCAGTTACCGTTATGGCGAATACAAAATCTGGGGTTTGACGGCGATAATGCTGGTCGAGTTGGTCAACCTGGTTTACGACGCCGGTATCGATTTGCATCGGCCTCCGGCGCATTTCAAGCAACCCAGCGAAAACGTCTGATCTGCGAGCGAGGAGTACCGAATGAAATATCGCTTGGGGCAATCCCATGTCGAGGCGCATCCCGATAGTTGGGTCGCACCCAATGCCACGCTGGTCGGCAAGGTCAAGCTCGAACCGGGCGCCAGCGTCTGGTTCAACGCCGTGCTGCGTGGCGACAACGAGTTGATCCATATCGGCGAAAACAGCAACGTGCAGGACGGCACCGTCATGCACACCGATATGGGCTTTCCGCTGAGTGTCGGCAAGGGCGTGACCATTGGCCATAACGCCATGCTGCATGGTTGCACGGTGGGCGATTACAGCCTGATCGGGATCAACGCGGTGGTACTCAACGGCGCCAAGATCGGCAAGTACTGCATCATCGGCGCCAACAGCCTGATCGCCGAGGGCAAGGAAATTCCCGATGGCTCCCTGGTCGTCGGTTCGCCTGGCAAGGTGGTGCGCGAGCTCAACGAGCAGCAGATGAAAATGCTCGAAGCCGGCGCCGCGCACTATGTGCACAACGCCCAGCGCTATGCCCGCGAGCTGGCGGAGCAGGACGAGTGAGCGAGCAGGAGCGCCCCGTCGCTTCGCCCTGTGTGCATGTCTGCGCATTGGATGACGAGGATATCTGCATCGGCTGCCAGCGCAGCGTAGCGGAGATCACCCGTTGGAGCCACATGGACAACGCCGAACGCCGCCAGGTGCTGCGCCTCTGTCATGCGCGCGCCGAGGCCAAAGGCATGTTGCTGTAAGCCTTTCCATTCTTTAAATCCCCTGCGTTCGAGGAATACCTATGTCTCGTATCGGAACCCCTTTATCGCCGAGTGCGACCCGCGTGCTGCTGTGCGGCGCTGGCGAGCTGGGCAAGGAGTTGGTGATCGAGTTGCAGCGCCTCGGCGTCGAAGTCATCGCCGTCGATCGTTACGCCAATGCCCCGGCCATGCAGGTGGCGCATCGCAGCCATGTGCTCGATATGCTCGACGGCGCCGCATTACGCGCGGTGATCGAGCAGGAGCAGCCGCACTACATAGTCCCGGAAATCGAGGCCATCGCCACCGCCACCCTGGTCGAGCTGGAGCGCGAAGGCTTTACCGTGATTCCCAGTGCGCGGGCCGCGCAGCTGACCATGAATCGCGAGGGGATTCGTCGCCTGGCGGCGGAGGAGTTGGGCTTGCCGACCTCGCCCTACCGTTTCGCCGATTCGTTCGAGGCCTGCCGTGAGGCCGTCGAGGAAATCGGCTTTCCGTGCCTGATCAAGCCGATCATGAGTTCCTCGGGCAAGGGCCAGTCGCTGCTCAAGAGTGCCGACGACCTGCAAGCCGCCTGGGATTACGCCCAGGCCGGTGGTCGCGCCGGTAAGGGGCGGGTGATAGTCGAGGGCTTCGTCGACTTCGATTACGAAATCGCGCTGCTCACCGTGCGCCATGCCGGCGGCACCAGTTTCTGTGCGCCTGTCGGGCATCGTCAGGTAAAGGGCGACTATCAGGAGTCCTGGCAGCCGCAGCCGATGAGCGCGAAAGCGCGCGAGGAGGCCGAGCGCATTGCGCTGGCGGTCACTGATGCATTGGGTGGGCGCGGGTTGTTCGGTGTCGAGCTGTTCGTCAAAGGCGATCAGGTGTGGTTCTGCGAGATTTCGCCGCGCCCCCACGATACCGGCCTGGTCACCCTGATTTCCCAGGACCTGTCCGAGTTCGCCCTGCATGCGCGTGCGATTCTCGGTTTGCCGATCCCAGTTATCCGCCAGTTCGGCCCCTCGGCATCCGCGGTGGTGCTGGTCGACGGCGTATCGCGGCAGGTCGCTTTCGGTAATCTGGCCGCTGCCCTGGCCGAACCGGACACAGCGTTGCGCCTGTTCGGCAAGCCCGAGGTCAGCGGCCAGCGGCGCATGGGTGTGGCCCTGGCGCGTGACGAGTCGCTGACGGCGGCGCGCGCCAAAGCGACCCGTGCGGCGCAAGCGGTGGTTATCGAGTTATAAGTCGTGAGCCGCTGGCGCGGAGCTGCTTGGTGGCTGACGCTCTGTCTGCTGCTGCCGGTATTGCTGCCGCTGGCGCTGCATACCCGTCGGCATGCTTTGCGTTTGCCCGCGGCGGCCGGCGCGCAGCGTGGCCTGGCGGGTGCCGATTGGCCCGGCGAGCCTCTGCGCTTGTTGGTGCTGGGGGAATCCACGGTGGCCGGTGTCGGTGCCGCTTCGCAGGAACAGGCCCTGGTTGGTCAATTGGCGCACGCCCTGGCCAATCGTCAGCAGCGGCCGGTGGCTTGGCGTGCCTGCGGTGAAAACGGTATCACCGCGGCCCAGGCCTGGGAGCGCTTGGTGCCCGAGGTGGCGGGCGAGCCGGTGGATCTGGTGCTGCTGGTATTCGGTGTCAACGACAGCACCGGCCTCAGTTCGATGCGTCGCTGGCAGTGCGCGCTGAATAGCCTGGCCGCGCACTTCTCGGGCGGCGGGGCGCGTGTCGCGTTCAGCGCGGTGGCGCCGATGCAGCATTTCAGCGCCTTGCCCTGGTTGTTGCGGTCGATGTTGGGGATGCGGGCCGCCATGCTCGATGCGGCCTTGCGCCAGGTTGCGGCGGATTCGGCGGTTGAATATTGCCCGTTGCAACTGCGTTTTTCCGCCGAATATCTGGCGCCCGATGGTTACCACCCATCGAGCGAGGGTTACCGGGTTTGGGCCGAGGGGCTCGCCGAGGTGCTTACTCTTCCGCCGCTTCCGGCTGCGGCGTAGTGCTGGTCTGCCAGGCGCGGACGCTTTTCACGCGGTTTTCCGACGACTGCAGGATTTCCAGGCGATAGGGTCCGATCGCCAGACACACGGCGCTGTCGGGAATGCTCTCCAGCACTTCGGTGATCAAGCCGTTGAGGGTCTTCGGACCGTCGCAGGGCAGATGCCAATCCAGCGCCTTGTTCACTTCGCGAATATAGGCGGCACCATCGATCACCTGGGTGCCGTCTTCCTGCGGGTGGATATCCGGGCTGCGTAGGGCGCTTTGGTTGCTGAAGTCGCCGACTATCTCTTCGAGAATGTCTTCCAGGGTGACGATGCCGATCACGTCGCCGTACTCATCGACGACGATGCCGATGCGGCGTTTCTGCTTCTGGAAGTTGATCAGCTGCGTCGACAGCGGGGTGCTTTCGGGGACGAAGTAGGGCTCGTTGCACGCGGCGACCAGGGCGTCCTTGGTCAACTGATCGTTGTTCATCAGGCGGGCGATCTGGCGCATGTGCACGATGCCTTCGACCTGATTGATGTCATGCCGGAACAGCGGCAAGCGGGTGTGGGTGGTGGTGGTCAGCTGGCTGATGATCGTCTCGATATCGTCTTCCAGATCGATACCGGTGACCTCGTTGCGCGGGATCATGATGTCGTTGACCGTCACCCGCTCCAGATCGAGGATGCCCAGCAGCATGCTCTGGCGGTTCTTCGGTAATTCGTGTCCGGACTCGCGCACCACGCTGCGCAGCTCTTCGGTGGTCAGGCTGTCGCTGTGTTTGCTGGCCGGGTCGATGCCGATCAGCTTGAGCAGACCGTTGCTGATCCAGCCGAGCATGATCACCAGCGGGTAGAACAGCTTTTGCAGCAGCAACAGCGGCAGGCTGAACGGGTAGGCGACTCTGTCGGGATGCAGTGCGGCCAGGGTCTTCGGGGTGATCTCGCCGAAAATCAGCAGCGCCAGGGTCAGGCCGATGGTGGCGATGGCGATACCGGCTTCGCCCCATAGCTTGATCGCCAGAACCGTGGCGATCGACGAGGCGAGGATGTTGACGAAGTTGTTGCCGATCAGGATGGTGCCGAGCAGGCGATCCGGGCGGCTGAGCAGATCGCTGACGCGCTTGGCGCCGCGATGTCCTTCTTTGGCCAGGTGGCGCAGGCGGTAACGGTTGAGGCTGAGGATGCCGGTCTCGGAGCTGGAGAAAAACGCCGAACAGGCTAATAGAAAAATCAACAGCCCGAGCAGAAAACCTGGGTGTACGTTGTCCACGGCAGATGACCTAGATGTGCAGAATGAACTCGCGGACCAGCTTGCTGCCGAAGTAGGCCAGCATCAGCAGGCAGAAGCCCGCCAGGGTCAAGCGAATGGCCTTGTGTCCGCGCCAGCCGAGTTGGTGGCGGCCCCAGAGCAGTACGGCAAAGACTATCCAGGCGAAGCAGGACAGAATGGTTTTGTGCGCCAGATGTTGGGCGAACAGGTTGTCGATATAGAGCGCCCCGGACAACAGCGACAGCGACAGCAGCAGCCAGCCAGCCCATAGGAAGCCGAACAGCAGACTTTCCATGGTTTGCAGCGGCGGGAAATTCTTGATCAGCCCGGACGGGTGCTTGTGCTTGAGCTGATGATCCTGCAGCAGCAACAGCAGCGATTGCAGCACGGCGATGGTGAGCATGCCGTAGGCGCTGATCGACAGCAGGATGTGTACGCGGATGCCCGGCTGTTCGGTGATCGGCTGGATGGTGCCGCTGGGCATGAACTGCGCGAGCAGCACGGTCAGGCAGCCGAGGGGGAATAACAGCATCAGCAGGTTTTCCACCGGGATGCGCACGCACGCCATCAGCGTCAGCAGAATCACCGCGAAGGCGATCAGGCTGGAGGCGTTGAAGAAATCCAGAGCCAGGCCCGCGTCGCTGTGCATCTGCATGAACAGGCTGGCGCCATGCAGGAGCAGGGCGAGCACGCCAAGCAGCGCCAGCAGGCGTTTGTCGGGTGTGCTGCGCTGGCTAAGGCGCAGACCTTGGTAGATGGCGGCGCCCGCATATAAAGAGGCGGCGGCCAGGCTGGGCAGCAATGGGAACATAAATCCTTGTTGGGCGGGCCCGAAAGGCGCTGAGTGTGTCATACAAAGGTTATTTCACGAAAGACCGTTGGCGGTGTCGGTGCCGCGGACACTTCGCTATAATCCGCCGCCTGCTACAAGCCCATCCGTGGCTCCATTAGGGCCTGAAAGGAACGCGCATGTTCGAAAATCTGACAGACCGCCTCTCGCAAACCCTGCGAAACGTCACTGGCAAGGCCAAGCTGACCGAAGACAACATCAAGGACACGCTGCGTGAAGTGCGCATGGCCCTGCTCGAAGCCGACGTCGCGTTGCCGGTGGTCAAGGACTTCGTCAATAAGGTCAAGGAGCGTGCGATCGGCACCGAGGTGTCGAAGAGCCTGACGCCGGGCCAGGCCTTCGTGAAGGTGGTGCGCGCCGAGTTGGAAGAGCTGATGGGCGCGGCCAACGAGGATCTGGCGCTCAATGCCACGCCGCCCGCGGTGGTGCTGATGGCCGGTCTGCAGGGTGCCGGTAAAACCACCACCGCCGGCAAGCTGGCTCGCTTTCTCAAGGAGCGCAAGAAGAAAACCGTCATGGTGGTCTCGGCCGACGTTTATCGTCCCGCGGCGATCAAACAGTTGGAAACCCTGGCCGGCGATATCGGCGTCAGCTTTTTCCCTTCTGATATCAGCCAGAAGCCGGTGGCGATTGCCGAGGCGGCGATCAAGGAAGCCAAGCTCAAGTTCATCGATGTAGTGATCGTCGATACCGCCGGCCGTCTGGCCATCGATGCCGAGATGATGGCGGAGATCCAGGCGCTGCATGCGGCGATCAAGCCGGTCGAAACCCTGTTCGTGGTCGATGCCATGACCGGTCAGGACGCCGCCAATACCGCCAAGGCCTTCGGCGATGCGCTGCCGTTGACCGGTGTGGTGCTGACCAAGGTGGACGGCGATGCCCGCGGCGGTGCGGCGCTGTCGGTGCGGCATATCACCGGTAAACCGATCAAATTCATCGGTATGGGCGAGAAAAGCGATGCGCTGGAGCCTTTCCATCCGGATCGTATCGCTTCGCGCATCCTCGGCATGGGCGACGTGCTCAGCCTGATCGAGCAGGCCGAGCAGACCCTGGATCGCGAGAAGGCCGAAAAACTCACGAAGAAGCTGAAGAAGGGCAAGGGCTTCGATCTCGAAGACTTCCGCGATCAACTGCAGCAGATGAAGAACATGGGCGGCCTCGGCGGTCTGATGGACAAGCTGCCGCAGATGGGTGGGGTCAACCTGGCGCAGATGGGCAACGCCCAGGGCGCGGCCGAGAAGCAGTTCAAGCAGATGGAGGCGATCATCAACTCCATGACCCCGGCCGAGCGTCGCGACCCGGAAATCATCAGCGGCTCGCGCAAGCGTCGCATCGCCATGGGCTCCGGCACTCAAGTGCAGGACATCGGGCGTTTGATCAAGCAACACAAGCAAATGCAGAAGATGATGAAGAAATTCACCGCCAAAGGCGGTATGGCGAAGATGATGCGCGGCATGGGTGGGATGATGCCGGGCGGTATGCCGAAGTTTTAGAAGTTATAGCCACAAGCGATAAGCCAAAGCTTTGGGGTTGTCGCTTAACGCTTGCAGCGACCCTATTTGCACGGCCTTTTCCGCTCCTCGGAAAAAGGCTTTGCAAAAAAGCCGATAATCCTTAGAATATGCGGCCTTTCGGGCCCAGTGCCCTATGCGTGCATTTCAGTTTTGCAGCACCGACTACAGGAACGAAGTTCAATGGTAACCATCCGTCTTGCCCGTGGCGGCTCCAAGAAGCGCCCTTTCTACCACCTCACCGTGACCAACAGCCGCAATGCGCGCGATGGTCGTTTCGTTGAGCGTATCGGCTTCTTCAACCCGGTTGCATCGGGTGCCGAAGTCAAGTTGTCCGTCGACCAGGAACGTGCCGCTTACTGGCTCGGTCAGGGCGCACAGCCGTCTGAGCGTGTTGCTCAGCTGCTCAAGGAAGCTGCTAAGGCTGCTGCCTAAGCATTTATGAGCATGACGCCAGCTCCCGCCGAGGAACTCGTGGTTCTCGGCAAGATTGTCTCGGTGCATGGCGTAAAAGGCGAAGTGAAGGTGTATTCCTTTACCGATCCTTTGACCAACGTGCTCAATTACCCTCGCTGGACGCTTAAACGCGACAACGAGGTGAAAGAAGTCGAGTTGGCCGGTGGACGCTTGCAAGGCAAGGTTCTGGTGGCGCGACTCAAGGGCCTGGATGATCGCGAAGTGGCTCGTACCTTCGCGGGTTTCGACATCTGTGTGCCCCGCGGTCAATTGCCGGAACTCAGCGAAGGCGAGTTCTACTGGTATCAGTTGGAAGGTCTCAAGGTCATCGATCAAGCAGGGCAGTTGCTCGGCAAGATCGACCATTTGTTCGAGACCGGCGCCAACGACGTGATTGTGGTTAAACCGTGCGTCGACAGTCTGGATGATCGTGAGCGTCTGCTGCCCTATACCGGGCAATGCGTATTGGCGATCGATCTGAGTGCTGGCGAGATGCGGGTCGACTGGGATGCGGACTTCTAAACGTGCGCGTTGAAGTCATTACGCTGTTCCCGGAGATGTTTGCCGCAATCGGCGATTACGGCATTACCAGTCGTGCGGTGAAGCAGGGGCTGCTGCAGCTGACCTGTTGGAATCCGCGGAGCTACACCACAGACCGTCATCACACCGTGGATGATCGGCCTTTTGGCGGTGGCCCCGGCATGGTGATGAAGATCAAGCCGCTCGAAGATGCTTTGCTCGATGCTAGGCAGGCTACAGGCGGTGCGGCCAAGGTGATTTACTTGTCGCCGCAAGGTCGTCGACTGACGCAGTCGGCGGTACGCGAGCTGGCCAATGAGGATGCGTTGATCCTGATTGCCGGCCGTTATGAAGGCATTGATGAGCGCTTTATCGAAGCGCATGTCGATGAAGAGTGGTCGATCGGGGATTACGTCCTGTCCGGCGGTGAGCTGCCGGCCATGGTGCTGATCGATGCGGTAACGCGCCTTTTGCCTGGTGCATTGGGTCATGCTGACTCGGCCGAGGAGGACTCCTTTACGGATGGTCTGCTCGACTGCCCGCACTACACCCGACCTGAGGTGTATGCGGATAAAAGTGTTCCGCAGGTGTTGCTTAGCGGCAACCACGAACACATCCGGCGCTGGCGTTTGCAGCAGTCCCTTGGTCGGACCTGGGAACGTCGTGCTGATCTTCTGGAAAGCCGCTCGCTTTCTGGAGAAGAGAAGAAGCTGCTGGAGGAATACATCCGCCAGCGGGACGATAGATGATGTATCGATGGCAGGCCCGGCCGGCTTGTCTTAGGAGCGCAGTATGACTAACAAGATTATTCAGCAGATCGAAGCTGAGCAGATGAGCAAAGAGATCCCGACCTTTGCACCGGGCGACACCATCGTCGTTCAGGTCAAGGTAAAGGAAGGTGACCGTCAGCGTCTGCAAGCATTCGAAGGCGTTGTTATCGCTAAGCGTAACCGCGGCCTGAACAGCGCGTTCACCGTTCGCAAAATCTCCAACGGTGTTGGCGTCGAGCGTACTTTCCAGACCTACAGCCCGCTGGTCGACAGCCTGGCCGTCAAGCGTCGCGGCGACGTGCGTAAAGCCAAGCTTTACTACCTGCGCGACCTGTCCGGTAAAGCAGCACGCATCAAGGAAAAACTGGGCTGATAAAGCCTCGGTTTTTCAGAAAAAGCAGCCTACGGGCTGCTTTTTTCGTTTTGGGCTCCAGGCCGGCGTGCAGGCGAGTACCGCTTATGGGGATGGGACGCTACGCAGCGAATCGCCAGCGTAGCGCCGTGTTCATGCCGCCGCGGATGCTTGCGCCGGATTAGCCTCGACCAGTGCGACCAGGGTCCAGCCGGTTTGCGGCTGTAGCTGTTCTTCCGGTGTCGCGACATGCACGCGGCCTTCGCGGTCGCGGGCGAACAACAGGGTTGCGCGTTGGCCGTGCAGGGCTTGGTAGTCGCTCCAGGAAAAGCCATCGGTCAGCGTGGTGCTGTAAATCTCCGCGCCCTGGGCCATGCGGCTGGCGGCATGTGGGTAGGTCAGCGGCTGGCTGCCGAGCGGTCGGCCGCGATGCTCGTCGCTGGCGCGGTGTTTGTCGGTGCGGCGGCTTTCCTGGCCGCTGGCCAGGCTGAACAGACGCTGGCTACCGAACTCGTGGCGAAAGCGCATGCTCGCCAAGGTGTTCAATTCGCCGGCGGGCGACAGTGCCAGCAAGTGCCCCAGACCAACCAGGTCGAGATGGGCTTCGGCATGTTGAGAGGCGGGGTTACCGAAATAGGTCGGCAGGTTGTCCATGCGTGCCGCACGGATGTTTTCCCAGCTCGAATCGGTCAAGAGTACGCGGCAGCCGAGCTGTTGCAGGGCTTTGCCGATCTCGCGGGCAATGCTGTTGGCGCCGACGATGAGAAAGCCGCTGGGCGCCGGTTCGGCGACCTTCAGCAGCCTGGCCAAAGGGCGGGCTGTAGCGCTTTGCAGCACCACGGTGCCGATGATCACCGCAAAGGTCAGCGGCACCAGCAACTGCGCGCCATCATGGCCAGCCTCGCCGAGGCGGATGGCGAATATCGCCGACACCGCGGCGGCGACGATGCCGCGTGGCGAAATCCAGGCGAGCAAGGCGCGTTCGCGCCAGCTGAGGCTCGAACCGAACGTGGACAGGGCCACGTTCAATGGCCTGGCGACGAACTGGATTACCGCCAGCAGCAACAGCACCGCCGGGCCCAAAGCGAGCAGGGCGTTCAGGTCGAGGCGCGCGGCGAGCAGGATGAACAACCCGGAGATCAGCAGAACGCTGAGGTTCTCCTTGAAATGCAGAATGTGCCGGACGTCGACGCCTTTCATGTTGGCCAGCCACATGCCCATCAGGGTCACGGCGAGTAGGCCGGACTCGTGCATGACTGCATTTGCCGCGATGAAGATGCCGAGGACGGTGGCCAGTACCGCGAGGTTGTGCAGGTAATCCGGCAGCCATTGGCGACGCAGCACCTGGCCCAGCGCCCAGCCGCCGGCTACTCCGAACAGGCTGCCGCAGAGGATGACGCCGGCGAAGGTGCCGAGGCTGTGCTGCCAGCCGCTGCCGTCGGCGTTGGCGATGATGAAGCTGTACACCACGACCGCCAGCAGCGCGCCTATGGGGTCGATGACGATGCCTTCCCAGCGCAGGATATTGGCGACCGAGGCCTTGGGCCTGACCACTCGCAGCATCGGCACTATCACCGTCGGTCCGGTGACCAGGGTCAGAGTGCCGAACAGCAGCGCCATGTCCCAGGAAAAACCCAGCAGGTAATGGGTGGCGGCGGCGATCACGGCCCAAGTGGACAGGGCTCCGATCGTGACCATGCGCCTGACCACGCTGCCGATTTCCCGCCATTCGGACAAATGCAGGGTCAGGCTGCCTTCGAACAGAATCAGCGCCACCGACATCGATACGATCGGAAATAGCAGTGGGCCGAACAACGCCTGTGGATCGAGCCAGCCCATGACCGGGCCGGCGAGGATGCCGCCGAGCAGCAGGAACAGAATCGCCGGCAAGCGCAAACGCCAGGCCAGCCATTGGCAGGTCAGGGCGGCGGCGCCGATGGCGGCGAAAGCGAGAAGAATGTACTGCTCGTTCATCAAGAGTCCTTTTGGCGAGTCGCCAAGCCCGGGTTGACGCCAATGCCCATCGCCGTTTTGCCGGTGGTCCGGGCTGGCGATTGGGGTATTGGCTGTGAAAGACTAGCTCGCCCGCCATTGCGACATAACCCCATGCCCGCTATCGACCACCCCCTGATTGATCGTTTTCTCGAGACCTTGTGGCTGGAGAAGGGCTTGTCCGCCCATACCCGGGCGGCCTATCGCAGCGATCTGGCGCTGTTCAATGGTTGGCTGCAGGCGCGCGATCTGGAACTCTCGAGTGTCGGTCGCGAGCTGATTCTCGATCATCTGGCCTGGCGCATGAACGAGGGTTACAAGGCCCGTTCCACCGCGCGTTTCATTTCCGGGTTGCGTGGTTTTTATCGTTTTCTGCTGCGCGAGGGTGTCATCGCCATCGATCCGACCTTGCAGGTGGATTTGCCGCAGCTCGGCCGGCCGCTGCCCAAATCCCTCTCCGAGGCCGATGTCGAAGCACTGCTGGCGGCGCCGGAGTTGGACGACCCTATCGGCTTGCGCGACAGGGCCATGCTCGAGGTGCTCTATGCCTGTGGCTTGCGGGTCAGCGAGTTGATCGGCTTGACTCTCGAACAGGTCAATCTGCGCCAGGGTGTGCTGCGGATTTTCGGCAAGGGCAATAAGGAGCGTCTGGTGCCGATGGGTGAGGAGGCGATTGCCTGGGTCGAACGCTACAGCAAGGAGGCGCGGCCGTTTCTGCTCGACGGCAAGCCCAGCGATGTGCTGTTTCCCAGTTTGCGCGGCGAGCAAATGACCCGGCAGACGTTCTGGCACCGGATCAAGCATCAAGCCAAAGTGGCGGGTATCGCCAAGAGTTTATCGCCGCATACCCTGCGCCATGCCTTCGCCACCCACTTGCTCAACCACGGCGCGGATTTGCGCGTGGTGCAGATGCTTTTGGGGCACAGCGACCTGTCGACGACGCAGATTTACACCCATATCGCCCGGGCGCGATTGCAGGAGTTGCACGCACAGCACCATCCGCGCGGCTGAGATGGCCGTCCGGCTACCGTGGTCGGTGTTTCGGGGCTTCTTTTGGGGCTTCTATGGTAGGCTTCGCCCATCGCTATAAGACCGTTGCAGTATTGCTGTAAGTCTCGCTTGCAAGCGGCTCAATCGTCTGCCGGCATTCTCGCTCGATAGGAGTTTCCATGGGTTATAACCGTATTTTCGCTGCGTTGGCTTTGAGTGCTGTCAGCGGTCTTTGCTTGGCTGACGATGCGGATGCCGATCAGGCGATCCGTAAAACCTTGAAGGCGATTCAGCCCGATCTGCCCATCGAGGCGATTGCCGAAAGCCCCATGCAAGGGCTTTATCAGGTGCAGCTCGCGGGCGGCCGCATGCTGTATGCCAGCGCCAACGGCGAATTCGTCATGCAGGGTTACCTGTTTCAGGTCAAAGATGGCAAGGCGCTCAACCTGACCGAACAATCGGAAAGCGTTGCGGTGGCGAAAACCATCAATGCCGTTCCGCTATCGGAAATGGTGGTGTTCGCCGGCGACAAGCCGAAAACCCATATCACGGTCTTTACCGATACCGACTGCGGCTATTGCCAGAAGCTGCACAGCGAAGTGCCGGAACTCAATCGTTTGGGCGTGGAAGTGCGTTATATGGCGTTCCCGCGTCAAGGTTTGGAGAGTGCGGCGGCTAAAGAGCTGGCCAATGTCTGGTGCGCCAAGAATCCCCAGGAGGCGATGAACCGCGCGAAAACCCGGCAGGCCGTCGAGGCCGCCGAGTGCACCAATCCGGTGGCGAAACAATATGCTTTGGGTCAGATGATCGGTGTCAGCGGCACGCCGGCCATCGTCTTGGCCAATGGCAAGATCATCCCGGGCTACCAACCGGCGCCGCAACTGGCGAAAATCGCCCTGGAAGCCCAATAGGCTGGATTGACTAATAAACAGCCGCTTCGTATGGTGCGGCTCTTTTTCCTCGGCCGGAGCTTGCTCCGGCCGTTTTATGCGGTGCAGATGGGGAGTTCAGTGTGAAACCGGTCAAAGTAGGCATCTGTGGGCTGGGTACTGTCGGTGGCGGTACTTTCAACGTGCTCAAGCGCAACGCCGAGGAAATCGCGCGTCGTGCCGGGCGTGGCATCGAGGTGGTGCAGATTGCACTGCGTTCGCAGAACCCGCAGTGCGACATTACCGGTACCGCTATTACCCGCGATCCCTTCGAGCTGGTCAGTAATCCTGAAATCGACATCGTCGTCGAATTGATCGGCGGTTATGGCATCGCCCGCGATCTGGTGCTTCAGGCAATCGATAACGGCAAGCATGTGGTCACTGCGAACAAGGCGCTGATCGCCGTGCACGGTAACGAGATTTTCGCCCGTGCCCGCGAGAAGGGCGTGATAGTCGCGTTCGAAGCGGCGGTGGCCGGCGGTATTCCGGTGATCAAGGCGATCCGTGAGGGTTTGGCCGCCAACCGTATCAATTGGCTGGCCGGGATCATCAACGGCACCGGTAATTTCATCCTCAGCGAAATGCGCGAGAAGGCCCGTACCTTCGAAGACGTGCTGCAGGAAGCGCAGGCGCTGGGCTATGCCGAGGCCGATCCGACGTTCGACGTCGAGGGCATCGACGCGGCGCACAAGCTGACCATTCTCGCTTCTATCGCGTTCGGTATTCCTCTGCAATTCGACAAGGCCTACACCGAGGGCATCACCCAGCTGACCACGGCCGATGTGAGCTACGCCGAGGCCCTGGGCTACCGGATCAAGCATCTCGGTGTGGCGCGCCGTACCGACGCGGGTATCGAGCTGCGCGTGCATCCGACGCTGATCCCGGCCGACCGCCTGATCGCCAACGTCAACGGCGTGATGAACGCGGTAATGGTCAATGGCGATGCGGCGGGTTCGACCTTGTTCTACGGCGCCGGCGCCGGTATGGAGCCGACCGCGTCTTCGGTGGTCGCCGATCTGGTCGATGTGGTGCGGGCGCTGACCGCCGACCCGACCAATCGCGTGCCGCATCTGGCGTTCCAGCCGGATTCGCTGTCCGATCATCCGATTCTGCCGATCGCCGCCTGCGAGAGCGCCTATTACCTGCGCATTCAGGCCAAGGATCATCCCGGCGTGTTGGCCCAGGTGGCGAGCATCCTCTCGCAGCGTGGGATCAATATCGAATCGATCATGCAGAAGGAAGTCGAAGAGCATGATGGTCTGGTGCCGATGATCCTGGTCACCCATCGGGTGGTCGAGGCGCGTATCGACGAGGCGCTCACCGCTCTCGAAGCGCTGGACGACGTGGTGGGCAAGGTCATGCGGATTCGCGTGGAACAGCTTAATTAACCAGCAGCTGCGAGCTGCAAGCTCCTGGCTGCAAGCGCTTCGTGCCGCTTGCAGCTTGTCGCTTGAGGCTTGGGGCTCAAATCGTAGGTTTGCATAAATGCGCTATATCAGTACCCGCGGCCAGGCACCGGCCCTGAATTTCGAAGACGTATTGCTGGCCGGTCTGGCTAGCGACGGCGGCCTTTACGTGCCGGAGAACCTGCCGCGTTTCACCCAGGAAGAGATCGCTTCCTGGGCCGGCCTGCCTTATCACGAATTGGCATTCCGGGTGATGCGCCCGTTCGTTGCCGGCAGCATTGCCGATGCCGACTTCAAGAAGATTCTCGAAGAGACCTATGCGGTATTCGCCCATGGCGCCATCGCCCCGCTGCGTCAGCTGAACGGCAACGAGTGGGTGCTCGAGCTGTTCCATGGCCCGACCCTGGCATTCAAGGACTTCGCCCTGCAATTGCTCGGCCGTCTGCTCGATTACGTGCTGGAAAAACGCGGCGAGCGTGTGGTGATCATGGGTGCCACCTCCGGCGATACCGGTTCGGCGGCGATCGAAGGCTGCAAGGCTTGCGAAAACGTCGACATCTTCATCATGCACCCGCACAACCGGGTATCCGAGGTGCAGCGTCGGCAGATGACCACCCTGTTCGGCGACAACATCCACAACATCGCCATCGAAGGCAACTTCGACGATTGCCAGGAGATGGTCAAGGCCAGCTTCGCTGACCAGAGTTTCCTCAAGGGCACGCGCCTGGTGGCGGTCAACTCGATCAACTGGGCGCGGATCATGGCCCAGATCGTTTACTACTTCCATGCCGCCCTGCAGTTGGGTGGTCCGGCGCGTTCCGTGGCGTTCTCCGTGCCGACCGGTAACTTCGGCGATATTTTCGCCGGTTACCTGGCGCGCAATATGGGTCTGCCGATCAGCCAGCTGATAGTCGCGACCAACCGCAACGATATCCTCCACCGCTTTATGAGCGGTAACCGCTATGCCAAGGATGCGCTGCACCCGACGCTGTCGCCGTCCATGGACATCATGGTCTCGTCGAACTTCGAGCGCTTGCTGTTCGACCTGCACGGGCGCAACGGCGCGGCCATTGCCGGGCTGATGGGCGAATTCAAGCAAAGCGGCGGCTTCAGCGTCGAGGATGGTCGCTGGACGGAAGCGCGCAAGCTGTTCGATTCCCTGGCGGTGGACGATGCGCAGACCTGCGAAACCATTGCCGAGGTGTTCGCGCAGAGCGGCGAGCTGCTCGATCCGCATACCGCCATCGGTGTGCGCGCCGCCCGCGAATGCCGTCGCAGCCTGGCCACGCCGATGGTGATTCTGGGCACCGCACACCCGGTTAAATTCCCCGAAGCGGTGGAGAAGGCTGGCATCGCTGAAGCGCTGACGCTGCCCCCGCACCTGGCCGACCTGTTCGAGCGCGAAGAGCGTTGCACGGTATTGGCCAACGACCTGAAAGCGGTGCAGGACTTTGTCAGCCAGCACGGCAATCGCGGTAAGCCGTTGTAAGTTTGACGTCTGTCGCCAAAGCCGGTACCCGCAAGGGGCCGGCTTTTTTTGCGGCTATGCTCTGGGGTGGTTGCTCGAATGGAGAGTGTGATGACCGAGTCTGATCAGGATTTACCGCCGCAAGTGCTGGATGCGTTGCAGCGTGGGCAGAAGATCGAGGCGATCAAGCTGTTGCGCGAGCTTAAAGGTGTGGGTTTGAAAGAGGCCAAGGATGCGGTGGATCGGCACAAACCTGAGCGGTATCCGGGCGATGTCTCGGTGGTGCAGCCCGGCGGGCATGGCGGTATTTTCTGGTTATTGGGGTTGCTGGTGCTGGGCATGGCAGTCGCCTGGTTGTTTGGCGAGTTCT
Organism: uncultured Pseudomonas sp.; assembly: GCA_966210885.1. GTDB lineage: Bacteria > Pseudomonadota > Gammaproteobacteria > Pseudomonadales > Pseudomonadaceae > Aquipseudomonas. The sequence goes on from CBIHLQ010000010.1 coordinate 87,076, forward strand.
AGCAGGCTGTTGAAAAACTACCTGCGTTGCCATTGCGGCGTTAAAAACAGGCTCGGGCGCGAGTCCGATCAAAATGCTCATTTACAGCTCATAAACTCGCGTGCGAGCCCAGTCCGTTTTTCGCCTGTTTTTGCCTTGCACTGGCGGTCTCGCCAACGTTTTTCAACGGCCTGCTAGCGGCGGTTCGTAGCGCAGAGGTGGTAAGGATGATGCTGTGAAGTGGTTGATCAAGGCGGTTTTTCTGCTGTGTGTTGGCTACCCCGCGGTTGGCGTTCATGCCGCCACCTTTACAGTCGGTTTTTATAACTACCCGCCGATGATGATCGAGCAGGACAAGACGGGTATTTATCAGGACATCTTCGATGAGCTGAGCAAGCTGACGGGCGACACCTTCAGCGTGCAGTACTACCCCTATCCGCGCATCGGTTTGCTGTTCAACAGCGGGCAGCTGGATATAGAGCCGGGCGTTTATCCGGGCTGGGTGCGCAATCAACCGACCCCGGGAATGTTTTCGCTGCCGTTCGGCAAGGTTGTCGATGTCGTGGTGTTCGCGCCCGGCAAGGCGTTTCCGGTAACGCGGCCTGAGGATTTGCGCGGCAAGTCGGTGGGGTTGGTGCGCGGCTACGCCTATCCAGACTTGCGGGCGTTGATCGAGGCGGGCCAGATCGATCGGCGCAATGCCTTGAATGAAGCGCAGTTGCTGGAGATGTTGGCCAGGTTGCGCTTCGATCAAATTGTCGTCAACAAGGCGATCGCTCAATACAGCCAGACCAGGGGCCCGGAATACCGCAACCTTGAGATTGGCGATGTGATGAATTCTTTCGATGTCAGCATGCGGGTTCATCCGCGCCACGGCGCTTGGCTGAATGAGTTGGATGCGGCAATTCTGGAGCTCAAGCAGAGGGGCGTTATCGAGAAGATTTACGCCAAATACGGTGTCCACCTTTAGCGATAACGCTGGTCTACGTTTTCAGCGGTCTACCCGCCGATCAGATTGCGCCGTCGCGACGCAAGTCGGCGATCTGTTCAGGCCTATAACCCAACCCCTTGAGTACCTGCTCGTTATGCTCGCCCAGCTCCGGGCCGACCCAGTCGACTGCGCCCGGCGTGTCGCTCAGCTTGGGCACGATGCCGGGCATCTTGAACGGCTTGCCGTCCGGCAATTTGGCGCTGAGTAGCATTTCGCGGGCCAGGTATTGCGGGTCGCCGAACATGTCTTCGGCGCTGAAGATGCGGCTGGCCGGCACTTCGGCGCGGTTCAGCGTGTCGAGCACCTGATCGAGCGGCAGCGCGCCGACCCAGCGGTCGATCACCCCATAAATCTCGTCGCGTCGCGCATCGCGGCCGTCGTTGCTGGCCAGGCTCGGGTCTTCGGCCAGATCCACGCGGCCGATGGCCTCCATGAAGCGCTTGAAGATCGCATCGCCGTTGGCGCCGATCTGGATATGTTTGCCGTCGCTGCTAGTGTGGATCGAGGAGGGGGTGATGCCGGGCATGATATTGCCGCTGCGTTCGCGGATAAAACCGAATACGTCGAACTCCGGCACCATGGATTCCATCATCGCGAAAATCGCCTCATACAGCGCCACATCGACCATCTGGCCGCTGCCGCCGTTCACTTCGCGGTGACGCAGCGCCATCAGTGCGCCTATCACGCCCCAGAGCGCGGCGATCGAGTCGCCGATGGAGATGCCGGTGCGCACTGGCGGGCGATCCTCGAAGCCGGTGATATAGCGCAATCCGCCCATGGATTCGCCCACCGCGCCGAAGCCCGGCTGGTCCTTCATCGGCCCGCTCTGGCCGAAACCGGACAGGCGCACCATCACCAGTCCGGGATTCAGGGCGTGTAGCACGTCCCAGCCCAGGCCGAGTTTTTCCAGCACCCCGGGGCGGAAGTTCTCGATCAGGATATCGGCCTCGCTCAGCAGTTTTTTCAGGACTTCGCGGCCTTGCTCGTGCTTGAGGTTAAGGGTGATCGACTGCTTGTTGCGCGCCTGTACGAACCACCATAGCGAGGTGCCTTCATAGAGCTTGCGCCACTTGCGCAGGGGGTCGCCGCCGTCCGGCGATTCGACCTTGATCACTTCGGCGCCGAATTCGGCGCAAATGCGCGCGGCGAAGGGGCCGGCGATCAGGCTGCCGAGCTCTATCACTTTCAGGCCGGCGAGGGGTTTGTTGGCTGTGGTCATCGAGAGGGTCCGTATCGGAAGGCTGGCCAAGCCTATTCGATTATGCGCTGTCGCGTCATATCCCGATTGTCTGGCCTGGCTGTTCCAGCTGCGATGGGGTTGGCGGTTTTGCCGGTTCAACCGGGGCGCGATATAGGGTTAAATTGCCATCACGAATGGATACGCGGCGTTTTAAACCTGGATGGTTTCCCTCCTGCAATTTTTCCTTATCTATCTGCTCGTTGCTGCCTGGTGCGGCGGTGCCGAGTTGTGCCTGGAAAACGAGCGTTTGAAAATATTACATGTGATGAATTGATTCATTACATGTGTGGAGCTAGTCTCTGCCCATGGAAAGCAAATCATCAGCCCATTACCAGCGTCTTTTCCGTCAGCGCCTGCGCGAGCAGGGGCTGGTAAAGAAGGAAGTCTGGATACTGCCAGAGCATGCCCCGCTGCTTATGGCGTTCGAAAGGAAACTGCGCCAGCCGCACTCGGTAAAGCTGGCTTCGATGGAAAAGGAGGAGGGTATGAGCATGCCGCAGGTTTGGACTGCACAGGCTTTGCATGATGCGTTGTCGGCCGCCGAGCTGTTCAAGGGTGGCCAGGCGAGCATCGAATTGATTCAAGGCGCCGATGCCAGCTTGCACGTCACCATGCACGACTACGGCGATCTGCCCTTGTTCGTCGCGGTGTATGGCGAGCAGATCATTGTCGAGAGCCTGCTCTGGCCGGCTGCCGATGTGCGCGACAGCGCGGCCTTCAACGAGGAAGTGCTGCGCACCCACAAGCTGTTTCCGCTGTCGTGCATCGGCCTGGAAAGCCTGCCGGACGGCCAGCCGTGCTACACCATGTTCGGCGCGCTGAGCTCGGCCTCCACCCTCAGCGATGTGGTGTTCGAGATCGAATTGCTGGCGGACAACGTGATCAAGGCCACCGAAGCCTACGAAGGCTTCCTCAAGGTCGACGCTTAAGGAGAAATGCTATGAACGTCTGGAGCAAGTTGCTGACGGCGCTGCGTGGTGGTGCCAACGAAATGGGCGAGGCAGTGGTCGATGGTCAGGCGCTGCGAATCCTCGATCAGGAGATTCGCGATGCCGACCTCGAGCTGCGCAAGTCCAAAGAAGCCCTCGCCGAAATCATGGCCAAGCAGAAGCTCGCTGCCGAGCGTGTCGGCAAGAGCGCGGAGAAGATCGCCGAGTACGAGCAATACGCCCTGAAAGCCCTGGAAGCCGGCAACGAAGCGCTGGCGACCGAAGTGGCGGAGAAAATCGCCAACCTGGAAACCGCCCAGGCCAGCGAGCGCGAACAAGCCGAAGCTTTCGCCGCCAGCGTGGCCCAGCTGCGCAAGGCGGTGACCCAGGCCGAAGGGCATATCAAGCGCCTCAAGCAGCAAGTGGATACGGTCAAGGCCACTGAAAGCGTGCAGAAGGCGCAGATGGCCGTGGCCCACCGTTACGGCGGTTCCCAGGCCAAGCTGCACACTGCGGTCGAGTCGCTGGAACGGATCAAGCTAAAGCAGGCCGAGCGCGCGGCGAAGATGGAAGCGGCGGCGGAGCTGGCCGAAACCAGCACCCCGGACGACGCCCTCGAGGTCAAGCTGCGCGCGGCCGGTATAGTGCCGGCCAATGCCAGCGCCGACAGCGTGTTGGCGCGGCTGAAGGAAAAAGCCAAGTCCTGATTCGTCGGGCACGAACGGCGGGGCCTGCGGGCCTCGCCTGATCTTCTTCCAGGGATGTGAGCGCGATGGATATTTTCCTGCAGACGGCCTTGTCGTTCCCCACGGCGCTGTTCAGTTTCCTGCTGTGCGTGGCGGTCTTCTACTGGCTGGTCGTGGTCCTCGGCGGCGTCGACATCGACCTGCTCGACACCGATGGGGTGACCGAAGGCGGCCAGACCGAGGGGCTCGCCGCGCTGTTGAGCAAGTTGAAGCTGGACGGCGTACCGGTCACCCTGGTGTTGACCCTGCTGTTCTTCTTCGCCTGGTTCTTCAGTTATTTCGCCGAACTCTGGTTGCTCAGCCACCTTCCGCTGGGCCTGTTGCGCTACCCGCTGGGGCTGGTGGTGGCATTTGCCGTGCTGCTGCCGGCAGCGCTGGTCAGCTCGATACTTTGCCGTCCCTTGCGCCCGCTGTTTCACAAAATGGAAGCCACCAGCAGCAAAAGCGTGCTCGGGCAGACCGCCGTGGTGCGTAGCGCCAAGGTTACGCCGAGCCATGGCGAAGCGCTGCTCGAGGACGGCGGCGCGGGTTTGATCCTGCGGGTGCGAGCCGATGAGGTTTGTGGTTTCAAGCGCGGCGATCGCGTCGTGTTGTTGGAGTACCTGAAGGCCGAGCACGCCTATCGGGTCATTACCGAGGATGAGTTTCGGAACGTCTGATCCCGGCTCGCATAAGAATCCGGCACTTTAAAATCAAAGGAGATTGATTTCGATGAATATAGCGACTTTGCTGCCACTCCTGATGGGGGCTGGCCTGGTCATTCTGGTGATCGTGGGTCTGTTGGCGCTGTTCAAAGCCTTCTATATCAAGGTCCCGCAGGGTACCGCGCTGATCGTCAACGACATGTCGTCGACGCCCAAGGTGCATTTCACCGGCGCCCTGGTCTACCCGGTGATCCACCTCAAGGAGTTCATGAAGATCTCCCTGATCACCCTGGAAGTCGATCGCCGCGCCAAGGACGGGCTGATCTGCCGCGACAACATGCGCGCCGATATCACTGTGGCCTTCTACCTGCGCGTCAACGAGACCCAGGAAGACGTGCTCAAGGTGGCCAAGGCCATCGGTGTGGACCGCGCCTCCGACCGCTCCGCGGTCAACGAACTGTTCAACGCCAAATTCTCCGAGGCGCTGAAGACCGTCGGCAAGCAGTTCGACTTCGTCCAGTTGTTCGAGAATCGTCAGGATTTCCGCGACCGCATCGTCGAGGTGATCGGCAACGACCTCAATGGCTATGTGCTGGAAGACGTGGCCATCGACTACCTGGAGCAGACCTCCAAGGCCTCCCTGGACCCGAGCAACATCCTCGATGCCGAGGGCATCCGCAAGATCACCGAGCTGACCGCCGCACAGAACGTCATCACCAACGAGCTGGAGCGCAACGAAGAGCTGGCGATCAAGAAAAAGAATGTCGAAACCCGTGAGGCCACGCTGTCCCTGGAACGCCAGGAAGCCGACGCCGTGGCGCGGCAGAAGCGCGAGATCGAAACCATCCGTGCGCGCGAGCAGGCCGAAACCCTCAAGGTCCAGGAAGAAGAGCGCCTGAAGGCCGAGCAGGCGCGGATCAATACCCAGCAGGAGCTGGATATCCGCGCCGAGAATCACCAGCGCGAAGTCGAAGTGGCGCAGCAGAACCGCCAGCGTGCGGTGGTCATCGAGGTGGAAAAAGTCACCCGCGCCAAGGACCTGGAAATCGTCTCGCGCGAGCGTGAAGTCGAGCTGCAGCGCATCGAGAAGGAAAAGGCCCTGGAAGAGGAGCGCAAGAACATCGCCGCGGTGATCCGCGAGCGCGTGGCGGTCGAGAAGACCGTGGCCCAAGAGGAAGAGCGGATCAAGGAAGTACGCGAAGTCTCCGAAGCCGAGCGGGCCAAGCAGGTCATCGTGTTGCAGGCGCAAGCCGAGGCCGAGCAGGAGCTGGTGCGTCAGGTCAAGCAGGCTGAAGCCGACGAAACCCGTTCCAAGCACAAGGCGGTGGAAATCAACAACCTGGCCCAGGCCGAGTTGGAAGCCGCGGCCAAGCAAAGCGAAGCCAAGAAGAAAATGGCCGAAGGTATCGAGGCCGAGCGCGCCGCGCCTGGTCTGGCCGACGCCCGTGTGCGTGAAGTCACCGCTGCGGCCAAGGAGAAGGAAGGCCTCGCCGAGGCTCGCGTCGAGGCCGAGCGTCTGATCGCCGAAGCCAAGGGCGAACAGGAAAAAGGTCTGGCCGAGGCACGGGTCACCGAAGCCAAAGCGACCGCCAAGGAAAAAGACGGCCTGGCCGACGCCAAGGTGCTGGAAGAGAAGCTCACCGCTCAGGCGCGTGGCGAGGAGCAGTTGGGCGTGGCCAAGGCGAAGGCGACCAAGGACCTGGGTTCGGCCGAAGCCGAAGTGCTGCTCGAACGCCTGAACGCCGAGGCCGAAGGTCTGGGCAAGAAATTCGGCGCCCTCGACGCGCTCAGCGACAGCGCACGCCAGCACGAAGAGTTCCGCATGCAGCTGGAGAAGAACTTCGACGAGGCCATGGCCGCGATCGCCGCCAACAAGGAAATCGCCAAGGACCAGGCCGAAGTGCTATCGGCGGCGCTGTCGAAGGCGAAGATCGAGATCGTCGGCGGCGAAGGCGACTTCTTCAACTCCTTCGCCAAATCGCTGTCGGTGGGCAAGGCCATCGAGGGCGTGGTCGGCAAGAGCCCGGTGGTGCAGGACGTGCTGGCCCGCCTGCTGGCCAGCAAGCCCGCGGTGCCCAGCGTTACCCCGGTACCGGTGGCCGCGGCGAACGCAAGCACGGAGCAGGTCTAAGCATTGGTGGGAGGGGCTTCAGCCGCGACTGTCGCCGCTGAAGCGCCTCCCACAGCCGTGAGCCCTCTCACCCAGCCCCCTCCTGCACAAGCGGGCGAGGGGCGCTTGACGCCGCAGATTCAGGAAGACCACGATGTCGCAGCCGCAAACCGCTAACCAGGCACAGGACGTATTGGACAAGGCCGTCGCCGAAGGCGGCGCCTACGAGGTGCTGCACAAGCGCCTGCTGGAGCAGGGCCTACGCCTGCGCCAGACCACCGAGGCGCTGAACGCTCAGCGTTTGCAGGAATTCGGCAGCAGCCAGATGGAAGTGATCGGCCGGGTACGCATCCGCACCGAAAACAACTGCACGGCCCGCGATATCGTCCAGGTCGGCGACAATCTGCTGTTCGGCTACAACGTGTTCCTCGGTCTGAAAAAGGAAACCCGGGTCGAGGATGTGTTCTCCCTGTATCGCCTGAGCGAGCAGGACGAAGGCTATGAAGCCGAAAGCATCGCGCTGGCCGACAGCTTTCTCGGCCAGAGCAGCTTCGTCAACGACTTCAACGAGCTCTACACCTACTACAAGAACACCCGCCTGCTGCAACTGCTGGTGCGCGACGGCAAGCTGCTGGCGAGCTTCCAGATCGGCGAGCGGGTCAGCGATATCCGCGTGTTCCGCTGGTCGATCGCCGAAGGCGGTAAAGAAGTCCGTTATATCGATAACCGCGGCGAGCGCGACATCGCGCTGCCGGCGCCGTTCGATTTCGAATGGCAAAAGACTTCCCGCGAGATGGTGGTCAATGGCCGCCATCCGCATATGAATATCCTCGATACGATCTTCGTCGAGACCATCGGCGGCGACCTCACGGTCAAGGTCGAGAACAATACCGAGGACGGCCAGGGCATCTACCGCGAGGAAGTGCTGGATAAGACCCAGTCCCTGGACGACGCGCAGATCGAGTACGCCAAGCTCGGCAGCCTGATCCTGCTGAAAGTCCTGCCGTACCGCGAAGAGCAATGGCGCTACCTGGTATTCAACAGCCTGACGTGCAAGGTCGAGCGCATCGACGCCATCGGCCTGGCCTGCGTGCAGCTGCCGGAAGATCACGGCATCATCTTCCCCGGCGGCTATTACCTGCAGAACGGCGAGTCCAAGGCCTTCGAACAGTCGATGGCGGGCATGCGCTTCAAACGCGCGGTGCGTTCGCCCAACGGCGAGGACGTGCAATACATCTTCTACCACCCGGAAGAAGGCCGCTCGGCGCTGTTCACCTACAACATGATCAATCGCCAATTACATAACCCGATTTTCGGTCACGGTTATGCGCGCCTGGAAGATGGGCGCATGGTGATCTTCGCCGCTGAAGGCAGCGAGCCGACCCGTATCCACCCGATGCAGATCTGGCAAACGCCGTTCGAGAGCGACGAGTTCGCCGCCCGCCAGCCGGCGCGCAGCGGCTTCTTCGGGCGTATCGGCAATGCCGAACTGGTGCGTGGTGTCTCCGATCTGCTCAATCTGAGTCGCGAAATCGAGAGTCCGGAAGTCTCGGTGCCGCGCTACACCCAGTTGTGCCAGAACACCCGCCGCTTGTTCGACGTCTACCACTGGCTGGGCGATGCCCATTGCCAGGGCATGGCGCCGCTGCTACGCGAGATCGCCGCCACCGGCGAGCTGGTGCTCGACGAGTTCGAGAAGGTCGAAAGCATCCGTCAGCAATCGGCCCGCGCCATGGCCGAAGCCGAAACCCGGCAGAAGGCGTTGCTCTCCGGTCTGCTGCTCGACAGCTGGGACGAGGTGCAGCAGTTCGTCGACGCGCTCAACGGCATCAATGCCCAGCGCGGCCAACTGCTGACCATCCGCGATTATCGCTATATCGACGTGGCGCGCATCGACGCCATGGAAGCCGAGCTGCTGGGCGCCCAGGATCGGGTCGCGGCCGCCACTTCGGCGTTTCTCGCCAGCCCGGCGGCGCTGCAACCCTATGTGCAGCAGCTGACCCAACTCGACGCCCAGGCGCAGAAGGCCGAGAGCGTCAGCCAACTGAACGAGCCGCTTGCGGCGTTGCAGGCCATGGCCGGCAACCTGGATATGTTGTCGAGCCTGATGGCCTCCCTGCCGATCGACGACGCTACCCAGCGCACCGCGATCGTCGAGTCGATCTCCGAAGTCTATGCCCGTCTTAACCAGGCCAAGGCCCGTGCCGAGCAAAGGCGCAAGGGCTTGGGTTCGACGGAGACGGTGGCGCAGTTCGGCGCCCAGTTCAAACTGTTCAGCCAGGGCATCACCAACGCCCTGGCAATGGCCCAGGACCCGGAACGCTGCGACGAACAGCTGTCGCGCCTGCTGGTGCAGCTCGAAGAGCTGGAGAGCCAGTTCGGCGATCAGGAACAGTTCCTCGGCGATATCCTGAGCAAGCGCGAAGAGCTGCTGGAAACCTTCGAAGCGCACAAACAGGCGCTGCTCGACGAGCGTCAGCGCAAGGCCCAGGGCCTGCTCGATGCGGCGCGGCGGATTCTCGAAAGCCTCGGTCGACGCACCGCGCGCCTGACCCAGACCGAAGAGCTGAACGCTTTTTTCGCCGCCGACCCGCTGATTCTCAAGCTGCGCGAACTGGCCGAGCGCCTGCGCGAGCTGAAGGACAGCGTCAAGGCCGAGGATGTCGAGGCGCGCCTCAAGGCCGCCCGCGATCAGGCCGTGCGCAGCCTGCGCGACAAGAGCGAGCTGTTCGAGGAGGGTGGCAACGTCATCAAACTCGGCCCGCGCCACCGCTTCAGCGTCAACACCCAGGAACTGGACCTGACCCTGATGCCGCGCGGCGATCAGCTCTACCTGCACCTGACCGGCACCGAATTCCTCGAACCGCTACAGAATGCCGAGTTGGAAGCGCTGCGCGATTACTGGCAGGTGTCCCTGGAGTCCGAATCCAGCGAGCTGTACCGCGCCGAATACCTGGCCGGCGAAGTGCTGGCGGCGGCCGATGCCGGGCGCGACGGTCTCAGTCTCGATCTGCTCAAACAGCAGTTGGCCCAGCCGGAGGCGCTGATCAAGAGCATTCGCGACTTCGCCGCGCCGCGTTACAAGGAAGGCTACGAGAAGGGCATCCACGACCACGATGCGGCGCTGATCCTTGCCCAGCTGCTGCCGCTGCGTGACAGCGCCGGGCTGCTCAGCTACGGCGCCTTGCCCCGGGGTTTCGCCAGCTTTTTCTGGGGCCAGACGCAGCGCCGCGACGATGCCAAGCAGTGGCCGCAGCGCGCGCGCAGCGCCCGGCATATCCAGCAGTTGTTCGGCCAGCGCGACAGCCTGTTGCAGTTGCAGGCGGAAATCGCCGAGGCCATGGCCGGCTATAGCGCCCAGCAGGAGATGAGCCTGGCCCAGGCGACACTGGCTGAAGCCGCGGAATATCTGGTGCAGGAACTGGCCGCCGAACGTATCGAGTTCGTGTTCAGCAAATACGCCCGCGAGTTGCTGGCCGGCCTGCAGGCGCGCTTGCAGGCGGCGCATATGTGGGATGTTTACCAGCAGACCCTGGGACAACTGAAGGAGAGGCCAGCCGCTCAGTGGGCGCTGGTCGAGAACTGGTTGCGTGGGCTCTGCGCAGCGGACGAATTCGCCGCGCTCAGTGCCTATGTGCCCGAGGCCGTTGCCTTGAGCCTGCTCGCCGAGGAGTTGCCGAAGCGCATCACCGAGGTGGATCTGCGTTTTACCGCCAAAGACTTGATGGGCGAGCACCCACGAGTGAGCGAGCGGCAACTGGTGCTGGCGGTGGACGACTTCTTCGCCCGCCTGCGTGTGCACCGCGAGCAGTTCCTGCCCGGTTTGCAGCGCTACCAGGCACTGCGCCAGGAAGTGGTGGCGCGCGAGCGCGAGGCGCTGCGCCTCGACGAGTTCAAGCCCAAGCCGCTCAGCTCCTTCGTCCGTAACAAACTGATCAACGACGTTTATCTCGGGGTGATCGGCGACAACCTGGCCAAGCAGATGGGCACCGCGGGAGAGAACCGTCGCTCGGACTTGTCCGGCTTGCTGATGCTGATTTCGCCGCCGGGTTACGGCAAGACCACGCTGATGGAATACGTCGCCCACCGTCTCGGCTTGATCTTTATGAAGATCAACGGCCCGGCCCTGGGGCACGAGGTGCGCTCCCTGGACCCGGCCCAGGCGCCGGACGCCACCTCGCGCCAGGAGCTGGAAAAGCTCAACCTGGCGCTGGAAATGGGCAACAACGTGATGCTCTATCTCGACGATATCCAGCACACCCACCCGGAGTTCCTGCAGAAGTTCATTTCGCTGTGCGACGGTACCCGGCGTATCGAAGGCGTGTGGAAGGGCCGCACCCGCACCTACGACATGCGTGGGCGCAAGTTCTGCGTGATCATGTCGGGCAACCCCTATACCGAGTCCGGCGACGTGTTCAAGATCCCGGACATGCTGGCCAACCGCGCCGATATCTATAACCTCGGCGACACCCTGGGCGGCATGCAGGAGGCCTTCGCCCTCAGTTACATCGAAAACGGCCTGACCTCCAACCCGGTGCTGGCGCCACTGGCCACCCGCGACATGGCCGACGTCTACCGCTTCGTCGCCAAGGCCGAGGGCAAGCCGTTCTCCAGCAACGAACTGAGCCACAGCTACAGCGGCGCCGAGGTCAACGAAATCGTCACCACCCTGCAACGCCTGATGCAGGTGCGCGACGTGGTCGGCCGGGTCAATCAGCAGTACATCGCCAGCGCCGCTCAGGCCGATCAGTACCGCACCGAGCCGCCGTTCAAGTTGCAAGGCAGCTACCGCAACATGAACAAGATGGCGGAAAAGATCAGCGCGGTGATGAACGATGCCGAGGTGCTGCAACTGATCGCCGACCACTATCAGGGCGAATCCCAGCTGCTGACCACCGGCGCCGAGGAAAACCTGCTGAAGCTCGCCGAACTGCGCGGCAATATGACCGCCGAACAGGCCGAGCGCTGGGCGCAGATCAAGCGCGACTTCATGCGCAACAAGGCCATGGGCGGCAGCGATACGGACGTCGGCGGCCGGGTGGTGGCGCAGCTCAACGACCTGGTCGAGGGCGTGCGCGGCCTGGCCAAATTGGCGCCCGGCGAACAGCCCGCCGCGCCGACCGTTCCCTGGGCCGAGTTGCTCGCCGGCCTGGATAACCTGGGCAAGCTGCGCCCGCAGGTGGAAGTGGTCGCCCCGGCTCAACCGGCGGTGCAGAAACTCCTGGAAAGCCTGGCCGACAGCCTGCAGAACAGCTTCCTGCCGTTGATCAAGGCGATGGACAAGAAGATCGATATCGATCTGCGCACGCACAACCGCATGCTGGAAATCTCCACCCAGCTGCGCGATCTCGGCGAGCAGCTCGGTCACGAGCAGCGTGTGGGCGACGTCGACGGCGAGCCGCTGTGACCGCCTGGCTGATCCCGCGCGTGCAATTGCTGTTCGGCATCGCCGCGCTGATGCTGGTGCTGCAACTGCTCAACAGCGTCAGCGGTTACAGCCTGAATGCTTGGGGCGTGATCCCGCGCCGGCCCGAGTCCTTGCCGGGCATTTTGTTTGCCCCTTGGTTGCATGGCGGTTGGCTGCATCTGTTGGGCAATCTCAGCGGGTTGCTGGTGCTCGGCGCGCTGACGTTGATCGAGTCGCGCCGCGACTTCGTCAAAGCCAGCCTGTTTATCCTGCTCGGCAGTGGCCTGCTGGTCTGGCTGTTCGCCCGCGAAGGCATCCATGTCGGCGCCAGCGGTTGGTTGTTCGGGCTCTGGTCGCTGCTGCTGGCGCGGGCCTGGTTCCGGCGCAGCTGGCTGGACTTGCTGCTGGCGATCCTGGTGCTGTTTCTACATGGCGGCTGGGTCTTCGGCCTGCTGCCGCAGCAGGGCGTTTCCTTCGAATACCATCTGGCCGGTACGCTCTGTGGCGGCCTTTATGCGGCCTGGCGCTATTCGCCACGCCAGCGCCGCAAACAAGGAGGTTAAGTGGATTTCAACCGTCTCGATCAGCAGTTGCGCGACAGCCTGGCCGATCTGCGCCTGAGCAATGAGGAGCGCGACGAGCTGCGTCAGCTTGGCAGTGAGCTGAGCCCCGACCAGGTGCGCTATATGCGCAACCGCGCCTTCGCCCTGGTGCGCGAACTGATCCGCGAGCCGGCCAATGCCGAGCCGGCGCTGAAGTGGTTGGAACAGGTGATCAAGACCCTGGACGCCAATGTCGTGCCGACGCGCAATATCGCCAGCGCCCATTTCAGTCCGGGCGACGACTGCCGGCGGAAAATCCGCGAGCTGTGCCGGCAGGCGCGCAAGAGTGTGGATATCTGCGTCTACACCATCTCCGACGACCCGCTCAGCGAGGAAATCCTCGCCTGCCACCAGCGCGGCCTCGCCGTGCGGGTGATCAGCGACAACGAAAAACAGTTCGATGTCGGCAGCGACGTGCAATGGCTACGCGACAAAGGCGTGCCGCTGCGTATCGACTCCGGCCCCTACCATATGCACCACAAATTCGCCCTGTTCGATGGCCAACTGCTGCTCAACGGCAGCTTCAACTGGACCCGCAGCGCCAGCACCAGCAACGAAGAGAACTTCGTGGTGGTCGATCAGCCGCAACTGATCGCCGCCTTCAGCCGCGAATTCGACAGCCTGTGGGCGCGTTACGCGGATAACTGATGAACAGTGCATCGTCCGTTCGCCAACTTATCGGTTTCTACCGCAGCTGCTACCTGGCCGATAGCCGCGACCTGGATCTGGATAACCTGAGCAAGTTGCCGGCCGAGCGCTGGGCTTGGCTGGGCGGGCGTGAAGAACTGGTCAGTGGCGGCTTGCTCAGCCTGCCATTGACGGCGGAATTGGGCGCGGCGCTGGAGCGGCAACAAAGCCTCTACCAGCGCGAGCTGCAGTTGATTTATGGCGTGCTGCCGATTTGCGGGCGCCTGACTACGACCGACGCGGCAGCCGTGCCGATCTGCGGGCCGCTGTTCTATTACGAAGCCCGTCTGGAGCGCACTGCCGACGGGCAGAGCCAATTGCTGGCCATCGATCTGCAACAGCCTCATGGCAACTGGCGCTTGTTGCGGCAGCTGCTCAGCGGCGAAGAGAACGACGCGTTCGCCGGTTTGACCTTGCCCAGCGAACCGCTGGATGCCTTGGTCCTTGGCGAGCTGTTGTCCTGGGTCGCGGCCACCACCCGGGTCCAGGATGTCGCCGCCGCTGCCGGATTTCCCGCTTTGGCCGACGAGGCCGCGCTGGGCAAAGCGCTGCGCCGGCGCAGCCTGTCGGTGCAGGCCGGGGCCATGGTCGCGCTGGTGCCGCGCGGTAGCGGCAGCCGCGGTATCGCCCATGAATTGCAGCAGTTGCAGACGGCCAGTGAATTGTCGCCGCCGCTGCGCCAGTTGCTCGGCGATCCCGCTCCTGCCGCCAATGCGGCTGGCGTCAGTGCGCCGCAAAACTTGCCGGCGCAACTCAGTGCCGCCCAGAGTCGGGCGCTGGAAAACGCCGCGCGCTATCCCTTGAGTCAGATCAGCGGCCCGCCGGGCACCGGCAAGAGCTACACCCTGGCCGCCCTGGCGCTGGATCGTTACCTGCACGGCGAAAGCGTGTTGCTGGTCAGCCGTAGCGAGCAGGCGGTGAAAGTCATCGCGCAGAAGCTGCGCGATGACTTCGGCTTACGTGATGGGGTGCTGGAATGCGATGGCCAGGGTCAGCTCAAAGGGCTGCGCGAGCGCCTGGCGCGCGCCCTGCAAGGTGAGCTCGAACAGGTCGAGGAGGGCGCCGAACGCCAGCAGCGGCGCGAGCTCAAGGATTTGCAGCGTAACGAGCGACGTTTGAGCCTGGCTTTTCGCCGGCGCGGCGAACAGGCGTTGGCCTGGAGTCGGTTGCTGTTGCGTGCAGAGCGCGGCAGCCTGAGTTTCTGGCAGCGCTGGTTACAAGTGCCCTGGGTGCGCCAGCGTATCGGTTCCAGTGCACGACCCTGGGCATTGCTCGATGAGTTGCGCGAGTGCCAGCAGCGCCGCCAGCGGCTCAGCCGCGACTACCTGAATACTCGCCGGGCCCTGGGTTTGCAACGTTTGCTGGCCAAGGATCGACAGACCTTCGTGCACTATAACCAGGCGATCCGCGCGCGCAGCTCGCAGCGCCAACTGGCGTTGTTCGAGGATATCGACCCGGCGCGCCTGCTGGCGGCGTTTCCGATCTGGGTGGTGACGCTCGACGAATTGCACCGCATGCTGCCGCTACGGGCCGGGCTGTTCGATGTGATGGTGATGGACGAGGCGACCCAGTGCGATATCGCCTCGGCGCTGCCGGCTTTCCAGCGTTGCAAGCGCGCGGTGGTGGCAGGCGATGTGCGGCAGTTACGGCATATCTCGTTTTTGTCCATCGCCGCCGAGGTGCGGCTGGCGAGCCGTGCGCAAGTACCTGCCGAACAGGGCGAGCAGTGGAGTTATCGAGCCAATAGCGTGTTGGATCTGATGGGCCTGCAATTGGCTCGGCAGGACGCGGTGATCTTTCTCGACGAGCATTTTCGCAGCCGCCCGGCGCTGATCCGCTTCAGCAATCAACACTTCTACGACAACCGCCTGCGGGTGATGAAAGAGCGCCCGGGACAGGAGGGCTGCGACAGTCTGCAACTCGAACGCTTGAACGGCGAGCGCGGCGCCAATGGCGTCAATCCGGCCGAGGTGGCGCGGGTGCTGGAATTGCTCGGCGAACATACGGAGCGCTATGCCGACAGTCCGCTGAAGCCGAGCATCGGCGTACTCTCGCCGTTTCGCGATCAGGTCGAGGCGATCCGCCAGCGAGTCGCCGCAACGCTGTCGCTGGAACAATTGCGTGAGTTCGCTCTGTTGATCGCCACGCCCTACGGTTTTCAGGGCGAGGAGCGCGATCTGATGATCATCAGCTTCGCCCTGCATGGTGGCGGCAGTCAGGTGGCGACCTACCTCAACCGCGCGGATATGTTCAACGTCGCCATCACCCGCGCCCGTGAGCGTCAGGTGCTGTTGTTCAGCGGCGACGAGCAGCAGTTGCCGGCGCAGCACTTGCTGCGTCGCTATGTGGAATCGATTCGTCCGTCCACCCCGGTAGCCGTTGCGGCCACTGCTCAGGACGCTTTTCAGCGCCAGGTCTGCGCCGCGCTCGAAGCCCATGGCGTCAGCACGTGGACCAGCTATCCGTTGGCCGGGCTGCTGCTGGATATCTTCTGCCAGCGCGGCGACAGGTGTTTGGCCATCGACCTGATCGGCTTTCCCGGCGAAGGCGAGGGCTTTCTCGAACTGGAGCGTTATCTGGTGCTGGCGCGCGCTGGCCTGGAAACCTTGCCGCTGAGCTACGGCTTGTGGAAGCTCGAACCCGAGTTGGCGTTGCAGGCCCTATTGCAGCGCTTGTAGCTGTCGGCCATCCATCCCCGCTCAAGGCACGCTGCCTGGATTCAAGGTAGACTTGCCGCCTTTGCGAATAACCAAGAAGCCCGTCCATGGCCCTGCCTTCCACGACCTACAAGATCGATCTGAACCTTACCGACATGGACCGCAGCGTCTATGAAACCCTGCGTTTCACCGTCGCTCGTCACCCCTCGGAAACCGAAGAGCGCCTGGCCGCGCGTTTGATCGCCTATGCCCTGTTCTATCACGAGCAACTGGCCTTCGGCCGCGGCCTGTCGGATGTCGACGAGCCGGCGCTGTGGGAGAAGAGCCTGGACGACCGCGTGCTGCACTGGATCGAAGTCGGTCAGCCGGACAGCGACCGCATCACCTGGTGCTCGCGGCGTACCGAGAAGTTCAGCCTGGTGGCCTATGGCAACCTGCGCGTGTGGCAGACCAAGGTGCTCGACCCGGTGCGCAGCCTGAAAAACATCAACGTGGTGGCGCTGGACCAGGAGGCACTGGCCAGCCTGGCCCTGGATATGCCGCGTTCGCTGAGCTGGAGCGTGATGATCAGCGACGGCGAACTCTTCGTCACTGACGAGCGTGGCCAGCATGAAGTGCCCATCGAGTGGCTGATCGGCCAACGCTAAAACCTGTTTCAACGCTGTTGCGCTTGGTTATGCGGCGTTAAAAGCTGGCTCGGAATGCTTATTTACAGCAGTAAAGTCGAATGCGACCCCAGTCGCTTCCTCGCCAGCTTTTGCCTTGCCTAACCTGCGCTCACGACGCGTTGAGAATAGGTTTGTTACCGTAGGGCGGGTGCAACCCGCCAAGCAAGGAACCCGGCGGGTTGCACCCGCCCTACACGAAAAAGAATGACCATGCGTATCGAAGCCCGCCCGTTACCCGCCGTCATGCCCGATCTGGGCAACCTGCCGCCGCTGTTGACCCGTCTGTACGCCGCCCGTGGCGTGCAATCGGCGGCCGATCTGGACAAGGGCCTGGCGCGCTTGATCCCCTATCAGCAGATGAAGGGTATGGACGCGGCGGTCGAGTTGCTGGTGCAGGGCCTGCAGCAGGGCCAGCGGATGCTGATCGTCGGCGACTTCGATGCCGATGGCGCCACCGCCAGCACGGTTGGCCTGCTCGGTCTGCGCATGCTCGGCGCGGCGCATGTCGATTATCTGGTGCCCAATCGTTTCGAGTACGGCTATGGCCTGACCCCGGAGATAGTCGCGGTGGCGCTCGAACGCGAACCACAATTACTGATCACCGTGGATAACGGCATTTCCAGCGTCGAGGGTGTGGCGGCGGCCAAGGCGGCCGGTTTGACCGTCCTGGTCACCGACCACCATCTGCCCGGTGCCGAGTTGCCGGCGGCGGACGCCATCGTTAACCCTAACCAGCCGGGCTGCGAGTTCCCCAGCAAGGCCATGGCCGGCGTTGGGGTGATGTTCTATGTGTTGCTGGCGCTGCGTGCGCGCCTGCGTGAAATCGGCTGGTTCAGCGCGCAGCGGCCGGAGCCGAACCTCGGCGAACTGCTTGATCTGGTGGCCCTCGGCAGTGTCGCCGACGTGGTGCCGCTGGATGCCAACAACCGCATCCTGGTGCATCAGGGCCTGGCGCGGATTCGTGCCGGGCGGGCGCGGCCGGGTTTGCGCGCGATTCTCGAGGTGGCGGGGCGCGATCACCGACGCATCACCTCCACCGACCTGGGTTTTATCCTCGGCCCGCGCCTGAACGCGGCCGGGCGTCTGGACGACATGAGTCTGGGTATCGAATGCCTGCTCTGCGACGACGAAGCCCTGGCCCGCGATATGGCGGTGCAGCTCGATCAGCTCAATCAGGATCGCAAGGCGATCGAGCAGGGCATGCAGCGCGAAGCCCTGGCTCAACTCAAGGACCTGCCGCTGGCGGATATGCCGTTCGGTCTGTGCCTGTTCGAGGCGGACTGGCACCAGGGCGTGATCGGCATTCTCGCCTCGCGCATGAAAGAGCGTTACCACCGCCCGACCATCGCCTTCGCCGATGCCGGCGACGGCGTGCTGAAAGGCTCGGCGCGCTCGGTGCCCGGTTTTCATATCCGCGATGCGCTGGATGCGGTCGCCGCCAAACACCCGCAATTGATCAGTAAATTCGGCGGCCACGCCATGGCCGCGGGTTTGTCCCTGCCCCAGGAAAACTTCGGCGCCTTCGCCGTGGCGTTCGATGCCGAGGTGCGTCGTCAGCTCTGCGAGGACGACCTGACCGGCCGCTTGCTCTCCGACGGCGCCTTGTCGCTCGAGGAATTCCACCTGCCACTGGCCAAGGAACTGCGTAACGCCGGACCCTGGGGCCAGCATTTTCCCGAGCCGCTGTTCCATGGGGTGTTCCAACTGACTCAGCAGCGCATCGTCGGCGAGCGCCATCTCAAGGTGGTGCTGAAGACCGAGTGCGGCGGGCAGACCCTGGACGGCATCGCCTTCAATATCGACCGCGAACTCTGGCCGAATCCGACCGTGCGTTGGGTCGAGCTGGCCTACAAGCTGGATGTCAACGAGTACCGCGGGCAGGAAACCGTGCAGCTGCTGATCGCCCATATTCAGACGCGTTAGGCACGTTTCGCGGGTGTTTTTGTAGCCCGGACGCAATCCGGGGAGCGGTGTCAGTCGCACAATATTCCCCGGATTTCATCCGGGCTACGGGAGCAACTGATCGTTCCCACGTGGACGGTTCGACGCCTCGATGTGGGAACGATCGAAGTCACCCAATGGTAGCCCGGGTTGAGCGAAGCGATACCCGGGTATCGGCGCCCTGGGTATCGCTGCGCTCAACCCAGGCTACGTGCTAATCATGTTTCGTGGATGCTTTTGTAGCCCGGATGCAATCCGGGAAGCGGTGTCAGTCGCACAATATTCCCCCGGATTTCATCCGGGCTACGGGAGCAACTGATCGTTCCCACGTGGACGGTTCGACGCCTCGATGTGGGAACGATCGAAGTCACCCAATGGTAGCCCGGGTTGAGCGAAGCGATACCCGGGTATCGGCGCCCTGGGTATCGCTGCGCTCAACCCAGGTTACGTGCTAATCATGTTTCGTGGATGCTTTTGTAGCCCGGATGCAATCCGGGGAGCGGTGTCCGCCACACAATATTCCCGGATTTCATCCGGGCTACGAAGTGCGCTTCTGGACCGAATGCAATTCAGCATGCATCCGCTCTAAATGTCTTGCTGCGATAAACGAGTTGGGTGTGGCTCTTAGCCGCGCGGAGCGGTAGGCGCCGAACCGTCGGCCATGGCCCGTTCGGTCAGCTCGCTCCAGCGCGCGAGAAATTGCGGCGGCTGGCTGACGCGTTGCGGCGCCTTGGCCAGGAACACCCCGAGATC
The DNA here is from genome assembly GCA_966210885.1 of uncultured Pseudomonas sp. Classification (GTDB taxonomy): domain Bacteria; phylum Pseudomonadota; class Gammaproteobacteria; order Pseudomonadales; family Pseudomonadaceae; genus Aquipseudomonas. Next base: position 106,430 of record CBIHLQ010000010.1, read on the forward strand.
GTTGAACGAGTACACCGGCAATAGATCGCTGCGCTCGCTGGCGGGGCGGATCTGCGGGTCGAGGTTGTCGAGGATCAGCGGTTGTGCGCCGGGGCTGGGGTAGTAGGTCAGCACCATATGCGCCTGGTTCTGCTTGAACGCTTTGACGAAGGTCAGGCGCAGCTTCTCGCTCGGCACGCCCATGCGCACCAGGCTGAAGTACTTGGCGATGGCGAAATCTTCGCAGTCGCCGAGGCCGCGGTTCAGGGTTTGCGCCGGCGTGGCCCAATAATCTTCGGCGCCCCAGGCCTGTTGGTCGTCGACGAAAGTTATCGAGCGATTGATAAAGCGATTGACCCGCTGCAGTTTGGCGCTTTCCGCATCGTTGCCAGCCGTGTCCAGCAGGTTCTGCCAACTGGCCAGGCGCGCGTTACTGAGCGCTTGCGGCAAGGCAGCGCCAGGCAGCTCGGCGACCAGCGCCGGGCTGAACAGCCAGCAACCGGCCAGCAGGCAGCGCAGCTTATGCGGGGCAAAGCGAGGGGCGCGAATTGGCATCAAAGGGCAATCTCCGGCGTCGGCTCTTGATAGCCTTTTGCCGTGAAGGAATTTTGTGGTGCCATCCTATGGGCGTCAAAGACTCAGCAACTGTGACGCCGGCCACTATTCGAGCTATTCGGTGACAATAAACCGACGAGCTGTCGTCGATTTTCCCGTGCAGCAATTTTTAGAAGCACTCTTGCGGTAGGGCGCGTGCGCCCGGCTGCCTAGAATGGCCCCCTACGTCATTCGCAGACCCAGTGGGAGAAATTGCATGAATAGTCGCGGCTTGCTCGATCAATTACTGAAATCCGGCCAGGACTTGTTGCAGAAGCAATCCGGCAACAAATCCGGCAGCAGTGCCGGCGGTGGTTTGAATAGTCTGTTGACCGGGGCTGCCGGCGGTGCGCTGGGTGCCGGCGCCTTGGGGTTGCTGCTGGGCAACAAGAAGGCCCGCAAATTCGGCGGCAAGGCGCTGACCTATGGCGGCTTGGCGGCGCTCGGGGTGATCGCCTACAAGGCTTACGGCAATTGGCAGGCGCAGCAAGCGAATGCGCCGCAAGGCGAGCCGCAGACCCTGGACCGGCTGCCGGCGCCGCAGGTCGAGCTGCACAGCCAGGCGATTCTCAAAGCCTTGGTGGCGGCGGCCAAGGCCGATGGCCATGTCGATGCGCGCGAGCGCCAGTTGATCGAGGGCGAGTTCAGCAAATTGACCGGCGACGCCGAGCTGCAAGGCTGGCTCGAAGCCGAACTGAACAAGCCCCTCGATCCGGCCGACGTTTCCCGCGCGGCGACAACCCCGGAAATGGCCGCTGAGATGTACCTGGCCAGTGTGTTGATAGTCGATGAAGAGCACTTCATGGAGCGCGCCTATCTGGACGAACTGGCCCGCCAGCTCAAGCTCGACCCGGCGCTCAAGACCGAACTGGAAACCCAGGTGAAGCTGCAACAGAACGCCGGCTAAGCTGCCCCCGCTGGTGCTGACAGGCCGTTGAAACCTCCACTCGGTGTTCGACGGCCCGCTAAACCCCACACAATCACCACCGCGGCTACAAACTCCCACCATAAAGCGACCGCAGCATTGCTCCCGTGTTTTGCATAACTCACGGGGAGCGTCGCCATGTTTGATTGTTTATCCACTACCAGAGCCAGCATCGGTCGCAGGCTTGGATTGCTGATCGCAGTGGTCCTGCTGCAGCCCGCGCTGGCCAATGCGCAAACCGCTGCCGAGCGCAGCGAAAGCCCGTATTTCGCGGTGCAAAGCGACGATCCCACGGTCGATCATTTGCCGCTCAAGGCCACCAAGGTCGAGGTGCGGGTGCTCGGGGTGATCGCCGATGTGCGGGTCGTTCAGCAATACCGCAACGAAGGCACGCGGGCGCTGGAGGCGCGCTACGTGTTTCCCGGCTCGACTCGCGCGGCGGTGTACGGCATGACCGTACGCCTGGGCGAGCGCGAGCTGCGGGCGCAGATCCGCGAGAAGCAGAAGGCCAAGAAGGAATATCAACAGGCCAAGAGTGCCGGCAAGACCGCGGCGCTGCTCGAACAGCACCGCGAAAACGTCTTCCAGATGAATGTCGCGAATATCCTGCCCGGCGATGTGGTCGATGTGGAGCTGCGTTATACCGAGTTGCTGTTGCCCACCGATGGCGTCTACAGCTTCGTCTTCCCCACCGTGGTCGGGCCGCGCTACAACGGCAGCGCCGGCAGTGAGAGCGATAAGGCCGGGCCTTGGGTCAGCACACCTTATCTGCCCGAGGGCGAAGCGAGCCGGGACGCTTTTTCGCTCGCGGTCGAGCTCCAGGCGCCGGTGCCGCTGGCCGCTATCCGCTCGCCAAGCCACCACATCGAGGTGCTGCAGGCCAAGCCGAGCGAGGCGACGGTCAGCCTGGGCGCCGACGCGGGGCAGAGCAACAACCGCGATTTCATCCTTGACTATCGCTTGAGCGGCGCCAGTTTCGAGAGCGGCGTGTTGCTCTCCAAAGGCGCCGACGAGAATTTCTTCATGGCGTTGATCGCACCGCCGGCCAAAGTGCAAAGCAAGATGCTGGTGCCACGCGAATACATCTTCGTGGTGGATATTTCTGGCTCCATGCACGGCTTCCCGCTGGATACCGCCAAGCGCCTGCTCAACGATTTGATCGGTGGCCTGCGTCCGGCCGACAGCTTCAATGTGCTGCTGTTCGCCGGCAGTAGTCGCATGCTCGCCGCCGAGTCGCAGGCGGCTACGCCGGAGAATATTCGCCAGGCCCTGGACATGCTCGATACGCAGATGGGCTCGGGCGGCACCGAACTGTTGCCGGCGTTGCGCCAGGCCCTGGCGGCGCCGGCCGATCCCGAACGGGCACGCAGCTTCGTGGTGGTCACCGATGGCTTTGTGACGGTGGAGCGCGAGGCCTTCGAACTGGTGCGCACCAACCTCGACAAGGCCAATCTGTTCGCCTTCGGTATCGGCACTTCGGTCAACCGTCAGTTGATCGAGGGCTTGGCGCGGGCCGGGCAGGGCGAGCCCTTCGTGATTATCAACGAGGCGTCGGCGGACCAGCAGGCCGAACGCTTCCGGCAGATGATCGATGCGCCGGTGCTGGCCGACCCGCAGGTGCGTTTCGACGGGCTGGAAGTCTACGACGTCGAGCCCGTGGCCTTGCCGGATCTGTTCGCCCAGCGGCCGCTGGTGGTGTTCGGTAAATGGCGCGGCGAGGCGCGCGGCAACTTGCAGGTGTCGGGCCGCGGCGCCGCCGGGCCGTACCGGGTGAGCGTGCCGATAAAACCCGAGATGGCCCGCGAGAGCAACCAGGCGCTCGGCCATCTATGGGCGCGGCACAAGGTCGCCAGCCTCACCGATCAGGAAACCCTGGAAGGCGGCTACAGCCATAGCCAGGCGATTCTCGATATTGGCCTGAAGTACAGCCTGCTGACGCCCTACACCTCGTTTATTGCGGTGGACGAACGGGTGCGCAACGCCGATCCGGCCGCTGCCGCCAGCGTCAAGCAGCCATTGCCGCTGCCCCAGGGCGTGAGCAACCAGGCGATCGGGGCGGTGGTGTCGGGCACGCCCGAGCCGAGCGCCTGGCTGATGCTGCTGGTCGCGGCCTTGGGGATGGGCTGGCTGGCGCGTCAGCACGCCCGTCAGGAGCAAGTCTGAATGGACGCCGTCTGGCGGATCGGCGCGGCGCGCGGTTTTGTCGAACCGCCCGCTTGGCTGTGGTTGTTGCTGCCGGCCCTGGCGCTGTGGCCGGCTTGGGAGTGGAGCGTGCGGCGGATGGGCGATGGCTCCGATGACCCGTTCGGCATAGTCGCGCTGTTCGCCTTGGCACTGATGCTGTGGCGCGAACGCCGGCAGTTGTCGGCTGCACCGCGGCTGCCCTGGTTGCTGTCGGCATTGCTGCTCTGCGCCCTGGTCGCGCTGGCGCCGGGGTTGCCGCCTCTGTTGCGCGCGGTGCTGGCGGTGTTGGCGCTGTTCGGCGCGGTGCTGGCCCTGCGCATGCCGGGTCAGGCGCTGCTGGCCTGGCTGGGGTTGGGGTTGTTGGCGCTGCCGATCATGTCGTCGCTGCAGTTCTTCGTCGGGTATCCGCTGCGGGTGCTGACCGCCGAGGTCAGCGCCTGGCTGTTGCGTGCGGGTGGGCTGGAGGTATTGCGTCAGGGCAGTACGCTGGAAGTGGCCGGGCAATTGGTGATGGTCGATGCGCCTTGTTCGGGTATCCAGATGGCTTGGGTCGCGTATTTCACCGCGTTCGCCACGGCCGCCTGGCTGCGCTTGAGCGATCGTCAGTTGCTGCGGCGCCTGCCGTTGCTCGGTGGGCTGGTATTGGCCGGCAATATTCTACGCAACAGCGTGCTGGTGCTGCAGGAAACCGGGCGCCTGGATTGGCCGGGCTGGATGCACGAGGGCACCGGTTTGCTGGTGTTCGTCGCGGTCTGTGCACTGGTGCTGCGTTATGTCGCCGCCGGGGCCACAGGTGCGCCGCCGCTTGCCGCAGCGCTGAACAGGCCGCGGCTCGCACCGTTGGTACAGTGCCTGTTGGCGCTGGCGTTCGTGGCGCTGGCGCTTTGGCCGCTGCTGAAGCAGCCGACGGCGCCCGAACCGCGCAGCGGTAATTTCATCGAGTGGCCCACTCGTTTCGCCGATCAGACATTACGGCCGCTGGCGCTGTCGGCGGTGGAACAGCGTTTCGCCACGCAGTTTCCCGGCGCCATCGCCCGTTTCAGCGCCGGCCCGCGCCTGGTCACGCTGCGCCATGTCACCCGGCCGACACGCAAATTGCACCCGGCGGCGGATTGTTACCGCGGCCTGGGTTATCGCATCGAGGCCATGCATCTGGAGCAGCGTACCGAGGGCGCCGGCCTGCAGCGCTGCTTCATCGCCGACGGGCACGGGGTGCGCTTGCGTGTCTGCGAATACATCGAGGATGCCAGCGGGCAGACCTTCAGCGATAACTCGGCCTGGTACTGGGCGGCCCTCGCTGGCGATTCGCCTGGGCCCTGGCGCGCGGTGAGCACGGCCGAGCAATGGTGAAACGCTCCTGCCCACCGCAACGGACAAGGCTCCACCCTACGCCGTGGGCGGCCCGGTCTGTTCAGCGGTGCCGACTTCGCTGCGATTGCGACCGGTCGCCTTGGCCCGGTAGAGCGCGCGGTCGGCGATTTGCAGCAGTTGCGCCGAGGTTGTGTCGCTGCCCGGGACCAGGCAGGCGACGCCCAGGCTCAAGGTCACCCAGGTGGCGGTGGGAGAGGCGACATGCTCCAGATGCAGGGTCTGCACACCTTCGCGCATGGTTTCGGCCAAGGCCAGCGCAGCCTCGATAGCGGTATCCGGCAGCACTATGACGAACTCCTCACCACCGTAGCGGGCCACCAGGTCGGTGGGTCGCTGCACCTTCGCCTGCAGCAGTGCTGCGACCCGTTGTAGGCAGCGGTCGCCGGCTTGGTGGCCATAGTGGTCGTTGTAATCCTTGAAATGATCGATATCGGCCATGATCAGGCTGATCGGGTTGGCCAGACGCTGGGCGCGCTTCCATTCCAGGGCGAGGGTGTATTCGAAGCAGCGGCGGTTGGCGATCTGCGTCAGCGGGTCCTGATGGGTCAGCTGCAGCAAGGTTTCGTTGGTGGTGCGCAGGTTGTGTTCGGCCCGATGGCGATTGGTTATTTCCCGCTGCAGCGCCTTGTTGATCAGCTCCAGCTCCTGGCTCAGGCACTGCGCTTGCTCCCGGGCGCGGTGCAGCCGCCCGATGATCAGGGCGAGCAGGGCGCTGAGCAGGGCAAGGAGCGCCAGGGTCACACCTGCCATTTCGAACAGCAGCGGGCGGGCGTTGAGCGGGGCTATATCGAGGGTTTGATCCACCTCCAGAACGCCGCGCAAGTCGCCGATCTGCCAGTCGCGCCGGGGCGAATCCGCATGGTTGTTATGGCAGTCGACACAGGCGGCGCGCATGCGGTCGGCCGTGGCATAGCGCAGTATCAACTGCTCACCCTGCTGCTCGAAACGATAGAACGGCTGCTCGGGGTTGGCTTGCAAGGCTTGCCAGGCCTGTTCGGCGAAGCTATCGCGCAGGCCGCCTTCCTGCGTTCGCCAGGGAAACGGATAAGGGCTGTAAAGGCGGGTATGCAGCGACGAACCCTGTTTGCCCAGGCGATTGCCGAGCAACATGCTCATGGTCGCCGGCAACGGGATGGCTTGCGGGTCGTTCTGGTAGTCGTGGCTGATGGTCATACCGTGCTGGCGAGCCCGCATGACCACCTCGGAGGTATAGAGGCTGCGGAATTCGGTGAGGGCATTGGTATACAGCTGGGCATTCTTCAACGCCGCATTGTGCAATTGTTGGTTGAACATCTGCTGCAGATGCCAGCTCAGTCCGCTCAGGCTGAGTAGCAGAATTAGCGTCATGCCGAGCACTGCGTGGGCCTGGAATAGATCGAGGCCCTGGTTCAGCCAGCGACGGAGGAGCGGCATCGTCCGGTAATCTCCAGGGGGAAGGCATGAGTGCTTTTGCAGTATAGAGAGCCCGACAGCGCTCCGCCGATCCGCTTGGCCAGTGGCGGGCTGCCAGCCAGGGCGGAGTGGGGTATACTCGCCGGCTTTTCCGAAAAGTTTGACCTGTGAGTGCCGCCAGCCATGGAAATCAACCCGATCCTTAACAGCATCAAGGACCTGTCCGAGCGCACCCTGACCATTCGGGGGTATCTTTGACTACGATCAAAAGCATGATCGCCTGGTCGAAGTAAACCGCGAACTCGAAGACCCGAACGTCTGGAATAACCCGGAATATGCCCAGAATCTGGGGCGCGAGCGCGCTTCCCTGGCGCTGATCGTCGAAACCATCGACGACCTCGACGGCAGCCTTGCCGACTCCCGCGACCTGTTGCAGATGGCCGCTGAAGAGGAAGACCAGGGCGCCGTCGACGACGTGGCCGCCGAAGTCGAGCGCTTGCGCGACATCCTCGAAAAAATGGAATTCCGCCGGATGTTCAGCGGCGAGATGGACCCGAACAACGCCTACCTGGACATCCAGGCCGGCTCCGGCGGCACCGAGGCCCAGGATTGGGCCAACATGCTGCTGCGCATGTATCTGCGCTGGGCCGACAAGCGCGGCTTCGACGCCACCATCATGGAACTCTCCGCGGGCGAAGTCGCCGGTATCAAGGGCGCCACCGTGCATATCAAAGGCGAATACGCCTTCGGTTGGCTGCGCACCGAAATCGGCGTGCACCGCTTGGTACGCAAGAGCCCGTTCGACTCCGGCAACCGTCGCCACACCTCGTTCACCGCGGTGTTCGCTTCGCCGGAAATCGACGACAACATCGAGATCGAAATCAACCCGGCCGATCTGCGCATCGACACCTACCGCTCCTCCGGGGCCGGCGGTCAGCACGTCAACACCACCGACTCGGCGGTGCGTATCACCCACGTGCCGACCAACACCGTGGTCAGTTGCCAGAACGAACGCTCCCAGCACGCCAACAAAGACACCGCGATGAAAATGTTGCGGGCCAAGTTGTACGAGCAGGAAGTGCAGAAACGCAACGCGGCTTCGCAGGTGCTGGAAGATTCCAAATCGGATATCGGCTGGGGCCACCAGATCCGCTCCTACGTGCTCGATCAGTCGCGGATCAAGGATCTGCGCACCGGTGTCGAGCGTAGCGACTGCGTCAACGTGCTTGATGGCGACATCGACGAGTACCTAGTCGCCAGTTTGAAACAGGGGCTGTAAACCTAACGCTGTAGGAGCCAGGGGGACGCCTAGTCCTTGCTGGCGATCCGGCGATCTGAGATACCGCCGATTCGCCACGAAAGAGCATCGCCAGCAAGCTGGCTCCTACCCCAGATCGCACTACACGCCAGGCAGATAGAAAAGACCATGAGCGACCAACAACTCGACCACCACGAACTGCAACAGGAAGAAAACAAGCTGATCGCCCTGCGCAAGGAAAAACTTGCCGGCGCGCGCCAGCTGGGTAACGCCTTCCCCAACGACTTCCGCCGCGACAGCTATTGCGCGGCATTGCAGAAAAAGTACGTCGACAAGACCAAGGAAGAGCTGGCCGAAGCCGCGATTCCGGTCAAGGTGGCCGGTCGCATCATGCTCAATCGTGGCTCCTTCATGGTCATCCAGGACATGAGCGGGCGCATCCAGGTCTACGTCAACCGCAAAACCCTGTCTGAAGAGAAGCTTGCCGAGGTCAAACATTGGGACTTGGGTGACATCATCGCCGCCGAGGGCACCCTGGCGCGTTCCGGCAAGGGCGACCTCTACGTGGAAATGACCGAGGTGCGCCTGCTGACCAAATCGCTGCGCCCGTTGCCGGACAAGCACCACGGCCTGACCGACACCGAGCAGCGCTACCGTCAACGCTACGTCGACCTGATGGTCAACGAGGAAGTGCGCGAGACCTTCCGCGTGCGCTCGCAGGTCATCGCGCATATCCGCAGCTTCCTGATGAAGCGCGATTTCCTCGAAGTGGAAACGCCGATGCTGCAGAGCATTCCCGGTGGCGCCGCGGCCAAGCCGTTCGAGACGCACCACAATGCCCTGGATATGCAAATGTTCCTGCGTATCGCGCCCGAGCTGTACCTCAAGCGTCTGGTGGTCGGTGGTTTCGAGAAGGTCTTCGAGATCAACCGCAACTTCCGCAACGAAGGCGTTTCGACCCGGCACAACCCCGAGTTCACCATGCTCGAGTTCTACCAGGCCTACGCCGACTACGAAGACAACATGGACCTCACCGAGGAACTGTTCCGCGAGCTGGCCATGCTGGTTCTGGGGACTACCGACGTGCCTTACGGCGACAAGGTGTTTCACTTCGGTGAGCCCTTCGCGCGTTTGTCGGTGTTCGACTCGATCCTCAAATACAACCCGGACATCACCGCCGCCGACCTGCAGGACATCGACAAGGCCCGCGAGATCGCCAAGAAGGCCGGGGCCAAGGTGCTCGGCTTCGAGGGCCTGGGCAAGTTGCAGGTGATGATTTTCGAAGAGCTGGTCGAGCACAAGCTGGAGCAGCCACACTTCATCACCCAGTACCCGTTCGAAGTCTCGCCGCTGGCCCGTCGCAACGACCAGAATCCGAGCGTTACCGACCGCTTCGAGCTGTTCATCGGCGGCCGCGAAATCGCCAACGCCTACTCCGAGTTGAACGACGCGGAAGACCAGGCCGAACGCTTCCATGCCCAGGTGGCCGACAAGGACGCCGGCGACGACGAAGCCATGCATTACGACGCCGATTTCGTCCGTGCGCTGGAGTACGGCATGCCGCCGACCGCCGGCGAAGGCATCGGTATCGATCGTTTAGTGATGTTGCTCACCAATGCGCCGTCTATTCGGGATGTAATCCTCTTCCCGCATATGCGACCGCAGGCCTGATGGTCCAAAGCCGCCTACGGGCGGCTTTTTATTGCCTGGAGATGGGTTGCCGTGGCTGACTAATCAGTCATCCCTTTGCCAGTCAGAAAGGACAGTCCCACCGTGATTCCCAACCCCGTTCAGGAAAGCGCCACCCACGTGGCTAACGCCGTCGCCGAAAGTGTTCAGTACCACGGGCGCAAAGCCAGCAGGCACGGCAGCGAACAACGGCGCCAAGCGATTCTCGATGCAGCCATGCGCATCATCGTGCGCGACGGCGTACGTGCCGTGCGCCACCGCGCGGTGGCGGCCGAAGCGGAGGTGCCGTTGTCGGCCACCACTTACTACTTCAAGGACATCAATGACCTGATCACCGATACCTTCGCCCTGTTCGTCGAGCGTAGCGCGGTCCATATGGCCAAGGTCTGGAGCAGTACCCAGGGCTTGTTGCAGCAACAGGTCGGACGGCTCGATGGCAGTGTCGAGGCGCGTCGGCGTCTGGCCAATGAAATCGCCGGATTGGCGGTGGAATACGTGCGCGATCAGTTGGTCGAACACCGTGATCACCTGCTGGCCAAGCAGGCCTTTCATCAGGAGGCCTTGCTCAATCCGCGTTTGCACGGCCTGGTGCGCGCCTATCAGAAGATACTTTTGCAGGGGGTCAACCAGTTCTTCGAGGTACTGGGCTCGCAACAGCCCGAGCAGGATGCCAAACTATTGACGAGCATTATTGTGCGGATGGAGTATCAGGGCCTGCTCGATGGGGTCGAGCATCTGGATAAAGAAGATATGCTGGCTAACCTCAAGCGCTATATGCACTTGGTCTTGGGGCTTTGAATTAGCCCGCGGTTTGGGGCAAGAGCGTGAACCGATTGCACAAGGAGAACACGATGAACGCTTGGCGCCTACTTGCCGCCTTGTCCTTTCTGCTGTTGAGTGGTTGCCTGGTTACCTTCAAAGACCCGATTCCGGCCAATGAGCCGGCGCCGATCCCATTGCTCGGGGAGTGGTCGCGCAAGAACGAATGGGGCGAACAGATCTACCTGTACGTCAGCCGCGCGGGATCCAACGTCTATAAAGCCAAGGCTTATGTGGACAGCCCGGACAATCTCGACAGCGTCGAGGAGTTCGGCTTCACCGTGGCCCACCATGGCCAGCGTTGGTACCTGTCGGCCGGGCTGTCGAAGAAGTACGGCGCCAATTTTGCCATCGCCGGCTTCGAGCTGACCGACGACAACGAACTGGTACTCTACAACCTGGATATCGACCGGGTGTTGCAGGAGCTGGAGCAGGGCGAGCTGCGCGGCGAAGTCGTGGACATGCCGCAAGGCGATGGCGTGCTGATCACCAGCCCGCTGGAACAGGTATTCGCGTACCTGGACGACCAGGCGAACTCGGACGTGTTTATCGAGGTTGCGCGCTATCAGCGTGTGGGCCAGTAAGTTTTACGGGGTACGAGGGGCGGATGAACAGTCATACCGGGTTGGACGATTACCAACTGATCGTTCGGGCATTATCCGATCGCATTGTCGAGGCGCAAACGCCGATCCGCGTGTTGGACGCGGTGAAGTGGGATGAAAGCATCCGCAGCGAGTTCCTCAAACACAAAGGCCGCAAGTTGCCGGCGGTCGATCGCGCTTATTACGACAGCCGTCCGTTGGCCTTCGATGCGGCGGCGAAAAAACTCGAATTCCAGAATATCGAGCGCGATATCACCCGCCAGCTCGGCCAGTTCAACCCGGTGGGGCAGATCATGCGGCGCATGTGCCGCGAATACCGCATGGTCGTGCGTATGCTCGAGGCCCGCGGCACCGAGGATTTCGGTCTGATCTCCCAGGAGCTCTACGGCGCGGCTTCCGATGCCTTCCATGCCGGCGACCCGACGCTGGCCGACCTGGGGCTGATGTTTTCCGACTTCCTGAACAACATCGACAGCCGCGGCGACCTCAAGGACGAACCGAAAAATCTCAGCGCCCGCGAGGCCGTGAGCCTGCTGCAAAGCCGCTTGAACAAGGTATTCGGCGAAGCGGAAAGCACCATTCGGGTGTTCGAGTCCGACGGGATTCTCGCCGATGCGGCGGCGGGCGCCGACTACATCAAGATCCGCGCCGATGCGCTGTTCAACGAGCGCGATGTGAAAGCGCTGGAAGTGCACGAGGGCCTGGTGCACGTGGCGACTACGCTGAACGGTTTGAGCCAGCCGGTCTGTACCTTCCTGGCCAAAGGGCCGCCATCCTCGACGGTGACCCAGGAAGGCCTGGCGATCCTGATGGAAGTGATCACCTTCGCCTCCTACCCGACGCGTCTGCGCAAGCTGACCAACCGCACCCGCGCCATCCATATGGCCGAAGAGGGCGCGGATTTCCTGCAGATTTTCGAGTTCTACCGCGAACAAGGCTTCAGCCAGGAAGAGAGCTACAGCAATGCCAACCGGGTGTTTCGCGGCTCCACGCCCAACGGCATGCCTTTCACCAAGGACCTGTCCTATTTGAAAGGCTTCATCATGGTCTACAACTACATCCAACTCGCCGTGCGCAAGGGCAAGCTGGAACAGATCCCCTTGCTGTTCTGCGGCAAAACCACCCTGGAAGACATGCGCATCCTGCGTCGTCTGGTCGATGAAGGCCTGGTCGCGCCACCGAAATACCTGCCGCCGCAGTTCAGCGACCTGAACTCGCTGTCGGCCTGGATGTGCTTCTCCAACTTCTTGAATCACTTAAGCCTGGATCGGATCGAAGCCGACTACGCGAATATCTTGTAAACCGTAGGTTGGGTTAGCGGCGACTTTCGCGGTGTAAGCAACGACATCGCCGTCAGCCGCCGCGTAACCCAACAAGGCCTCTATGCGGTGTAATGGCTTATCAGGCGTTGTCTATCCACGACACCGCGCCGGCCTCTTGTTGGGTTACGCGGCGTTCATTTACGGTGTTGTTGACGACTAACTCGGCCGCCGCTAACCCAACGGACTGAAGGAACCTCCATGCCCAGCCACCAACTCGACTACGAAATCCTCGGCGCTTCGGCGCAAAGCGTTGAAATCATCCTCGACCCCGGCGAAACGGTGATCGCCGAAGCCGGGGCGATGAACTACATGACCGAGGGCGTGCGTTTCGAGACGCGCATGGGCGACGGTTCGAGCAATGGCGTGCTGGGTAAGTTGTGGGGCATGGGCAAGCGCATGCTGACCGGCGAATCCTTGTTCATGACACACTTTTCCAATGCCGGCAAAGGCCAGGCTCGGGTGGCCTTTGCCGCGCCTTACCCGGGTACCGTGGTGCCGATCCGGCTGGCGGAGCATGGCGGCACGCTGATCTGCCAGAAGGACGCCTTTCTTTGCGCGGCCCATGGCACGGCGGTCGGCATCAGCTTCAACAAGCGTCTCGGCGCCGGCTTCTTCGGCGGCGAAGGGTTTATCCTGCAAAAGCTCGAAGGCGACGGCCTGGCGTTCGTGCATGCCGGCGGTACGGTGATCCGCAAAGAGCTGAACGACGAAACCCTACGTCTGGACACCGGTTGTCTGGTGGCCTTTACCCAGGGCATCGATTACGACATCGGTCTGGCGGGCGGCTTGAAAAGCATGTTGTTCGGCGGCGAGGGAATTCTGCTGGCGACGCTCAAGGGCAGCGGTACGGTGTGGATACAAAGCCTACCGTTTTCGCGGTTGGCCGAGCGGGTCTACGAGGCGACCTTCAAGGCCCGCGAAGAGGTACGTGCTGGCGGCAAATAGTCGCGCGGGCTGGCCAAGTGGGCGCGCTTGTATCAAGCTGCGCGGCTGAGTCCGCCGGCATGCTCCGGGCGCTGGCGACTGTTTCCTTTTCCGAGAGTCCGTAATGCGTGAACTGAATCCAATTCCCCTGATCCTCACCGGCATCGTCAGCGTCTGCGCCACCGTGGCGGTGCTCGGCTACTACGGTTATTTGCACATCGCCAAGCCGGAAGACGCCTTGCTGCTCGCGGATTTCACCATGCTCAAGACCGTGCCCGGCGAGGACTACAAAGTCTCGCTGAAGCCCGCCAGCCAAGTGGCTCAGTGCATCGATGGCGTGCTGGTGCTGTTCGACCTGGAGCAGAAGGGCTTGAGCGGCGTACTGGTCGACAAGCGTAAGCAGGCGGTTCGCTGCACGGCCGAGTAACGGCGCCGTCAACGAATCTGGCCGATGACCGGTCCCTCCTCGGAGGGGCCGGTATGGCCGGGGGCTCAAGTCGCGCTGGCTGCCGAGCGCGGGGCGACCGGTTGATCGTCGTTGGAAATGGTCACGTCGACCCGGCGGTTCATCGCCCGGCCGGCCGGGGAGTCGTTGCTCGATACCGGGTACTGCTCGCCATAACCCTTGGTGACGATGCGGTCGGCGCTCACGCCCATGCGGATCAGCGCGTCGCGCACCGAGTTGGCCCGCTGTTCGGATAGGCGCAGGTTATAGGTGTCCGAACCGCTGCTGTCAGTGTAGCCCTCGATTATTACTTGGCGGTCCTGGTGTTGTTTGAGGAAGTTGGCCAGCTTGCCGATGTTGTCCATGGCTGTGGGCTTCAAGGTGGCGCGGTCCAGATCGAACAGCAGATTACCGAAGGTGACCAGCATGCCGCGGTCCGTCTGTTTGGCATTGAGTTGGCTCTGTAATTCCTGAATCTGCCGCTCGCGTGCCTCAAGGCGCGCTTGGTCGCCCTGGGCCGAAATCTGGCTGAGCTGTTGCTCTGCGGCGCCTAGGTCGATGGTCTGTTCTGCGACCTTGATGCTCTGGTTGGCGAGATACGCCAGATGGTCGACGCGAGCCTCGTCGGCATCTTGGCGATGGGCCTGTTCGGCTTTCTCGAGCATCTCGCCGGCTTTTTTGGTTTCCAGCGCAGCGAATTTGCTGGCTTTTGGTTCGGCTTGTAGTTGCTGGTAATTGCTGCGCGCTTGTTCCAGGTTGGGGTTGGGCTGCGACGAACAACCGGCGAGGCCGATGCACATCGCCAGCAAGGTGCTAAGCAGTATGGAGGTACGCATAGTGGTCATCCTGTTGGGTGGGCGGAAGCGAGTGCGGGCTGGGCTGTTTTACGGATTGCCGCTGGGCGCCGACTGGGTGCCGCGCAGGGTTTCGTTACCCAGTTGCTCGATCGTTTTCTGGGCTTCCTGCAGCGTATTCTGCGCCTTGGTCGCGCGTGCCTTGCGCTCAGCCAGACGGGCATCCCACTCGGCTTGTTCTGCAAAACGTTCGGCTTCCTGGTAGTTCTCTTCCTGCATCGCCAATTCCGCTTTTTTGAGCTTTTCCTGCGCTTGTTTCATCTCCAGGGTGGCGAACTCGGGAGCGCCGGCGCTGAAGGCGCTATCGACGGCCATTTGGCTAACGGCGATTTGCTCATCGGGTGGGTTGCTGGCGCAGCCGGCCAGCAACAGGCTGGCACCGATAGCCAACAAGGCGAGTTTCCATCGGTGTAGTCGAGTCTGTGGCTGTTGATTGTTCATGGTTTCACCTCCTTGGTCGTTTTCCGGAGCGCATTCGCTACCGGTCGATAAGAACCGGCCCTGGCGCCGAAGGCATGCGTCAGGAGGCAAATACCCGTCGTTGAAGACGTCGGGCCCGGGCGGTATGTTTTTTGTGAGTCAGGTGCGGACAAAAATGTTCAGGAAAAAGCACGTCGCTTGCGCGCATCTGGCGTTTTTACCGATGATCGTTGCTCTAATGTATTTTTTACTGAACAAGATGGCGGGCGAAGCTGTCCCCGCGGCCAGCAGGCGCGGGGCGGCAGCCTTGCCGAGGGCGGGGTGTCAGTGGTTGGTGTTGTCGAGCTGGGCGCTCAGTTCGCGCAGGTATTTGCGCGCCAGGCTGAGAAAGCGCGGGGTCGGGCCGATGTCCTCGTACAGCGGGTCGCCTTGCTCGTCGGTCGCCACCACCTGGCTGCCCTGCACATAGGGCATGCTCGCTTCGAGTTCTTCGAGCGCGGCGCCGATCAATTCGCCGAGCAGTTCTTCGGGGCTGCGTTTGGGGTACATCTCGGCCAGTGCCGCCAGGCGCGCGGCGGCTTCCACGTCGAGATGCACCTGGTAGGGCGTGGCGGTCAGCCGGCCTTTGGCGTGTTCTTCCCAGTTGCTGACTAATTCACGAATCTTCATGGCTTGTCTGTCCTTGGGCCCATCGAGAAAGGCCGTTGTGCGATTGGCTTAGTGGCTGCTAGCTGAGCCGTTCTCTAAGCCTAGATCGCCTTTGTACAGGTAGAGGATTGGAGTCGCGCCCTTGTAAGAAGTTGCCGCGCTGGGCACTCTTGGGCTTCAAGGATCAGCGGAGACAGTGGTCATGGCGGAAATCGATGCGCGTTTGCGCGAAGACGTGCACCAGCTCGGCGAGCTATTGGGCAATACCATCAGTGCTCAGCGCGGCCCGGTGTTTCTCGACAAGATCGAGCGCATTCGTAAAAGCGCCAAGGGCGCACGGCAGGGCTCCGCTGCGGGTGCCGAGCAGCTCAGTGCGAGCCTCGATCAACTGGCCGACGACGAGCTGTTGCCGGTGGCGCGGGCCTTCACCCAGTTTCTCAACCTGGCCAATATCGCCGAGCAGTACCATCGCGTACGGCGCCGTGCACCGGGCGAGCCGGAGCCTTTCGAAACCCATGTGCTGTCCGAGTTGCTGCAGCGTCTGCAGGCCAGCGGCCATGCCGGCGAAGCCCTGGCGCGGCAGTTCGGCCGGCTGGATATCGAACTGGTGCTGACCGCCCACCCGACCGAGGTCGCGCGGCGTACCCTGATCCAGAAATACGACGCCATCGCCGAGCAATTGGCCGCGGGCGATCACAGCGATCTGTCCGCCGCCGAGCGCGATCAGGTGCGGCAGTGCTCGCATCGGCTGATCGCCGAGGCCTGGCACACCGAGGAAATCCGCCGCAGCCGTCCCAGCCCGGTGGACGAGGCCAAGTGGGGCTTTGCGGTGATCGAGCATTCGCTGTGGCAGGCATTGCCCAATGTGTTGCGTAAAGCCGATCAGGCGCTGCATGCGGCGACCGGCTTTCATCTGCCGCTGGAGGCTGCGCCGATTCGTTTCGCCTCCTGGATGGGCGGCGACCGCGACGGCAACCCCAATGTCACCGCGGCGGTCACCCGTGAAGTGCTGTTGCTGGCGCGCTGGATGGCCGCCGACCTGTACCTGCGCGATATCGAAGAGTTGGCCGCCGGGCTGTCCATGCAGCAGGCCAGCGCCGAACTGCTGGCGCGGGTCGGCGACAGCTCTGAGCCTTACCGCAGCCTGCTCAAGCAATTGCGCGAGCGCTTGCGCGCCACCCGCAGCTGGGCCCAGGCGGCGTTGCACGAGCAGGTCGAGCCGCCTGCCGCGGTGCTGCAGGATAACCGCGAGCTGCTGGAGCCGCTGGAGCTGTGTTATCAGTCGCTGCACGACTGCGGCATGGGCGTGATCGCCGAAGGCCCGCTGCTCGACTGCCTGCGGCGGGCCGCTACTTTCGGGCTGTTTCTGGTGCGTTTGGATGTGCGTCAGGATTCCAGTCGCCACACCGCCGCGATGAGTGAAATCACTGATTACCTGGGCCTGGGCCGTTACGCCGAGTGGGATGAAGACACCCGTGTGGCGTTCCTGCTGAGCGAGTTGGAGAATCGCCGGCCATTGTTGCCCCGGCACTTCAAACCCAGCGGCGAAACCGAGGAGGTGCTCGCCACCTGCCGCGAAGTGGTCGCGGCGCCGGCGGCTTCCCTGGGTTCCTATGTGATCTCCATGGCCGGTGCGGCTTCCGATGTGCTGGCGGTGCAGTTGCTGCTCAAAGAAGCCGGTTTAGAGCGGCCGATGCGCGTAGTGCCGTTGTTCGAAACCCTCGCCGATCTGGACAACGCCGGTCCGGTGATCGCCCGCTTGCTCGAATTGCATGGCTATCGTGCGCGCTTGCACGGGCCCCAGGAAGTGATGATCGGCTATTCCGACTCGGCCAAGGACGCCGGCACCACCGCCGCGGCCTGGGCGCAATACCGCGCCCAGGAAACCCTGGTGCGGATCTGCCGCGAGCACGACGTCGAGCTACTGCTGTTCCATGGTCGCGGCGGCACCGTCGGCCGTGGCGGCGGCCCGGCCCATGCGGCGATCCTGTCGCAGCCGCCCGGTTCGGTAGCGGGGCGCTTCCGCACCACCGAACAGGGCGAGATGATCCGCTTCAAATTCGGCTTGCCGGATATCGCCGAGCAGAACCTCAACCTGTACCTGGCCGCCGTGCTCGAGGCCACCTTGCTGCCGCCGCCGACGCCGGAGCCGGCCTGGCGCGAGCTGATGGACAAACTGGCCAGCGATGGCGTCGCGGCCTATCGCGGCGTGGTGCGCGAGCATCCGCAATTCGTCGAGTATTTCCGTCAGGCCACGCCGGAACAGGAGCTCGGCCGCTTGCCCTTGGGCAGTCGCCCGGCCAAGCGCCGCGAGGGTGGGGTGGAGAGCCTGCGCGCGATTCCGTGGATTTTCGCCTGGACCCAGACGCGCCTGATGTTGCCGGCCTGGTTGGGCTGGGAGCACGCCCTGGCCAACGCCTTGAAACGCGGCGACGGCGAACTGCTGGGGCAGATGCGCGAGCGCTGGCCGTTCTTCCGCACTCGCATCGATATGCTGGAGATGGTTCTGGCCAAGGCAGACGGGGCCATTGCGCATCTATATGACGAGCGCCTGGTGGAACCGAAATTGCGACCTTTGGGTGCGCATTTACGCGACCTATTGTCGCAGGCCATAGCCGCAGTGCTGGGTTTGACCGGGCAGTCGCAGTTATTGGCCCATAGCCCGGAGACGCTGGAATCGATCAGCGTGCGCAACACCTACCTGGACCCGTTGCACCTGCTCCAGGCCGAGCTGCTGGCCCGTTCGCGCAGGCGCGAAAACCAGGCCGACAGCCCTCTGGAACAGGCGTTGCTGGTCAGCGTGGCGGGTATCGCGGCGGGCCTGCGCAATACCGGTTAACCGCCTCGCGACCCGCTCCGGGCCACCCTGGGCGTGGCCTGGAGCCCGCGCCTATCGACCCTTGGGGGTGGGTCGCAGGGCGCAGGGCTATCCGACTTTTGGTGGCTTGTGCGCCAGGGGTGCGCTGTGTATCTTGATCGGCCTTTCGACGCTCTGGCACCCAGGCGCTGTCCAAACAATTCCGAGATTGGCCCCAAGAGGCGAGTCCTACGACGATTTCTAGTTAAATTTGAGGAGCACATCGATGCGCGTGATTCTGCTGGGTGCGCCCGGTGCCGGTAAAGGTACCCAGGCTGGTTTCATCACCAAGAAGTTTGGTATTCCGCAAATCTCCACGGGCGATATGTTGCGCGCCGCGGTCAAGGCGGGCACCGAACTCGGTCTGCTCGCCAAAAGCGTCATGGACAGCGGCGGTCTGGTCTCCGACGACCTGATCATCAACCTGGTCAAAGAGCGCATCGCTCAGCCGGATTGCGCCAATGGTTTCCTCTTCGACGGTTTCCCGCGCACCATCCCGCAGGCCGAAGCGATGAAAGAAGCCGGTGTGGATATCGACCATGTGATCGAAATCGCCGTCGATGACGAAGAGATCGTCAGCCGCATCGCCGGCCGCCGCGTACACCCGGCTTCGGGCCGCGTCTACCACACCGAACACAACCCGCCGAAAGTCGCGGGCAAAGACGACGAAACCGGCGAAGAGCTGATCCAGCGCGAAGACGACAAGGAAGAAACCGTGCGTCATCGCCTGTCGGTCTACCACTCGCAGACCAAGCCCCTGGTGGATTTCTACCAGCAGCTGGCCGCCGCCAACGGCACCCCGAAGTACAGCGCCATCGCTGGCGTCGGCTCGGTGGACGAAATCACCGCCAAGGTGTTGGCTGCACTCAACTAAGCAGCTATTCGCAGTTAACCAGCGGCCCGCATTTGCGGGCCGTTGTCGTTTCTGCGGTTGGCGCGCTGGAACCGCTCAACGTCGTTCACAGAACAGTAACCTTGCTCGCCTAGGCTAGCATCGGAATCTGGTCTATACCACGGCGAGATGGTCGTAGACTTCAGGTCTTAACCCATACTAAGAAAGAGAGCGCGTTCAATGACCGAAAAAACAGCAAAGAGTGCTATCTGGTTGGGCCTTGCTCTAGCGCTGGTGGGGAGCCCCGCGGCCTTCGCCGATGCCAAGACGCAAGCCAAGGCGGACTGTGCCGTCGCCGAGTTCGCCATGGGGCTGCGCTTTCAGCAGCAGTCGGCGGAAGTTCAGGCCCTGCAGCTGCAGGCCTACAATATCGCTACGCTGAAGCTGGATGCGGCAGTGGCCGCCGCGAAAGACCCATCGAAGTTGGCCATCGTTACTGACCTCGATGAAACCGTCATTGATAACAGTGCCCTGTTGGCGCGGGATCTTGCCAATTGCCACACCTATGACGCTTGGGACACCTGGCTGCCCTGGGAGCGTGACGGGACTCCGCAGCTGATCCCCGGCGCCAAGCAATTCCTGCAGCACGCCGACAGTCTGGGCGTGACCATTCGCTACATATCGGACCGTGCCGACAAGCAGAAGCCACACACCCTGGCCACCCTGAGCAAGCTCGGCCTGCCCCAGATTTCGGCGGAAAGCGTGCTGTTGCTGGGGCCACCCAAGGTCGAGCGGCGGGCTATCGTCAGCGCCGATCATCAGATCGTGCTGTTGCTGGGCGATACGCTGCATGACTTCGATGGTCGTTTCCGCAAGACGCCGCTGGCCGATCAGCGCGCCACCGTGGCCGCCGAGTCGGGCAAATGGGGCACCGAGTGGATCGTCTTCCCCAATGCGACTTACGGCACTTGGTCCAAGGCGCCTTTGCAAGGCTGGGAAGCAGAGACCGTTATCGAGCCCTGGTAAACCGCCGTTTACCGAGGGGGCACCGGGCCGTTCTGGCCCGGTGCGTGCTTGTTGCCAGACAGACCCTAGGGGTCTGTCTGTTGCCGTTTTGAATGGCCCAATCGATCTATAAGAGCAAACTCATATCGTTGAAGCATTGGCCCAGATTCGTGGGGCAGTTGCCTGTTGCGTTTGTCTGTCTAGTCGTCGTGCCTGGTGCGGCGTGACCGACCATCGGCGCAACGCCATCCGTCGCCTGGTGGTTACGCGGCGCACGACCTGCATCTGCGCCTGGAGGACTGGCTTCGCGCCGCTAACCCACCCTACGGGAGCAGCGCCCGGCACCTCTTACCCAAATGGCGACAGGCCCTAATGATTAGGCTGGAAAAAAAAGCCTCAAGCCGTTTTAATGCCCGCCCACTCGTCAATCTGCCTGAATAACGATGACCACTCTGCTGGCCCTGGATACCGCGACCGAAGCTTGCTCCGTCGCCTTGCTGCACGACGGCAAGGTGATCAGCCATTACGAAGTGATTCCGCGTCTGCATGCGCAACGTCTGCTGCCGATGATCAAGCAGCTGCTGGCCGAGGCCGACGTGCCCTTGTCGGCGCTGGATGCCATCGCTTTCGGCCGTGGCCCGGGTGCTTTCACCGGCGTGCGCATTGCCGTTGGCGTGGTCCAGGGCCTGGCTTTCGCCCTGGATCGCCCGGTGCTGCCGATTTCCAACCTGGCGGTATTGGCCCAGCGCGCCCAGCGCGAGCACGCCGCCATGCAAGTGGCCGCGGCGATCGATGCGCGGATGGATGAGGTCTATTGGGGCTGTTACCGCGCCGAGAACGGCGAGATGCGTTTGCAGGGCGTCGAAGCGGTACTGGCGCCCGAGCAGGTCGAGTTACCCAGAAGTGCCAGCGGCGAATGGTTCGGCGCCGGCACCGGTTGGGGCGCTTTTGCAGAGCGGCTTGCGGTGAAGGTCATCGGGCGGGACGCCGCCATGTTGCCGCATGCCGAGGACCTGCTCAGCCTGGCGGGCTTCGCCTGGGCGCGCGGCGAGGCGGTCGTGGCAGACCAGGCGCAACCGGTGTACCTGCGCGACAAGGTCGCTGTCGCCAAGCAGGTGGGTTGAGCACATCTGTGCGAATTGCCCGTATGGAATGGCCATTGCGCCCGTGCCGCACACCTTCCGTCGCATGCCTGACGTCAGTTTTATGTCTCGCATTGCCAAGGCAGGCCGGGGCGGCTAGATTGCCATTACTTCCATCCACAGTTGACTGACCAGGCCGAGCACTAGCCGATGCGTATCGACGCCTCCATTCCTTCCTTTGCGCCGGATCGCGGCCCCCGTTCGGGGACGGCGGTCACGCCTTTTCGCGAAGCGCAACGCGAGGTAGAGGCACGCCGCGAACAACCGGCGGCCCCGGCCAGCAGCCAAGGCTTCGAACAGACCCCGCAACTGCGGCGCGTACAGGCTTCCAACGCCAGCAGCGATAGTCTGCCGGCGACCCTCGATCGCGGTTACCAGCCAGCTCTGAGCAACCGCGCCGCCCAAGCCATCGCCAGCTACAGTTCGACCGCCGCCTACGCTCAGGATGCCGGTGCCCAGGAAGTATTGGGTCTCGATCTCTACGCCTGATGTTGCCTTATTTCCTCGGTTGCCCTTCATGGAGCGAGCCCACCTGGCGCGGTTCGCTGTATCCGGATGGCGCGCGCACCGTGGATTTCCTGCCGCGTTACGCCGAAGTGTTCAATGCGGTGGAAGGCAACACCACGTTTTATGCCCGACCGTCGCCCGAGACGGTCGCCCGCTGGGCTGCGCAGATGCCGGCGCATTTGCGCTTCTGCGCGAAGCTGCCGCGCGATATCAGCCATAGCGGCGATCTGCGCGAGCAACTGAGCGCCGCCGATGACTTTCGCCACTTGCTCACGCCGCTGGGCGCGCGCGTTGCACCCTTCTGGTTACAGCTCCCGGCCAGCTTCGGTCCGTCGCGCATGGCCGAGTTGGCGAGCTTTATCGAGCACTGGGCGGGCCAGCCGTTGGCCGTCGAGGTCCGCCACCCGGCGTTCTTCGCCAAGGGCGAGGAAGAACGCGCGCTCAACCGCTTACTGCTGAACCGGGGTGTGGAGCGAATCTGCCTGGATTCGCGGGCATTGTTCAGCTGCGCATCGAGCGAGCCCGCGGTGCTGCATGCGCAAGCCAAGAAGCCGCGCCTGCCATTGCGCCCGACAGCCTTCAGCCAGGCGCCGCAACTGCGTTTTATCGGCCATCCAGAGTTGGCCGCCAACGACAGCTTTATCGCGCCCTGGCTGGATAAAGTCGCCGCCTGGATCGAGGAGGGGCGCACGCCCTATGTGTTCCTGCATACCTCGGACAACCGCCTGGCACCGCAATTGGCCATGCGCTTCCATCAGCAGTTGATGCTGCGCCTGCCGGGTTTGCCGGCTTTACCCGAACCGATGGTCGCGCCGCACGTCGAACAATTGGGGCTGCTCTGAGGCTGTCGCGGATGACGGGGCTGGGCTAGGGTCTGTTGCCGTTTCATCGCGACCGCGCCGGAGCCTGTTTTAGCGCGAGG